>JAGVAD010000062.1 GCA_020060465.1 Anaerolineales bacterium
GGCTTATGCTGGCGCGGCCGGCGCCGCCCTGGCAGCCATGGTCGCCCGCCTCACCCTGGGTAAGAAAAAGTACGCCGATGTCGAAGCGCAGATGTATGCGCTGTTGGAGCGCGCTGAAAGTCTGCGCGCCTCGCTCACTGAGGCAATCCAGCGCGATGCGGAGGCTTTTTCCTCAGTGATGACAGCCCTTAAACTGCCCAAAGACACGCCAGAAGAGGAGGCAGTGCGTCAGAAAGCGATCGAAGAAGCCACTCTCAATGCCGCCCGCGTGCCTTTGGATACGGCGCGCATGGCCGTCGAAGTGATGGAACTGTCTGCCCAGGCGGCGACGCTGGGCAACCTGAACGCCATCAGCGACGGCGCTACTGGCGCCGCCCTGGCGCGCGCCGCCCTGACCGGCGCGGGCTACAACGTGCGCATCAACCTCGCCAGCCTGGCCGATCCATCCGCAGGCGAACCTCTGCTGGCGGAAATTCGGCAGTTAGAGGCGCAAGCGAGCGAAATCGAAGCGCGCATCCGTCAACAACTCGTCGAGCGCGGAGGGATGCCGCAGTTATGAAATTATCCGCTGGGGCGCGGCTGCTGGCAAGCGGTTTGCTTCTACTCACATCTGCTTGCCAGTTTATTGCGCCCATGCGAATTGCTGCCCATCCGGCTACAACGCAGCCGGTGGCGACCGAATGCCTCTCCAATGCAGATCAACCTGGCCTGTGCGCATCGCCCGGTCAACCGACTTCGCCGACGCAAACGCCGCCATCTGCCGCGCCGCCTACGCTCACACCAACCGCCGCTCTGAGGGTTGAACCTTCTTCAACTGCAAAGGAAGAACCAACCTCAACCCCGCTCAAGCCGACGCCTTGCCCGCCGGAATTTTGCGTTTACCAGGGCGTATTTTTTCTAATGCGGCCAATACAGCCGCCGGGCAACGACGTTATTGACGTCACTTACCGGTTCGGCAGCACCCAAAGCGGTTTGCGCGACCCGCATCACGGGGTGGAATTTCTCAACGGCTATGGAACGCCTGTATTCGCTGCCGGAGATGGGCGCGTGGTGGTGGCCGGGACGGATCTTAACCCCACCTCGCCGCACGGCGTTTGGCCGATCACGTTTTATGGTCCCTACTCCAATTTTTACGGCAACCTGGTGGTCATTGAACACCAGCCGCCAGCCCAATTGTTACAGGCGCTGCCCGACCTGCCCCAGCCGATCTACACCCTGTACGGCCACCTTTCCGAGATTTCCGTGCAGGTCGGGCAGGTGGTGGCTGCTGGCGAGCCGATTGGCAAGGTCGGCATGAGCGGCATCGCCACCGGCAGCCACTTGCATTTCGAAGTGCGATTGGGAGAAAATACTTATAAAGCCTCCCGCAACCCTGAATTATGGCTGACGCCCCATCTAGATGCTAACGGGCAGCCCATGGGGGCGATTGCCGGGCGCTTTGTGGATGCGTATGGCAACAGCCTGGAAATGCCCAGCATCGTGCTGCAATACCTGCCGCAAGGCCCAGATGGCCCCAGCGATTTTGAGGTGACATTACTCACCTATGAAGAAAAAGCCCTGATGAACCAGCCGCCGTGGCTGGAAAGTTTTGCCATTGGCGACCTGCCAGCCGGCTGGTATCAATTGAGCTTTCCAATGGGTGGACTGCGCAAAGAGTTGGTGCAGGTCTTTCAGGGGCAAATCACCGCCGTCGTCTTTCGCAGCCAGTGAGAGGCAAGCTTCAGCTTTGGGTTGCTGGCGGAGCGCCCGTTTTCCTGCCGATAAAAATCAGCGAAAGGTCGTTAAATATAGGCTGTTGGGGTAAAATCACGGTTGTATCTTTGATGCTGGCAGCTCAACTTTGGAGGTTCCTATGGGATTAAAGCCCGATCATTGGATCCGCAAGATGGCGCTTGAACAGCGCATGATCGAGCCGTTCACCGATTCGCAGGTACGCAATGGGGTAATTTCGTTTGGGGTCTCATCTTACGGTTATGACATCCGCGTGGCAGATGAATTTAAGATCTTCACCAACGTTTTCTCGGCCATCGTGGACCCTAAATACTTCGACCCCAAGTCCATGGTTGATTTTAAAGGCGATGTATGCGTGATTCCGCCAAACTCTTTTGCCCTGGCCAGAACGGTCGAATACTTTCGCATTCCTCGCAATGTGCTAACAGTCTGCCTGGGAAAGTCAACCTACGCCCGTTGCGGGATCATTGTAAATGTCACGCCCTTCGAGCCGGAGTGGGAGGGATATGTCACCCTGGAGATTTCCAACACCACGCCCTTGCCAGCCAAAATCTATGCCAACGAAGGCATTGCCCAGGTGTTGTTTTTCGAGGCGGACGAAATGTGTGAGATTTCCTACGCCGACAAGAAGGGCAAATATCAAAAACAGCAATCCATCGTTTTGCCAAAGCTGTGATCTCACCTACTCAACGACTCGCAGTTCGCCAAAAGCGGAAAACGATCTTTTTGCCCCTGGCTTGCATCTTTATCGCCTTGCTGGCCTGTTCACGCAGCCAACGCGCCAGCAACGAACCATTTTGGAGCATCTCCAGACAAGGATTGCCCACCAGCCCCGCTCGCATCACTCAGACCCCGCCGGCGTGGATTCCCGCGCCGCGTCGCTCGCCTGGCGCCCCCATCCTCACCCCCACCCCCGACACGCCCCACAAACTGCCGGCCATTCGCACACACTCGGAAGAGTACGCGGTGCAGCCTGGCGACACGTTGGGGCTGATCGCCAACCGCTACGGCGTCAGTGTAGATCAGATCGTTAACGCCAACGACCTGCTCAACCCCAATATATTGTCCGTGGGGCAGATATTGACCATCCCTGCGCCAACCCCCCAACACAGCGGTCCGGATTTCAAGATCATACCCGATTCGGAGCTGGTGTATGGCCCTTACACGGTGTTGTTCAATATCGAAGAGTTTGTAAAAAAGCAGGATGGTTTCCTCTCCAGTTATTCCGAAGAAGTGGATGGAGAATCGCTCAGCGGGGCGCAAATCTTGCAACGTATCGCGCAAGATTACTCGGTCAACCCGCGCCTGCTCCTGGCAACATTGCAATATCAGACCGGATGGTTAACCAACCCTCGACCGGTCAAGAAAGACCAGGATTATCCGCTGGGCTGGGTGGACCCAAACCGCAAAGGATTGTATCGTCAGCTCGCCTGGGCGGCGAACACCCTGAACGGCGGCTATTACCTCTGGCGCTACGGGCGCGCGGCGACCTGGGTTCTGGCAGATGGAAATATTGTGCCGATTGCCCCCACCATAAACGCAGGGACGGCTGCTGTGCAATACTTTTTCGCTCAGTTCCATGACCGTTCTGCCTGGGAAAAAGCCGTCTCATCCGAAGGCCTGTTTGCCGCTTACAATGCGCTCTTCGGCTATCCATTCGATTATGCCATCGAGCCGCTGATCCCGGCCGATCTGTTCCAGCCAGCCATGCAACTGCCTTTCGAGCCGGGCGCGGTATGGTATTACACCGGCGGTCCGCATGGCGGTTGGGGCGATGGCTCCGCCTGGGCCGCCCTGGATTTTGCGCCCCCAGGAGAGGCGCTGGGCTGCGTGATGAACGACGCCTGGGTGGTCGCCGTGGCTGATGGATTGATCCTGCGCGCCAAAAACGGCGCTGTAATCCAGGACCTGGACGGCGACGGATTGGAGCAAACCGGCTGGACGGTGTTATACATGCATATCGAGGAGCGTGATCGGGTTCTGCCGGGCGTCTTTCTGAAGGCGGGCGAGCGCATCGGCCATCCTTCTTGCGAGGGCGGCGTGTCTTCTGGCACCCACGTACACCTGGCGCGCAGGTATAATGGGGAATGGATCGCCGCAGCCGGGCCCATCCCCTTCGTGTTGGATGGATGGGTGGCGAAAGGAAGCGAACGAGAATATGACGGTTATCTGTTGCGCGGAGGCAAGCAAATCGAAGCTTACGCCGGAATAGCGCCAAATAACGGAATTCAGCGTTGAAGCCTCTTAGAACACAGGCGCTTGCCGCTCACGTTTTTTGCAGCTTATTGATCAGCGTTCTGGCTACTTCCTGCGTCGCCAGCGGCGGATATTGGATTCCGCCCAGTTCTCCACCGACGCCCGCGGCGCTGGCTTTGGCGCCTCAGATCGGCTTGCAGTCCGAAGATCCGCCCGTTGTGCTGCTGGAGGCTTCTCCCACCCCCTCCATACCTCCCGCCATTCCCATAACCATCGAGCCGATTGATGACCCTACATTAACGGCAGTCAGTGAAACTCCCACGCAACCGCCCGGCGAGACCTTTACCTCGCCCACGCTGCTGCCGCCTTCAGCCACACCGGAAATATATGTGGTGGATACCGCACCCATTCTGTATTACGCCCAGGCGGCTGATACATTGAAGGTGGTGGCGGTGCGCTTTGGGGTAACGCCAGCGGAGATCACTTCGCCAGAACCCATCCCGGAAACTGCTTTTATCAACCCAGGTCAATTGTTAATCATTCCGCGCAAGTTGGGCAACACCACCTCCTCTCAACAAATCATGCCCGATAGCGAGGTGGTGTATTCGCCCTCCGCAGTCAATTTCGATACGCTGGAATTTGTGCGCCAGGCTGGGGGGTATCTCAGCTCATACAAAGAATGGCATAAAAGCACTGGAATGAAATCCGGCGCGGAGATTGTGCAGCGGGTAGCGATCGAAAACTCGATTAACCCGCGGCTTCTACTGTCTTTACTGGAATATCACAGCCATTGGGTGTATGGTATGCCGCAAGGCAGAGAGCAGACCGACTATCCAATGGGGTTGGTCTTGCCTAACGCCAAAGGTCTTTACAATCAACTAGTCTGGAGCGTCAACCAGCTCTCCATCGGCTATTACGCCTACCGAGAGGGCCGCCTGACGCAAATACGCTTTTCGGACGGCGCAACCGCTCGCCTGGCGCCAGACCTGAACGCCGGCACAGCCGCCCTTCAATATTACTTTTCCAAACTATACGAGAGCCAGCGCTGGCTGGATGCGCTCAACCCGGATGTGGGTTTGCCTGCATTGCATACCACCATGTTCGGCAACCCCTGGGAGCGAGCGAAGACCGTTGAGCCGCTCTTTCCCGCTGGCGTCACCCAACCGCAGTTGATCTTACCCTTCATGCGCAATTGGACCTGGAGTTACACCGGCGGACCGCATGGTGCATGGGAACAGGAGGGCGCATACGCCGCCCTGGATTTTGCCCCTGGCTCCAACGAATCCGGCTGCGTCCAATCAGACGCCTGGGCAACAGCCGCTGCTGCTGGGCTGGTGGTGCGCACGGGGCCAGGTCTGGTGGTGCTGGATCTGGATGGCGATGGTTATGAACAAACCGGCTGGGTACTGGTCTATCTGCATATCGCCGAGAAGGGCCGCGTTCAATTGGGGGATTGGGTGGCTGCCGGCGATCCAATTGGTCGCCCCTCCTGCGAAGGCGGCTTCGCCACCGGCACGCACATTCACATTGCACGCAAGTTCAACGGAGAGTGGGTGCCAGCGGATGGGCCGCTGCCTTTCAACCTGGGTGGCTGGGTCGCCCATGCCGGACCTATGCCCTACACCGGCACCCTGACGCGAGACGGAATTACCCTCACCGCCTGCACTTGCAGCAATTACTTAACTTTTATCACCCGCACGGATGATGATCCCTGAGTTGTTCGCGCTGGCGTTGTCTGCCAGCCGCCGCTTTCATCTCTTTCTGGGTCTGATGGTCGCCGCAAGTCTGGCGCTGAGCGCCTGTCAGCCATTGGCTGCCGCGCCGCTCAGCGCAGGGAGCGAGGCTTCCGCGGTTCAGGAGGACGCGTCGGCTATGAACGTCGCCCAGGTTGAAAACGTCGCCGTCACCCCCACCTCAGCTTTCCCTGAAAGGCCGCGCTACGAGCCAGGCGAGCTGGTGGATTACATCGCCCAAACCGGAGACACCCTGCCGGGGCTGGCGGTGCGTTTCAACACCAGCGTTGCGGAAATCCTGCAAGCCAATCCCTTCATCCCGGTCACCGCCACCACGATGCCGCCGGGTATGCCAATGAAGATACCCATCTACTACCTGCCGTTGTGGGGCTCTCCCTATCAAATCCTTCCCGACAGCCTGTTCCCCAATGGGCCGGCGCAGGTCGGTTTCGACGTTGCGACTTTTGTGGCCGAACACCCAGGCTGGTTGAAAGATTATCAAAGTTATGTAGCCGACGCCAATCGCAGCGGAGCGGAGATCGTCGAATATATCGCTCGTTATTACAGCGTCAGCCCGCGTCTGCTGTTAGCGCTGCTGGAATATCAAGCCGGCGCGCTCAGCCAGCCCACCCTGGCGGAGGAACTGGAAGATTATCCGCTAGGTTATCGCCGCTGGAGTCATAAAGGGCTGTTTATGCAGCTTAGCTGGGCGGCAAATCAGCTCAATGACGCTTACTACCGCTATCGCACTGCTAAACTGACCGAGTTGACCCATTCGGATGGACGCATCGAACGTATTGACCCCTGGCAAAACGCGGCTACCGCGGCGTTGATGAATTATTTCAATAACCTGTACAATTACCCGGATTACGTGAAAGCCATCTCTCCAGATGGTTTCGCTCGCCTCTACCGCGATCTGTTCGGCGACCCCTGGCAAAACGTGGAGCCGCACATCCCCGGCAGCCTGACCCAACCGGCGTTTTTGCTGCCATTTGAGCCGGGCGACGTGTGGGCGCTCACCGGCGGGCCGCACACTGCCTGGGGGACAGGCGAGCCATTGGCTGCGCTGGATTTCGCCCCGCCTTCCAAATCCGCCGGTTGTGTGTCCAGCAATGTCTGGGCAACTGCCGTGGCAGACGGCGTGGTGGTGCGCTCCGAGATTGGTCAGGTGATGATTGATCTGGATGGCGACGGCGACGAACGCACCGGTTGGAATATCTTATATCTTCATGTAGCCTCGAATGGACGAGTTCCACTGGGCGCGGTGGTAAAGCAAGGCGACCCCATCGGACATCCATCTTGCGAGGGAGGCTCGGCTACCGGCACGCATATCCATATCGCCCGCAAATACAACGGCGAATGGATGCCTGCGGAGGGGTTGGGCAACGGCATCCTGGCTTTTAACCTGGAGGGTTGGACAGCGCGCAACGGCAGCCGTCCCTATCTGGGCACGCTGGTGCGCAACTCCCTGGTTGTGACTGCCTGCACATGCTCGAACGCCCGCAGCTTTATCAAAAGCGACCGCCTTCCTCTTGTGAAACCGACCCCTGTCGCCTCAGAGATTCAACAACCCGCCCCTTGATTTCAATAAATTCAAAAATATATTTAATAATATCAAATATAATCTTGACAATTTTAAACATCGAGCTATAATAGGGTCAAGATATATTTGAGTCTTGCTTGTGGAAGGAAATCGTTATGAACCCCATTCCCAGCCGATGCCCGCTTTGTGGGGGCGAACTGGTTGTCACCCGTATTTATTGCCGCGACTGCGACACCACCCTCGAAGGTCGCTTCACCAGCGGGCCATTTAGCCAGCTTACACCTGAACAAATAAACTTCATCATCACTTTTGTGCGCTGCGAAGGCAAGATCACCCGCATGGAAGATGAGATCGGGCTTTCCTATCCGACGATACGCAATCGTTTGCACGAAGTCATTCGCGCCCTGGGATATGAGCCAGGCAGCGGAGAAGAAAGCCTCGTTTTAACCGAACAGGAACGCCAGAAAATCCTGGAAGACCTGGATGCCGGGCGCATCAGCGCGGAACAAGCCATGCAGATGTTGCGCGAAGCGGAGGAATAAAATGAGCAACCAAACTCTGGATACGGGTCCTGTGCCCGAAGTCTTTTTCGATCAGGCGCTTGGCGATCTGCAAGTGCGCGGTTGGGAAGAGCCTCGCCTGTCAATTCAAGCGGAACCGGAAACGCTGCAACTGGAACAGCAAGATGATGTAATCCATCTGAGCTGCCAGGGCGATTGCGACCTGCGTTTACCCGTTGGCGCAACGCTGCGGATCGGCGTGGTCAACGGCGATTTGAGCCTCAAACTGCTGGAAGATCAGCTCTTTATTGGAGAAGTGCGCGGCGATCTCTTTCTGCGCAACATCGCCGCGGCGCAGATCCAAACTGTGCATGGCGATCTGGCAGTAAAAAACGCCTCCGACGACCTCAGTATAGACCTCGTCCACGGGGACGCAGACATCCGTCAGGTGGCGGGTCAATGCGTTGTGAACGAGGTGCTGGGCAACCTGGATCTGGCGAGCGTGGACGGAGATATTCAGGTTGGCGTGCGAGGCAACGCCCGCCTGCGATTGGACAGATTGAGCGGCTCTGAATACAAAATCCAGGCTGGAGGAGATATTTATTGTTACTTGCCGGATGACGCCGATGCGCAGATCAGCCTGACCAGCGAAGGAGAACGCATCAAAGTGCGCTTGCCGCAAGGCTCCAAAACGTTCCCACAAGCGCAATATAAACTCACTCTGGGAGAAGGCGCGGCTTCACTGACTCTGATTGCGTCTGGCGCCGTCTATCTGTTTGTAGAAAAATCCGGTTGGAGCGAGACAGAACCAGCCCACAGTTTTCCCGGCGCGATGCCCGGCAATTACGGTGAGCAGATTGCTCAACAGATTGAGGCGCAAATGCAGGCGCAAATGGCTGAAATCACGCGGCGGCTAAACGAACAGATGGAGCATCTGACGGATCGCCTGGGCAAGATCGGGCTTACGACCGAAGAGAGCGAACGCATCGTCGAACAGGCTCGACGCGCCAGCGAGCGGGAAGCCTCCCGCGCCCAAGAGAAGCTGCGCCGCGCCCAGGAGAAACTGGAACGCAAGCTGGAAGCGCAGCGCCGCCGCGCGGAGCAACATGCCCAAATGGCTGACCGGCGCAGCCGTCGGCACACCTGGAGTTTTGAATGGCCCGCGCCGGCAACGCCGCCTGCCTCGTCTAAAGACGCCTCCACCGAGGAAGAACGCTTGATGATCCTGCGCATGTTGGAACAGAAAAAAATCACCCTGGAACAGGCTGATCAGCTTCTATCGGCGCTGGAAGGCGACGAATAAACAGTCTGGGTTACACAGGAAGGTGAGCCATGCAGCACGAAGAAGAACGGATGCGCATCCTGGAGATGATTGACAGCGGCAAAATCAGCGCCGACGAGGGCTTTCTTCTGCTGAAAGCCCTCTCTGAAACTGATGAAAGCAGCGTAAACCTGGATGAAGGGACGAGCCTTCCAGACGCACCTGCCTTGATGAACGCCTCCGTCTCGGAGCAACGAAACGCTGGCGTAATGGACGAATTGCCCCCGCCGAGCTTCAGCGCTCAACCGACTTCGGCGAGCTCGGCCAAGCCGCAGGCGGAAGCGGAAAATCGGGAGAGTGTCTTTGGTCGCTCGTCCAGCGGTCTGCCGGCGGAAGCAGCCAAATGGCGCCGCTGGTGGACTGTACCGCTGTGGATCGGGGCGGGAATCGTGATATTGGGCGCGCTGGCAATGTATTGGGCGGTTAAATCCGCAGGCGCAGTCAATCTGTGGCTGTTGTGCGCTTCTGTACCCTTTACTATCGGAGTCTTGCTCCTGGCGCTGGCATGGCAAAGCCGCCATTCGCCCTGGCTGCATTTGCGCGTGCAGCAGCCGCCCGGCGAAACGCCGCAGCGCATCGCCCTCAGCTTTCCCATTCCGGTGGGCGTCACGGTCTGGTTTCTGCGCACCTTTGGCAATCGCATCCCTGGCTTGCAAGATCAGCCGCTGGACGAAATCATCCAGGCGGTCAGTGAGACAACCCGCCCGGATAACCCGCTCTACATTCAAGTGGATGAAGGCGAGCATGGCGATAAAGTAGAAATATTTATCGGTTGAAAGGCGCAATAGCCCGCCTCCCCTGGTTGGGTCAAATGACCTGCACCAGGGGATGAGGGATTCCTGGATAAACCTTCAACCGGGAGGTGAAAAATGGCAACCAATGAAGAACGTTTGAAAATCTTGAAGATGATAGATGAAGGCAAAATCACCGCCGAGGAGGGCGCCAAGCTGCTCAGCGCGCTGAGCGAGAACCGCAAAACTGCCCGCAGGCCGCCTTTGCGCGGCGCATCGGGCAGCGCGCGCTGGCTGAAAGTGCGCGTCACCGATACGATGACCGGAAAGGCAAAAGCCACGGTCAACCTGCCGCTTGGCCTGGTGGACGCCGGGCTGAACATCGCCTCCAAATATGCGCCCGACGTGGCTTTCGATGAGCTGGTGGAGGCCATCAACGCCGGCGCGGAGGGGAAGATTATTGACGTTTATGATGAAGAAGATGGAGAACATGTGGAGATCTTCATCGAATGATTAAGACCGATCAGCCAAAACTGTCCGGCTTGTTCGGTTTCACGGTCATCATGATTGGCCAGGTCGTGTCGTTGATCGGCACGGCCATGTCGAATTTTGCTGTGACCGTATGGGTATTTGAACGAACGGGAAAAGCCACCACGCTGGCGTTGGTGGGCTTTTTCTTTGTCACTCCACTGTTGATCTTCAGCCCGGTGGCCGGGGCGCTGGTGGACCGTTCGAATCGGAAACTGATGATGGCTCTCAGCGATCTGGCGGCTGGGGCGGCGACTGTGGCGTTGTTGCTGCTCAACCTGGCCGACAACCTGCAAATCTGGCATCTGTACGCAGCGGCGGCTATCATGGGCACTTTCCAGACCTTTCAATGGCCGGCGTTCTCCGCCGCCATCACCACCATGATGCCCAAAGAGCAGTACGGGCGCGCCAACGGTATGATGTCGCTGGCAGAAACCGGCTCCGGCATCCTGGCGCCCGTTGCTGGCGCGGCGCTATATGGGCTCATCGGTTTAAGCGGCGTATTGACGATAGATATCGTCACTTTTGTCTTTGCGGTATCAGCGTTGCTCCTCGTTCACATTCCCCAACCCAAAACAACCGTTGAAGGCGAGGAAGCCAAAGGATCATTGTTGAAGGAATCGATCTATGGCTTTCATTACATCCTCAAACGCCCCAGCCTGCTGGGATTGCAACTGGTCTTTATGGCGGGTAATTTTCTGGCGGGCATCTCCTACACCCTGATGGCGCCCATGATTCTGTCGCGCACCCAAAACAACGCCCTGACCTTAGGCGCGGTCAGTTCGATCGGCGCCATTGGCGGCTTGTTAGGTGGGTTGTTGATGAGCGCCTGGGGCGGCGCGCGACGCAAGGTTCACGGCGTGCTGGGCGGCTGGGCAATCGGCGGTCTGTTCGGCTCGGTGTTCATGGGGCTGGGTCGTAACCTGCCAACCTGGGCAGCCAGCGAATTTGGCGGCACAGTGACCGTGCCCATCGTCAACGCTTCAAACCAGGCGATATGGCAATCCAAAGTTGCGCCCGATGTTCAGGGCCGGGTATTTTCCATCCGGCGACTGATTGCCTGGTTCAGTTCGCCCCTGGCGGCTCTGACGGCCGGTCCGCTCGCCGATCGGGTGATGGAGCCAGCCATGCGCGCCGATGGCGTCCTGTCGCCGATCTTCGGGCCGCTCGTGGGCACAGATCCTGGCGCCGGCATGGCGCTGATCATGATCTTGTGCGGGCTGGGAACCATCGCGGTTGGCCTGGGAGGCTACGCCGTGCGCGCGGTGCGCGAGGTCGAGACAATCCTGCCCGACCACGACGAACTTCCCCTTGCCGCGGGCGAGCCAATCGCCGCGGATTAAACCCAGCCGCCGGGGAAATTGATTGTCTTTTCTCTCACACCTGCTCCTGAACAGGCGTGTACACCCCGCTTTTTACAAGAGAACGCTGCCCATCGCCCAGGTCCTCAAAAATATGATATTTCAATACAATGGGGAAAACCTTGCTGAACATTGCCTGCGCCGGGCAATAGCGCACCGCCGATAACTCAATCGCTCGCACAACGGCTTCTTCCTCCACGCCGCGACCGACCACAAAATACTCGATCACCGCCCCGGTAAAAACCTTTGGATGTTCCGCAGCGCGCTCGGCGTGTACTTGAACTTCAAATTGGGTCACATCCTGGCGTTTCTTCGTCAGAATCGAAATGACATCCATGGCGGTGCAGCCAGCCAGCCCAATGGCTAACATTTCCATGGGGCGCACGCCATCGTTGTCGCCGCCCACAGCCGGATCGGTTCCTAGAGGGATTTCAAAACCCGAATCGGCGGAACCGGAAAAGGTCAGTCTGCCGCGCCAGGTAACTTTTGCTTCCATAAACAATCTCCAAGAGAGGGGTAACATATTTCTCCAGCATTTCCCTGTTGATCGCTCCGTTCCAGTACAATACCACCTGGCCGTCTGGATCAATCACATAGGAGCTGGGTAAGTATTCTTCGCCAAAGGCGCGCATGGCCATTTGCTGCGGATCGGGCCACACCGGAAAAGTCAGCCGCTGTTGTTGCACATAAGCTGCCACTTCGTCAACCGGCTCGCCGGCTTCAATGGCTACAATTGTAAAGCCACGCTCCTTATAATCTTCATAATATGCTTGCAACACCGGCATTTCTGCTTTGCACGGCGGGCACCAGGTGGCCCAGTGATTAACCAACACCACATGGCCGCGCCAATCGCTCAGCGAGACGTTTCGCCCCTGAAAATCCACCAGGCTGACTTCAGGAGCAGGAAAATCCACCTTAGCAGGCATGGCGGAAAAATAACCGCTGCTCGCGCCTGCATCGTCGGATGCGCTTCCCGCCAGACCGGGCAAGAGCATAAACGCCGCCCCGCCCAGAATCAGCAAACCCACGCCCATCACAACTAACGCTAAAATCTGTATATTCGAACGAGATTGCATAGACGAGGACATTTTCTCCATATTGCAACTACGATTACCAGCATTCAAATTTACTTGTCGCCCCGCCGGGGCGCGTCAAGAGCTTATCAACTGAAACAGCCGCCAGCTTGCACAGGACCGCACTTTGGACAAGCCAGATTCAGCAAGCCATCGTAATCCAGGCGCTCAACGTTACACTTTGGACACAGATCGCCGGCGTGCAGGAGTCTTATTGGCTGCGCGGATGAACCTTGCGGCGTGAGCAGGTCCACCAACGCGAAACTGACCGATTGAGGGGCGTCATCTTGTAAAGAAGTTGACTTCGCGTCCGTCATGCTTTACCCATCTCGCTGTTCGCTTTTCGCTCGATGAATTCCTCTAAATCCAGAGATAAATACAGCCGCTGACGCACTTCCTCGGGCACGCTCGGCGGCCCGCTGGTCACTTTATAGAGATAAATTGTCTTGCGCAGCGAGTCGACCACGATGCGACAATTTTCGCATTCTTCCAGATGGCGATCAATTTCTGCGCAGACTTCGTCGGCGAGTTCGCCATCCACATAATCCGAGAGCGAACCCAACAAATGACGGCAATTCTGATGACTCATCACGAATTCTCTCCTTCGGGTGTACTCCGGCGCGCCGCTCGTTCGCCGAAATACTCCGACAACAATTCCCGCAACCGCATACGCGCTCGAGAAAGGCGCGTCTTCACCACCACTTCACTGACGTTTAACACCTCTGCTGTCTCCTGCGTTGAAAGGCCTTCGATATCCCGCAGCAAGAACACCGTTCGTAACGCGGGCGATAAAGTCTCGATGGCTTTCTCCATATAAGCACGCGCCTCCGCTGACATCATCTCTGTTTCTGGCAAACAGCACCAGTCCACAATTTGTATCGGCTCCTGCTCATTATCCTCGTTGGGCGACGGTTCTTCAATCGAAATCGTATTCGCAACCGAGGCGCTCTTTCTGCGCCTCAGTGTCATGAGCGCTTCGTTCGTCGCAATGCGATACAACCAGGTGGACAAACTGGATCGCCCATCAAAATTCGGTAAAGCGCGGTATGCCTTGATGAAAGTCTCTTGTAACACATCTTCGGCGTCCTGTGGATCTTCGACCACCTTGAGCGCCAAGCGATAAATCACACCCGAATAGGCTTCCACCAGGCGAGCAAATTCAGCCTTGTTGCCGGCGCGCAGCGCTTCAAGCGAAAATTCCTCAACACGTTTCTCTTGATTCATTAGATGCATCCAACCTGCAAAAGTTGCATCGTTCAGGCAACTGAGACGTGCCAGATGATGCAGCCTAACAATTTTCCCGAATCCACTTCAGGAGAAAGAATTGTATCATATTGACTTGAGGGGTTCGTCATGCTATAGTCTCCACCTATGAGCATCATTACCCTGTTAACCGATTTTGGCTTGAAAGACGGCTACCCCGGTGTGATGAAAGGGGTAATTTGGAGCATCGCCCCTCAGGCGCAAATCGCCGACATCACCCATCTGATCCAGCCGCAAAACATTCTGGAAGGAGCGTTGACGCTCGAACGCACAGCGCCGTTCTTTCCCCCTGGAACCATCCATGTTGCCGTCGTGGACCCGGGGGTAGGCACCCAGCGCCGCCCCATCGCTGCCCGGCTGGGCGAGCATTACTTCGTCGGCCCAGATAATGGCTTATGCACTGCACTGGTCGAAAGCTGCCGCAGCTCTGGCGTCCCCATGCAATTTGTGCATCTCAACCAACCGCAGTTTTGGCTGGCGGAGGTGAGCAACGTGTTCCACGGGCGAGACATCTTTTCGCCGGTTGCGGCGCACCTGGCGAACGGGATTCCGCTGTCCGCCCTGGGCGCGCCCATCGAGGATCCGGTCTTGCTTGCCCTGCCCAGACCCCAACGGACAGCACGCGGCTGGCAGGGACAGGTTACCCTGGTGGATCACTTCGGCAACATTTCCACCAATCTGGAACCCCAACACATTCCCTCTATGGGAGATGTGGAAATCAATCTGGCAGGCGTTCGCATCCACGGACTGAAGCGCACCTTTGGTGATGGTCAACCCGGCGAGCTGGTGGCGCTGTTCGATAGTGAAGGGAAATTAAGCATTTGCGTGGTGAACGGTAGTGCTGCGGCGCGGCTGGGCGTCCAGGTTGGGGCGCAGGTGGAGGTAACCCAACTTCATGACTGATCCGCTTCCCCTGCTTGTAGAAAACCTGACCTTCCGCTATCAGCGGCGCAGCGAACCGGCGATTCAAAACATCTCGCTGACCTTACAACCCGGCGAAATACTGCTCCTGGCCGGCGCCAGCGGTTGCGGCAAGACCACTTTGATGCGCTGTTTGAACGGCCTCGCTCCACGCGTCTATCGCGGCGAGATCAGCGGCAAAATCGAGATTTTTGGCTCGCCGGTTGAAAAACTGAGCATGTCGCAATTGTCGCAATACGTAGGCACCCTGCTGCAAGACCCGGAGCGCCAGATCGTAGGCAGCTATGTGTTGAATGAAGTAGCCTTTGGTCTGGAAAATCTGGGGCTGCCCCGCGACGAGATCTTGCAGCGCGTGGATGAAACATTAGAGTATCTGGGCATCGCTCACCTGCGCGAGCGGGAAAATTTCTACATATCCGGCGGGGAGAAGCAGAAGGTAGCTCTGGCTGGCGTTTTGGTGATGCGCCCGCGCATCCTGCTCTTAGATGAGCCGCTGGCAAACCTGGATCCAGCCTCTGCCCAAGAGGCGTTGCAATTGTTCCGTCGCCTGGCGGATGACGGCATTTCCATTCTGCTGGTTGAACACCGCGTGGAGGATGTGCTAGCAGCGCGTCCTGACCGCGTGCTGTATCTGGAAGAAGGCCGCCAGGTTTATTATGGCGACCCGCAGGGATTGATGGAGGTGGTGGATTATCGTCGCGTAAAGCTGCCAGCGCCAATCGTCCTGGAACGGGCGCGAAAAGATGCGCTGACCGCCAATCTAACCATCGCCCTGCCGCCCCCTTCCGACCAGCCGCTGGTTACATTTGAGCAGGTATCTTTTCGCTACCGCCCTGAATTGCCGGACGTTTTGCATGACATCAACTTCAGCATTTATCCTGGGGATGTGATTGCCGTCCTGGGGCACAACGGCGCCGGGAAGACCACCCTGGTCAAACATGCGTTAGGGCTGCTGAAGCCGACGCAAGGAAGTGTGTACCTGGAAGGTCAGGACACGCGCCAGATCACCGTTGCGCAGGCTGCTCACACCATCGGGTATGTGTTCCAAAGCCCCACCCAGATGTTATTTGCCCCAACCGTGGCAGAGGAGCTGGCTTTTGGCCCGCGCAATCTGCAACATTCGCCAGCCCAAATCGAACAGGATGTTCAATGGGCAATCCGCTCTGTGCATCTGGAAGAAGAATTGAACACACCCCCGCTGGCGCTGTCATTCGGCCAGCAAAAACGGGTCAGCATCGCGGCCGTGTTGGCGATGCGCTCGCGCATCTTAATGCTGGACGAACCCACCGCCGGGCAGGATTACTGGAATTATCTGGCGTTCATGGATGCCATTCTGCAAACGCCGGGATTTGACGCCGTCCTGTTCATCACCCATGATGTAGATCTGGCGGTGATTTACGCCAACCGCGTTTTGCTGCTTTATAATGGGCGACTGGTCGCGGACGGCGCGCCGCAAGAAGTGTTGAGAGACGAAGAACGTCTGCGTCAATGCCGCGTCCTCCCCACTTCTCTGCTGCGCTTGAACCTGGAATTCTTTCCCCACACGAGGCAATTCCTGAGAGCCGAAGCTCTGGCGTATTTTGCAGCCTCGGAGACGAATAACAGAAACCAAACCCAAACAAATGTGTTTCTGTAAGTGACAATCTTTTCTACCTAATTTGTATCACTAAGGAGGATGCGTTATGGAAAAGAAATCTTTGTGGGCTTTTGGGACGCGTGAAGTGGTTTACTCAGCCATCGGCGCGGCGTTGTACGCGGTGCTTTCTGTGGCGACCAACTTCCTGCAAATCCCGGCGGCGGCAAATGTCTCCATCCGCCCGGCAGTGGCAATCCCCATGTTCTTTGGCGTGGCTTTCGGCCCCTGGGTGGGTTTGCTGACCGGCCTGGTGGGCAATGTCATCAGCGACCTGATCTCAGGCTACGGCTTCTGGCCGTGGTGGGATTTGGGCAACGGTCTGATGGGTTCCATTCCTGGTTTGATCTATCTGTCCATCAAGAACTTTCGCTCCGGCGGCGACATCCTCAAAGCTGAAATCATGGTCGTGGTCGGCGCGGCAGTAGGCATGTTTGTCGCCTCGCTGAGCGAGATCTGGGTCTCGGGCATTGATTTCGCCACCTCGATGGCGACCAACTTCACCCCCGCTTTCGTTTCGAACATCGTCAATGGTCTCATCTTGGTGCCCATTCTGATGGTGGCCTACGCTGCCATTCAAGGACGTTCAGGCAGATAAACGCATTTACAGGTGCGACGCGCTCAGGTCTCATTACGCTCCATAAGTGCGTCGCACCTGGATGCAGTAAAAATATTCATCAGAGGCGAGAATGCTGGTCAGCTTCAATTATCACAACCGCAATAGCCTGATCGAGAAGATTGACCCGCGCGCCCGCTGGATCTATTCCATCTTGATCTTATTTGCCATCACTTTGTTCTGGGACATCCGTTTCCTGTTGTTCTTCCTGGCGCTGAACCTGGGGCAATACTATCTGGCCAGGTTGACCTGGAAGGAAACGCGCCGCGCTTGGGGCTTTATTTTCTTCATCATGAGTATGATGGTGATCGTCAACACCCTGATCACCAGCGCCGGAACCATCCGCGAGGTGATGCAAGGCGGTCATCCGATTGTTGCTATCAGCATACCGATCTTCGGTTGGTCGCTTGATTTCACGCTGACCATCGAGCGTCTATGGTTTGCGCTGACTCAGGTGGTGCGCATCCTGGCTATCTCGGCGCTCTTTCTGGTCATCCCTTTCACCATGGATCCACGTCAATATGGCGCCACTTTCCGTGGGCTAGGGCTGCCCGACCGCCTGGCGTATTCTCTGGATCTGGCTTTTCGCTTTGTGCCCACTTTAGGGCGCGATTTTCAGTTGACGCTGGATGCACAGCGGGCACGCGGATACGAAGTGGAAAAGCTGGATGGCGGATTGTTTGCTCAAATTCGCAAGATGGCGCCTCTGGTCGTGCCAGTGACAATGAACGCCATTTTGAGCGGGGAGGATATTACCAACGCCATGGATCTGCGCTGCTTCGGCCTGCATCGGCGCACATGGATTGAACAACTGAAATACCGTCGGCTGGATTATTTTGTCATTGGTATGGGCGCGCTGCTGCTGGTTGCCTCGATTGTGTTGAAAATCCTGGGGGATGGCGATTTTTGGTTGCCGCCAGCCCTGCTCTCATAAGCCAAGGCGCCCATTAAAGTGGCTCAGCAAATCTTCCAGAGAGAGATCTGCCAGCGAATCGAGGCGTAGATCGGCCAGATCAAAATTCATGTGCCGGGTCAGCGCATGGGGGACGACCACGCAGCGTAGCCCGGCGCGCTTGGCAGCCAGCATTCCGTTGTAGGAATCCTCGAATGCGATTGCATGTTCCGGCTGCACGCCCAGCCAGCCCAGCGCCGTCCAATACAACGCTGGATCTGGCTTGGTGCGCGGCACATCGTCGCCAGCAGCAATAACATCGAAATACTCCATCAGTTCCAGCCGCTCCAAATGAGACGTTACCCAACTACATGGTGAGCTGGATGCCAGGCCAATCTTCAAGCCGCGTGCGCGGGCGGATTTCAGGTAATCCACTACGCCGGGCAATACCGGCTGAGTATAGATCAATTCCAGCTCGCGCTCACGGCGACGTAGCAGCTCGGTCGAGCGGTCCAATGTTCGCCCAATTCGCCGCTCCAGATCTGTGATCGGATCGAATACCTCTTCCGCCGTGCCGATGTTTTTCAGCCACTGTTCCAGCGCTAACTCCTGTCCATGAGCGTGATACAGCTCCTGCCAGGAGGTGTAGATCGGTCCTTCTGTCTCCAATATGACGCCGTCGAAATCGAACACTAACGCCTGTATCATGTCGTTGCGATTTGCCTTCCAGGTTCATTATGTTTTATGGGGTGGGTTAAGACCGCCCTATCTTATCATCAAACCCCATCGTCAGATCAGCGGCTTCTCCTAACAAATTGATGATCTCGCCATCCGTCAACGCCCGACGCGCCGACTCAATAAACTCGCTCATATCACCTGAACCTTGCCGGGCATAAACGACGGCTTGCAGCCCCATCTCCAGGCGGTCAATCTGGCGTACAAAACGCGCTTCGTTTGTCATCCCTTCTTCAAACTCCTGCCATAACTCGATCCAGGTTTGACCACCCGTCAGCTTGGAGAATACCTGCCGCACCGATTCGGCTTCGCGTTGGCTTTTCTCCTGCTCACTGATCCCGTCCGCGGGAATAATATCTCCGGCATACACTTCGCCAAAGTCATGAACCAGCGCCAGTTGCACAACTTTGCACAAGTCTAGATCCTGCCTGTATGTCTGCGCCAGCCACAACGCCAGCATCGCTGCGCCAAAAGTATGCTCGGCGACGCTCTCACAGCGCTGGCGGGGCACCCCCCGCCGCAACCAACCCTGACGGTAGAGCTGCTTCAAATGACACAGCTCGAAATAGGCGGCGATCAGCGGCGTAACATCCGTCTCTTCTAAAGTTTGGATGGGGTTCTCAGCCTTCTGTTCCATGTTTGCACCTGAAGCCTGTTGACGACAAACCTGACATTGCGCGCAGAACGCCCGGAGTCTCCGGGCGTTCTGTATAAAGCTTAAATACCGCCTAGACAGTCGGCACAGGCGCTTCGCCGGCCGCAGTCTCCTCTGGCTGGGCGCGCTTAAGGACAACTTCATCGCCTTCCAGCTCAATCAGGATGACATCCTTGTCCTCAAAATCTCCTGATAACAAAGCATCAGACAGCGGATCTTCCACTTTTTGCTGGATCACACGGCGCAGCGGACGCGCGCCCATCTCCGGGTCGAAACCCAGATCGGCGAGCTTTTCCAGCGCCGCCGGAGCGGCTTTGAGTACGATGGAATGCTCCTCCAGCCTTCGGGCGACTTTATCCAACTCAAGCTGAACGATCTGCTTGATATCCTCTTTGTTCAAGGAACGGAAGACGATCACCGAGTCGAGGCGGTTGATGAATTCGGGGCGGAAGATGCGTCGCAGTGAATCCATCAACTTTTTACGCATCTCTTCGTAAGACAGCCTCTCTTCGACCTCTTTGGACTTCTTGAGATCGAAGCCCAGGCTGCCCTGGCGCTTGATCATGTCTGCGCCAACATTGGAGGTCATCACGATGATCGCATTGCGGAAATCCACTTTATGCCCGCGCGCATCGGAAAGGTGGCCTTCCTCCATGATCTGTAACAGCATGTTATGCGCTTCGGGGTGCGCCTTTTCGATCTCGTCGAAGACCACGATAGAGTAAGGGCGACGGCGGATGGCCTCGGTGAGCTGTCCGGCGTCTTCATAACCCACATATCCGGGCGGCGCGCCCACCAATCGGCTAACCGTATGGCGCTCCATAAACTCGGACATATCCAACTGGATCAACGCGTCTTCGCTGCCGAACATGAAACGCGCCAGCGCTTTGGTCAACTCGGTCTTGCCCACGCCGGTTGGCCCCAAGAACATGAAGGAGCCAATTGGTCGACGCGGATCTTTCAAGCCTGCACGCGCCCGGCGCACCGCTTTAGAAATCGCTTGAATGGCTTCATCCTGGCCAATAATATGCGCTTTCAGTTCGTCTTCCATGTGCAGCAAGCGTTGCGATTCCTCTTGAGCAATCTGCATCACCGGCACCCCCGTCCACATCGAGACCACCTCAGCAATATCCTCTGCGGTCACCTCCGGGCTGTTGGCGCGATCCCAGCCTGTGCGCAGGCGCTCCAACTGGATTTCCAAAGCCTCCTGGCGCGCCAGATAATCCTGGGCGTCGTCATAACGTCCGTCTTCCTGCGCCAGAGCGTAATTTTGACGGATTTCGCGCAACTGCGCCATGATCTCCTTTGCGGTTTGAGCAGCAGTGCTTTTATACATGCGCACCCGTGAAGAAGACTCGTCTATCAAGTCAATCGCTTTATCCGGCAGAAAACGCTCGGTTACATAGCGCGCCGAAAGATGCGCAGCAGCATCCAGCGCGTCATCGGTGATCTTCAAACGGTGGTGTTCCTCGTAGGCGCTGCGCACACCCTTCAAGATCTCAATGGTCTCCTCAATGGAAGGTTCCTCGACGATAACCGGCTGGAAGCGGCGCTCCAGAGCGGCGTCGCTTTCAATGTGTTTGCGATACTCATCCAGCGTGGTGGCGCCAATGACCTGAAGCTCGCCGCGTGACAGCGCCGGCTTCAGGATGTTGGCGGCATCCACCGAAGAGCCGGCCGCGCCAGCGCCCACCAGCATGTGCACCTCATCAATAAACAGGATGGCGCCTGAAGCCTTGAGTTCATCAATCACCCGCTTCAAGCGTTCCTCGAACTGGCCGCGGTACATCGTCCCCGCCACCAGCGAGCCGACATCCAGTTGCAATACCCGCTTATCCAGCAGAGGCGCTGGCACATCGCCCTCGACGATGCGCTGCGCCAACCCTTCCACAATGGCCGTTTTTCCAACGCCTGGCTCGCCGATCAGCGCCGGGTTATTCTTGGTGCGCCGCGCCAGGATCTGGATCACTCGCTCGATCTCCATCTGACGCCCAATCACTGGGTCCAGCTTGCCTTCTTCCGCCAGGGCAGTCAGATCTGTGGCCAGTTGATCCACCATAGGGGTCTTTGGTTTGGCCGCTTCCTGCCGCCCCGGCCGCCGTTCAGAGGTCGCAGCCGGCGTCGCTCCAGTGCGTTGCGATGCGCTGCTCTCCTGCAAGACACGCCGGGTTTGGCGTCGGATCTGCTCGGCGGTGACGCCCAATTTGCGCAAGACATCCATAGCGACACCCTCGCCATGCCGCACCAGCCCTAACAAGAGATGCTCGGTGCCGATGTAATGATGCCCCATGCGTCGCGCTTCTTCCACAGCAAACTCCAACACTTGCTGTGTGCCAGGGGACAGATCAAGTTTGCCCCCCCGATATTGACCGGGGCCGGTCAACCGTTCGATAATTTCCTGCACCCGATCGGCCTCTAAACCCAATTCGCGCAGGACGCGACCGGCCACGCCGCCCTCTTCGCGGATCAGGCCAAGCAACAAATGCTCGGTCCCGATGTAATTATGGCGCATACGTTCAGCCTCTTGATGAGCCAGGCTCAGCACTCTGCGCGCTCGTTGGGTAAATCTTTCCATGCCAGACACGGTACTCCTCCTACTGTGCAACCAGTACCTTATTGCTACTTGAATATTTGAGACGATTTGTCCGATTGGATTCTACCAGAGTTTATATACAATAGTCATCTTTGGGAGGTTAAAGAGCATTAATTAACGAAACTCATATATAAAAGAGCGCACCTGCAAACAGGCGCGCTCTCATCAGAGCGAGGATCGAGAAATCAACAACCTCAGCCTTACGCCTCGGCGCTGCTCTCCTCTGCGCTTTCTTCCGGAGCTGCTTCGTCTTTGGGTTGAGCGCTGCCCACTTCATCGGCCAAAGCCATCTTCCAATCCAGATCCGCGTAAGCTGGCGAGTCAACTTTGCGGCGGCTGAGGCCAATTCTGCGCCGCTCTGGATCAATTTTAATGATTCGCAAAGCGACCACATCGCCTTCTTTGACCACTTCCTTTGGATGCGAGATGCGTTGATCGCTTAGCTCTGAAACATGGATCAAGCCTTCCAAATCCTCGCCAATTCGAGCGAACGCGCCAAACTTTGTCAGATGAGTGATCACGCCCTCAACCAGCATCCCCTCTTTCAGATCGCCCACCCTCTTCAGCCACGGGTCTTGCTGCAACTGGCGAATGGACAGTCCGATCCTTTTGCGTTCGCGGTCAACGCTGATTACTTTCACCTGCACCTCATCTCCTACCTTGAGCACCTCGTTCGGGTGTTGAATGCGCTCCCAGGAGATCTCAGAGAGATGCACCAGCCCATCTGCGCCGTCAATGTTGACAAAAGCGCCAAAATCGGCAAGGCTGGTGACGCGCCCCTTACGCACGTCGCCTTCGGAGAGACCGTCTATCAGGCGATCTTTGAGCGTTTCACGCGTTTCTTGCAACGCCATGCGCTCCGATAGAATCAGTCGCCGTCTGGAACGGTCCACCTCGATGACCCGCACGGTCATCGGTTCACCAACCATTTTAGCGTATCGTTGCTCCGGGTTCTCGCCGCTGCCAGGTCGGCGCAATAAGCTGATTTGCGAGGCGGGAACAAAGCCGCGCAACCCGCCAATTGGAACAATCAGGCCGCCCTTGTTATAGCCGACGATCTTGCTCTCGAAGGTTTGGTTCGATTCGAGCAGCGATTCAACGAGATCCCAGTCTTTTTCCTCTCTGGCGCGCACGTAGGATAAGACCACGTTCCCGTTCTGATCCTCTGGCGCGATTACATAGACAGGGATCTCCTGCCCGACTTTAAAAGCTTCCCTTTCCTCGCTGGGAATCTGTTCCAATTCCCGGCCAGAGATCACGCCTTCCGACTTCGTCCCAATGCTTACTAGAATTTCATTTTCCCTGAGCGTGGCGATTACGCCTTTACGGATCTCGCCTTGCGTGGGGAACTCCAGGTTGAGGCTGTTCTCGAGCAGCGTTTCCATAGAATTCTGATTCTCGCCAGTCTCAACCTCTTGCCCGATCAGGGCGCCATTTTGTTCCATATGATTACTAGCTCCGGTAGGTTAAAAATATCATAGAAGGTTATTATAAAGGCGAATAGGCAACTTGACAACCTTTGCTAGTAGATTACAATTCACAAAGGAATCATGTCATCTTTGAGGATAAAATGCGACCTATCTTTCCATTTACAGCTATAGTCGGTCAAGAACGCATGAAGCGCGCCCTGGTTCTTAACGCCGTTGATCCGCGCATCGGCGGCGTGTTGATTCGCGGCGAACGGGGAACGGCGAAATCCACTGCCGCCCGTGCCATGGCTGCGTTGCTGCCGCAAATCGAAGTCTTCGTCGATTCACCATTCAACGATGACCCTTCCGCCCCGAACACCTGGTCGGATTGGGTGAAAGAGCAGATGGCACAAGGAAAAGAGCTGGTTGTTGCCAAACGCCAGATACGTTTTGTGGATTTGCCGGTCAGCGCCACCGAGGATCGCGTGGTTGGCACACTGGATATCGAAAAAGCAATCCAAAAAGGGGAACGTCACTTCGAACCCGGCGTCCTGGCGGCAGCCAATCGCGGCTTGCTCTATATTGATGAAGTCAATTTATTGGACGATCATGTGGTGGACTTGCTGCTGGATTCAGCCGCCATGGGGGTGAATATCGTCGAACGCGAGGGCATTTCCTTCGCCCACCCGGCGCGCTTTATCTTGGTGGGCACCATGAACCCGGAAGAAGGCGACTTGCGCCCGCAACTGCTGGATCGCTTCGCGCTTTCTGTTGAAATCCACGGCATCCGAGACGCACGAGAACGCGTGCTGATTATGCAACGCAATCTGGCTTTCGAGTCAGATCCCGAAGGTTTTCGCGAGCAATGGATGCCCAAAGAACTGGAACTGTCTCGCCAGATCGAACAAGCGCGCTCTCTGGTGGACGAAGTGCGTTACTCGACGCGCGATTTAATCGCTATTGCATCGTTGACGTCATCGCTCAATGTGGATGGTCACCGCTCGGACCTGGTGATCCTTAAAACCGCTCGCGCCCATGCCGCTTTTGAAAACCGCACCACGATCACCGATCGCGACATCGCCCTGGCCGCCGAGCTGGCGCTGCCGCACCGCATCCGACGCGGCCCCTTCTACCAGGCCGAAATGACCATGGAAGACTTGCAAGAACGCATCGAACAACTCCAGGGCGCCATGGCGGAACAGGGTGAAGCGGAACCTACGCCGCAAGAAGAAGCCGTCGGCGAAAAAAAAAAGTAATCCCGACGGAAATCCAGGAATTTGATGAAACCAGCCGCCCCTCCACAGAACCGGCGGCGCAAAACGTATTCGATTCGCTGAACACCAATTGGTGGGAGGGCGGAGAGAAGGTCAAGATCGGGCAGACTTTTACGCCGCGCAAGTTGCAAAACCCGCTGGACCGCATCACGCGTCGGCATGGCGGCAAACGTTCGCGCACCCGCACCGACCGCAAACGCGGCCGGTATATCCAGGCGCGGCCCGCAAATGGGAAAACCGATGATTTAGCGTTTGACGCCACCTTACGCGCCGCCGCGCCGTATCAAACCGAACGCGCAGAGCAGCGCAAACGTGTGGCTTTTGCCATCAAGACCAGCGACTTCCAGCGCAAAGTACGAGTCAAGAAATCCGCCAACCTGGTGCTCTTCGTCGTGGACGCATCCTGGTCTATGGCAGTGGCGGAACGCATGTCGGCTACGAAAGGCGCCATTCTATCTTTGCTCACCGACGCCTATCAACGGCGCGACCGGGTGGGGTTGATCGTATTCCAGAAAAACCGCGCCACCCTGATCTTACCTCCCACCAACTCTGTGCAGCTCGCTCAACGCGCCCTGGCGGATATCCCGGTGGGCGGAAAAACGCCGTTATCGGCCGGGCTGTTCATGGCTTATGAGATCATTAAGCGCGAACAGATGTTGCACCCCGACGTGAATCCCTTGATGATTTTGCTCACCGATGGCGCAGGCAATGTCTCAATCAGCAATTTGCCACCCCAAGAAGAAGCCAACCGCCTGGCGGAACAGATTGCCGAGGAAAAGATTCGCAGTGTGGTAATTAACATGGAACACGCCGCTTTCGACCAGGGATTGGCGCAAAGTCTGGCTTTACACCTTCATGCTCCATGTTATACATTAAATGAACTCAAAGCAGAAACGTTGTATCAGAAGGTGCGCGAGGAGATGAATGTATAAATAACAATATTTTGAGAGCTTGGTTTCAGATTATCCTTCCCCCCATAAAGTATGAGGATATATCGTAGTCTTCGTAGGGCCTGTGGATATGTGGAAAACATCATTGAGGAAGCCTTAAACGGACACAGGTAGGGTTACAGCTTTGAGAAATCGCAGATATGGGGTATGCGCGGGTGTATTTTTTCCACAGAGGCTTTTGGGAAGAGGGGGGATAAATGATTGAAATGTAGTCCCTCAAAGCGTTTGAGAAATATATGGGGTACTCCACAGATAGCCCCCCATATCTGGGGGATGGCTCAACGATAGCTTTCTCTATCTCCGGCGAGTTTTCCCCAGAAAAAGCGTTTTATCCACAGTTTTTCGCCGGTTATCCACAGTTCTGATGAAATCAGCCTCTTGCGTTCATGGGCGGATAGGCCTAAATATGGGGGCGTTCGCCGATGTTCTGGCGAAGATTCGCCAGGCAATGCCGATCACTCAGCGCAGCGTTGCAGCTTTTAGCCTTGTTGCCCTGACCACACAGTCCCCAAGTTGTTCGATTTACATGTAACTTTTTCCTCAAGCAGACATCTAAAGAGCGTAAATCAGCAAACATACAGGAAAAAACAGGAGGAACTACTCTAATGGAAATGATGATTGATTTCCCTGGCGGCGCACGTGTGGACGCTCATTTCGGACCTTTTACCGTGAAGACCGATCAACCGCCGGCCGCGACGGCGCCCACGCCCTTTGCCACTTTTCTGGCCTCGATTGGAACATGCGCGGGTATTTATGTGTTGGGCTTTTGTCAGCAGCGTGGTCTGCCCACGGAGGGCATTCGCATCATACAGCGTATGCATACGGATCCCTTCAGCGGAATGGTGGGCAAGATCGAATTGGAAATACAGACGCCGCCTACTTTCCCGGAGAGATACCTGCCTGCGCTGGTTAAATCCGCAGAGCTTTGCGCGGTGAAAAAGCACTTCGAGCGCCCGCCGCAATTCGATATTTACACCCAGGTTGTTGAACCAGCAGCCGCCTGATTGATTAATAAGCGACCGCCGCATAAACAGGCGGCGGTCATTTTATTTCTAGGGGCCAATATGCGTGCCTGGATAGAGGATGGCGCTTTTCGGCACGACCACGATGCCATCTTGAACCACCCAGTTATTTTCCTCGAACTCGGTTCCGCGCGGAAATGGCTTGATCACCACCCCCTCGCCAATGCGCACGTTTTTATCCAAGATTGCCCCTTCGATGTGACAGTTTGCTCCAATGCCTATCGGGATGCCGCCACGCCGTGGGGCGTCTGGAGGGTCGTAATAATCCGCGCCCATCATGACGGTGCGCTCCATATATACACCCTCAGAAATGATACTGCGCAGCCCCACGACTGAATTACGGATTTCTGCGCTGGCGATTCGGCAGCCCTCCGTCAATAGCACATTGGTCAGTTTTGCGCCGGAGATCACCGAGCCGGGCAGGAAGCGGGGGTGGGTGTAAATACGACGCTCAACATCATAGAAATTGAACGGAGAATCGGGCTGCGCCAACATTAAGTTGGTTTCATAGAATGAGCGGATCGTCCCGATGTCCTCCCAATAACCATCAAAGTTAAAACCGTACACCCGGTGGTTATGTAAAGCGTTGGGGATAATCTGTCCGCCAAAATCCTGATCGTCATTGCCTTCAAGCACCTCGAACAAGGTTTCAGTGTTGAACAGGTAAATCCCCATCGAGCCCAGATAGGGTTTTTCCGCATCTTCGCGGCTGACAAATTGCGCCAGGATATCTGGGTCGCGCGGTTTTTCGGTGAAGGCGGAGATGCGCTGGTCGGCGTCTACCTTGAGCAAGCCAAAACGGGAAGCTTCGCTGGCTTTGACCGGCTGCACTGCTACAGTAATCTCGGCTTCGTGTTCCCAGTGAGCGCGCGCCAGCGCGGCGTAATCCATGGTGTAAAGATGATCGCCAGCCAGAATCAACACATAGGCTGCGCCGGTGGCGCGAATCTCAAAGAGTTGCTTGCGCACGGCGTCGGCTGTTCCTTGATACCAATCGGTGCTGCGCGGCGTCTGCTCCGCCGCCAGGATTTGCACATAACCGCGATGAAAGTTATCGAAGTTATACGTCTGGGTAATGTGGCGGTGCAGGGAAACTGAGTTGAATTGGGTGAGAACGGCGATCTGGTGGATACCTGAGTTGATGCAGTTGCTGATTGGCACGTCAATCAGACGATACTTGCCGGCGATTGGCACCGCCGGTTTAGAACGCTGTTTGGTCAGCGGATATAAGCGCCTGCCTACACCGCCGCCCAGGATGACCGCCAGGATATTATCCAAGGTAGGCATCTTTCTCCTCCGGCTAGCTAATGGGGGTTGCAGCCCATACAATAAAACCGTGCGACGTGGATTTCACCAATCATTATAGCAGGTCTCTGTCGCCGGATCATAAAAAAAGACCAGGCTGGAGAGTAGACGCTCTTCACAACCTGGTAGGCGTGGATGGTGTGTGCCGAAGGTGGGAATCGAACCCACACTCCCGAGGGAACACGATTTTGAGTCGTGCGCGTCTGCCAGTTCCGCCACTTCGGCTTGCGCCCTATAGTATATCGAAAGATAGGGTCGTGGTCAAGGTTGTGGTTGTGATTTCAGAAACCCGAATCTTGACATTCTTTATGCCCTTATGATAGGATTGAACATTAAAGTCAACATTTTCCTAACCGCTGACCCCCTTTAGAATTGAATATCGTTATCATTTGCTGCAACAGACGTTCACCTTCGTACTCAATTCCCTGATAGCCATCACTATCAGCTAATCTATTCGCAAAGGAGAATGAAGATATGTTCAAGAAGGTGCGTTTATGGACTGCTTTGATCAGCTTGCTGATACTCAGTCTGCTCCTCTCCGCGTGTGGCGGTGCTCAGCAGGAGGGGACTATCAAGATTGGCGCTGCCCTGTGCCTGACTGGCATTCAGGCGCCCCTGGATGAACCGGCCTTGAAGGGCGCTCAGCTTGCCGTGGAGGAGATCAACAAGAAAGGCGGTGTTTTGGGAAAGAAGCTTGAGCTGATCAACCTGGACGGTAAAAGCGATCCGGTGACGGTGGGCAACGCAGCAGTGCAGCTCATCGAACAGGGTGCCAAAGCCATTATCACCCCCAGCGATTTTGATTTTGGCGGTCCCGCCAGCCGGGAAGCTCAAAAGGCCGGTTTGGTGGGCATCTCGCCGGCTGCTTCTTCCCCGTTTTTTGGTTCCAAAGCCCTGGGCGATAAGCAGTTTACCATGTCGATGTGGAATACCACCATGGGTGCTGCTGCAGCTCAGTACGCTCGCGAACAAGGTTGGGATACTGCCTATGTAGTTACCGATGATTTCATCCAGTACACCAAGGACCTCGGCCAGTACTTTGTCGAACACTTCAAAACCCTGGGTGGCACTGTTGTGTTTGAGGAGAAATATACACAGGGCGCGGCTGATTTCTCTGCTCAACTCGCCCGTATCAAGGCTTTACCCGAAATGCCCGATTTCTTTTACATCTCCTCCTACATGCCGGATCTGGGTCTTATCATCCGCACCATGCGTGAGGCGGGCATCACCCAGCCCATCCTTGGCGGCGACTCTTATGATGACCCCGGCTTGTTCCAGGCGCTTGGCCCAGAATATGGCAATGATATTGTCTTTGTCACCCACACCTGGGTCTCGCCGGACACTTCACCACAGATGGCTGAGTTCCTCAAGGCCTACGAAGCCAAGTACGGTGGCCCGCCAGAAGCCATGTGGGCTGCCACTGGTTGGGACGTGGTCCACATCCTGGCTGGAGCCATGGAAAAGGCCGGCAGCACTGATGGCGCGGCCATGGCAAAGGCCATGGAAGACAATACCTGGGACCTGCTCACCGGACAGTTGGATTGGGAAGCATCCGATAAAGGTCATGAGACACACAAGCAAGCCGCAATGGTCAGGCTGAATGCCGGTGTGCCCGAATTCCTGGGATGGCTGATGCCTGAAAGCCAGCCTGCACCATGATTGAGCTGTTGAAGGGGTAGCGAAAGACAAACAGCCGAGTTTCGAAACTTCACCAGGGGATTTTGTGGAGGCGGCCCCCGCCTTCACAAAATCCCCGATCAATACACATCAATGCCTGACATTTCCGTTACAACTTCCAATCATAATAATGCCCTGGTCATTCAGGGTTTATGCAAACATTTCGTTGGCTTGCGCGCCCTGGATGGCGTCAGCTTAACCCTGTCGCGCGGCGAGATCCTTGGCCTGATTGGCCCTAACGGCTCCGGAAAAACCACCCTGATTAACGTTGTGACTGGCCTGTTGCCAGCCACCAGTGGGCACGTTTTCGTAGACGGCCTGGAGATCACCAATAAGAAGCCCTACCAAATTGCCCATGCTGGGCTGGCGCGCACCTTTCAAACCATTCGCTTGTTCCGCGAGTTGACCGTTTTGGAGAACGTGGAAGTAGCGGCGGTCAGTTTTGGCCTCTCTCGCTTACAAGCGCGCAAACGAGCTCTGGAAGTATTGGAAGAAATCGGCATCGTCCGCTGGGCCGAGATGCGCGCCGGCGCATTGCCTTATGGCTTGGAGCGCCGGGTTGAGGTGGCGCGCGCCCTGGCTACTCAGCCGAAATTCCTTTTTCTGGATGAGCCGGCAGCCGGACTCAATGAGGAAGAGAGCGAAGAATTGCTTCAAACATTGATGTCCATTCCAGAACGCAAAAACCTGGGTATGCTGATCGTGGAACACGATATGCACTTGATCATGCGTTTGTGCCATCGTCTGCACGTGTTGAACTACGGTAAGACCATCGGCGAAGGCGCTCCAGAAGAAGTACGCCGCATCCCCGCCGTTGTCCAGGCTTATCTGGGTAAGTCTGCAGCAGGAGGCTGACCGTGTTGGTATTGAAGGACGTCCATGCTCGTTATGGGGCCATCACTGCCCTGCGAGGTATCTCCATCGAAGTCCAGGAGGGCGAGCTGGTTGCTCTGTTGGGCGTCAATGGGGCTGGCAAATCAACTACGCTGGCCACGATCGCCGGAGTGCTGCGCCCCTGGCAGGGAGAGATCCAGTTCCAGGGGAAATCAATCCTGGGCAAGACGCCGGAGCAGATCGCCCGACTGGGCATTGCCCTGGTACCAGAAGGACGGGAAATCTTTCCTAGCCTGACGGTCGAGGAAAACTTGCGCCTGGGCGCATTCATCCGCAAAGACCGCACCGAATACAGGCGCAATCTGGATGAAGTCTTCGGTCTTTTCCCGGTCCTGAAAGAGCGCTTGCAGCAACCCGGCGGAACCCTGTCGGGCGGCGAACAGCAGCAACTGGCGATTGCCCGCGCTCTTATGTCCACCCCGCGTCTGCTCATGTTGGACGAGCCCTCCCTGGGGCTGGCTCCGGCCTTGGTAGATCAAATCTTCGACTTGATCGTTCGTCTGCACCAGCGGGGTGTGACTATCCTGCTGGTTGAGCAGAATGCAGATCGCTCGCTGGAAATCGTTGATCGCGCCTATGTATTGAATACCGGGCTGATCGAGAGTCAGGGCACTCCAGACCAACTGCGCACTCATACCGATATTGAAGGCATTTATATGGGCGACAAACATCGCGCCAACACATAGGAGCGTTCCCTTGATCAATCTGGAATTCATCATCAATACGCTCAGTCTGGGTAGCCTGTACGCCATGCTGGCCTTAGGCCTGGTCATTGTCTATGGCATTCTGCGCCTGGTGAACTTTGCCTACGGCGAGCTGATCATGATTGGCGGCTACACTCTGTATTTGCTGACCGGTTTTACCCCTCTTCCCTGGCTGTTCGTTGCTTTCCTGGCCGTCATCGTCTCCATGCTCACCAGTCTGGCGACCGAGTTGGTAGCTTTTCGCCCGGTGAGAGAGAAATCCCTTACCGCAATGTTGATCACCTCCTTTGCAGTGAGCACTCTGCTCCAGAATGCTGCTCTGTTGATCATCTCACCTCGTGCTCGGGCCGTTACCTTGCCGCAAATCTTCCAGAAGAGCGTATTAATTGCCGGCACCGATGTGCCCTGGCGCAACATTCTCACTATCCTCACCAGCATATTTATGCTGGCGCTGCTTACCCTGCTGCTCAAACGCACGGTCTTGGGCATTGCACTACGGGCTGCGGCAGATAATTTCCGCATGACGCGTATGTTGGGTGTGCCAGCCAACACAGTCATCTCATCCGCTTTTGCCATCAGCGGCATCATGGCTGGCATCGTTTCGATCTTTTGGATTGGTCGCTCGGCCTCGGTTACGCCTACCCTGGGCGCGCCGCCCCTGTTGGTGGCTTTCGTGGCGACTGTGATCGGCGGAATGCGCAGCTTGACCGGCGCGGTGGTCGGGGGTTTTGTCTATGCCATTATCATCAGCTTGTTGGGTATCTTTCTGCCGCCAGACTTACTGGAATTTCGCGAAGCGTTCATGTTTGTCTTTGTCATCATCATCTTGCTATTCCGGCCGGAAGGCCTGATCCGCAGCAAGACATCTGTGGAGCGCGTGGGATGAATCTGGCTGATCGCCTCAAATCATTCAGCACCCCTCTTACTTTGGCGACGGGCGTTTTGCTCGTGGCTGTCCTCACCGAACTGCTCGGCATCTCCCTGCTGGTGCGCATTGTCACTGTCATGTTTGTCAGTATGATCTTGGTGCTTGGCTTACAGCTCTTCATGGGCAATTCCGGCATTCTGTCCTTTGCGCACATTGGCTTCATGGGGATCGGTGCTTACACCAGTGTATTGTTCTCCATGACGCCTACCGCCAAAGAACTGAGCAACGCCAATCTGTACCCCTTTTTGATCCCCATTCACCTCCCCTTCTTACCGTCGGTGCTGATGGGAGCGTTGCTGGCGACCTTCGTCGCTGCTGTGATCAGTTACCCTCTTATGCGCCTCTCGGATGCTGCTGCGGTCATCACTACTTTTGCCCTGCTCGTGATCATCCATGTAGTGTTGGTGCATTGGGATCGCGTTACCAATGGACCGCGCACCTTATTTGGCGTGGACTATTACACCACCTTATGGACCAGCGTTGTTTTTTGTGTGATCACGATCTTTGCCGTCTATCTGTTCAAAGAGTCCCGCGTCGGCCTGCGCCTGCGCGCGACGCGGGACGATGCCTACGCCGCGGCTTCGATTGGCATCAACATGGTAATGATGCGCTGGATAGCTTTTATTGCCAGCGCCTTTATCGCCGGGGTCGGCGGCGCTCTTTGGGCGCACTTTATCACTTCCTTCTCCCCCTATTCATTCTATCTGACCGAGACGTTTGTAGTCCTGGCCATGCTGGTGATTGGCGGGCCGTACAGCGTCTCTGGGGCGGTGGTAGGGGCGTTGATCGTGACCGCTGCTCGCGAGATATTGCGCGCCATTGAAAATTATGTCAACATCCTGCAGGTATTTCCCCAGGGATTCTTTGGCTTTACCGAGGTGATCCTGGCGATAGTCCTGATCTTGATCCTGGTATTCCGGCCAAGTGGTATTTTGGGCAGCCGCGAAATAAGCTGGCCGCGCTTTGTCCGCAAGCAAAAGGCAACTGGAGATCTCGATCAACCCTCAGCAGGAGTTCAAGGAGGCTCTCATGTGTGACACCTTTGTTGCCCTGCCCGCTCACACGCGGAACCACACTATGCTGTTTGCCAAAAGCGCTGACTGCGAGGTGAACGAAGCCAATGCCCTGGTGCGCATCCCCCGCAAAAAGCACCTCAAGGGCGAGGCAGTTCGCATTACTCACCTGGTCATTCCTCAAGCGGAGGAGACCTTTGAAATTCTGCTCACCAAGGCTTTTTGGACCTATGGCTGTGAGATCGGCGTTAATGAATATGGCTTGTCGATGGGTGAGGAAGCTGTATTCACCACACAGATGGATGAGGAGAAGGACGGCATTATTGGCCCTGATCTGATGCGCCTGGGACTGGAGCGCGCCCGGAATTGTCAGGAGGCGATCCAGATCATGACCGACTTGCTGGAGCAATACGGCCAGGGCGGCAGTGCCGAGCTTAAGGGCAATTCCCATTTCGACAGCAGTTTTATTATGTCCGACCCGCACGAGGCGTACATCTTGGAAACTGCAGGGCGCAAGTGGGCAGTTAAGAAGGTGGATGCGGTGGCTTCGATCTCCAACATGCTGGGTATCGGCCGCGATTGGGATATGTGCTCCGCTGCCTCTGGCGGCGAGAAGATTGATTGGGCCGGTACCTATGCCTTGCCCGAGGTGCCCCCTACTTTAGGTTCGCCAGTGCGTCAGGCGATCACTTATAACAGCCTGGCAGCCGCCCTGGGCAATATCTCGGTGCAGAAAATCTTCGAGATCATGCGCCATCATGGAGAGGGATACCATCCCGCTCGGGCGGAGGCCCACCGTAATATCTGTGTTCACGCTGGCCCGCAGGAGAATCGCTGGTGGCAGGCCGATGGGGTTATGGTGACCGACGTCGGCCCCCACGGAGTGATGGCCTGGGTCACTGGCACTTCAGGCACCTGCGTCTCTATTTTCAAGCCTGTCTTTCTCGGCATGGATTTGCCCGATATAGGCCCTTATCCCACCGAGCATTTTGACCCGCGTTCGCTTTGGTGGAAGCATGAGCTGCTCCACCGCCGCGCCATGGCGGATTTCGAGCATCTGGTTCCTGAGATCCGGGCCGATTTCGACCAGATCGAGGCAGAGTTCCTCGCCCAGGCCGAGTCTGTAAAACGTGGTACTCAGGCCGAGAAAAAAGATTTCATGGATTACTGTTTTCGCCTGGCGATGGATGTTACCGAAGCCTGGATCGCTCGCCTTCGCAAGCGCGGAGATTTGAAATTCGAGGATCCTGCCTATCGCGCCATGTGGGCGAAGCTCAACGCCGAAGCTGGCCTTAGCGGCATGCCCGCGTGACCTCGGATGCCCATTTTTTATTGCAATTCTCCGTGGTCTCTGTGTCTTAGAGGTTTATTATTACCAAGAATGATTGGAGGCAACCATGACAACGACCATTCCCCGCGACAAGGTGTTCTTTGCTTTTGGACCGCACCTCAGGGCTATTGCGGAAATCGAACAGGGTGAAGAGGTGCTTCTGCAAACTCACGATTGCTTCGAAGGTCAAATCCAGAGACCGACTGATCTGGTGGATTCTCTGGATTGGAGTCATGTAAACCCGGCCACCGGACCGCTTTACATTAAGGGGACAAAACCGGGCGATGTGCTACGGATCACCCTGCTTGATCTGGAGATTGGCTCGCAGTCCAGTATGGTCACCATCCCGGGTGAGGGGGCGTTGGGTGATCTGATCACTGAAATGGAGACTGCGATTCTCAAACGAGAGGGCGATGAAGTGATCTTCAAAGACAAGATCCGCGTCCCCACTCGTCCAATGATCGGCGTAATTGGCGTCGCCCCTGCCGATCAGGAGGTGCCCACCGGCACACCGGGCGCCCACGGTGGCAACATGGATTGCACCCTGATCACCGCAGGCAACCGGGTATATTTTACAGTGGGAGTGGAAGGGGCCATGTTCGGCGCTGGCGACCTGCACGCCGCCATGGGCGACGGCGAAATTGTAGTCTGTGGTGCGGAGACTCCCGGTTCGGTGCGCTTCAAGGCCGAGGTGGTAGACCTGCCTGGCCTGCCCACACCTTTCGTGGAGACCGACGACCTGGTGGCTACAATCTACTCCGCCCCGTCTGTGGATGAAGCCGTCAACGGCGCCATCCATCGCATGGCTCGGTTCTTGACCGATTTCGCCAGGATACCTCTTAACGATGCTGGCATGCTGATGAGCCTGGTTGGCCAGCTCAAGTTCTGCCAGGTGGTTGATCCGCTCAAGACCGTCCGTTTTGAGTTTCCTAAGTCTGTGTTGGCGAAGTACGGGTTTGAGATGCCCTAGTCAGGCGTTTCCTCGTTGGAACAGAGATCGTCTTGTGTCGCCTTAACCTCCCGCGGATTTCAAACCCGCGGGAGGTTTCTAATCTCTTAATAGCTATTGCGATTTGTATATAACCTAATTCGATAGCTATCGAATTGGATTAACGAGACTTGCACTATGAACCCGATTTCAGCCAAACCTTCGGGCGATCCGGAAGCTGCCTCCAATGCATCAATGGATGAATTACTGGAATTCTTCAAGGCGTTATCGAATGGCAACCGGCTGCGCATCCTGCGCCTGCTGGCGCGCCAGCCGCTGACAGTGGAGCAACTGGCGGAGATGTTGGGGCTGCGCCCCTCCACAGTCTCCCATCACCTGCAGTATCTGGCGCATGTGGGGCTGGTCTCCGCCAGGGCTAAGAGCTACTACAACGTTTACCGGCTAGAGGATGGCGCCCTTGAAGACATGGCGCAGCGGCTCCTGGCTCGGAAAACGCTGTCTGGCGCTGCCGCGGATGTGGATTTGGACGCTTACGACCGCAAGGTGATCGCCAACTTCACGACCCCGGATGGGCGGATCAAGGCTTTTCCCGCCCAGCGCAAGAAGTTCGAGGCTACCCTGCGCTACGTCCTGCGGGTCTTCGAGCCAGGCGTGCGCTACAGCGAGGTACAGGTCAACCAGATGCTGAGTCAGTTCCACGAAGACACCGCCACGCTGCGCCGCGATCTGGTGGGTTACGGCTGGCTGAAGCGCGAGGGCGGCAGCGGTGACTACTGGAGACCGGAAGAGATATAAGGTGAAGGAGGACGAATAAAACCAAACACTGCTGGAATTTTTCAAGGCGCTGGCAAACCCTCGCCCCTTTTGGAGACCAATTCTGGAAGTCACTCCATGGACGTCTTCCCCAGTCATTTGTATACCGCCTCACGCGCAAGACGACGTAAGTTTCTGGTGGTCCAAGCCCGGCCGGGCTATTTATGGCAATAACTCAGTCTCTTCGATACACAGACATCATTGGATGCGATAGTTATCACAAGGAATATCTATTATTTTTAATGGGATGAACTATAGTTCACGACCTACCAGAAGGCTGAAACAACCAAAAGAGACACCTCAAGACATCACTGCAAGAAAATTTTCTAATTGAACTCTAAGCTTGCCTACTGGTAAAATATAAACAACGAAAAGGAAGCCGATCTGGTTGGCGAGGAGGATAACTAAATGACTATTCCTGTTTGCCCAATTGACGGTAAAGAGGATGCGATTAGAAAAATAGAATCCATTATCTTGGGTGACACCTCATTTGGCTCATTTTCCGGCCCTTCCGGAGGAGTAACATATTCTGAGGGGAAATGGGGAACATATACTGGCGGACAGCAGTTAAGCGGAACGAGTACAACAACGTTAGCGAACATGCTAAGGTTACCGCCAGAACCTGTCAAAAGAGGCGGATTAGGTTGTTGGCTTTTTGTAATATATTTCTTTGGCGGGATCGCAGCCTTTGCAGGAATAGCCATGATATTGGGAGGTTTATTAGGTGATGGATACGCAAATGAGGGTGGAAGCGAGGTTTTTTGTAATGCTATTGGTGTTGCAGTGATAGCAATTGGCGGATTGATTTTGGCGCGAAGTTACAATGCGAAAAGCAAAAAAGATGGTGAAGAAAAGTATGCAAGGGATATTCAGATTTGGAGAAAAATGAAGGACAAATGGGTAGGTCTATATTATTGTTATCGGCATCATCTGGTTTTTGACCCAAACACCGGAGAACAATGCCAACCGGAAAACTTGTTGACTTTTCTTCAAGGGTGACTGTTCCAAAATTGGTAAATGATGGGTGAAGTAACAAGGTTTGTGGCAACCCCACTGGCTTTTTACCCGGCTACGCCATCAAATCGGCCAAAC
>JAGVAD010000031.1 GCA_020060465.1 Anaerolineales bacterium
CGCGCCCAATCGAACATCTCCTCGCTGGTCTCGGCGCGGATCACCCCGGCGCGGCGGAAGGCAGCGTTGAAGGCGCTTTCTTGCCCCGCCAACGCGCCGGTGTGTGAAGCCGCAGCGCGCTGGCCGCTGGCGAAACGCCCCACTTTGAGGGCGATGATGGGCTTTTGCGGTGTGATGCGGCTGGCTTCGGCCACGAAGCGCCGCCCATCGCTGACGCCTTCCAGATAGAGTGTCAGCACGTGGGTGAAGGGGTCGGCAGCCACCGGCGCCAGCACATCGGTTTCGTTCACATCCACTTGGTTCCCCAGGCTGACCAGGCGAGAGATGCCAAAGCTCTGACCGCGCGCCCAATCAATCACCGCAGCGCAGATTGCCCCGGAGTGGGAGATGAAGGCGACATCGCCGGGCAGCGGGCCAGGCGGCGGCAGGAAGGTGGCGTCCATGGGCAGATGGGTGTCTTGCAAGCCGATGCAATTGGGGCCGATCAGGCGCATACCGTAAGAGCGGGCGATGCGCAGACATTCCCTCTCCAACGCTGCGCCTTCGGGTCCGGTCTCGCGGAAGCCGCCCGAACCGATCAGCGCCGCTTTCACGCCGCGCTCGCCGCATTCTCTCAGCGCCCCCAGCGTTGCGCCGGCCGGGATCAACAGAATAGCCAGATCTACCGGATCGGGGATTTCGAGGATTGAGGGGATGATTTCTCGGCCCAACAGCCGGCCGCCTTTGGGATTCACCAGGTGGATTGCGCCCTGATAGTTGCTTTGGATCAGGTTGCGCGCCAGTCCATATCCCAGCTTGGTGGGGTCGGTGGAAGCGCCGATGACGGCGACGCCCTTGGGGGCAAAAAAGGGGGCGAGGGTTGGGTCAATTTGCATGCGACGATCCTTCTTTAGACCTCTTGTCGTGGTTTGAAGGCGGAGGTTTGGAGCGGGAATTTGCCTGGCGGGCTCATGAGGCAGGCAAGACCACGGTGAAGGTGCTGCCAACGCCGACCGTGCTCTCAACGCTGATGCGTCCGCCGTGCTGTTTGACGATGCGGTGGCTCACCGAGAGGCCCAGACCGGTGCCGCGGCCAGGCGCTTTGGTGGTGTAGAACGGCTCGAAGATGCGCGTCAGGCGGTCGGCAGGGATGCCCTTGCCGTTATCCGTCACACTGATGTAGATGTCGCCGCTCAACTTACGGGTGATGATCTTGATCTCGCCGGGCGATTTATCCAACGAATCGATGGCGTTGAGCAGCAGATTGAGCCACACGCTTTGCAGGTGATCCTGGCTGGCCAGGATGGGCGGCAGATTGGGGTCAGGGCTGAAATCCAGGCGCACGCCGCGCGCCAGGATTTCATGCTGCACCAGTTCAAGCGCCCGCTCCAGCGTCTCATTGACATTGGTGAGGCCGAGATGAACCTCCTCTTTGCGGGCGAAATCCAGTAGATTGCGCACCACCTGGGTGGCGCGCGCCCCGGCGCGGGCGATCAAATCAACAGATTCTTGCAAGTCGGAGTTGGCGGGCAGCTCGCGATGCAGGATCTGCGCGTTGGCGATGATGGCGGTGAGCGGGTTGTTGATCTCATGCGCCACGCCGGCGGCAAGCTGACCGATCGCAGCCAGCTTTTCGGATTGCGTCAGGATGGCTTCCAGACGACGTCGCTCGGTGTTATCCAGCTCCAACAAAATAGCCTGGATTACCTGCTCGTTTTCATCCAAAATAGGGTGTGAACTGATCTCCCACTCGAAGACGTCATCGCCCACATAGCGGCGCTCGCTGCGCTGGGTGCTTTGGCCGGTTTGTAGCGTTTCGCGCACGCGGCATTCTGGGCAGGGGTCGCTGCGGTTGAATAAGGCGCGGTAGCAAAGCTGTCCCACCAGCGCCTGCGGCGGTTGACCGATGCGCTGCGTGCGACTTTTATTGATTGCCAGCAGCTTATAGTCGGCGTCTATAATGTACAACGCGGCGGGTAAGTGATCGAACAGTGCGCGCAGGGTGTTGCGGGAGCCGAGCAATTCCCAGCGGCTGGCTTCCAGGTCGGCGTTGGTTACCTTGAGCTGCTGGATCAGGCGCGTGCCGTAGAGAGCGTTCGCTGCCTGAACGGCAATCATCGTCAGCAGGTCTTGGTCGTATGCGTCAAAGTCGCCGTTTTGCTTGTTCAGCGTTTTGATTGCCCCCAACACCTGCCCGTTCGCCAGAATCGGCGCGCATAAGAAATTACGCACCGTCAGGTCGGCCATGCCATCGCTGGCGGCGTCGAAGCGGGGATCGTGTTTGACATCATTGCTGCAAGCCATGGCGCCGTTGCGCAGGCATTCCTTAACCAAACCAGGCCCGTCGCGCGAATTGACCTGGTACACCCATTGTCCCTGGTCGCCCAATGATTTGGAAATCATCCAGCCTTCATGTAGTTCGTCCAATAGCGTCAGGGCGCAGGTCTCCACCTGCATGATTTTGCAGGTTTCGCGAATGAGTTGCGCCTGCATGGCTTCGGAATCTGCGCCAAAGCCGGTGCGGGTGAGTTCCGCCTGCAAGTGCGCCAGCTCGCGGGTGCGGCTTTGCTGTGTCTGGCGCGCTTGCAAGGTCGTCGCGGCGCGCGCGATAGATGGGATCAGCCAATACAGTAGTTCGATTTCTTCTTCGCTGCACGTCTCCCCGGCGATCAACAGCGCCCCGCGTAGCCCCGCTTCGCTGCTCAATGGCAAGCCGATGGATAAATCCTTCAGTTCAGGAAAGCTTTGCGGCAAAAGCGCTTCGGCGCGCTGTGCCAGAAGCGCCGCCGCCTGGCGCAAACGATCGGAGGGTTGATTGTCCTGCGCCTCCCATGCCTCTGGCAAAGCCTGCTTGATGAGCAGCGGCGGGTCATCCTGGTTCGGCTGCCAAAGGATCAATGCCCCTCCCGAACGCCCAATGACCTGCAGAATGAACTTCAGGGCAGCCTGGCAGGCGGCTTCCAGCTCGCTGGCGTCGCTTAATAAATCGTCCAACGCATTGCGGGCGCGCCAGGTCGTCGTTTGGGTGATTCGATGAGCGTGGGTCGAACCGTCTGCCATACAGACTCTTCGGTCAGTCGGATGCGCTGACGACGGTATATCCTAAACCAGGGATGGTGCGGATGAAGGTTGGCGCGCGCGGGTCATTTTCGATCCGCTCGCGCAGCGTCTTGATGTGTACGCGCACCAGGTCTGGGCTGCCCTTTCCGCTGGGGAAGTCCCATACTTCGTCGAGCAAGCGAGCGGGAGAGAAGGTCTCTCCGGGGTGGGTCATCAAGTGATAGAGGATGTCATATTGCAAAGGCGTCAGGCGCACTTTCCCGCGTTGCGGCGTATGCAGCTCAAAGGTGCGTGTGTCGAGCGTGAACCCGCCCACCGACAGGCAATGACTGGACGACGCCAGCGGGGGATGATGCTCATCTCCCGCTGCGGAATTTGGAGGAAGTTCTTGCCCTTTGAACTGCGGGCGCGTGCGTCTGAGGATCGCCTGA
>JAGVAD010000037.1 GCA_020060465.1 Anaerolineales bacterium
CCTTCTGGGCCAGCCGGGCCGGCTGGCCCCGCCGGTCCCGGCGGCCCCTGGGGACCGGCGCAAGCAGAGAGCAAAGCAACGAAGATCAACAAAGCAACAACAACGATCCATTTTCTCATGTAATTTCTCCTTACGCTTCCGTATTGTGATCATCCACGCGAGATGCCCAGATCGCTTAGAGAAGGTTTGCTTGACAGAACTATTGGGTATTTTAGCATAATTTATGAATACAAGATGAGAAAACCCCCGAAAAATTGGGCGATCGGTCGCATTTTATCTCTTGCCTTTGAGTAAAATACCCCAATATTGAGGCGGCAAAGCTGAAAGATTAGTATATAATTAAGATAGTTTCAAACACCCATCTTATACGGGCGACCGTGCAAAAAATTAATGAATATTACCCTGGTTTATTTCATCTACGGATTAGCGTTCTTCAGCATGGGATTGGCGATGCTGTTCGAGTCGGGTCGTTCGCCGTCGCTGGCGGAAGCCGGAGCGCTGCGCCCGTTGGCAGTGTTCGGTTTCATACATGGGAGCCACGAGTGGCTGGAGATGTTCCTGGATCAAGGCGATTGGCTGGTATTTGAAGACCCGGTTTTCGTTGGCAGGTTACGGGTGGGCGTCCTGACTGCATCCTTCCTGGCTTTAATGATCTTCGGTATGCGCATGTTATGGGTCAGACGCTCCTTACAACGCAGAGAGTGGATTATCTGGAATATTGTTCTTGGAATCTATATTGCGCTGATGATCTTGGGTGCGACAATCGTGTGGGGAGCGCACCAAGACCGACTGGGACATCTGGATGCATCGGTGCGTTATCTAATAGCGACGCCCGGAGCATGGCTGGCGGCAATTGCGCTGTTACGCCAGTTGCCCAACGGGGAGTTTCAGCGGCGCAAAAGCTTACGCGCCGGTTTGCATAGCGCCGCGCTTGGCTTCTTTTTGTACGGCTTTACCCAGCTCGTAGTCCCGCCTCTGGATACCTTTCCCGCAAACTGGTTGAACACTTCAACTTTTTTGGCCACGATGGGTTTTCCGGTGCAAGCGGTGCGCGCCGGCCTGGCGATCCTGATCACCCTGAGCTTGATCTATGTGGTGAATATGTTAGAGAAAGAGCGGCAAAGCCAGTTTTTATCTGCACAGCAAGCCCGTATATCGGCGCTGAATCAGCTTCACCAGGAGCTTATCCAGCGTGAGGCGATGCGCCGCGAGCTAACGCGTCGCATTGTTCTGGCTCAAGAAGAAGAACGAGCGCGCATCGCGCGTGAATTACACGACGAGACGGCGCAAGTATTGACGGCGTTTATGTTTCATCTGGCAGCGCTGCGACAATCTATACCCGCAGATACAAATATCCAAAAACAATACGAAAACCTGCAACGGCTGAGCCAACGGATGTCATTGGGCATCTATCGGCTGGTGCGCGATCTGCGCCCCGCCCTGCTGGATGATTTGGGGTTGGCGTCGGGACTGCAATATCTGGCGGAGGAGAACAAGAATAGCTCCGAGTTACAGGTGGAGTTAAACATCCGCGGGAAGAAGCGACGACTGGATAAGATGGTCGAAACCGTGCTGTATCGCATTGCTCAGGAGGCGCTCACCAACGTCGCCCGTCATGCGGAGACTCAGCAAGCGAGCATTGACCTGGAATTTACCGAACATGAAGTGATCCTGAGGGTGACGGACTGGGGAATAGGATTTGACGTTTCGACAGTCTTATCCACGCCAGACAGTTTGGGGTTGGCGGGAATGCGCGAACGCGCTGAATCCATCGGCGGTCAACTCATCATAGACTCAGCCCCTGGGCAAGGTACACGAGTCGAGGCGCGTATCCCTATTGAGAAACAGAACTCTATAAAAATGGAAAAGAATCATCAAAGTAAAGCAGTTGAAGCTGCAAAAATGGAGGGCGCGTCATGGTAGATATTCGTATCATGCTCGTTGACGACCATGAGGTGGTGCGAACCGGATTAAAAGCTTTTCTGGAAACACAACCAGGCTTGGTGGTGATCGCTCAGGCAGGCAGTGGGGAGACTGCGCTGCAACTGGCAAAGGAACTTTCGCCGGATGTAATTCTAATGGACATCACCATGCCGGGAATGGATGGCCTGGAAGCCACCCGACAAATTAAAGCGGTTTGCCCGCAATGCAAAGTGCTGGCGCTCACCGTGCACGCCGATGAGCAATATTTTTTTGAGATGCTGGCAGCCGGCGCCGACGGTTATGTCACCAAACAAGTCGCTGCAGAAGAACTGGTGGAAGCCATTCGGGCTGTGGCTTCAGGGCAGGTTTATCTACAACCGGCTCTTGCTTCATGGCTGCTGAGCGACTATCTCAGGTTGCGCACGCAATGTCAGGAGCAAGAACGAACGAGCCTGGGCTATCAAATCAGCAACGGCTTGAAAGCACTATCGAAACGCGAGCTGCAAGTGCTGGAACGCGTGGCGCAAGGGATGACCAGTGTGCAGATCGGCGAAGCTTTGGGGATCAGCCCGAAGACCGTCGCCCGCCATCGGGAACGCATCATGAGCAAGCTCAATATGCACTCCAGCGCCGAATTGGTGCGCTTTGCAATACGCACAGGGTTGATTGACGCCGGCTAAGGAGGGGCAACAGCCTCCCAGCGAAGAGAAACAAGTTACTCCCATTTTCCATTAATGTTTGACGCTTGTTTGCCTTGCAAGTATAATGGCCTTGTTTTTATAAAAACATGGCAACCACTATCCATGACCCTGCGCTGAGGCCTGTATGGCACTGAAGGGCAATCTACGCGACTACACGATTACGCATCTATTCCGCCTGATCAATCTGGCTCAGAAAACAGGTACGTTGATCGTAGACGGCCCAAACGAAAAGGTGTTGGTCAGTTTCCGTGAAGGCAAGTTGGCGTATGCCCAGGCTGGGCAAGAAGATAACAGCCTGGTCACCATACTGTATCAAGCCAAAAAACTCACCGCGCCCCAATATCGCGCCCTCAAAGAGAGGGCCGGCAATATGAGCGACAAAGAGTTAGGGCTTCTCTTAGTCAATGCCAATTATATTAATCAACAAGATATTCTCGCCAGCCTACAAAATCACTTTGTCGCTATTGTCAACCGCCTGTTCACCTGGGTGGAGGGTTTCTTCCGCTTTGAGAGCGACCTGCTGCCTCCCGAAGACAAGATCACCGTGCGGGTCAACCTCGAAAACATCATCATCGAAGGCGCCCGGCAATTGCACGAGCTGGAGCAACTCCAGGACGAAATCCCGAACCTGGATATTGCGTTGAAATTCGCCGATCGGCCAGGGGCAAACATCCGTAACTTCAACCTCTCAATGGATGAATGGCAAGTGGTGCGATACATCAATCCCAAGAACACCATTCGCCAGATCGCCCGGGCGACCAAGATGTCGGATCTACAAATTCGCAAGATCGTCTATGCGCTGTTGCAGGCAGGGTTGGTGGAATTGGTGCGGCCTGAAGGCGCGCCGCGTCCGGCTCCGCCGCCCCAAATCGCCGGTCGCATTCCTGTATCGCAGCCCAATCCTGAAGAACAAAGATCGTTAATTAACCGGTTGATCAACCGGATCCGTTCTCTATAACTGGCCCGACGCCGATGATACTTCCAGATGAAGGATAACGCCTTATGCAAACCGTAAAAATGGTGGTCACCGGCCCATTTAATGCAGGAAAAACAGAATTCATTCGCTCCGTGAGCGAAATTGATGTGGTTTCTACAGAGCGCAAAATCTCAACCGAATCGGAACGGGTTAAAGAAACGACCACAGTTGCGATGGATTTTGGCCGTATCACAGTGGATGAGGACCTGGTGCTTTACCTGTTCGGCACGCCCGGTCAGAAGCGCTTTGATTTCATGTGGGAAATCCTCTCTGAAGGGATGCTGGGGTTTGTGGTGATGGTGGACAGCGCCCGTCCAGAGACGTTCCGCGAGGCGCGCAGCATCCTGGAGACCTTTCGCGCCTACGCCCCCACCCCGTACGTGGTGGCAGCCAACAAACAAGACCGTGAAGACGCCTGGGAAATTGACGATATGCGCATCGCGCTGCGTTTAGACCCCAAGATCAAACTATTGCCGTGCGTGGCCACCGAAAAAGAGATGGTGAAGAACGTGCTTCTGGAACTGCTTTATAGCATATTAGCCGATATGGAGTCAAAAGGGGGCGGATAACTCACCGCCTGCTCCCGTTGGCTGAGTTCGAGGCAACGGAGCGCGAGAAACGAGTTGCGGGAGCGCGGCTGTGTCATCCTTTACCACTGACCAGGGTATCGTACATTACGAAGTATATGGGCGAGGTCGCCCAGTGATTTTGTTACATGGCTGGCTGGGATCCTGGGGGCTTTGGCAGGAAACCATGGCCTACCTGGGGCAATCTTACCGCACCTATGCGCTGGACTTTTGGGGGTTTGGAGAATCGGGTAAAAAGCGCGCTTCTTACAAAGTCCAGGATTTTGTCAGCCTGGTTGATCAATTTATGGAGCAACTGGGGATCGAGCGCGCCCCGCTGGTAGGGCACTCCATGGGCGGCACCGTCAGCCTGTCTGTAGCAATCCAATACCCGCAGCGGGTGCGCAAAGTGGTGGTGATTGGATCGCCTATCGTTGGCTCTTCCTTATCTTTGCTGTTGAAGCTCTTTGGCCGCAGGACGGTTGCTTATCTGGTTTATAACAATCTGTGGGGATTGCGCGTCGGCTTTCGCCTGCTTTCTCCGTTCTATACCCGCGATCCTCGTTGGCCGGAGATGATGGATAGAGATCTATCGCAGACCACGCTGGAATCGTTCTTGCTCAGCATCGCTTCGCTGCGCGAGACCGACCTGAGACCCCATCTCCCGCAGATCCAGGCGCCGGTGATGGGCATGTACGGCGATAAAGATATTGTCGTCCACCCCGAACAATGGAAGCCTTTGCAGGCTGGCCTGCCGAACTGCCGCATCGAACGCTTCTCTAACGCCGGCCACTTCCCCATGTTGGACGATCCGGCGCGCTTCATGGCGCTGCTGCGCGATTTCCTGGATCACCCGGTTTCTTGAAAACAGGTTCGCCAGAGATGCAGAAGTTTCTCAAGATCATTTTGCAAGACGATCGCTTCATTCCGCCATTCAATGAACGGGCGCGCGACTTGCGCATCATGAACAAGCCCCTCTGGCTAAACCAGCGGGATGTGTTGGCGCCTTATACCAGCCGCGAGTTCGAGGTCGCCCCAGGCGACAGGTTGCCAGAGACCAACGAACCTTGCCTGGTGCATCGCGATAACCTGTATTTCGACGCTCATTACATCCAGGCGTTTTTAGAGGCGGCGCAAAAGCGGCGCACGCCCAGCCGGGCGGCGTATTCAGCAGACGACCCGCCATTCCGCGAACACGCCCTGCCGCTTTCTACGTCTTACACATCCTACGAGGATGTGTACCTGGCTGATCTATGGTATTTCCCCGACGGCATTCGCAAGGAACAGCGCGATTGGACCTCCATGCAGGGGATCGAGCCGCTGGTGATTGATCTGCAATGCACTGAAGCGGGGTATTATCATGTTCCCACTTATATGGCTTTTGAGCAGGGCGACCTGGTTTTCCAGGTGCCCAAACGCAGCCTGATCGCGATCGATTCCTGGGTGCATGTGTTTATCGCGGATGTCGTTTTTGGCTTGTTCACGCGCGGGGCGCGCTTCGAAGAGCGGCTGGATCAAGAGTGGGCGTTCAAGCTGCGCATACTGGCGAAAGCCATGTTCGAGGGCAAACAGGTGCTGGAATGCTCCGAACTGGTGAAGATTGGCCGAAACTGCGTCATTGATCCACGCGCCATCATTCATGGACCCACCACGATCGGCAACAATGTCACCATTAACGCCGGGGCGATCATCGAAAACTGCATTATTGGCGATAACGTGAACATCTCTCAGGACTGCCAGTTGATGCTTTCGGTGGTTGGCGATGGCGCCTTCCTGCCCTTCCGGGCGTCGTTATTTATGACCACGATCATGGATAACAGCATGGTGGCGCAGAACACCTGTTTGCAAATGTGCGTTGTTGGTCGAAATACTTTCATCGGCGCCGGTTCTACCTTTACGGATTTCAACCTGCTGCCTGCTCCATTACGGGCGTTGGACGGCGATGGAATGCTCAGTCTGGCAAATCGGCCAGTGTTGGGCGGATGCGTGGGCCACAATTGCCGCCTGGGTTCCGGCTTGATCATCTTCCCTGCCCGCACCATTGAGTCGGATGTGGTGCTTTTTGCATCGAAAGAGCGGCGGGTAATTGATCGCGACGTCCATTACGAGGACAGCGACCATCATCGTCTATCCTTCGCCAACCTTCACCCACGACTGTATCCTCGTAAAGGTGAAAGGGGAGAAGAGACCTGGTAAGGCGTGGATAGTTTTGCTTTTATCATCCATCCAATTGACGTCAAGCGGGATGTCAGCCGCAAGTATCCTTTATGGGGACGCCTGTTCAGCGAGCGCCAGATCAACTTCTTATCCACATTCTTCCCGCCCGTTTATATTTCGCAAATTGACGGCATCACTTCTCAGGCGACTGGCAAGCAAATCAAAGGCTGGTTTATCGCTTGTCCACTGACGCCAACGCGTATGCTATCGCTGCCGGAGAAAACTGTTTATCGAAAAATCATCCAGGCTGGGCGCATGGCGGAAAAACTGGGTGCGAAAATCCTCGGCCTGGGAGCGTTCACCTCCGTGGTTGGAGACGCAGGCATCACCGTGGCGCGCCATCTGGATATTCCGGTGACCACGGGAGACGCTTACACCGTGGCGATTGCCCTACAAGCAGTGCGCGAAGCCGCGCGCCTGATGGACATCTCCATCGAGAACGCTACAGCGGCGGTGGTCGGCGCTACCGGCGCGATCGGCAGGGTGTGCGCGGAGATTCTGTCTGGCGAGACCGCCGAATTGTATTTGATTGGCCGTTCTGTCAACTCATTAAACGCGCTGCACAATCAACTCCAGGACACGACCCGTGCGCGATTGCACGTGAGCACAGATGTGGGCGCGCTTCGCCACGCGCAATTGATCCTCACCGTAACCAGCGCCGTGAGCGCCATCATACAGCCCGAGGATCTTCAACCAGGCAGCGTGGTTTGCGATGTAGCGCGCCCAAGAGATGTGGCGGCTGCTGTGGCTGCCGTACGGGAGGATGTGCTGGTGATTGACGGCGGAATGGTTGAGGCGCCGGGAGAGGTGGACTTTCACTTTGACTTCGGCTTCCCGCCTGGAAAAGCATACGCCTGCATGGCCGAGACGATGGCCTTGGCGCTGGAGGGCCGTTTTGAGGATTATACATTAGGGAAAAATATCAGCCGCCAGCGGGTGGAGGAGATTACAGAGATCGCCGAGCGACATGGGTTTCGCCTGAGCGGTTTCCGATCCTTCGAACACCCTGTCACCCCAGAGCAGATCGAAAAAGTGCGCATGCGGGCGCGCGGTAGAATTTAGGCGGCTTTTATTGCCTGTACAATTTTTCTACAATAAACTATGCACAGTCGCAGCCATGGTGTGGTATCATGGTACTGAGTCATTGGAAACAAATTCGCTAAAAATGCCAAAAAGACCTACGAATCTGGTTTCTCCAAATAAAGCCAAGCGATCCTGCATAGGGAGGCCGAGATGGGTAAATCTCGTTTGCTAATCGTAGAAGATGATATAGATATCTCCAACATGCTGCGCATCTACTTCACCGGCCAAAACTATGAAGTGGACGCGGCTCTGCGCGGCGGCGACGCGCTGGATAAAACCCGTCAAAATCTGCCACATTTGATTATCTTGGATATTATGTTGCCGGATATTGACGGCTTTGAGGTATGTCGCATCTTGCGAACCAACACGCGCACCAGCCATGTGCCCATTATCTTTTTGACGCAAAAAGATGAACGCAGCGACAAATTGCAAGGCCTTGAGCTGGGCGCAGATGATTACATCACCAAGCCTTTCGACATCGAAGAATTAAAACTGCGCGTGCAGCGCGCTATCGCCCGCGCCGAGCAGCAAAGCCTCACCGATCCGCGCTCTGGATTGCCATCGGGTCGTCTGATCGAAGAGCAGTTACGCCGCATCATCCGCCTGTCCGATTGGAGCCTGATGGACATCCGCATCAAGCACTTCGAAGCCTTCAAAGAGGTGTACGGTTTTGTAGCTGGCGATGATGTGCTACGCTTTACGGCGATGCTCCTGAGCGAGGTGGTGGATGAACTTGGCACAGTCAATGATTTCATCGGCCACGCTGGCGGCGACAATTTCATCATCATCACCAGCGAACGCGCAGCGCCTCAAATCCGTCAGCGGTTAAAGGAGCGGTTCGACGAAGAGGTGCTCTCGCATTACAGCTTTTTGGATCGAGAGCAGGGTTACATTGTCGCCAAAAGCACGGATGGACAGGAACAAAAGTCGCCTTTGATGTCTCTGGCGATTGGAGAGGTCGCCCCCTCGCGTTACGAATTTGCCGACATTCGCGAAATTACCGAATTGGCTGCGGAAGATAGACGAAAAAACAACTGAGCCTGAATGATTAGCAGTTATGTTTAATCTGAGTCCGGCGGCGCTGGGGTTGCTCTTGATTCTTCTTGGGGTGACGTTTGCCCTGTTGACCCTGCTCTTGATGCGTTTAATCCCTCGCCCCCGACCTATCGAAACGCCGCCGTCGTTTGCATCTTCACCATCTCAGGCTGAGGCTCAAGATGAAGCGGTATTGGTTGTACAGCGAGGCGGACGTCTGATTTACCTCAACCATGCGGCGCGAGAATTGTTCGACTTCTGGGAGACGGACCTCAATTTGGAAAGCCTGGCGCGACGCGCTCGCCCTGGCGAGACTTTTCTCATGCTGTGCGCCAATGAAGGTCAGGCGCGCTTCCATTTAAACGGGCGTTTTGTCGAAGGCTCTTCTTATTTCCTACCCGGCGACATTGCGGGAGGGCAGAGCGGTTTGAGCGCCATGTTGGTCACACTGCGGCGGCCAAAACTGGTGTTGGATCATCGCCCTATCCCAACGGATGGAAGCGAGATCCAACAGATGGGTCAAGAAGAGGAATTTCAGCCAGCAACGAACGTTTCGGGCCAGGCGTTTGGATTTTTCACGGAACTAACCCAGGCGATGGCTTCCAGTTTGGATCTGGAAACCACTTTACAAACCATTTTGGAAAACTTCGAGCGCCTCTTCCCTTCTGATTATATGGAGATCACGATTTGGGACGCGGATGCCGGGCACGCGGTCCCTTACCGCCTGGTGGGGTTAGCCGGCGTTGATCGCCATCTGGAGAAAGGCGCTGAGCGTTATACGCCCGATCGGGGTTACTCTGGATACCTGATCAGCCGCCGCGAGCCTCTCTTGATACGAGATACCAGCACTTTTCGGGAGGCGCAGCCGGCGGTTGACCGTCAGCGTTATCCGTTTAAGTCCTATTTAGGAGCTCCGTTGCTCATTGCCGGAGAATTGGTCGGCACGCTGGAGCTGGCCTCGTTGACAAAGGACAACTACACAGAAAACGATCTGGAGGTCGTCCGGCTGTTGGCTGGGCAGGCTGCTGCCGCCGTCAACAACGCCCTGCTCTATCGCAAAGAGTTGCAACGCTCGATTGAACTGGCGGGGCTGGCGAATCTGGCGCAAGCAGCAACCGCCCTGCAAGAACCTCAAGAGCTTTATAGCCGCCTGATCGCCAATATATCGCCCCTGCTGAACGTAGAAATCTTGGGCTTCCTGATTTACGACGAGACCCGCCGAGCGCTGGAAGGGCAGGAGCCTTTTCAGGGTTTACAGGCCAATGTCATCGAGTGGTGCCGAACAACCATTCTGCCGGATAGCCCGGCGGAAGCGCTTTGGCTGGAGGCGGACCCCATTGTGGTTGCCAACGCGCCAGAAGATCCCCGCATCCAGGCGCTGGAACTGCACCACCTGGCGCGCGCCGCCGGCATCCGCAACACAGTGTTAATGCCGCTTTCCTCCGCTGGTCGCATGGTGGGTTATTTGCAAGCAGCCAACAAACGCGACGAAACTCCTTTTGATTCAAACGATCTACGCATCCTTTCCATCATTGCCGGACAGGTAGCTCCGATTATTGACAACGCTCGCCTGGCGCTGCAATCGCGCCGCCGGGCGCAACGTGCAGAGACTTTGCGCCGCATCGCCAGCCTGACCAGCTCTGCAGCCACGCTAGACGAGATGTTGAAATATTCTATTCTGGATCTGGCGCGTCTGTTGCAGGCAGATGCGGCAGCCATTTATTTATTGGATGAGGGACGCGGCGAATTGCGCCTCCAGCGTAACGCAAATTTCGGCATCGCGCCCCAAATCAGCAGCCACCTGGGACGAATTTCCAGCGAAGACCCGCTTTACACTCAAACAGCCGCCAGTACACAACAGCAATTGTTCATCACCGATCTGGAGGTGGAGTCGGGCGCACTTCCAGCAGTTTACCACCCCTTCGCCAAGCATCTCAAAACACGCACGCTGATCATTACACCTCTGGTGATTCGGGAACGAGGCATTGGCGAGTTGATTGTGGGTAGCTTCCGCGCCAACTTCTTCTCCAGCGGCGACGCCCAAACCATTGCCACCGCCGCCGGACTCCTCGCCGCGGCGATTGACCGCGCCGCTTTATATACACAAACCGATCAGAGCCTGCGCCAACGTGTGGAACAACTGGTGGCGCTCACCCGCATCAGTCGAGAGCTCAACACCACACTGAAGCTGGAGGATTTGCTTCAGCGAGTGTACGATGAAGCGCTGCGCACCACCCAGGCAGATTGCGGCGCAGTGATGCTGTTTCAACTCGATGACCTGCAAGAGAACAACGTTGCTCCCCAAGCGCCGACGATCCAGTTTTATATCGGCGACGAACCTGGGGCAGCGTTACATCCGCTAGAGCTGCAAGTATTCGAGAGTGGCGAAACAGTCATCGTTCCATTATTCCAAGAGCAAGCACCGCATCCGCAGTCAGCCGCCCCACAGGCTGCCACAGCGCCTGCCAATGTGAAAGCCGATGTCAGCCCCGTGAAGGCAGCCTCGCTGGTGGATTTATATCCGGCGCATCAAGGCGTCCATTCCGCAATGGCGACGCCCATCGCCTACCAGGGACGGGTTGCGGGTGTGATCCACCTTCACGCCAGAGTTGAGAATCGCTTCGGAGAAACAGAACGAGATATTGTAGAGGCGTTAGCCATTCAGGCGGCGATTGCAATTGGGAATGCACACCGCTATCAGGAACAGCAACGCCGCAGCGAAGAGCTTAACCAGCGCGTCGAGACGCTTTCCAAGATCTTTGAAGTCTCCCAAATTGTTCAGACCGAACAGCCTTTGGAGCAATCTCTCGAGGCGATTGCTTACGCCATACAATCCGCTACGCCTTTCGATGTCGTCCTGATCAGTATTTATGATTCATCCCAAAATCAACTGGTGCGTTTGGTAGGGGCGGGCATTCCCTTGCCCGAGCTGGATCAATTGCGCAGCCGCCCGGCATCATGGGCTAGCTTGCAAACGCTGCTTGAGCCACGCTTTCGTTTGGGAAGGTCCTATTTTATCCCCGCCGAACTGGCGGGCGAATTACCCCCCGATTTATACAGTTACACACCGCCTCAAATAGAACCTGCGCCGGCGGATCCAAACGCATGGCAACCGGATGACATCTTCTTGATGCCCTTATTTGGCATCGGCGGCGATCCTCTGGGGCTGATCAGTGTGGACGCGCCGCGCAATAACGCCCGCCCTGACCGCAATACCATTGAGGCGCTGGAAATTTTCGGCACGCAAGCAGCATTGGCAATCGAAACGCAATTGAAAGTGCGAGACTTGCGCGCCAAAGTCATGCAAATCGAAGAGGAGCTGGCTTTAGCCCAGCTAAAAGCAGAGAAGGCGCAAAGTCACCTGCCGGTGTTGCTGCACAAGGATTTGGAACAGACGCTGGCAATCCAGAGCCTCAGTCAACGCGCTCGCCGCATCCGAGCTGGGCTCGAAATCGCGGAAGCGATTAGCGCGCAGGCTTCTCCTGCCGAAGTCTTGCGCACCCTGGGGCAAAAGGTTTTAGAGCGCATGGATTTTGATATGGTCTTTATCGCTGAACAAAGCGATGGCGGCCCCAATTTGACCTTGAGCCTGGGGAATTATCCGGCAGAAGCGAACCCGAAAGCACTGTTGGGACAACGCAACCCATTACGGCATACGCTGCAGAGCGGCGAAATCTTATTCGCCTCCAATATGAGCGAGAACCCGGAATGGCAAAACACGCCTTTGCTGCGCGCGCTGGATGCCCACAGCTTTTTATGCATCCCCATCCCCGGAGCGAAACCTTACAGCGCCGATCCATCCTCAAACGGCGGAAGCGGAAACGGGAGGCGAGAAGCCCGCCCATATGCAGCAATGCTGGCGGTGAACCGCGCGCCGATTACGCCTTTCACCAACGAGGATCGTCAGTTATTCGATCTGATGGTGCGCCAGGCAGCGATTGCGCTGCAAAACCTCAGCCTGCAAGAAACCACCTCGCGGCGACTAAAAGAGGTCAATCTGCTGTTGGATTTCAGCCGCCAACTGGGCAGCCTGGACCCGACGAGCATTTTGAACACGCTGGTGGACAGCGCCTTGCGCCTAATCCCAACTGCTCAAATGGCGCTGGTTGCTCTATGGAATGACCGCCTGGGCGCGCTTGAGCCTCAAGCTTCATCTGGATACCCGAACCCGGATGAATTGACTCATTTAGCTTATCGCTCAGGCGAAGGCGTGCCAGGGTTGGTGTTCACTTTGCGCCAGGCGGTGAACCTGGAAACGGTAGATTTTACCCGCCATTACAATCTTTCGCCGGAAAATCTGCTCGCCTATCGCAACGCCACCGGCGGCCGCTTGCCGGTATCCACGCTGGCGGTGCCAATCATCGCCAGCCCCGGCGGCCCGAACGATACTTTTACCAGCATGCTGGACAGCCAGATTCAACGCGCTCGCACCCGTCCTTTGGGAGTGTTGGTGCTGGATAGCGTGCAAACGACGGCTGCGTTCACCGCAAACGACCTGGCAGTGGCATCCTCTCTGGCGCAACAGACCGCCCTGACGCTGGAGAACGCCCGCCTGTATCAGGCTTCTCGTCATCGCTCGAACCAGTTGCAAGCCCTGACCGAGGTCTCCACCTCGATCACCTCCAGCCTGCAATCTCAAGAACTCACCGCATCGCTTTTGGATCAGTTGCGCAGAATACTGCCCTACGATACCGGCACGCTTTGGCTGCGACAAAAAAGCGAGACAACGCGCGGCAGCCAAAGCCACGATCGAATGGTGATTCGAGCGGCGCGCGGCTTTTCAGATAGCGAAGAACGCATCGGCCTGACCGTAGACATACAGGATAGCGCGCTCATGAACGAGATGATCAACACCGGGCGGCCGATATGGGTGGCAGATGTGCGCAAGGACGCTCGCTTCCGCGCCCTCACTCAGGAAGAGGTCCCAGAGGAAACCGCTCAGGCCCCAGGCGGAGCTGGCGGCGTAGAACACCTCTCCTGGCTTGGCGTCCCGCTCATCGCCTCGGGGCGCGTTTTAGGGGTGATCGCTCTGGAAAAGGTCGAACCCAATTTTTACACCAACGACGATATTCAACTGGCGACGACTTTCGCTGGTCAGGCGGCTGTCAGCCTGGAAAACGCCGAGTTATACGAAGAGAGCGTCAAGCGCGCCCTCGAACTCGATCAACGCACGCAGACATTATCCATTCTGAACCGGCTTTCCTATGAACTCAGCGGATCGCTGGATGCGGCGCGCATCCTGGATTTCGCCGTTCAAGAATTTATGCAACTGATGAACTGCACTTCGGCTTCGGCGTTGCTGGTGGATCGAGGTTATCCAGAAGTCTGGTCAACCGAGGGCGCGAATCTGGCCGGACTGAAGGCTACCCGCTTGATTTTGCAAGCGGAATTCCCCTATTTCGAAGATGCATCTACTTTTTACCCTGGCGCCAGTTTACCGAATATTCCCCTATTCGAGCGGTTGCAGGAAAGTTTGGGCATCTTCAATACCGATGATGTGAGCCAGGAAAGCGAGCTGGCGCCGTTGCAGGAATTTCTGGCGCATCACCAGACGCGCTCTCTGCTGGTTGTGCCAATCGCCAGCGGCGCCTCAGGCGGCGAGCGCGCCGATTTCCGTTTTCATGGAATCCTTTTAGCGCATGATCGGCGCGCCTACCGTTTCAACGCCGAAAAAATCGAACTCGCTCGCACAATTAGCAATCAGATCGCCATTGCTTTGCAGAACGCTCGTTTACTGGAGGAAACGCTGAGCCTGACCGAGGACCTGGAGCTGCGCGTGCAGGAACGCACTGCAGAGCTGGCGCACGAACGGCAGCGCGCCGAAACGCTCTTACGCATCATTACCGAATTATCCGCAAGCCTGGACCTGGAACAGGTGCTTCATCGAACGTTGCAAGTGCTGAGCGAGTTTGTGGATGCGGCGCAGATCACTATCCTCATTGCTCGACCGGGAGAGAAGAAGCTGCAACGGCTGGCTTCGATCGGCTATACGCCTGAACCCAATGAGCACGGCAGCCCAACGCCGTTCGACAGCGACCAGGGACTGGCAGGTTGGATCATTTCGCAGCGCCAGGCAGTGCTCATCCCGGACGTGATGGTGGATGAACGCTGGGTGCGCCTGGATTATTCCGAAGAGGATTGGAAACCCACTTATCAACATCGAAGCGCTATGGGCGTGCCTCTGATGAGCGGCGCTGAGGCGCTGGGCTGTCTGCTGTTGTTCCATCCCGATATCGGCCATTTCTCCCTCGATCAATTGGATCTGGTTCAGGCGGCAGCCAACCAGGTTTCCATAGCAGTCAACAACGCTGAACTCTATCGGCTCATTCGCGACCAGGCAGAAGACCTGGGGACGATGTTGCGCAATCAACAGATCGAGACCAGCCGCTCAAAAGCCATCCTGGAAGCAGTGGCCGACGGCGTGCTGGTGACTGACGCCAACCGCATCATTACCCTGTTCAACGAATCAGCCGAAAAAATCCTGGGGCTGGAGCGCTCGCTGGTCTTAGGCAAATCTATGGAGCATTTTTCCGGTCTGTTTGGACGAGGCACGCGACGCTGGATGGAAGTCATCCAGAGCTGGTCGCAAGACCCCAGCGCTTATCAGAGCGACGGCAAGTTCGCAGAGCAGATCACCCTGGAAGATGGGCGGGTGATCTTCGTCCAACTGGCGCCGGTGAGCCTGCGTAATGACTTTTTAGGCACGGTTTCCATTTTCCAGGACATTACCCATCAAGTGGAAGTGGATCGCTTGAAATCCGAATTCGTTGCTACGGTGAGCCACGAGCTGCGCACACCGATGACCTCCATCAAGGGTTATGTGGATATTTTGCTGATGGGCGCTGCCGGCGCGCTGACCGAGCAACAAGCGCACTTCTTGCAAGTGGTCAAAGCGAACACCGAACGGCTGGCGGTTCTGGTCAATGACTTATTGGACATCAGTCAGATTGAAGCGGGACGCATGGCGCTTGCCATGCAGCCGCTGAACCTGGAAGAGCTTGTGTTGGCGACCATCGAGGATTTCAAGCGGCGCATTCAAGAGGATCAAAAAGGCATTACGGTTGAGGCTGAGATACAGCCCAATCTGCCGCGCGTCATGGCCGATTTTGACCGTATTCGTCGGGTGATGGATAACCTGCTGGAGAACGCTTACCAGTACAACCTGCCCAATGGGCAAATCCTCGTCCGGATGCATGTAGCAGGCGATGAAGTTCAGGTGGATGTGAAAGACACCGGCGTCGGCATTCATCCCGATGACCAGGAGCGCGTCTTTGAACGTTTCTTCCGCGGCGAAAGCACTCTCACCCTGGGAGTTGCCGGTACCGGCCTGGGGCTTTCCATCGTCCGAAACCTGATCACCATGCACAATGGACGCATCTGGCTGCAAAGCACCGGCATCCCAGGCGAAGGCAGCACATTTTCGTTTACGTTACCAATATACAAACCAGGGAACGAATAACGACAACAGGCAATTGGTATGGCAAAAATATTGATTGCAGAAGACGAACGCGATATTCGAGAGTTGATCACCTTCACCTTGAAATTCGCCGGGCATGAGGTCATCGCAACCACAAATGGCGAAGAGGCGTATCAGATGGCGCAACAGTCGTTGCCAGACCTGATTGTGTTGGATGTGCGCATGCCCCGCATGACCGGTTATGAGGCGTGTGAACAGATCAAAGCCAACCCGACCACGCAGGCAATACCGGTGGTTTTCCTGTCTGCTAAAGGGCAAGAAAGCGAAGTGAAGGCCGGGTTGGAATGCGGAGCAGATGATTACATTTTGAAACCATTTTCGCCCGATCAATTGATCGAAAATATCCGCGCTATTCTGGCGCGTCATCAGAAGTAAACCAGGATTCAGTTGGCAACAGCATTGGCCTGAGAACATGAGCGTTGTTATCCTGCAAGACGAGATTGTCCATTACGAAGTGTTGGGCAGAGGCAAACCGCTGATCTTCCTGCACGGCTGGGTCGGCTCCTGGAGGTATTGGATTTCAGCCATGCAAGCGGCGTCCATCTCGTATCGCGCCTACGCGCTCGATCTGTGGGGTTTCGGCGATTCGGCTAAATCGCCCAGGCTCTACGCGCTTGAACAACAGGTGAACCTGCTGGAAAGCTTTCTGGAGGAGATGGGCATTCGGAAAGTGGCGCTGATCGGGCATGGGCTGGGGGCAATTGTGGCACTGTTATATGCGCAGCGCAGTCAACAACTGGTTGATCGGGTGATGGCAATTGGATTGCCCAATGGACGACACATCATTAACCCTCGCCTCTATACGGCAACCTCGCAAGAGCTGGTGGACTGGCTGCTAAGCCGCGCTTCTGACAGCGAAGCTGTGCGCCAGGAAGCGCCCAAAGCCGACCAGCGGGCGGTTTATATGTCATTGGCTGATCTTCAACAAATGGATGTGAGCGAGACGTCTCAGAATTTGAATACGCCCTGCCTGCTGGTCTATGGTCAAAATGACCCGGTCGTAGAAGAAACGCCCAATACAGCGCAATCCGCTGCCCTGCCCGAACACATTCACCAAATTGTGTTCGAGCAATCCGGTCATTTCCCGATGCTGGATGAAGCGAGCAAGTTTAACCGCCTGACGGCGGATTTCCTTTCCCTTAGCTCTGGGATCAGCCCGCGTCAACTTCAGTTGAAAGAAGAATGGAAACGGCGCGTGCGCTGAAAACGCGCTACGCTTGACAAGTCTCCTGAGCTTCGATATACTCACATTGTCAGTTAATGATCCCAGAGAGCGAAACTCTGCGAGATCATGAATTGCACGGGGAGCCTGATGTATTCAGGCTGAGAGGAGGGCAAGCCAGCCCTCGACCCGCGAACCTGATCCGGATAATGCCGGCGGAGGAATTGCAACCCCAGGTTGATCAGGCAAAGTACAAGCGCCGAATCAACCAGACCCAACCGAAACCAACAATTCCCCCTCCGGCGCAAAATGAAGTCGGAGGTTTTTCATTTGCGCGCCGTTATATTCGCCAACGGATGGCTGAACCAGCCCGTCCATTTACTCCCCGATGACTACATCATCAGCGCCGACGGCGGGACGCATCATTGCCTGGCGTTAGGCGTCATACCCCGCGCGGTGATCGGCGACCTGGATTCGATCAGCGAAGCTGAGCTGACCATGCTCAAAGCTTCCGGCGTATCCATCGTCGAATATCCCACCCGCAAGGACTTTACCGATCTGGAGCTCGCCTTGCAATATGCTCAAGAATTGCCAGCAGACCAGATCGTGATCCTGGCTGCGCTGGGAGCGCGCTGGGATCAGACTCTGGCAAACGTCCTGTTGCCCGCCGCTCAGACTGGCGCGCCAATCAGCATTGTGGATGGGACACAAGAAATCCACTATCTGCGAGGCGCGGGCATGCTGCAACTCTATGGGCAGCCAGGCGATACGGTTTCGCTCATCCCGTTAGGCGGGACGGCGCAAGGCGTCGCCACCCAACAACTGGAATATCCACTGCATGGCGAGACGTTACACTTTGGCAGCACACGCGGCGTCAGCAATGTGATGATGACTCATCAGGCGTCCGTCACATTGCAAGATGGGCTGCTGGTGTGTGTTGTAATCCATCAGCAAAACGCGGATGATCAGGCAGTTGATTTTACCAACAGGAGGTTGATCTGATGAACAAGCGCATTCTCAACAAGATTTTGATAACCAGCATCATGCTGGTCATGCTCCTCAGCGCAGCCTGCGCACCCCAGGCTGCGCCGGGGGCCACAGCGGCGCAGACAGCAGCGCCGCAAGCGGCGACGCCC
>JAGVAD010000059.1 GCA_020060465.1 Anaerolineales bacterium
GTGATCGCCGCCGTCAATGTCGTCTTCCCATGATCGATGTGCCCCATCGTCCCTACGTTCATGTGCGGCTTCGTGCGCTCGAATTTTTGCTTTCCCATAAAAGATTCTCTCCTTTTATCTGAGACAAATAATGCTTCTAAAGATTTATTGTAATGATTTATCGCAGGCGATCAGCCGCCAATGGCGGCAAATCTACGCCATATTTCAATTGCCCATAATCACACGCGCCACATTCTCCGATACTCGCGCGTAATGATCGAATTCCATCGTAAACACGCCGCGCCCTTGCGTGGCCGAACGTAAATCGGTGGCGTAACCAAACATCTCAGCTAAAGGCACCATCGCCCGCACTGCTTGCACGCCGCCTGGTCGCGATTCGATGCCCAGAATTTCACCCCGGCGTGCATTGAGCTGGCCGATAATATCGCCCAAAAACTCCTCCGGCGCCAGCACCTCGACTTTCATGATCGGTTCTTGCAATATAGGGCCGGCGCGTTGAGCGCCCTCTTTGAAGCCCAGCGAAGCGGCCATCTTGAAAGCCATCTCATTTGAATCAACCTCATGGTAGGAACCATCATATAGCCGCACTTTAATATCTGTCGCTGGATACCCTGCCAGGATGCCGCCTTCAGCAGCCTCACGAATGCCCTTCTCAACTGCCGGGATATATTCTTTGGGGATTGCGCCTCCCACAATGGCGTTTTCGAATTGGATGCCGCTGCCCGGCTCGCCTGGCTCCATCGAGAAGACCACATGACCATACTGACCGCGTCCGCCTGTCTGCTTGACATAGCGATATTCGACCTTTGGCACCGGCATCGTGATCGATTCACGGTATGCCACCTGTGGGCGGCCTACTCGCGCCTGAACACGAAACTCGCGCAACATACGATCCACCAGCACTTCTAAATGCAACTCGCCCATGCCAGCGATGATCGTCTGGCCGGTTTCCTCGTCTGTGCGCACAACGAAGGTTGGATCCTCCTCAGACAATTTGCGCAAGGCTTCCGCCATTTTGTCCTGGTCGGCGGTGGTCTTGGGTTCGATGGAGACCGAAATCACCGGTTCTGGGAAGGTGATGCTCTCCAGCACGATTGGGTGGCTGAGATCGCAAAGCGTATCGCCTGTGAAAGTGTCCTTCATGCCCAAGACGGCGCCAATATCGCCCGCCAACACCTCGCTGATGTCTTCTCGACGATCGGCATACATGCGCAGCAAGCGACCTACACGCTCACGGCGATCTTTGGTGGAGTTATATACCATATCGCCTTGAGCCAACCGCCCAGAATAAACACGGAAATAAGCCAATCGGCCTACATAAGGATCAGTAACGATTTTGAAAACCAGGGCGCTCAAGGGAGCGCTATCGTCAGCCGGACGCTCTACGGTTTCTCCCGTCTTGGGATGCTGACCGACCACCGGAGGAATATCCTGAGGAGAGGGCAGATAATCAATGACTGCATCCAACAGCGGCTGGACGCCTTTGTTGCGCAACGAGCTGCCGCAGAAGACGGGCGTCGCGGCGCCGGCGATAACGGCGCGGCGCAAGCCAGCCTTCAATTCTTCGACGCTGATCTCCTCGCCTTCCAAATATTTCAGCGTCAATTCGTCATCCGTCTCAGCGATTTGTTCCACCATGCGCGCCCGCATGGCTTCCATTTCAGGGATCAGGTCAGCCGGGGGATCCATCACGCGTGGCTCTTTGCCCAGATCATCTTCCCAAACGATGGCTTTACGGATCATTAGATCCACCACGCCAGAGAAGGTCGCTTCGACGCCGATCGGAAGCTGCATGGCGATGGGGTTTGCGCCTAACCGATCGCGGATCATTTCAATCGCCCGTTCGTAGGAAGCGCCCACGCGATCCATCTTGTTCACGAAACAGATGCGCGGAACGCCGTAACGGTCAGCCTGTCGCCACACCGTTTCGCTTTGAGGTTCAACACCCTGCACGGCATCGAAGATGACAACGCCACCGTCTAAGACGCGCAAAGAGCGTTGCACCTCAGCGGTGAAATCAATGTGACCCGGCGTGTCAATAATGTTGATTTGATAGCCTTTCCACTCCGCCGAGACCGCCGCCGAAACAATCGTGATGCCGCGCTCGCGCTCCTGCTCCATCCAGTCGGTAACAGTAGTGCCGTCATCCACAGAACCCAAACGATGCGTCTTACCGGTATAGAAAAGAACGCGCTCGGTGGTTGTGGTTTTACCAGCGTCAATGTGGGCAATAATGCCAATATTACGGTACCGTTCCAACGGATAGAGACGAGACATAACAAAAAACCTTTAATAAGAGCCTGGGCTACTCCGTGACCATTCAAGCAACCGATCAGGCACGGTAATGCGAGAAGGCGCGGTTGGCTTCCGCCATCTTGTGCGTTTCTTCGCGTTTGCGGATGGCTGCGCCAGTGTTATTCGCCGCGTCCAGGAGCTCGCCAGCTAGCTTTTCGGCGAAAGACTTGCCCGAACGCGCCCGCGCCGCGGCCAGAATCCAGCGGGTGGCCAACGCGAAGCGACGATATGGCGGCACTTCCATCGGAATCTGGTAAGTTGCGCCGCCTACACGACGAGGCTTGACTTCCATGACCGGCGACACGTTCTTTAGCGCCTGTTCAAAGACTTCCAGGCCGCTGCGCTTGGCGCGCTCCTCCGCCAGAGCAAAGGCCTCATACACCTGATGTGCGGCTACGCTCTTCTTACCGTTTTTCATCACATGGTTGATGAAAGCCTGCACCTGAACGCTGTTATAGCGCACATCCGGCAGAATTTCGCGTCGTTCTGGTTTATTGCGTCGAGACATAGGGACTCCTACTTCCTACCCTTTACAGCGGGAGCGGCGCCCGGTTTCGGCCGCTTGGCGCCATATTTCGAGCGGCCCTGCTTGCGGTTGTTCACGCCACCAGTGTCCAGCGTGCCGCGCACAATATGGTATCGGACGCCAGGCAAATCTTTAACACGCCCGCCGCGCACCAATACCACAGAGTGCTCCTGAAGCGTATGACCTTCACCCGGAATATATGCAGTGACCTCGATGCCATTGGTCAAGCGGACGCGGGCGATCTTCCGCAATGCAGAGTTCGGCTTCTTGGGCGTCATGGTGCGTACGACGGTGCACACCCCGCGTTTCTGCGGGGCGCCCTTATCTTGCCGAATACGGCGCTGCTTCATTGTATTCAATGTATACAGCAGCGCCGGCGCCTTGCTTTTCATCTTCTTGGTTTTGCGGCCTTTACGGACCAATTGATTAATTGTGGGCACATTCGCCTCCGAACAAAATAGCGGGTAATCTCCAATATATTTCCGTTTTACTCATTAAGTGAGGCCATCTAATTGCACGATGGCCTCACCGTATCACGATCGCCTGTTGCCAGGACGGGGGTCATGCCGTCCAATCATGATCGTAGGGCAACGAAAGAAGATTTTACCATGCGCACATATTACCGTCAAGGAAATATGGCGCAAAAAAGTCATCTAAATTACAGTTCGTCTCCTAACGCCAGCAAGCCGGTGCCCAACTTGGGCGGACGAGCGCGCTCTTCATCTTTCCCAAAACGGATCACTTCGCCGGTATCTGTCACTGCTTCAACAGCCAGCCCCAGGCTCTGTAACTCCTTGACCAACACGCGGAACGAGGCTGGAATGCTCGGCTCCTCAATAGGCTCGCCTTTGACGATTGCCTCGTAAGTCTTGACGCGTCCCTGAACATCGTCAGATTTTACCGTGAGCATTTCCTGGAGCGTATATGCAGCTCCATAGGCTTCCAGCGCCCAAACCTCCATCTCGCCAAAACGCTGACCGCCAAATTGCGCTTTACCGCCCAATGGCTGTTGTGACACCAGACTGTACGGGCCGGTAGAACGCGCATGCACCTTATCCTCGACCAGATGGTGCAATTTCATCATCGTCATTACACCCACAGTAACCGGCTGATCATAAGGTTCGCCAGACTTACCATCTCGCAAAATCTGCTTCCCGAGAGTTGGCACAGGTTTGCCGCTTTCCAGGGATACCTGAGAGGCTTTCGCTGCCAGTTCCTCATCGGAGAGGTTCGCTGCCTCGTCATATCCCTGATCCAGCAACCACAAACGTAAGCAGGCCTGGATGGCGCGATCATCACGCTCCGCGCGTTCAGCCGCAGGCACTTCACTGGTTTCTTCAAACACCAGCATCGAGTCCGGATCAAAGCCTTGGTCGCGCAACCACTCGCGTAAGGCAGACCGACGCGCATAGGTGGGGTCGGAAATCAGCCGATATACGTCATATCCGCGGTCGCCCAGCCAGTTTTCCAGATACAGGCGGCGCACTTCATCATCGTCTTGAATAGCGTTGGGGTCATATTCGAAGGAACGCAGCCATTCCCAGGCTACTTCGGTGGTTTTCTTCCAGGCCTGATCAATCAGCCAGGCGCGAGCCAATTCGGCCTCAATTTCACGTTCCCGGGCGCCATCGAATACTGGCGAAATCGCCCGGAAACCAAGCTGATTCGCCGCCCATCCCAGGTGCGTTTCCAACACCTGTCCAATATTCATACGACCAGGCACCCCCAAAGGATTCAGGATAATGTCCACCGGCGTACCGTCCTCCAGGAAGGGCATATCTTCAACCGGCACCACCTTCGACACCACGCCTTTATTGCCATGCCGTCCGGCCATCTTATCGCCGGCGGTGATCTTACGGCGCTGCTCCACCGACACACGCACCATCATATCCACACCAGCAGAAAGATCGGCGTTGTCTTCCCGTGTGAACACTTTCACATCCACCACCTTGCCGCGTTCGCCGTGCGGGATGCGCAGCGAAGTATCACGCACATCGCGCGATTTCTCGCCAAAGATGGCGCGCAGCAGGCGCTCCTCAGGGGTCAGTTCTTTTTCGCCTTTAGGGGAGATCTTCCCCACCAAAATATCGTTCGGCCCCACCTCGGCGCCAATGCGGATGATGCCGTGGTCATCCAGGTCTTTGATCGCTTCGTCGCCCACGTTGGGAATATCGCGGGTGATTTCTTCTGGGCCCAGACGGGTATCACGCGATTCGACTTCGTATTTCTCAATATGCACCGAAGTGAAGCGGTCTTCCTGCACCAGACGCTCAGAAATCAAGATGGCGTCTTCGAAGTTGCCGCCTTCCCACGAAAGGAAAGCTACCACAACATTCTGACCCAAAGCGAGTTGCCCGCCTTCCGTGGAGGAAGAATCGGCAATCACCGCGCCCTTGCTCACCCGCTGCCCTTTCACCACCGCAGGCCGCTGATCAATGCAAGTGCTTTGGTTCGAGCGCTGATATTTGCGCAGGTTGTAGGTGCGCAGCTTGCCATCTGTAGTGCGCAAGGTGACGCTGCGGCCAGTGACCGAGACCACTTCGCCGTCTTCTTCAGCCAGAACCACCTGCCCCGAATCCACCGCAGCGTGATATTCCATACCCGTGGATACCATAGGCACATCCGGACGCAACAACGGCACAGCCTGCGCCTGCATGTTGGAGCCCATCAAGGCGCGGTTGGCGTCATCATGCTCCAGGAACGGAATCAACGCAGCGCTGATGCCTACAATTTGGTGCGGCGCTACGTCCATATATTCAATATTTGCTGGCGGAGAGAAGATAAACGTGGAGTGATGGCGGCTCGATACGCGGGCGCGGACAAACTCATTATATTCATTCAATGGCGTGTTTGCCTGAGCGATGACAAAGCGGTCCTCAGCGTCAGCAGATAAGTACTCTGTCTCGTTGGTGACAAACGGCATTATCAAGACTTCTTTAATTTTAAGCCTGGCAATCTTTTTAGCCATCGCCGCGTCTATCCGCTCGCCTTGAGGGGCAATCACTTCGCCAGTATCTGGATCCACCACATTCTCGCGCAACAATCGGCCCACCAGACGCGGATCATCTGGCGCCAACGCTTTACGTACCTTACGATATGGTGTTTCGATAAAGCCATATTCGTTGACGCGGGCGAATGAGGCCAAACGTCCGATGAGACCAATGTTGGGGCCTTCGGGCGTTTCAATGGGGCAAATGCGTCCATAGTGAGAATGGTGTACGTCGCGAACGTCAAAGCCAGCGCGTTCACGGCGTAAACCGCCGGGGCCAAGAGCGGAGAGGGTGCGTTTATGGCGCAATTCAGCCAATGGGTTGGTCTGATCCATAAACTGCGAAAGCTGGCTGGAGCCGAAGAATTCGCGCAGCGCGGCAACCACCGGACGGATGTTGATCAGCGTAATGGGTGAGATTTCATCCTGATCGCGGATGGACATGCGCTCCTTGATAACCCGCTCCATACGGCGTAAACCGACGCGCAGCTTATTCTGGATCAGCTCTCCAACCGTCTTTGCCCGACGATTACCCAGGTGATCAATATCATCCGGGTCGGCAGTGCCGTTGTTGATCATAATCATACGGCGCAGCAAGCGGATGATGTCCCACTTGGTCACCATGCGGTGAGTGATGGGGATAAACTCATACAGATCCAGCTTCTGGTTAAGCTTATAACGCCCCACCCGTTCCAGATCATAGTGTCGTTGATCAAAAAGCTGTTCTTCCAAAAAGTCGCGTGCGTTTTCCAGCGTGGCAGGGTCTCCCGGACGCATGCGCTTGAAAAATTCCAATAACGCCGCTTCAGCAATCGTATAATGGGATAAATCCCAATCCGGTTCCTGGTGCAACGTGGTTGCAATGAACATGCGGTCGGGGTTGTTATCCACATCTGCGAACAGATCGAATAACTCCTCATCTGTGCCTTCCAGAATGGGGGAAGGAGCGTTCGGCAGGCCGTCATTGACTGCCGCCAGAGCGCGCAAGAAGATGGTCACCGGTATGGTGCGTTTGCGGTTAAAGCGCAATGTCAGGTAATCGCTCTTGCGGGTTTCAAATTCCATCCACGCCCCGCGGTCAGGGATCAACTTGGACATCGCTAACCGACGGCCAGTTGCCCGGTCAATCGGCGCTTCGAAGTACACACCCGGCGAGCGGATCAATTGCGACACCACCACGCGTTCGGTGCCATTGATAATAAAAGTGCCTTTTTCCGTCATCTCCGGGAAATCACCCAGGAAGATGTCTTGCTTTTTGGGCTCAGGCACTTCTGGCCCGGCGAGGAGCACAGATACATAAAGCGGGCTGGCATACGTAAGATCCCGCTCAACGCATTCTTCGATGCTATGTTTGGGTTCGCCAAACCAATAGGTGAGCTTGAATTCCTCAGCCTCTTTGGTGCGGCTGGGGAAGAAAAGCTTCATGCCTTTGTTATAAGACTCGATCGGAGTAAGCTCATGAAAGAGGTCTGCCAGACCCTCTTCTTTGAGCCGCTTGAAAGATTCGAGCTGAACCTCGATCAAGGTCGGTAGGGGAAGATCTACTTCAATTCGCGCGTAGGATTTGCTCGGCAAATTGGTTGCCATGCGGTTTCTCCTGAAGGGGGACAATTCAACACGTACGGTTTCCGGCTGCTGTTGCGGAATATGCAAAATAACATTATACCACCCTGACAAAAAAGGTCAAGAAGTTTTGTCAACCAATTGTATTAACATTTTATGAGCTATTCTTTGATAGAATAAGCCCATTATGGAAACCAATCCTTCACAATTCCGCTCCGGCTTTATTGCAGTGATGGGCCGCCCCAACGTCGGAAAATCTACGTTGATTAACGCTTTATTGGGCCAAAAGGTAGCCGCCGTATCGCCGCGCCCACAGACCACCCGCAAGCGTCAAATGGGCATTTTGACCATCCGAGGTGCAAATATTGGCGGCGCATCCATCGCTGCTCAGGCGATCTTCGTTGATACTCCAGGCGTTCACCAACCTCGCCACAAACTTGGCGAGCTGATGAACCGCGAGGCAGTGCAGACCCTGCAAGAGAGCGACCTGATCCTCTTTGTGGTGGATGCCAGCCAGCCGCCCAATGAAGAGGACCGTCTGTTGTTCGACTTGCTAGCGGGACTGGAACGGCCCAAGCCGGTGATCCTGGCCTTGAACAAAATCGACGCGGTGGACGAACAGGCCTTAGCAGCAAACCGCCAGGCTTTTGAGCAAGGCGCGCCCATGGCGATTGCCTTCCCGATCTCAGCTACGCGCGGGGATGGACTATCGGAACTGCTCCAGGCGATGTTGGAGCGCCTGCCCGAAAATCCACCCTTTTTCCCTGAGGACCAACTCACCGATCTTTATGAACGAGAGATTGCCGCCGATCTGATCCGTGAGGCGGCTTTGAATCTGTTGCGTGACGAAGTGCCGCATGGCATTGCCGTGCGCATTGATCAATATTTGGAACGTAATGAACATGGCGCCTATATTGAGGCTACCCTGTTCGTCGAACGCGAATCGCACAAACCCATTTTGATTGGTAAGGAAGGTCAGATGCTAAAGAAGCTGGGCAGTCTGGCGCGCCAGGAAATTGAGGCGATGAGCGGTCGAAAGGTGTATTTAAAGCTCAAAGTGAAGGTGCGCAAAAACTGGCGCGACGACGAGTCTGTTTTGCGCCGCTTCGGTTATTAGCGCCAGAGCGTCCATTTTATTAAACGTCCCGCAGGTTACCCCAAAAACAAGCCTTGTATAAGCAGAAACCTGCGGGGCGTTAATCGCCACAAGACAAGGAGGCGCGATGAACTACATCTTCTTGATGGCAGCATTGCCCATTGCCCTGCTCAATTGGATCGCTGTGGCGCAGGGCTGGCGGCGCATCGAATGGCTGGTAAAACCCACAGTGATGCTGGCCTTGCTTGCCTTCACGATCAGCAATGGCGGTCTGCAACCAGGCATGATATGGTTCATCTTTGGTTTGGCTTTTTCGCTGGCTGGCGATGTCTTCTTGATGTTACCAAACGAACGTTTTATTGCTGGCTTGGTCTCTTTTCTTTTGGCGCATATCTGCTATATCATCGGGCTCAACCCCATTCCCCCGTTTAAGACGCCGCACCTGATTGCAGCCACGCTGATCCTCGTCTTGGTCGCCATGCCGGCCAGCCAGATCTATCGGCGTATCGCCGCCGGATTACAAACGCGACACCAAGACCAGCTTAAACTGCCCGTTTTGGCTTATACCATTGTGATCAGTGTCATGTTGATTTCAGCCCTGTTTACCATGCTGCGCGGCAGTTGGCCGGCTGCGCAGGCGCTTCTGGTCAGCGCTGGAGCAGCTTCGTTCTTTCTTTCAGATGCCATCCTGGCATGGAACAAGTTTGTCTCCCCGCTGCCACGCGGACGGATGTGGAATATGATAACGTATCACCTGGGACAAATGATGATTGCCCTAGGCGCAACGTTGTACTTCCATTCATAAACCAAGCGCACAAAGAATCTCATGAATCACTCTGCAAAAATCCACACACCCCAATTATCCAGTCGGCGACTGCCTCGCAACGTCTGGGCAGTTAGCCTGACCAGTTTCTTTATGGACATCTCCAGCGAGATGGTCCTCAACATTCTGCCGCTCTTTTTAGCCAACGTTTTGGGAGTAAAGACCAACGTCATTGGCCTGATCGAAGGCGTTGCCGAATCGACCTCCAGCCTGCTCAAGCTGTTTTCTGGCTGGCTATCCGACCGGTTGGGGGCGCGCAAGTGGCTCGCCGTGGTCGGTTACGCTATCTCTGCCATCGCCAAGCCCTTCTTTTACTTCGCCCACTCCTGGGGCGGGGTTGCTGCCATTCGCTGGGCTGACCGTGTGGGCAAAGGCATCCGCACCGCGCCGCGTGATGCTTTAGTAGCCGACTCGATCAACGAGCAGCAACGCGGGCTGGCGTTTGGGCTGCACCGCGCCGCGGATACCGGCGGCGCCATGCTGGGTTTGCTCATTGCGCTGGGCGTCGTGTGGGGCGCTCAGGCAGCCGCCGTCGAACTGGGAGAAAAGACCTTCCGCATCATCGTCTTAATCAGTTTGATCCCGGCCGCGCTGGCCGTTCTAACGCTGGCGCTGGGTGCTCAGGATACACCAATCCAGGCGACACACGAACGCCCAAAATTGGCTTTCAAAGCACTGGGCGCGCCGTTTACGACCTTCATGGTGATTGTCGGTCTGTTCGAGCTGGGGAATTCATCGGATGCTTTCCTGACGCTGCGAGCGCAAGAGCGCGGCGTCAGTGTAATTGGCATCCTGGCAATGATCGCCTGTTTCAACCTGGTCTACACATTGGTTTCCACCCCTGCTGGCTCGCTCTCCGACCGCATCGGTCGGCGCAACGTTATCATCGGAGGCTGGCTGTTCTATGCATTGGTTTACCTGGGCTTTGGGTTAGCAAAGACAGGCTGGCAAGTGTGGGCGCTGTATGTCCTTTACGGATTCTATTACGGCATGGCGTATGGTGTATCGAAGGCATTCATCGCCGACCTGGCGCCAGAAGCGCTGCGCGGCACCGCCTATGGCACTTACAATGCCATCATAGGCATTCTGGATTTGCCGGCTTCTATCATTGCCGGATTGCTCTGGCAAGGGCTTGGCCGATGGTCAGGTTTTGGCCCCTCAGCGCCTTTTGTATTCGGCTCGGCGGCTTCATTACTTGCCGTGCTATTGATGATCTTCTGGCTTCCAAAGGTGCAACGACAGGGGTAAAGATATTGACGATTGATAAATTTCCTGATAAACTCTGCCGTCGCTGTCTTACGATCTGTTCGGCGAAGAACCATTCGCCTGGAAAATTTATCTAGCGCAAAACATCCAGAGATCTATGCGCCAAAATACCTTGCCGCTCACAATTCCCTCTGGTATAATGCCATTCGCCTTTGCGCAGGAACCTTATCAATGATATTGCCGACGTAGCTCAATCGGCAGAGCAACCGCCTTGTAAGTGGTAGGTTACGGGTTCGATTCCCGTCGTCGGCTTCCGTTGATGGCTGGCGATCAAGGTCAACACAGCAATGCAAGTAAGTTGGCTTTGATCTCGAGCCGGCAACGGATCTATCTGCAGGCCGGTCTTTCGGTGGAAGTTGCTGATCCGCTGAAATGTTCGTAGAAGTGTGAACGGGCGGTTACCCAAGTGGCCAACGGGGACTGACTGTAAATCAGTTGGCAGAAGCCTTCGGAGGTTCGAATCCTTCACCGCCCACTGAAGATCGGCTGACAGGTGTGGTTTGCACCTGTCAGCGCGTCAAAGAAAGGCGAAAAGGCCCTCATAGCTCAGACGGTAGAGCACGTTCTTGGTAAGAACGGGGTCATGGGTTCAAGTCCCATTGAGGGCTCTCGGCGCCAAAGCCAGTTAACGATTTAGAAGGAGAAGAAATCGTATGGGAAAGCAAAAATTCGAGCGCACGAAGCCGCACATGAACGTAGGGACGATGGGGCACATCGATCATGGGAAGACGACATTGACGGCGGCGATCAC
>JAGVAD010000015.1 GCA_020060465.1 Anaerolineales bacterium
ACGAACGGCTGTGTGGGGGCAACGCTGGCGCTGGGCGTGGCAGATTGCGCGGCGATCATTGGGCTGGATTGCGGCCCAATGACCCAATAGTTGCCTTCCACCACCAATTGCGTGGGCAGCCCTCCTTCATTGCGGCGAATATCTTCCAGGATGGCTGCGTTGATGGGGGGCATAACCATCGGTTGCCAGGCGCCATAGTCCGCCTCCAATTGAGAGCGGGCGTCGGCGGCGGCCAGAGTCACCGGTTTGAGTGTGGCAATCTGGCTAAAGCAGATCAACACCCCGACGACGATGAGCGCTACCACGATCCACGGCGCCGGGTTTTGCTCTGACTCGGAGCGCTCCGCCTGTAGATCAACCTGGGTTTCGGGGGCGCGCTGGGCGTCGTCAACCATGCTATCTCCTCACGCTCAGCGTCAGCGCCAGCGGCAGGCAGAGCAGGATGGTGCTGCCGCGTGGACCCTGCCCGCCAATCCACAACTGGCCTTCCAGCCGTTCCACCATTGAGCGGGCGCGCATTAGCTCCAGCCCCAGGTGGGCTGGCAATGCAGCCGGATCGCTGCGGATTTCATCCGTTGCCAGGCGTTTCATGGATTGATCCATCACCCGCAATGGATTTGTATCTTCCGCCGCCGGTCCCTGGTCACTGATGGCGATCCATACCTGTTGATTGTGCGTCAGCGCCCGCACCTGAATGACGCCGTCCGGCGGATTGCGCAAGGCGGCGCGCCGCAGCAGGCTTTGCAGAGCGCCGCTCAAGATCTCCGGGTCGGTTTGAATAGGGGGCAGCGAATCGGCTATTTCAAGGGTCAGCCGGTTTCCACCAGATTGACGGCGCAGCGATGTCCCTTCGCCAAGCGCTTTCAACAATTGGTCAAGGTTCACCGTCTTGGGCTGCGGGGCGCGCACCGTATCCGCCTGCGCCACAGCGATCAGCTCATCCCCCCAGGTTTGAATATTCTCCCAAACGCGCGTCAGACGAAACAGGCTGGATGCTGTGCGCTCATCCTGCGGGGCGCGTAGATTGATCTCGACCAGGGCGTTCATCGCTTCCGCCAGCAAGATACGAATGCGCCCGATCACCTCGGAGAGCGCCTGGGTCTTGAGTTTCTCTTGCTCTTTGAGCAAGGTGATGTCCCTCAAAGCCATCACCCAGCCTGCTTTCCCGCCCGACTCCGGCAGCGGCGCAAGGCTGATCATCAACGTCATGTTGGCATTCCAGCTAATTTCCAGCGAGGCGGGGTATTGGCTGCCGATCACGCGCCAGTTTTTGATCAGATCCATCAGTCGAGAGGGCAGAGCCGCTTCCACCTGGCTGCCCACCAGCTCTTTCTGACCCAGCAACCGTTGCGCGGCTGGGTTCGCAACCGTGATTTGCCCTCCGCTGGAAGCTGCCAGAATTGCCTCCCCAACGCTGGCGACCAATGCCCGCAGCCGCTCGGCTTCCGCTTCAACCTGCGCCTGCAAGGCGGCGCGTTCGCGCGCCAATCGTCGGTGCGCAACCGCGCGATTGATTACTGCAGTCACCTGTTGCAGCGAATCGAGTGGTTTGAGCAGATAATCCCAGGCTTTGCCATCCCGCAAGACGCTGATCGCCGACTCGATGCTGCCAGCGGCGGTGATGACCACAATTTCGAGAAATGGGTCTAGCTGACGGGCGTATTGCAGGAGATCCATCCCGCTCAGACCAGGCATCATCAAATCAGTGAGCAGGACGGAGAAAGGCCCATCGGTTTGGAGCTTTTCCAGGGCTTGTTGGCTATCAGCCAGGGCAACCACCTGATAGCCGCTGCGTTCCAGCGCCCGCGCCAGCAGGAACAAGATGTTTTCGTCGTCGTCAACGATCAGCACACGTTCAGCCGTAGCGTTCACAGGTTCTCCTTCACGGGCGCGCTTTGTCGGATGGGGAGCAGAATGGTAAATGTGCTGCCCTCGCCAACCACGCTATGCACGTCAATCCGTCCCTCATGGTTGGTGATGATGCCATAACTCACGGATAAGCCCAATCCTGTGCCTTCGCCCTCTGGTTTGGTGGTAAAGAAAGGATCGAAGATGCGCATTTGGACTTCCGGGGTCATGCCGATGCCGGTGTCCTGGATGGCGATGGCTGCAACGCCGTTGGAGGTGCTCAAATTTACTCGCAGCGTCCCGCCGTTTGGCATGGCATGGATGGCATTGGTGATGATATTGACCAATACCTGTTCGATTTGCTGGTCATCATAAACCATTTCGACGGGTTCTTCGGGCAGGTCTTTATACACCTGAACATGGCCCTTGCGGATGGGGAAAGCGGTCAGGCGCAGTGCAGCCTCCACCGTGGCGCGCAGGTCATGCATTTCCAGCTCCGGCTTGGATTGACGCGAGAATTTCAACAGGTCAGAGACGATATTGTTGGCTTTCACTGCGCTATCGCGGATCAACGACAGTTCGGAGCGCGTTTCCTCCGGCAGGTTATCCTCGGTGAGCATTAATTCAGCCACGCCCTTGATCACCGTGAGCGGGTTTTTTACGTCATGGACAATACCGGCAGTCAACTGGCCGACGGCGGCCAGCTTTTCGGATTGGATCAGTTGTTGTTGGGTGGCGCGCAACCGTTCGTTTGTCTCTGCCAGTTCTTTGTTTCGCTGAATGGCTTCGGCGTACAGGCGCGCCGCTTCGGCGGTGCGTTCGCGCAGGTGGATGGTCATAATATCAAAGGCGCTGGCCAGTTCGCCGATTTCGTCGCTGCGGTAAATGCCAATATCCTGGTTGAGGTCGCCGGCCGCCACCGCCTGGGTGAGCGAGCGCAGCTTGAGTATGGGCCGAGCAATGCTTTGCGACAGCGTATATCCCAACAAGATCATCGCCACTGCGCCCAGGGTGAAGATCAGGATATAGGCGTTTCGGCTGAGCGCTTCGGCGCTGACCACGTAATCGCTGGGCATGGCGATGCCCAGCCAGCCCAACTGCTTCTTACGAATGAGCAATTCCGTGAAAGTGAGCGCGTACGGGCGGCCATACAGCTCTAGCGGATGAACGCGGGGCATATCAGCCTGCGGGATGGACTGGGCGAAATTTTGCAGCGCCTGATAGCCCCCTTCGGGTTCGGGCAGAGAAGTGATAATGATTTGTTTTTGATGATCGAAGAAGATCACCTCGCCAGAGCCTAAGCCTTGAGTCTTCATATTCAGCAAGAACTGACTCAGGCTGGCGCCGACCAACGCCCCGCCGACCAGACTGCGCTGCTCATCATAGATCGGCGAACCGGTGACCAGCGCCGGTCCAAAGTTGGTGTTCATGAAATCCGCGTATTTGTCGCCTTGTTCATCGGCTACGCCCGAAAGCACCTTTTTCACCAGCTCGTTCGGCAGTAGATCGGTGTTTTGCCGCCGTTGATACTGGCCTGCCGCCGGATCATACCCCAACGTCAGGATTTCCACCCCATTCTCGTCCATGATCGTCGCCGCATCTATTTTGTTATTGACCAGGATGGGCAGGATCAATGCTTCCAGAGCCTCGCTGTTTCTGGCTCTTACCGCCTCGACTATGCCCTGCGTGAACACGATCAGGCGCAGATTTTCCAGATTGATGCGCTCCTGACGCACCACCGCATCAGAAGCGGATGCAGCCGCTTCATACATGCGGTTGACAAAGCGTTCCTGAACGGTTGAAGTAACCAGGCGGGTGATGACATAAACCCCGAAGATCGCCAACAGCAAGGTCAGCAGCACATAAGGGATGATCAGTTTCCCCTCCAGCCGAGAGACGCGGCGATACAGACGCGCCAGATTGAAGCGTTGCCGAAGCGCGTCCCTCTTACCCTCAGGCATGGACGCTGGATCTTGCAGACTGTTCTCCACGATTACCCATATAATTTAATCCCAACTGGCGGAGAAGTCAATTCATTCGGCATAAAAAGGGCGCACGAAAAAGATCGGGGGTCGGTTGGAAGCCAATGTCCACCATTCAAACCCACTACGGCGGGCTGGAGTGCGCGCAGCGACGACTTCGAGACGCCGTCATCCTCCTTTCAAGGCGCAATGGAGCGCCTGACGGCTAGGTAAAACGTATAAGGCTCGCTGGCCGGGTAATAATGATACACATTGCGATCTGGAAAACTGGCTGCCACCTGTTCATCCACCGCCGCGCCGCGCGAAATGACGAAAATGAAGGGGGTGCTCAAGAACGGATCTTGCAGTTCCAAAAGCGTTCCATATTCGATCCATGCCTTTGAGGTGTGGACGATGATTAAGGCGGGGGTCATTTTTTGCGCCTGCGGCGTTAGAAACGGCGCCAGATGGGAACGCTGCACCCCATACAGACCATACATTCTCTCCAGGCGTCCCGGCGTATAGAAAATCAGATTGGCGGCGATCAACAGGCTGAGCAGGGCGGTTGTCCCCAGCGGGCGCAGGCGTCGCCAGGCGGGATAATTGGGGAAGGCAACGCCAGGCTGCGTTGGCCAGCCTGCCAACCAGGCGATCCCCACTGCGCTGAGCAGAGTCAGGCTGTACAATCCTTCATAGTAGTATCGCGGCCCAAACAACGAAGAGCCGATCCAATATGCCATGTAGATGACCAACAGACTGGGAAATACCCCGATGGGCAGCAGCGATTGCCAGTTGCGCTGGCGAAAGATTGCGAACAGACCAAACGGCAGAAAGATCCAGGAATACCCTGCCCAGCCGAATAAATCGAAACGGCCTACATAGAGACTGAAGCGAGTGTTGATCCACGCCTGGTACAGAGTGTGGCCGGTATCTAAATGGCCATGCCCAGGCCCAAACCCGATCTGATCGTAAGGCCACCATAACGTATAGGGATTCAGCAGCGGGTCGCCTGTAACGGCGTATTGCCAGACGAAATGCAAAGATGCCATTAACAAAGCGATCAGAGCGAGCGCCATTAAGCGGCGGCGGATGGCGCCATCGCCGTGCGCCAGAAGATACAACCCATGGAGGCCAAACGGCAGAGCGACGCAAACCGCAGTAAAAGGACGGGAAAGCGCCAAGACGCCCAGCGCGCCAGCGGCGGTTAGCGTGGGCAGCCAGGGCTGGCGGTGCATGGGCTGCCAGAAGGCCTCCAACCATGCCAGCGCAAATGCTGCGCTCATTACCAATCCAAATGGGTGTGAGAGCAACGAGCCAGAATTCATGAGAAAGAATGGCGAGGTCAGCGTCAGACCGGCCGCCAGCAAACCCACCGTTTCCCCAAACAGGCGTTTCCCAAGCCGAAAGGTGAGCCACACGCCCAGCCCGGCCAACAGAGGGTTGACCAGAAAACGCAGGCCGAGTTTCTCGCCCACCGCCAACATCACCGGCCAGCCTAGGGGATACTTGCCGAAGCGTTGACCGTGATAATCCACCACAAAGGGGATCAGAAAACTTTTGGGAAACGGCGGCGAGGGCAAAGTCAAACGGCCGCCGGCGATGGCTTGCGCCTGCCAGACATAAGCCATTTCGTCTTCGATATGCGCCATGCGTTCGAAAACGCGATCGTGAACCAGAAAACCGGCTAACACAGCGAGCAGGCTGAGAATTGATGCAAGGAGAGTGGAGCGGCTCATAGGTTCAACCGATGAGTTTGCTTCCGTGGTTATCGAAATTCAGGCTTGTATTGTCCGTAGAGCGTTCAGCGCCGCGGGATGCAGCGCGCCGTTGGAAGCCAGAATGCCGCGGTTATGCAACAGCGAGCGCGGCGGGGTGAAATCCAGCGGCTTCCCGTCCAGGTCGGTGATTTGACCGTCCGCCTCTTCCAGGATGAGCGATCCGGCGGCTTGATCCCAGATTTTTTCGCGATAATCCGGCTTATCTGCGGAGATCAGGCGTAGCAGCAGGTCGCCCCCGCCTGCCGCCAGCACCGCGTATTTCGCCTGGCTGTCCATGCTCACCGGCCGCGCCTGTATACCCATCGCCTGCACAAATGCTCCGATCTGATCCACGTTGGTATGTCCGGATTCGACCGAACGCAGCAACCTGGCGGCTCTCGCATCGGCCTGACTGGAAACCTTCAGACGGTGAAAATCTCGCCCATCGTGCAGCGCGGCGCTCCAGGCGCCTTGCCCGCGCACGGCGATGACCAACGAGCCGGGTCCGTTCAGGTCGGGTTGCAGCGCGTCGGTCAGGTTCGGGCAGCCCAACACGCCGATCTGCACCTGACCTTTGACCACCAGAGCCAGGGCGACGGCATATTGTTCGCCGCGCAAGAATCCTTTCGTGCCATCAATGGGGTCCAGCGTCCAGAAACGCTGGGCGGTGTCCACGCGGCCGTGGTCAATCCAGCGGCAGACGCTTTCTGGCGCGGCGTGGGGGATTAATTGCCGAACAAAGCGCGTGGTTTGCTCCAGCGTGAGAGCGGCTGCTGGCTGACGCAGGGCGCCGGCGTCCTCCTCCGCCACCACTACATCATCGGGGAAAGTCTCGCTTAACAGCGCTCCCACCAGCGCCTGCGCCGCGTAGTCTGCCACGGTGACGGGTGAGCGGTCTTCTTTGGTCAACGCTGGTGTGACCATTTCTGCCTGGATGGTTTGCGCCAACAATGCCGCCTGGCGCACAGCGTGAAGAGCAAATTGGATTTCTGGCTGATGAATATCGAACATGGAGTATTTCCTGCGTGTTTTAGGGTTGGTTTGCGCGGCGCGCCTCCAGGTGTTGAACCGCGACGCCGCTCAAGTCATAAGTCATGGCGCCGGTGATGCGAGTGGGCAGAATCTCGCCGACAGGATGTTCGCCTTCAACGATCACCAGGCCATCAATTTCAGGCGCGTCGCGATACGATCTGCCCAGCGAGATGCCATCCCCCTGCCCTTCGATCAATACATCCAGAGTTTTGCCCACCAGAGCCTGGTTCTTCTCCAGCGAAATGGCTGCCTGGCGTTCCATTAAACGCTCATAACGCTCCTGTTTGACCTCTGGCGGGATCGGGTCGCCCAACGGTTCGCTGGCGGTGCCCGGCTCAAAAGAGAACTGGAAGGTGCCCACGCGGTCGAATCGAATTTCGTCTACAAAATCCAGCAGCGTCTGGAATTCCTGCTCGGTTTCTCCGGGGTAGCCGACGATAAACGTCGTGCGCAGCGCCAGGTCTGGCAGGGTGCGGCGCATCTTGTCCAGGGTGCGGTGCACCCATTCGATGTTGGCTGGGCGGCGCATTCGGCGCAGGGTGTCGGGGTGGGCGTGCTGCAAGGGCATATCCAGATAGGGTAGGATCTGGGGATATTTCGCCATGACCTCGATCAGCCGGTCGGTTACATAGCCCGGATAAGCATATAAGATGCGTATCCAGTCAATCCCTGGCGCAGCCTGCGCCAGTTGTTCCAGCAATTGCGCCAGGCCATCCTTCATACCCAGGTCGTGTCCGTAATCGGTGGTGTCCTGGGCGATTAAGATCAGCTCGCGTACGCCGAACGCTTGCATCGAGCGCGCCTCCTCCAGGATCGCCTCAACCGGTCGGCTCACGGCTGTGCCTTTGATCAGAGGAATGGCGCAAAACGCGCACGGGCGGCGGCATCCATCGGCGATCTTGAGGTAGGCGCTGCCGCCTTGTAGCGCAGCGCGTTGCACCCCACTGACCTCACCGCCGACGGTGGGGCTATCTGGCAAATGGTAGAGTGGCTGTGGGTGCTTTGCAGCCCGTAACCGTTGCACCACCTCAACGATGTCCATCCATCGTCGGGTGCCCAGGATGCCATCCAGCCCAGGCGTCTGACGCGCCACTTCCACGCCGTAGCGCTGGGTGAGGCAGCCGGCGGCGATTAATAGCTGTCCTTTTCGTTTGCGAGAAGCGAATTCGCTCAGCACCTCCAGCGATTCCTGTTTTGCTGGGCCAATAAAGCCGCAGGTGTTGACGATAATGACGCCAGCGCGCTCTGGTTTGTCCGTCAGAACATAACCGGATCGTGTCATGAGCTGCGCCATTGAGCTGGAATCCACCGTGTTTTTGGCGCAACCCAGCGAGACGATGTGAAAGGATTTTGGATTCATGATTACCTCTAATCAACAGTTGGTGTTCAGGCGGCTAGGGAATCGTGGGCGGCGTGATCTGCCCGGCCTCCGTAGCGAGCGGGATAACGGTGGGCGTCGCCGGCTGCGTTGGGGCTGGCGTCGGGGTAATGGTGGGGGTGGGTGTTAGCACCCCTTGCGGGCTATAAATGCGGTTGACCACCTGTCCAAAGCCGCCCATGGGGCCAAGATCGGCGCCGTTCACAAATACCTGTAAAGCAGAGCCGCTGCTGGTCAAGATTTCTATGGTCGAAGCGCCAGCGAAGGTGTACGCGCTGCCTGGAATAACCCGGCCTTCGAACTCCACTTTGCCATCCACTGTAACCCGCATCCAGGCGCGCTGGCGCACATTAACGCCCACTTGCACGTTTGCATTCGGCGCCGGGGAGATCAGCGCTCCCGTCTGAGGATCCGTCGCTTGCGGCTGGAGGGGCTGAACCTGCGCCACAGGGGTAGGAGAGGGCTGCGGCGTCGGCGTGTCGCTGGGGGCGGCGGTTGCCAGTAGCGCTTCGGCGATGGAGGGCGCAGTCGGGCTGGGGGTCTGCTTGCTGGTCTGAGCAAAGATGCGAATCGCGGCCCAAATCACAAACAGCCCTAAAAAGAGCGTCAATGCTCCGCCAATGAGGATATCGCCTGATAAGAAGCGCCTCAGCCAGCGCGGCGCCCAGCGCCGTCGTCGCCGCGACGCAGTTTTGGCTGGTTGCTGAGCCGCCTGACGAGCAGCCAGGCGCGCTTGTAATCCCTCGGCGAAGCGCAGCAACATGGCCTCGCCGTCCAGGCCCAGAAAATCTGCATAGATGTCTAACATGCCGCGTCCCTGGACAAAGGACGGAAGACCCTCTAACCGACCCTCTTCCAGCGCCTGAAGATAGCGTTGGCGCAAGTGGGTGTGGCGTTCGATGTCCTCCAGAGATAATCCCAACAACTCCCGCTGCTGTCGCAGTTTCTGCCCCACCTCGGTGAAAATCGCCGAGGCTTCGCGATCGTCAAATACGGTTGTCGAGTCTCCCTGGTTAGAAGCAGACAGGGCGGCAGGATCGGCTTCTGTCGTTTGTTCTGCTTCTTTTTTATCCAGTGCGGATAACAAAGGTTCAGCGTCTAACCCCAGGTAGCTGGCGTAGGCACGCAAAAAACCACGCCCTTGGGTAAGAGATGGCAATGCGTCGAATTCGCCAGCCTCCAACGAGCGCAGGTAATGCGGGCGGATGCGGGTAGCTGCTGCTGCCTGCTCAATCGTGAGCGAGCGTTGCTCCCGCGCCTGGCGGAGTTGTTGGCCGACCGAGGTGCTCATCTCTGCAAATGTTAACCGGCCTGATGGCAGCTAAGACAACCCTGTCTCCCGCGCGATCAGGCCGGCTCAACGGAAAGACAAATCGTCTATTCGCCGGCTGCGGCTTCAGCGACAGCGGACTCCTCAACCGTTGCGGCTTCGTCAGACGGCTTAACTTTGTGGATCTCTACCGTCTCCCCTTCGCGGTGAACAATGACCGTGATTTCTGGCACCAGGTCAATGGTCAGACGAACGCGGATTTTATACGTGCCCAGGTTGCGGATGGGTTCGAAGTCTATCTGCCGACGCTGAACCTCGATTCCGGTCTCTTTTTTAATCGCCTCGACGATCATCGCTGAAGTGATCGAGCCGTACAGTTTCCCGGTCTCGCCAGCTTTGGCGGGAAAGGCCAGGGTCAATTGGGAGAGAACTTCCGCCACGCTGCTCAGCTCATTATTCAGCGCGGCGCGTTTGGCGTTTGCCTGTGAACGAATGCGTTCAACCTGAGCCAACGCGCCCGGCGTGGCCAGAACCGCCAGCCCTTGCGGAATCAGATAGTTGCGACCATAGCCGTCAGCGACTTTCTTGACATCGCCGGCGCGCCCCAGTTTATAAACGTCTTTGACAAGAAGCACTTTCATTATGTATCAAGCCCTTTCGGAAAGATAGAATTTTAGCCGTCTACGCGGCTGAACCCGGGCGAAGGGTACCACGCCCTGGGCGGAGAGATTTTACCAGATGCACAGCAATGCGTCAACAAGGGTGTTTGATATAATTTGTACATGAACTTGCCAGATTTATCGCGCTATCGCCAGCGTTCTTTCTCGGTTGAGGCGGTTGTCTTACGTCACAGCGATTGGGGTGAGGCGGATCGTTTGCTTGGGTTATACTCCCTCGAGCTTGGGAAAGTGCGCGCCCTGGCAAAGGGAGTGCGTAAGCTGCGTTCGCGCAAGGCTGGACATTTAGAGCCATTCACACAGGCGCGTTTGCTGTTGGCGCGCGGGCGCGACTTCCCCCTGGTAACCCAGGCAGAGACGATTAACGCTTATTTGCCGTTGCGCGAAGATCTGGGAGGGGCGACCTATGCTTCCTATGTGGTGGAGTTGTTGGATCGCTTTACGTATGAAGAGGGCGAAAACCGAGCGCTGTACGATCTGCTGGTGAACACGTTGACTCGCTTGTGCGAATTCCCAGATCGAGATTTAACATTGCGCTATTATGAACTACGCCTGTTAGATCTGGTTGGGTTCCGGCCGCAACTGTTTCAATGCGTTCATTGTTTGAAAGAGATCCAGCCGGTGGATCAGTATTTTTCGGCGCGTTTGGGTGGGGTGCTTTGCCCCGATTGTGGCGCTCAGATCGAAGGCGCTCAACCGATTTCGATGCAGGCGCTGAAATATTTGCGCCATTTTCAGCGCAGCAGCTTTGCAGAAGCCTGCCGCGCTCGCATCCCGCCCAGGCTGCACCGCGAGATCGAATCGCTTATGCAGCACTACCTGAGCTATCAGTTAGAGCGTGGTTTGAACACGCCAGCTTTTCTGCGTCGGCTGCGGAAAGAAGCTGTTGACCCTGGAAATTCCACTAATTGAACGGCGCAGCGATCAGTTCGGTCGGCTGGATCGCCGCTGGTTGCCCGATAAGCCTGGCCTGCATTGACCAGGGCCCGCTCCAGGTAATGACCACCTTGCGCACCTGACCACGCAGATTTTCGTTCGATTCGACGAACACCAGTTTATTGGTTGGGGTGCGCCCGCGCCAGCGCCCGCGCGCCTCTTCTTCAAATAGCACTTCGACGGTCTCGCCCAGATAGCGGGCGTTGATCTCCGCTGCAATGCGTTCTTGTTGTTCCTCCAACAGTCGGAAGCGGCGCCATTTTTCCTCTTCCGGCACATCGTCGTTCATGCGCCGTTCGGCCACGGTGCCAGGCCGTACGGAATAGCGCGCCAGGTGAGCTACATCCAGCCGGAGTTCTTCCAGCAAATCGTAAGTGCGCTGGAACTGGGCTTCTGTTTCACCAGGGAAGCCGACGATGATGTCCGTAGCGATGGATGCGCCGGGGATGCGGTTACGAATTCGCTCCACCAGCCGGCGATAGTCATCGCGAGTGTAACCGCGACGCATGTTGGCGAGGACTTGATCGTCGCCAGCCTGCACCGGCACCTCAAGATGCGGCATGACTTTCGGCAACTCTGCGACGCAATCCAGCAATTCGTCGCTTATCCAGTTGGGATGAGAGGTCAGAAAGCGAATGCGTTCCAGCCCTTCCACCTGATGCACCGCGCGCAACAAGCTGACCAGATTGGGGCCATCTGGAATATCCTTCCCATAACGGTCAACGATCTGACCTAACAGGGTGACTTCCTTGACGCCCTGAGCTACCAGCGAACGCACCTCGGCCACAACCTCGCCCAACGGTCGGCTGCGCTCGACGCCTCTGCGATATGGGATGATGCAAAAGGTGCAGGCGTGCGAGCAGCCCAGCACCACCGGCACATGCGCAGTCACCAGCTTGCCGCGCTCCTCGAGCGGCAAGACCAGGTCGCCGTCCATGGCCGCGTAGCGCTCTTCCAAAAGCGCCAGTTCTTTTGCCCGCGTTTCATCCTGCGTGAGATAGGTTAACAAAGGCCCTGGATCGGAAGGGGGCGAAAAGACATCCACAAATGGGAAGCGCTCCTTCAAGCGCTCGTGCCCTTTTACGCCCACCAGGCAGCCCATTAAGTTGATGACCAACTCTGGACGCTGTTTTTTTAGCGGTCGCAGAGAATGCAACCGACCGTAAGCTTTATCTTCGGCGCTCTGCCGCACAACGCAGGTGTTCAATACGATCACATCCGCGTCTTCGGCGCGCGGAGCGGACTGATAACCGATGCGTTCCAACGCCGACGCCACGCGCAGCGAATCGGCGACATTCATTTGACAACCTTCTGTCCAAATGTGATATTTCATGTCCGGTATTATAACAAAGGTTTGATGGATGCTGGGATGCTGACTTTATATCTTAACATGCGCTTCACCTAAGACCAGTGGACTGATGATAAAATTGCCGCCATGCGTAAGCCCAATTGGATATATGGCATTGCGGTCCTGGCTGTTTTTGCGATCGCGGCTGGACTGGTTTATCAAATGCCTCCTGTACACAGTCGGCTGGCCTGGCGGATTGATTTCGCGCTAACTTATCTTAGAGGGTTGATTAACCCCATCGAGGCAATGCCTACAGCATTGCCGCAGCCACAGACTTATGCGGCTCAACTTTCAACCTCCACGCCTGCGCCAACCTTCACTCCCACCACTGCGCCGACGCGCATCTTCACCCCCACCGCCTCTCCTTCTCCAACGCCGCTGCCCGCAGCGGTCAACCTGCCTGCGCCAAAGTGGGAAAAGCAAGACATCAATAACTGCGGTCCAGCGGCTCTGGCGATGTATCTGCGTTTCTATGGCTGGGAAGGCGACCAGGAGACCATCACGCAGATTATCAAGCCCTACCGCGAAGATCGTAATGTCAATGTGGAAGAGCTTGCCTACTATGTGCGCAACTACGCCGGCTGGCTGAATGTTCAATATCGCGTGGGCGGCGACCTGAAATTGCTCAAGAAATTTCTGGCTGCCGGCATCCCGGTGATGATCGAGGAATCGTTCTACTTCGAAGACCCCTTCTGGGTGAATGATGACTTGTGGGCGGCTCATTATCAACTGGTGACAGGCTATGACGAGGCGGCGCAGACTTTTGTCGGACAGGACAGCTTTCATGGACCGAATCTAAAAATCCCTTACGCCAGGCTGGACGAATACTGGCAGGCTTTCAATCGCGTCTATATCCTGATCTATCTCCCGCATCAGGAGGATTTGGTCAAGTCAATCCTGGGCAAAGATTGGGATGTAGATGTGAACCGTCAACATGCGCTGGAGGTCGCTCAGGCTGAAACACAAGCCACTCCAGAGAATGCTTTTGCCTGGTTCAATCTGGGCACGAACCTGACCTATTTCGAACGATACATTGAAGCCACAGACGCTTACGATAAAGCCCGCGACCTGGGACTTCCCCAACGGATGCTGCGCTATCAGTTTGGCCCTTTCATCGCTTATTTTCACACTGGACAGATTGACGATTTAATCGCCTTGACCGAATATGCTTTGAAGGTCACTCCAAACGCTGAAGAAGCCTTGCTCTGGCATGGTTGGGCGATGTACCGCAAAGGTGATATTCCTCAGGCGATCAAAGATTTCGAACAGGCGCTGGCAGAGAACCCTAACTATCAAGACGCGCAATATGCTCTGGATTTTGTGCGCTCCAACCGTTGAATCGGCGCACCCCCTTTTTATGCTATACTTAAAAAATGCTTTCAAAAAAGAGGAGCGTTCCATGATTTCACTCAAACAAAAATTACCTCGCTTGCGAGGCATAAAAACCCGGTTCTCCAGGCCGGGGTTGGTGTTTTTAAGAGCGCTGCTTGCGCTGGTGTTTTTATCCGCCGGCGTGGTGCAAAGCGCCTCATCCCACGGAATGAGTTCGACCGCTGCTCTGCCCACCTGGACGAAATACTCGGTTGACGCGCCGCCTTATTTCCTGAATATGCGCGATCGCAGTTTGGCGTTTAATCCCGCCAATGGCGTGCCTTGCATCGCCTATGGCGGCGACGCCCTGTATTACTCCTGTTACAACACCCTCACGCTGACATGGGACACTACGGTGCTGGATAACGGTCTGCAAGTAGGGCAATATACGGCGATGACCTTCGACAATTACGCCCGACCGTTTATCACCTACTATGACGCGTATTACGCTCGTTTAAAACTCGCTTATTTCGACGGCTTCGCCTGGAACTTCGTCATCGTCCCCGATGTGGTTGACACCGCAGCCAGCAGCGACGCCCAGCAAGAGCCTGTTGCGACACCGGATCAACCCCCTGCGGCTGAGACAACGCCGACAGAAGCGCAAGCCATGATCCCCCCGCCGCCGCCCACCGTCGAGACCACGCCGCCTGAGTGGTCGCGCCCGGCCCAGCCATCCGGGCTGCCAGATAGCGACGCCGCCACGCCCGTTGTGGAAGAAGAGCCCACCACGAGCGAGCGCATTCAGCAAACGCTACAGCCCTGGATGTCGCAATATCAAAGCGCTGCGCCGAGCTTCCCCTTCGAAAGCTATGGCTATGGCAAGTACTCATCCATCGCCATAGACCGCAACAACGGCATTCATATCAGCTACTATGATGAAATAGACGGTTCGTTGGAGTATTTATACTGGAATGGGTTAACCTGGGACGGTAAGGTCGTAGATGATTACAACGATCAGGGCGATGTGGGTCTATGGTCGTCCATCAAAGTGGATTACAACTTCAACGTCCACATCGCCTATATGTCTGAGAAGTACGATGATCTCAAGTACGCCTTTCGCCGGGCGACGGGCGGCTGGACAATCACTGAAGTAGATACCGCCGCCAATGTGGGCTCTTTTGCCTCGCTTGCTCTGGACAGCCGTTTTCGCCCGCATATTGCCTATTACGACTTCAGCGGCGACCGTTTGAAATATGCCCGCAAAGATGGCAGCGGCGTTTGGCAAATATCTACAATTGACTCCGGCGGCAGCCAGGGCTCTAACGTGGGTTGGTTCGCCTCAATTGCCATTGATCCAGGCGACCGCGTCCACATCAGTTACTACAACGTATCCCTCGGCGACTTGAAATACGCGCGTTACGACGGTCAGTGGACGACCCGCTCGTTGGATGTCACCAATAGCCGTAACATTGGTTTGTTCACTTCGATTGCTATTGACCGCTTCGGCCGGCCGGGCATTGCTTACGTGGATGGCACACTGGGGGCGTTGAAGTTCATCTATAGCCCCAATCAGACGCGCTGGAACGCGCCGCAGTATGTAAATTATTATTCGCGCGATGTAGGTCTCTCCACTTCCATCGCGGTGAATGACGCTGGCGTGCCGTTTATCAGCTATTTGGATGCCAGCAGCGGCGCGCTGAAGTTTGCCCGCACCAATGGTCTCTCCTGGAGCAAATCCACGCTGGTCTCCAGCCCGTATTCGGGGTTATATTCCTCAATTGACCTTGCCGGATCGGGATCGCCGCGCATCGCCTATTATCAACAAGAGAAGGGCGACGCCTACTACGCGGAGTGGCTGAGCACCTACTGGAAACATTCCCCGGTCGAGCGCACTTATGACATAGGACAGTTCATTTCGCTGGACATCGACTCGGTCGGCATTCCGCACATGAGCTATTTCGACGCCACCAACCGCGATTTAACTTACGCCTCGTGGAATGTGACGACTTCCAAATGGTACACGCAAACGGTGGATTTTGCCAACACGGTGGGTTGGTACACGGATATCGCCGTCAATACCTCCAATGAGCCGTTCATCAGCTACTACGATCCTACCAATGGCTCGCTGAAAGTCGCTTACCGCGCCCCGGTGACTCTCACCTGGATTCGCAATACGGTGGACAGCATTGGCCAGCTTCAGCAGACCGGCGTTGGCGCTTACTCCTCAATCGCCATTGATAACCTGGGTCGCCCCCATATCAGCTATTACGACATCACCAATCACGTGCTCAAGTACGCTTATTGGGATGGCGTATGGGGCGGGGCTGGAACCTGGAATATCTCGGTGGTGGATCCGGCGGCTGATGTTGGGCGCTTCAGCTCCCTGGCGATCAATCCCGTGGATAATACCCGCCACATCTGTTACTACGATTACACCAATGGCAACCTCAAATATGCGCGTTGGGAGGGCGCCGGCCCGTGGCAGAGACAGGTGGTGGATGGCGCTGTCGGCTTGGATGGCGACGCTGTGGATGAAGGGGATGTAGGGCTGTTCTGCGCCATTGATTTGAACGCGGCTGGCGAACCGGCGATCAGTTACTATGATAACTCTCATGGAGACTTGAAAGTGGCTTTGAGTTACGCCTTGCCGCCGGCTGAGATTTACCTCCCGCTGGTTGTGTTGGAGCCTTAGTCGGAATCAAAACGGGCGGGTCCATTCCCGCCCGTTTTTGATTCCCTCGAACTTTACAGCGCAATCAAACCGCGTTGCATGCCGGCGCGCACCGTTTCGGCGCGATTGGTCGTACCCAGCTTGGTATAAATGGACGACAGGTGAAACTTCACCGTGTGCTCACTGATGCCCAATGTAAGACCGATTTGCTTGTTTGCCAGGCCGCGCGCCAGGAGCTGCAACACCTGGCTCTCGCGCTCGGTTAACGGTTCAATCATGGGATACTCATCCGAATTGGCAGCCAATGGACGGGCGGCTGCCTTCTGAAGCATTGCAAACAGGGCGGGCGCGCCGACGCATAAGCCCTCATACACCGCGCGCATACCGGCTTGCAGCTCCTCGGCGCTCACGTCGAAGGGAAGCACGCCCCAGCCGCGCAGCGGCAGTGTGACTAAAGTCTGTGCCAACTCCTGCGGCGCGTCGGAGAGGATCAGCGCCGCCAGTTGACCTTCCGTTTGCCTCAGGCTGCGTTGCAGCGTTGTCGCCTCGACAGCTTCAGCCGCAATCAAAACCACATCCACGTCCGGGGCATCTGACGCAAATTCATCGAGCGAGGCGCCTTCGTACACAACCTCAAACGATCGGTTTGTTTCAGCCGCTGCGCTCAGAAGAGCGTGTAAGCCAGCTCGCAAAGCCAGCGCCGGAGCGAGGATCGCAACGCGCATCAATCTCCTTTTGATGTTGGTTGGCTCAATGCCAGGTTGACAAACTCATCGGCGATATGGCTCGGCAGAGCAATTCCCTGGTCGCCGCCGACGATCAGTGTGTTGACGCCAATCACCGCGCCCCAGGCGTTCACCAGCGGGCCGCCAGAGTTGCCTGGCGCCAGGCGCGCGTCGGAGCGGATGATTTCGATTTCGCCGCGCGGACCGCGCGTGTGCGCTTTGCTCAGGCTGCTGATCAACCCCGCGGTGACCACCCCGCGCTGCCCCCACGGATGGCCAATCGCCAGCACATATTGCCCCACATGCAGGTCGCGCGAGTCAGCCAGAGTGATGGTTGGCGGGTCTTGGGTTTCAATGTGTAACAACGCCAGATCCACCTCTACGTCCTCCGCAATCAGGCGGGCAGGGAACACTGCGCCGTTTTCCAGCGATGCGCGCAACGACCGTCCCTGAGCGACCACGTGATTATTGGTCAGAATATACGCCCCTTCTGCATCCTTTCGCCAGATCATCCCCGCGCCTACCCCATGCCTGCCGTTGTGCAACGCGACCAGGCTGCGTTGCACCTCTCTCACCACCTCCGCCGCAGAAGCCGCCAATGCGTCTGAGAGGCCGTTGAATGCCAAAGTAGTGAAGTTCATTTCCGTTCCCCAATTGTAACCTGAATGGTCATGGGTTGCCCACCGCGCAGAATTTCGACCATAACCGATTGCCCTACCAAACTGCCAGCCAGCCGACTGAGCAGTTGGTCGGGATCAATAATTGGTTCGCCAGCCAGCCCCACCAGGATATCGCCGATCAACAGACCGCCGCTGGCCGCCGGGCTGTCCTCTTCAACACCGATCAACAGCAATCCGGTCTCCTGCTCACGTCCCAACGAACGCTGTTGCGCAGCCGGGATCATCACCGGTTGACTGCGTATGCCCAGATAACCGCGCCGTACACGCCCATGGCGCGCCAGGGCTTCGGCGGTCTGCCACGCCAGTTGCGTCGGCAGGGTGAGCGCCATTCCGCCGGGGGCCAACCCGGACGTGTTCAACCCCAGCACACGCCCGGCGGCGTCAATCAGCGGCCCGCCGGAGAAACCGGGGTAAGGAATGGTGTCTGTGCGCAAGAACTTCTCTAACAGCCCGCCGCGCCCGGTGCGCGCCGGCCCCCCTACTGCGCTGACCACGCCCAAACTGGCCTGGATGCCTTCTTCGGTTGGGCGCCCCAGCGCCAGAACAAGCTGACCGACGCGTGCTGGTTCAAGCGCCGGTTCTGCCGCTGTCAGGCCGCCGCCGGAGACGCGCAGAAGAGCCAGGTCAGCGCCTGGATCCCGACCGACCAGGCTGGCGGATTTTCGGCTGCCGTCGGCCAGTTGAATGTAAATATCGTCTTCGCGCTCCACAACATGATCGGCGGTCAGCGCCAGTTCGCTGCTATAAGCGATGCCGCTGGCGGGAAATCGCCGGCGCGCATCTACCAATACGACCGAGTCGCCAGCGCGGGCTACAGCTTCTACCATTGCATCGGACAACGCCGCCAGTAGATTTTGTTCGCTAGACATAGGTTATTTCTCCTCTGTTTGTAAGATAGACGTTCACCAATCAGGTTAATGAACACCCCGCAGGTTTATGATCCTATCCGCTTGTTATCCAGAGCTTTCAGAATGTATTGCGTCGCAGGGGTCAACCAGTTATGGTGAATATCAACAATTTCATCATACAACTTTCGATCCTGTTCTGCATCCTCCAATTGGGTGGGAACGCGCCTGGAAAAATGGGCAGGATGCAGACAATTTTATGATAAACTTGCTCCCATTATGGACGGCAGTCGTTATCGGCGCATGGTGGTTAAATTGGGCACTTCCACCCTCACTGCCGGAGATTCGCGCCTCTCTTTGCCGCGCATGGTGGAGCTGGTGCGCCAGATGGCGCTTTTGCACGCCACCGGCTGCGACATTATTTTGGTGACCTCCGGCGCGATTGCGGCGGGTCGCGAGCGCCTGTCTTTTCGCCAGCTTCCGAAAGCCATCCCCTCCAAACAGATGTTAGCCGCAGTGGGTCAGCCGCGTTTGATGGCGATTTATGAGCAGCTTTTTGGTCTGTATGGGGTGATGGTCGCCCAGGTTTTGCTCACCCGTGCAGATTTATCCGACCGCCGCCGTTATCTTAACTCGCGCAACACACTGGCGGCTCTCCTGGCTGAAAAAATCATTCCCATTATCAATGAGAACGACACAGTGGCTACGGAAGAAATCCGTGTGGGCGATAATGATAATCTTTCAGCCCTGGTCGCCAATCTGACCGAGGCGGACGCCTTGATCCTGCTCACCGACCAGCCCGGGTTATTCACGGCGGATCCTCGTCACGTCCCGTCTGCTGAGTTGATTCGCGAAGTGACTGCGGCAGAAATCCCCGAAGCGCTATGGCGCGCCGCCGGTCACTCGGTCGGCGGGCTTGGCACAGGCGGCATGGCTACCAAGCTGCAAGCGGCGGATCTGGCGCGCCGCTCTGGAACAATGGTGATCATCGCTTCTGGCAGCGAACCCGAAATTTTGCTGCGTTTATCCGCTGGCGAAAAAATCGGCACGCGCTTCTATCCGGTAGGCACAGCGATAGAAAGCCGCAAGCGATTTATCCTGGCTGGCCGACGTTCTCCCGGCCTGGTGGTGGTGGATGACGGCGCAGCGCAGGCGTTGCGTCGCGGCGGCAGCTTGCTGCCCGTGGGCGTGGTGAACGTCCAGGGTAAATTTGAGCGCGGCGATACGGTGCGCGTCGCCGCTCAGGATGGACATGAGATTGCCCGCGGCCTGGTTAATTACGCCTCGGCGGATTTGGAGCGTATCCGCGGCGAGCAATCCGAGGCGATTGAGCGTATTTTGGGGTTTTTCTATGGGGATGAGGTAATTCATCGCAATAACATGGTGCTGTTATAAAACACAGCCAGAATGATGGGAGGTTGAGATGTTGGTCGAAATGGGTAAGCAGGCGCGGGCAGCCGCCCGCAAGCTTGGTCGAGCAAGCAGCGAGCAGAAAAATGCAGCCTTGCTTTGTCTGGCGGAGGCTTTGCTGTCTTCCTCGGCGGAGATTTTGGCGGCCAATGCAGAGGATCTGGCTGCCGCGCGCCAGGCTGGTTTAAGCGCGGCGATGTTGGATCGTCTGATGTTGAACCCAGAACGGTTGCAGGGTATGTCGGCTGATTTACGGCGGGTGGCGGAGTTGCCGGACCCAATCGGCGAGCGTTTCGACCAGACGACGTTGCCTAACGGTATGAGCCTGTATAAACAGCGCGTCCCGTTGGGGGTGCTGGCGGTCATCTATGAGGCGCGCCCAAACGTCACCATTGATGTGGCGGGCCTGGCGCTGAAGACCGGCAACGCTATCATTCTGCGCGGCGGCAGCGAGACGTTGGGTTCGAATCGTGTTCTGGTAGGGCTGGCGCGCCAGGCTTTGCAAGAGTGTGGCCTGCCCGTCCACGCCATTCAACTGATAGATAACCCGGATCGCTCGTTGGTCATGCAGCTATTGCAAATGTACGAGGATGTGGATATGCTCATCCCACGCGGCGGCGAAGCCTTGCATCGCTTTTGCCGCGAAAACAGCCGCATTCCGGTGATCACCGGCGGCATCGGCATCTGCCATTTGTTTGTGGATGAAAGCGCCAACCTGGAAGAGTCGCTCAAGGTGATCCATAACGCCAAGACGCAGCGCCCCACCGTGTGCAATGCCCTGGATACCGTCCTGGTGCATCGCAAGGCGGCGGGCGAGTTCCTGCCTCGTTTGGTTGCCGAGCTGGAAAAAGCCGGAGTGAGCTTTCGCGCGGACGCATCGGCTTTGCCCTATTTACAGTCAAGCGATTCAAATGGCGAGCTGCCCGCATCAGTTTTGCCAGCCGGGCCGCAGGATTTTGACACCGAATGGCTTTCCCTGGTTTTGGGGCTAAAAGTTGTGGACAGCCTGGACGAAGCTTTGCAGCACATCGAAGCGCACAGCACCGGTCATTCGGATGGCATCTTGACCAGCAGCCAGGCTAACGCCCAGCGTTTCCTGGCGGAGGTGGATTCGGCGGCGGTTTACGTGAACGCCAGCACCCGCTTTACCGATGGCGCGCAGTTCGGATTGGGAGCGGAAGTGGCCGTCTCGACGCAACGGCTGCACGCACGCGGCCCAATGGGCCTGCGCGAACTGACCACCTACAAATGGGTGGCGGTGGGCGACTATCACGTGCGCCCGTGAGGCTCAGTTCTTTGCCTCGCGTTGTTCAGCGACCTCTAAGATCGCTCGAATCTTCTGCTCGACGCCCTCTGGTAGTTCAGGGGGTTTATGCGTCGCCAGGATTTTTTGCAGACGCTCGTTGACTCGTTGGTAGGTGGGCTTACTGCCCATTTGCTCCCAGATCACATAAGCGTTGCGGTCGAGCAGCCTGGGGACCCAGATTTCACTGCGGCACAGAGCGACCGACTCTGGCTCAGCCATGAAATGCCCTGCCGGGCCTACTTTTTCGATCAGATCCAGCATGATTGTGTGCGCGTTCACCTCCAGCCCGCGTGTGATGCGTTTGACCATGCTGATCACCTCATCCGCCAGCACCAGCAGTTGCAGCGAGCCAATATCGGCGCAATCCAGGAAGCCTACATCGTGCACCATGCCTGCGCCGCTCAAAGCGGCCATCAGGATTTGAATGGAAATTTCCACACCAGCCTGGGCGTCTATGAGTTTGCTTTCCGAAGCCCCGGCGGTGCCCATGAAAGGCAAGCCCAGATAGCGCGCCAGGTCCGCCGCTGCGGCGGTGTGCAGATTCATCTCCGGCGAGCCGTAAGCTGGTCGGGCAGTGCGCAAATCCATGGCGGAGGGCAGCCCGCCGATCATGATGGGCGCTCCGCGCCGCTTGAGTTGCAGAATTGCCAGGCCGCTCAGCGCGGCTGCCAGATACAGCGTCAGGGCGCTGGCGCCGGTCACCGGCGATTCCAGCCCCACCGTTGGCCCGCCCAGATAGATGACCGGCACGCCATGCTCTGCCGCCCAAATCATGTTGGCGATTTGTTTTTCGCCGTGGCGCAATGGCGACTCATAATTGGCAAAATAAGCGAACAGCGGTTTCTTGCGTAACGAGACTTCGTTGCCGGCGACTGCCACCGCGATTTGATAGATGTCTTCCAGCGTCGCCGGATCGTTCGCCCAGGCGACGATTGGCTTGCCGCTGTTAGCGATCATTTCGGCGAATTCATACACTGGCGAGAGCATAGGGTGTACATCATCGAAGATGGAGAGGCTCATCAGGAAATCAATATTTTCCAGGGCGTCACAAACGCGGGCGGTGTTGGCTGCATCGCCGCGCCGCGCCTTGCGCCGTTCGCCGGTGATTGGATCGTAAACGTAAGTGCAGGTGGGGCCAGGTCCAAAATAGACCCGGTCGGGGGCGATTTGCAGAGAATGTTGATGATCGCGTCCCCACAAGGTGAACGTGCGCGGCGCCAGGACGAGCGTCTCTTGGATAATGTGCGGAGGAATGAAAACATGGTTTCCCTCCACGCGGGCGCCGGCCGCGGCCAACGCCCGGCAAGCGCCATCGTGGTTGACAATGACCCCGATGCGGTTCAGGCATTCCAGCGCCGCCAGGTATAATTCCTGGCATTGTCTGTCCGAAAGCACGCGAAACTGGGGGGTTTGCCGGTCGGCATAATTACTAAGCATTCCGATAATCTCCTACAACCTGCTCAAAGCCTCTTTCATCTGTTCCAGGGCTTGTAAGATGTTTTCCAATGAATTGGCGAAACATAAGCGTAAGTAGCCTTCGCCGTACTTGCCAAAGGACACGCCTGGCAGCAGCGCCACGCCGGCTTCTTCGAGTAGATACTCGGCCAGCCAGTTCGACGGGCGACCGAAGGCGCTCACGTTCGGGAAGGCGTAGAATGCCCCTTGCGGCATTCTGCAGCAGACGCCGGAAATGGCATTCAACCCGGCGACCAGCGCATCCCGCCGGCGGCGGTACTCGGCGATCACTGCCTCAACCTGCTCCTGCGGCCCCTGAATGGCTTCCAGGCCAGCGATCTGAGTGAAGCTTGCCGTGCAGCCCACGGAATGGGTGAGCAGCAGTTCCACGCGCTCGGCTAAGGGTTTGGGCATGATGCCATAACCCAGCCGCCAACCGGTCATGGCGTAAGTCTTAGAGAACCCATCGCAAATGATGGTTCGTTCAGCCATGCCGGGCAGCGCGGCGATGCTTGGAGCGGGCGCTTCGTACACCAGGCGCGCATAAATCTCGTCCGAAAGCACCCAAATATCCCGTTGGCAAGCGACCTCGGCGATATGCTCCAGGGCCGAGAGCGGCATCACGCCGCCGGTGGGGTTGCTGGGCGAGTTCAGCACAATCATGCGCGTGCGTTCGCTCACCAGGCGGTCGAATACTTCCAGGTCGAAAGAAAAATCCTGTTCTTCTCGCAGAGGCACGGGTACAGGCACGCCGCCGGCGACTTCGATCATCGCCGCGTAGGTTGGAAACCCGGGATCTGGATAGATAACTTCATCACCGGGACGCACCAGCGCCAATGTGGGGAAGAACAGTGCCGGCTTTGCACCCGGGCCGATCACCACTTGCGCTGGATCAATAGAGATGCCTCGCCGTCTGCCAGCGTCTTCAGCAATTGCTTTGCGCAGCGCCGGGATGCCAGCGGAAGGAGTATAGCGGGTATAACCTTCTGCAATCGCATCCATGCCAGCCTGGGCAATATTCTGAAAAGTCGGCGCATCTGGCTGGCCGATTTCCAGATGGATGATTTCGCGCCCCGCGGCTTCCAAAGCCTGGGCGCGTCCCAACATATAATAGGCGCCCTCTGGGGCAAGTTTGACAACGCGTTCAGCAAAATCCATAAATCACCTCATTCGGCTCACACGTGGCCGTAATAATCTCGATGCACTACAACAGAATAAGCATAGTCTAACAGGGTTCCCCAACTGAAGATAGGGATGTCAATCTTGCGTTGCAAGGCGCGCGCAAACGGTGGAAATCCGGTGCATTCCAGCACCATAGCGCCCATGTTGGGATGCTGTTGATAAAAACGAACCGCAACCTTCAAGAACTCGGCCTCGGCTTTAGCGTAGTTCGCTGCTGGCGGATCGCTGCGGCGACCCTGCGTCCATAGGTGATCAAATTCCTCGCACTCGAATTGCGTCATTGCCCCGCCGACCACATAATTCGAGCCCGGGCGAATGCCCACCGACTCCAAATGCCGCTCGGTGAGATAGCGCTCGTTCGCCATGAGGATGCCGACCACCTGATCGGAGCTGATCAATTGTTGCGCCCAGGGCACTTGCAACAGGCTGGACATAAACACCGGGACGCGCACGCTGGCTGCCACTTCACGTTGAAAATAGGCGAAATAGCCACATTCGGCGGCAATTGCCCGGCAGCCCATGCGCTCCAGCTTGCGGGCGGCGCGCACCACCGGCGCCAGGCAGGGCGATTTATCCTCCGCAATCACCAATTGAGGGATGTCTACCCCTTCCACAATTTCATATTGGATGGGAAAGGGGTAGGCGCTGGCGTTGCGCACATCGCCGGGGAAGCCCGGATAGACGTCATCCAGGATCAAAACGCCCAGGCCCATGCCGTAACATCGGCGGTCTTCACGCGCCTGGATGCGTCGGATGCCCTGATCCCTGTTTTGATAAATCATTTTGTCCCTTCCAAATGGATGTAGAGGCTTATTGTATCCCTTTTGACAGGATATTCACCAGAAGCGAGGCGTCCATATTACCGCCGGATACGATACAGATGATCTTACCTGCGCCGACCATACCGTTCATGGCAGCGGCCACAGACACGGCTCCTGCGCCCTCGGCGATGACATGGTTGTGCAACGCCAAAAGGCGAATCGCCCGCCGCACGGCGGCTAAGGAAACCACCAGCGAATCATCCAGCAAATGGCTGGCTAACGGCCACATTTGGGGAAAAACGAACGGCGCGCCCATGCCGGAGACAAAGCTGGGCGCATAAGCTATCTCAACCGGCTGGCTCGCGGCCAGGCTGGCAGCCAGCGGCGCAGCGGTCTCTACTTCGCAAGCGTAAATGCGGATCTGTGGACGTAGAGCACGTAGCGCAGAGGCGATGCCGCAGCTCAGCCCTCCGCCGCCATAGGGCGCGATGACCGCCTCCACCTGCGGTAGGTCTTCTAAGATTTCCAGACCAATGACCGCGTTGCCAGCCATCACCTGCTCATCCGCAAAGGGATGGATCAAGGTCATGGCGGTTAACTTTGCCTCCAGCATCGGCTCTACCAAGCCATTCGGGCTGCACCGGCGCTGAATTTCCTGATACGCGGCAAATGGGACAAGGTGGATCGTCGCGCCTTGAGCAGCGATGGCTTGCAGCTTTGCCGCTGGCGCGTCCTCCGGCGCCACCACCGCGCAGGGCGCGCCCAACCTTCGCGCGCACCAGGCGACTGCGTAGCCCATATTGCCAGCGCTGGCGGTCCAGACGCCAGCTTTCAAGGTGGAGTCATCTAAGGCAGTCATGGCGCTCGCCGCGCCGCGTAGTTTGAAAGACCCCACCGGCTGTAAGGTCTCGAGTTTCAGATAGATTTCAGCCGGCGCATCGTCGAGATTCAATCTTACCAGAGGCGTGTGCAGTGTAATCTCGGCAGTCCGCTGACGCGCCGCAAAAATGCGTTCCAGGGGAATGGCTTTATGAAGTCCGCGCGCCGGAACAGGAGGGCGGGTCTGTTCAACCATGAAGGTTCCTCGCGGCTGTAAAGGATAGCCCGCGCTCCGTCAACGCCCAGGCAGTGCGGTTTAAGGAGTCGAACTTGTCTTGAAAGTTAAGGGTCAGCGTTTCCCATTCCCCGGTCGCCAGGATTTCTTCCTTAAGACGGTAATAATCCTGAACATCGGATGGGCGTTGGCGGCTCATTTCCACTTCCGGTTCGCCGCCTTCGTGCTTGGCGGAGAGGTTGGCGATATGATCTGCCAGCGCCAGGATGTCATCGCGCCGGTTATACGGCTGGATCACCAATCCTTTCCACGTTTCGGTGACATGGTGTTCGAAGCGCACCAGATCCTCCAGCCCCAACGCTTTGCGGAATTGAGCGGTGATTTCTATCGTTTCGTTGTTAACGGAGTTGCTCCAGTTAAAACCCACCAGCGGTGTACTTCCGTCATCGCGAGAGAAAAGGTGGGCGGTGAGCAGCGTCCACAGCGCTGAATAGGGGTTATCGTTGCCCAGGGTGACGGAAATCTTGAATTCAATATCCACGCCCAGGCGGTGAAGTAAATAGCCCACCAATACCGTACCGGGGTTGACATTAAGCACCTGCCGCACGCCGTAACGCGTATAGTAATACAGGTATTCGTCCAGCCACTTCAAGGGGTAATGGTTGGGCTGACCCACCCCACCGTAATAACCGATGAGGGTGTCCGCGCCGCCCAAATGAATATTCGAGCCGTCTGAGCCGCGCGTGTCAAGTTGTTCAACGTAACTGGCGCCGATGATCTGCATGGCTGCGGCAAAGGCGGGTAAATCGCCGTCCGCTTCTTGTTCTTTCATGTTGCGCACGCGGATAAAGCGCGCCGGCATGATTTCGCCGCGCTCAGCCGCCCGACGGGCGATCTCCATCAGCCAGGGAAAATACTGGCAGGCGCTGATCTCCATCGTCACGGAATAACGATCAGGAAATTCCATCCTGTCCGCTTTTCCCCCCAGCACTTTGCGGCGGTAATCTTGAATGCGGATGAAGGCGCCGCTATCGCGCGCCTGGCGCAACCATTCCAGATCAGCGAGATATTCAGGTCGCGTTCGCCGCACTTGCTCGAGCAACACCGGCAATTGCGAGGCCTCCTCAGCCCGATGGTTGATCTCTTGCGGCGTTCCATACTTCAAAACCACATCCAGGAAATCGCTTATCACCCGCAAATCCGGGTTCAACAGCACGGCGTTTAACGTCTCCAGGCGCGCCGGCGAAAGGCGCAACTTTTCTAATAAGGCGTCACGCATCGTTACACACCCCATATTCAGGGAATCTCATACGTTTCTATCAGGATGCATCGCTGAGATAAGCAATCACATCTATCTCAACCAGAACGCCGCCGCCAAGCTGGCTGCCGACGGTGGTGCGCACAGGCTTTGGATCAGGAAAGTAACGCTCATAGACGGCGTTAAAGCGGGCGAACAAGCCCAAATCGCTGAGGTGGACGGTGGTCTTCACCACATTCGCCATGCTTGCTCCGCCAGCTTCCAGGATGGCGCGAATGTTCTCTAACACCTGGGCGGTTTGCTCTTCAATTGTCGTCCCGGTAAGCTGGCCGGTCTGTGGGTTGATTGGCGTCTGCCCGGCGGTGTAGATAAAACCACCAAGGCGCAGCCCTTGCGAGTACGGGCCGGCTGGCTGCGGCGCGGAAGGTGTAAAAATGACCTCTTTTTGCAACTTGGTTTTCTCCATAGAACTACCCTCCTCAAAACCGCCTGTCCGGCTACCTCCGGAGTTGGCGGAATTGGGAGGGTGAATAGATGACGTAGATTCGGCTATAAACGAGCCAACGCTTGATCCAGATCGGCGATAATATCCTCTGGGTTTTCCAGCCCAACCGATAGACGGATCAAGCCATCGTCAATGCCGGCTTCGTCGCGCTCTTCCTGCGTCATGTGTTCATGGGTGATGGTGCGCGGGTGCATGCAAATCGTCCGACTGGTGCCGAAGGTTACTGCATGGACGATTAACTCCAGGCTGTTCATCACCGTCGCTGCGCCCTGCATGCCGCCAGGGACTACGAAGGATAACAACCCACCATGGGCTTTCATCTGGCGGCAAGCCAGTTCGTAATGGGGATGAGCGGGCAGGCCGGAGTAATTCACGTGTTTCACTTTGGGGTGCGCTGCCAGAAATTCAGCCACTTTTTGGGCGTTGGCGCTGTGGCGCTCCATGCGCAGGGATAGCGTCTCCAGGTATTGCAACATAAGCCAGGCTTCGAAGGGTTGCAGGATCGCGCCGACGAACTCGGTGGTGTTCCAGCGGATGTCCTCCACCAGGTCTTCCGGACCGACGATCGCCCCGCCCAATACGGAAGCATTGCCCGCCAGGAATTTGGTCAAAGAGAGCAGAACGATGTCTGCGCCCAACTCCATGGGTTTTTGCAAAGCAGCCGTGGCTGTGGTGTTATCCACCAGCAGAGGGACGTTGTGAGCATGAGCGACTTCTGCTACCGCGGCAATATCCGTGACCTGCAAGCACGGGTTGCTCGGCGTTTCGACCCACACCAGACGGGTCTTTTGATCAATCGCTCGATCCCAGGCTTTCGGCTCGCTGAACTCTTTGACAAAGCGGAATTCTACGCCGCAGCGCTCAGGGAAAATGGTCGCCGCTTGCTTATACCCCTCGCCGAAAGTGTTTAGCGTGGTCACGATGTTATCGCCGGGGCGGGCAATGGTGAAGATCAAATTGAACAACGCCTGTGAACCAGAGCCGGCTGTCACCGCGCTTTCTCCGCCCTCTAAGGCTGCCAGGCGTTCTTCCAGCACGCTGACGGTTGGCGTTTTGCTGCGCCCATAAATGTAATCCGGAAATTTTTCGAAAGATGGATAAGGATAGGTCATGGATTGCACAATGGGCGGGACAAAGGCGCGAAATTGTTCGACGTTTTTTAGCGGATGAAAACCGGCGTGCAGGGCGCGGGTATCGAAACCCAGGCGCGCATCCTGGCGCAGGTTGCGCTTTTTGTTCTGGTCATAAACCCATGGGTCGCGCAAAAAGAAAGGTTTGGTATCATGCATGGCGAAAATGCCTTTCGATAAATGAGATTTGTACGCACAGAGCCCCTGCCAAAGATGGTCAAAGCGGGTCTCCCGCGCATAGATTTTGTTTTTTTGCCCTTTGCTCGATCAGCTTGCGTTTGGTGGTCAGTAAAAGACCACGCCCGTGATCTTGGGCAAAAATAGCTCTGGATGGACCGGCTTATGGCTTGATCTGCTCCAATTCCTCCTGAGAAAGGTGACAATAGATTTTATGTCCGCCGCCGAAATCTCTTTCGGGCGGCTCTTGCTCTTTACAAATGTCACCCATGTAAAAGGGGCAGCGTGTGTGAAAACGACACCCGCTGGGCGGATTCACTGCGCTGGGCACGCGCCCTGTCAATCGCACCCTGGATGGCTCCAGATCGGGATCGGGGCGCGGCACTGCCGCCAATAACGCTGCCGTATAGGGATGGTTAGGCGGCATATAGATCGCCTCGCAGGGGCCAATTTCGACCACACGCCCCAAATACATCACAGCCACGTCATCCGAAAAGAAACGCACTGAGCTGAGATCGTGCGAAATTAAGATCATCGTGGTGTTGTGCGTCTTTTGAATTTCCAACAGCAGATTCAACACCGCTGCTTGCACCGAAACATCCAGAGCTGATACCGGTTCATCACAGATCACCATCGCCGGGTTGGAAGCAATGGCGCGGGCGATGCCCACGCGTTGTTTCTCGCCGCCGCTCAACTGACGCGGTAAACGGTAGTAATAACTTTCATCCAGTTTTACTGAACGCAGAAGCTGCTCTACTTCACCCTGCACTTGATCGGGTGGAACAGTGTGGAAGCGTCGCAAGGAGGCGGCGATCTGATCGCCGACGCAGTAAGATGGATTGAGCGTGCCGTTGGGATCCTGGAAGACCATTTGCAGTTCGCGAATGACGTTCAGTTTTCGCTTGTTCAGTGGACTGGAGATGTCCATATTCAGAAATTCGATCTTCCCATCGTACAGCGGCTCCAGCCCGACAATGGCTTTCGCCAGTGTACTCTTGCCGCAGCCCGATTCGCCGACAATTCCCAGCGTGCGCCCGCGTTTCACCTGTAAACTTATATCATCGGCGGCGCGTACATATTGACGTTTTTCCAGGCCAAATAGCCCGGCGACCGTCTTGAAGGGAACTGGATAGTACACCCGCGCGTTTTGAACGACCAGGGTTTTTTCAGGTGAGGCTTCATCTCGATCTGGACATGGTTCGGTCGAGACGCCCTGATCCAGCCAGACCATATCCTTGCCGATCCACTCGCCGGCGCGAATGCAACGCACATGATGCCCGGTGGTCAGTTCGATCAACTTCGGGCGCTGTGCGGAGCATTCGGCGATGACGTGTGGACAGCGCGGCGCGAAGATGCACCCGCTGGGCAAATTGGCGGGCGAGGGGACGCGCCCTTCAATCGGAAGGAGTTGGCGCGTGCCTTTGGGCGCGTCCACATCTGGCAGGCAACGCATCAAACCCATCGTGTAAGGATGTAGCGGCGATTGGTAAATGGAGCGGGTGGAGGCCAATTCTACGATTTCACCGGCGTACATTACGCCCACTTTGTCGGAGACGCGCGCCACCACCCCCAGATTGTGACTGATGTACAGGGTGGCGGTCTGATAGCGCTCCTTGAGTTCAGCGATTAAGTCCAACACGGCGGCTTCGACGGTGACATCCAAAGCGGTGGTTGGCTCATCCATGATCAGCAAGGATGGATTATTGAGCAAGGCCATGGCGATGACCACGCGTTGCTGTTGACCACCGGAGAGTTGATGTGGGTAGCGCAGCATGACTGCCTCGGCGTCGGGCATATACACATCTTTCAACGCCTGCAAAGACTTTCCATACGCTTCGGACCTGGGCATACCACGATGGGTAATCAGACTTTCCGCCAACTGATCCTGAATGCGCATAGATGGATTGAGCGCTGACATCGGTTCTTGGTAAACCATTGAAATATCCGCCCCGCGCAAGCGGCGCAGCTCTTTTTCGGAGCGGTTGTGCAATGGCTCGCCTTTGAATAAGATATTTCCCCGCACAATTCTGCCGTTCGGACCGAGAAAATTGACAATCGAATAGGCGACGGTGCTTTTGCCACAGCCCGATTCGCCTACCAGTCCCAGGTTTTCGCCGCTGTAGATTTCAAACGATACATCGCGCACTGCATGGATGTCGCGTTTACGGGTCTTGTAAGCGACCGCTAACCCATCCACTTTCAGTACAGGTGTTTGTTCCATTACTACTCTGCGCTGTTTTTGCAAATTCGATAAAATGTGGCTACGTAACTCATTGATAGCGCATACTTTCTTCGCGCACTCCGTCGGCGAACATGTTCAACCCAATCACCAGTGTGATAATCGCCAGGGTGGCGCTTAGCACCGGCCAGACATTCGCCATCATGTGGTTATGACCTTGCTGCACCATTCCACCCCAGTCAGGCGTGGGCGGCGGCAAGCCGAGACCCAGAAAGCCAAGCGTGCCGATGTAGAACGCGGCGTACCCGATGCGCATCAGGAAATCTACGATGAGCGGCCCACGGCAATTGGGCAAAATCTCACGCACCATGATCGTAAAGTCGGAGTCGCCGCGTAGTTTTGCCGCCGCCACATATTCTCGCGTGCGGATGTCCATGGTTAAAGCGCGCACCAGGCGAGCAATGCCCGGCGCTCCGCCGATGGCAATGGCAATCACCACATTGAAGTGCGACGGCCCCACCGCGGAGATGATAATCATATAAAGCAGGATGGTGGGGAAAGCCATGAGCGCGTCCAAAATGCGCATCACGGTTTCGTCAATCGCGCCGCCGTAATAACCCGAAGGTAAGCCCAGGGCGATGCCCAAGAGAAAAGCGACCAGCACCGAAGCCGGCCCCAATGTCAAGATGGTGCGTGCGCCATACGCCAGGCGCGACCACACATCCCGCCCCAATTGATCGGTACCCAGGATATGAGCAGCGGACGGCGGCTGGTTGATGGCTTTGTAGTCTTGCTCCAACGGAGAGTAGGTGGTGATCAGCGGAGCAAAAACGGCCACGAACACCCAGAACAAGACCATGATTAAGCCCACAACCGCAGTAGGGGAGGCGGTGATGATCTCGATCAAGTCGCGTACGCGCTTCCACAGACCAGCAAAAAAACGTCTGGCCGCGCCCAATTGTTCTGGAAGCGGAGCAACAGGTTGCGGCGGCTGTTTCGGTCTGGCTATGTCTTCTTGAAACGATGCGGTGGACATGACAGTCTCCTACGCGTAACGGATGCGGGGGTTGATCAGCGAATAAATGATGTCCGCGATCAATTGCGTACCCACGGCTAAGGCGATCAACACCATGGCGCCGGCTTCGATGGCGTACACATCTTTATAAAGCGCCGCATTCAAGATGAAGTTGCCCAGCCCAGGAAAACCAAAAACCGATTCAACCACCACCAAACCGCCGATGAACCAGTTGACGTGCAGCATGATCACTGTGATGGGCGCCATCAGTGCATTGCGCAAAACATGGCGTAACACCACCTGGCGCTGCGAAAGTCCCTTCAGCACCGCAGTGCGCACATAGGCGCTGTTCATCACCTCTACCACGCTCGAGCGGGTGATGCGTAACACATAACCAATTTCCACCAGGCTGGCGGTCAGCACCGGCAGAATCAACATGCGTGGATCCTTAAAGATGGCCGTCTCGCTCAGAAACACCGTCGCCCCTGGGAGAATTTTTAGCCACATGCCAAAGATCATGATCAGCAAGATGCCGGTGGCGAAGTCTGGCGAAGCGGCAGTGATCAAGCCGCCCAGCGAGATCAGCCGGTCAACCGGTTTCCCTTCGTTCAGGCCGGCGATTAAACCCAGCACAATGGCGATTGGAATAGAGACGGAGAACGCCAGCGCCGCCAGGATCAGGGAGTTGCTGATGCGTCGCCCGATGACCTCGGAAACCGGGCGTTTATAGCGCAGCGAGATGCCGGCGTCGCCGCGCAGCAAGCCTTTGCTCATCGGAATATAATCCACCGGAGAATCCGCGGCTTCGATCCAGCCAGAGTATTCCAGCCGATATTCCGTCCCCTCCTGACCAGGCATCCACAAAGCTGCCCGGTTGGCAGTATCTAATCCCCAAAAGTAGGCGTTGCCGTCCTCGTCGAATTTCCAGGATTGATCGTCCAAAACCTGAACCACGCTGCCATCTGGTTGGCGAACGAGTTTGATCAGCTTCCCGCCTTCGACATCCCATTGCACCAGATCGCCGTTTTCATCCACTGCCCACCATTGATGATAGCGCTCTACCACGCCCTGTGAGATGACAATCTCTTTGACCGGCATACCCAGACGCCGACTTACCTGCCAGTCCGAACCCAGCAGCCAGGAGATATAGCGAATGATGATCGGACGATCCAGACCGAGTTGGTTCTCCATAGATTTCTCTTGTTCAGGGGTGGCGTATGCCCCCAAAATGTTGCGGGCGACATTCCCCGGCGCAATCTCGACGATGGCAAATACCAACATCGAGACGATGAACATGGTGAGAAACATGGTGAACAATCGGCGGACGATGAATCTTGCCATGATCGGTTAGCTCCCGGATTGGGGATTATGCCGCCCGTTCTTGTTCGCGCAGGACAATCTTACGGATGGCTTTTTGAACCTCCTCGGATAATGGTTCGGGCTGGTGTTTGCTCAGGGTCTGATCCACCAGGCGCGCTGCTCGCTGTTCCATGCTGGTAGCGCCGCGTTTCTCCCACACAGAATAGGGGTTTTTATCCATGAGTTTGGAATAGAATGGCTCTTTGAAATGCTGCAACGTGTGGGGGTGGCCGAGATAATTGCCTGTTGGGCCCAATTCCTCGATCACATCCAACGCCAGAGTTTCGTCGTTCACCACCACGCCGGAGGTGGCAGCCCGCAGAAAGCCCAGGATGTCGTTGCAGATGGCGATGACTTGCAGCGAACCTTGCAAACCGGCGTCCATAAAGCCTACATCATGAACGATGTTCGCTCCGTGCAACAAAGCGGTCATCAGGCTGAGGGTGATCTCAAAGCCGCATTGCTGGTCGAGGATCTTTGAGTCGGTCGAACCACCCAGCCCAAAGACGGGCAGGTCGTAATACTTTCCCATCGAAGTCGGCACACCCTGTTCATCCGCCAACACATAATTGCCCACCATGGTTTGCAGATTATATGGGCCGCCATTCCAGCCTGGTACGGCAACGGGCACACCCGGGCGCACCAACTGCGAAAGCACAATGCCCAGCAAAACGCCGGCGTTCATGGAAGCCATACACCCGGCAGTGGTCACCGGGGAATTCACACCGCCCGCATTCAAGGGGATATACAGCAACGGCAGCCCTTTTTCGGCCAGGTAGATGCATTTTTGCAAAGCCTCTGCATTGGCGGTCAATCCCGAGGTTACGTTGATGTAGCAGGTGGCGAATGGTCGCTGCTGAAAGGCTTCCGCGCCGCCAGCGACGATTTCGCACATCTCCACTGCCGCCACGCAGCCTTCGAAATCCGGGGTGACGAAGACAATCGGCTTGGTGGTGTTATTGAGCATGACCTCCATCTGATAACGGTCATAGATGTTTTGATCCACGTCTTCCGGCAGGAACGCCGACATGACAAAGTCAATCTCCGGCAGAGCATCCATGAGTAAAGTCGCTTCGCGCACATCGCTCAGTTTGGGCTTTCGACGCTGTCCGCTGCGGTGATCGAGGATGTTCAAGCAATCAGAGCCGCCGCCGAAGTATGTGTTGTACCCGCCGGCGCGCATGGCGACTTTGCCATTGCGGTCATACAGAGTCATTCGTTTGGGCGTCGTGGAAAGGGCGCGCGTGACCATGTATTCGGGGAGGCGCACGCGCAAACCGTCAACTTTTGCCCCGCCATCGGCCAGAATCTGGCGGGCTTTTTCATCATGGACATCTATGCCCACCCGCTGCAGAATTTCCAGGCTGGCCATGTGGATCTTTTCGCATTCTTCCTTGCCCATGCGGGCATAATGGGCGCTGGTCATGCTCCTGCCATGCGTTTCGATCATTGCAAAACCTCTCGGATAATTTTAGAATGATGCATTTGATTTATTTTGAACAAAGATAATTCTACCAAACGACAACTTTTGCCACGCCAGGTGTCATTACGGCGGCGCAGAGCGCCCCTGCGCCGCCGTAATAATAAAAGGTTAGGCTTCTTTCCAGGTCTCGTAGAAGATGGCGTATTCCTCGGGCGAAGGAACGATGCCGTGGAATTTCTTATCGTAGATTTTCCAGACATTCATGAAGAAGGGGATACAGACAGAGCCGCGCTCTTTCTGAATTTCCTCCAGTTTGCCCACCAATTCGCGGCGCTTGGGTAGATCCAGCGTGGCCTCCGCTTCTTTGAGGATCTTGGAGAATTCCTCATCTACCCAGCGGGTCTCATTCCACGGAACGGGTTTGCCGTCTGCATCGGCGATGTATGCCAGAGGCAGCAACATGGGCGCCAGAGTGCGGTGCGCCCACCAGGTAATACCCAGGTTCCACTCGGTCCAGCCGTCCCAATACTGAGAAGCCGGCATCGTCTTGAGGTTGATGGTGAATCCGCCCGCCGCGGCATCCTCTTTGAGCGCCTGAGCATAGGCCATCGATTCGGGCCAATCGCTTGCCACCACCAACTCGACGGTCACGCCATTCGGATAACCGGCTTCGGCCAGCAGAGCTTTGGATTTCTCCGTGTCGAACGGGAAAGGCGGAATATCCACGTATTCAGGGTGCGCCTGGGCGACGTGGCTGTCATTGCCGATGGTACCCTGGTTTTGCAGCGCCACAGCCAGGATTTTCTCGCGGTTGTGGCAATATTTCAACGCCTGCCGGACGCGATTATCTTGCCAGGGGTCTTGGTCAACGCGCATGCGTAGAACGCGGGTGGCGCTGGTCGGCGTGGAAACCACCTCGAAGCGGGCGTCATCCTTTACCGCCTCCCAAACGGAAACAGGCGGCTCAATGATCGTGTCCACCTGGCCGGTTTGCAGCGCCGCCAGGTCAGCGGAGCGATCCTCGCCGAGTTGAACCATTAATAATTCATCCAGATAGGGCAGTGGTTTGCCGTCTTCGCCGTTGCGCCAATAATCCTTGCGTGCGACCAGGCGGCAGCGTTCGGCGGGCACATATTCCGCCATGGTGAATGCGCCTGTACCGATTGGCTCGCGGGTGATGTCGCCGCCGAAGGTCTTGGGGACAATCGCCGCCGGATATTGGAACAAGTGCTCGGGGATGAAAATGCTGGGCGCATTGAGATGAAGCACAACCGTGTAATCATCTTTCTTCTCAACCCCGCTCGCGTCCAGATAGCTCATAGCGCCTAAGAGAGAAGAACCGACGTCCTTGTTCAACCACTGACCGAAGTTAAAGACCACATCGTCGGCAGTCAGCTCTTGACCGTTGTTAAACTTGACGCCTTTGCGCACGTACAGCGTCCAGGTCAACAAGTCGTCGCTGGCCTCCCATTTTTCTAGCAGATAGGGCTGGGTGATGCCCTTTGGATCGGTATAGGTCAGGTACTCGAAGACATGCCGCCAGGCGTGGGATTGACTGACCAACGAAAAGCGCGCCGGATGGTCAACACGCTCGACGCGTGTGGCGGCGCGCAAGACGCCGCCGCGCACTGGCCCTGCCTTTGGCGCTTCCGTAACTGCAACGGTGGCGGCTGGCCCTGCTTCAGTGGCGACGGGCGAAGCCGGAGGTTGCGCGCAAGCGGCCAGGAGTTTGGCGCTGGCCAGCGACATGCCCAACAGGGTGGAAATGCGCAGGAAATCCCGACGCGAGATATTCCCCTTGCGCAGTTCTTCCTGCGCTTCGGGGATTAAAGGGTGAATTTTCTTCGTTTCCATTATTTATGGCCTCCGATGGGTAAAGAAATGAGCGCCAGCCGCAACCCGTCCTCAAATTCCCTGAGGCTGATTGCGCCAGCCTGAGGGGGCAGTTGAGGAAGTGAGAACGGTTCGCCGCTGGTAAACATGTGTTGCTCTGAAACAAGGAAGGGTGTGTGGTGATTGGAAAAAACGAGGAGAATTGTTCCGGTACGCCTCCTTACATGGGTGATACAATAAAGCAATAGCCTGGGTTGCGAAGGCGAGCTTCGACATTTGATATATCATATCCTATCATCTAATATATCAAATGTCAAGGAATGAGTGTTCTGAAATATCACTCCTTGAATTTTGGCATATCTTATGATAAGATTAGCTAATCTATGACTCTTGCCGCGAACTTGCCCACTAACCTGGATAGCACCTCCAAAACTCGCATCTATCGTCTGGTGCGCCGCGAGATCATCATGGGGCATCGCCGACCCGGCGAACGCCTGGATGTGGAAGAACTCGCTCAACGCTTTGACACCAGCATAACCCCGGTGCGCGACGCCCTGCAAATGCTCAGCCAGGAAGGTCTGGTCACAATACGCCCGCGCTCAGGTTATTTCGTCGCTCGGATGACCTTGAAACAATTACGCGATATGCTCGACCTGCGTAAAATATTGGAGTTGACCGCCATTGAGCGCGCTGCCCTGCGCATTACCCCAGATCAGATCGAACAATTGCGCAAAGTGCACGCCGGCTACACGGGCGACGACGACGAGTCCTATGATCGCTACACGGACGAAAATCGGCGCTTCCATTATTTGGTGGGATTGGCTTCCGGAAACCTGGAGCTGGCCGACGCAATTGGGCGCTTGCACGATCGTCTGGCGCGCTTCATGGTGTTGCGCCACGCTGGTAAATCTCAGGAAATCACTCATGCGCGCATTGTGGATGCATTGGAAGCTCACGACGCTGAGGCGGCTCGCCGGGCTTTGTTGGATGACATTGATACCTCGGCGGATGCAATCCTGGACGGCGTCTTGGAAGATGCTGCAGTAACCTGGCACGTGGATGCCTGAAAACAAACGTCATTCGGCTCATTACAACCCAATATTTTGAGGAAAATATGGACCTGAAAGATATCTATCAAAGCGTTATTGACGGAGACGCTACCCAAGTGCAAACCGGCGTCAAAGAAGCGTTGGAAAAAGGGACGGCGGCGGATGTCATCCTGCAACAGGCGTTGATCGCAGCCATGGAAGAGGTCGGCAAGCGTTTTGAAGAGGGTGAGTTCTTCGTTCCTGAAATGTTGATTGCCGCTCGCGCCATGCAGTCGGGCCTTGCCCTGCTGAAACCTTATCTGGTGGAAGGCGGCATAAAAGCCGCTGGGAAGGTGGCGATCGGCACAGTCAAGGGCGATTTGCACGATATCGGCAAAAACCTGGTGGCGATGATGTTGGAGGGGGCGGGGTTCGAGGTGCAAGACCTGGGGGTAGATGTGGATCCGCAAAAGTTTGTCAAAGCCGCGCAAGAGGGCGCTCAAATTATTGGCATGTCTGCGCTGCTTACCACCACGATGAGCAACATGCAGAACACGTTGCAGGCGTTGCAAACGGCTGGTTTGCGCGAGCGGGTGAAAGTGATGATTGGCGGCGCCCCCGTGACGGACGCCTACGCACGCCAGATCGGCGCAGACGCCTACGCGCCAGATGCATCCAGCGCGGTGCGCACCGCGCGCCAATTACTGTCTTGAGGGTAAATCGATGGAGACGCGCGTATCCCTCAAAGACCGACAGGTTGTGATCAGCCCCGATGGGCCGTTCACGATTATTGGCGAGCGCATCAACCCCACGCGCCGTAAAAAACTCGCCGAGACCATGGCGCAGGGCGATTTTTCCGTCGTCCAGGAAGACGCTCGCAAGCAGGTTGAAGCCGGCGCTCACATTCTGGATGTCAATGCTGGCATTCCCGGCGCCGATGAGCCAGCTCTGCTGCGCGGCGCAGTGCAGGCCATCCTGGAAGTCTCGCAAACCCCACTGTGCATAGATACTGCCAACCCCGAGGCGCTCAAGGCCGCGCTGGAAGTCTATCCCGGCAAAGCGTTGATCAACTCCACAACAGCCGAAGAAAGCATGATGGAGCGAGTTTTCCCGCTTGCCAAACAATATGGCGCGGCTGTTATTGGCGTTATTACGGATGAGAGCGGGGTGCCGTCCACGCCAGAGGCGCGCCTGGCGGTCGCCCGTAAGCTGGTGCAGCGCGCCAGCGATTATGGCATTCCGCCGCAAGATATTATCATTGACTGTCTGGCGCTGACGGTTGGCGCCGATCATCAAGCCGGGCGCATCACGCTCGAGTCCATGGATCTGGTGCGCAAGGAACTGGGCGTTAACTTGAATCTGGGCGCCAGCAACGTCTCATTTGGGCTGCCTGACCGCAAGATCATCAATGTCGCCTATCTGGCGTTGGCTATTGCCCGCGGGTTAACTACTGCGATCACCGATCCCACCGTGCCGGAAATCCAGACCACCATCCTGGCGTGCGACCTGCTAATGGGGCATGATGAGTACGCCATGCGCTGGATTAAGGCTTATCGAAGGCGCTCGGCAGCTACAGCCTGAACCAGCCGATTTCGAAGTTATATTAGAAATCTCCTTCGCCCCCCTGACGCCCCTCCTCTTATGATTTCGAGGAGGGGCGAATTGATTGCCTACTCTTGCTTGGGCGGCTCAGTAGCCAGGGGCTCTTCGGGAACAACGAAGAGCAGGATGATATAGGCAATCACTGCGGGTACGCCGCCGCTTAGAAAAGCGAGCAGCAGAAACAACAGGCGAATGACGGTTGGATCAATCTCCAGATATTTACCAATACCGCCGCAGACACCGCCAATCATACGCTCGCTGCGCGAACGATAGAGACGTTTCGATTCATTGTTCATCATAAACTCCTTATAAACCCTTTCTGATTTTGGTTGAAAGCCTCAGTATCATGTACGTAATCCAACCCATAAAGTTGCGGCGCATACCGCGTTGTGTGGCGGGTCAGACGGTGATTAAAGCTTTGATTTTCTCGAAGGTCTTTGGCCCGATCCCTGGCACATCCAAAATATCTTCGATGACTTTGAAAGGCCCATTCACGGTGCGGTAAGCGATGATTTGTTTGGCGAGCGCTGGCCCAATGCCCGGCAGCGATTCCAATTCTTCCTGCGAGGCGGTGTTAATGTTCACCAACGGGAGGCTGCCTGAGACGGTAGACGCCGCTTTGGGTGGGGCGACGGTAGCAATGACCGTGATCGCGGAGGGTGTGATGATCTGCGACGGCACCCAAAGATAGCTGCCGTCCAACACGGGCGCAGCGAGATTAATTGTCTGAAGATCGGCGTCTGTCATTGGCCCTCCGGCGGCGTCAATCGCTTGTTGAACGCGGCTGTCCGGCGGCAAATGGTAAACGCCAGGTGAAACCACTGCTCCAGCCACATGCACGATCAGCGGCGCAGGCGTGGGCGGAGGCAGCAATTGAATAGCCTGGCCGCGTGGCTGCTGGGCGACCATCAAGATCAAGCCCGCGGCCAGCAGCCCGCACGCCACGCCAAAGGCGATCTGCCAAATCCCCTTCATCTTTCTGAAACCGAGCCAAACTCCCTGGGAGCGATGGATTGGGCGCGTTGAAGGCGCGCTGCTCCCGGTCCAATTTATGAAGTTTGCGTTTCATTCACCTTGAGGCTCAGCCCCAGTCTTTGCCGGGCGGCGTCCACATGCAGGATGCGCACCTGAACGCGTTGTCCTTCTTGCAGCATTTTCGCTGGATCGTAAGATCCGTTCAGGGCGCTGAATTCTGAAATGTGGATCAACCCGTCCAGGCCCTCCTCAAGTCGTGCAAAGGCGCCAAACGGTACAATGCTGGTGATGACGGCTTCGGTCACTTGACCTGGAAGATAACGTTCTTCCGCTGTCTCCCAGGGGTTTGGATACAGGCGCTTCAAACTGAGTGCCACCCGCGCCCGTTCAGGTTCAACCTTGATCACGTGCACATTGACTTCTTGGCCCAACTGAACGACATCCGCCGGGTGATGGACGCGCCCCCAGGAGATTTCAGAAACGTGAACCAGACCTTCTACTCCGCCCAGGTCCACAAATACCCCAAACTCGGTGATGTTGGTCACCACGCCGGTAACGCAGCTCCCCGGGCGTAGCGTATTCAAGAGGTATTTGCGGCTGCCCGGGCGCGCCTGGGCTGCGCGTTCGGAAAAGACCACACGCCCTCTTTCTTGATCGCATTCGATAATTTTCAAGTTGATTTTGCGGTCAATATGTTTTTGCAGCCAAATTTCCGCGTCGGTCTCTGGGCATGGGGTCTCCACCAGATGCGAAATTGGAACGAAACCATGCAGCCGGTCTCCAGCGACCAGCAGCCCCCCACGATTACAGCCGGTGACGGTTAATTGGACGACCTGATCCTGTTCATACAGCTCGAACGCCCGTTTCCAATCCAGGCTATCCGTTTCGTGGCTTCCATTGTACAACGATTCGTACTGATTTTCTGGCGCAGCGCGGCGCATCGTGCGGTACGGACGCGCTGAACTCAGCGCTTCGTCTTCAGCCATCAAAGCTTCCCACCAGGATTCGTCCATTGGCGGAGGCGGTTCGCTTGCCTCCCCATTTGAGTTATAGCGACGTTTTGTCACCATTAAAACCTACCTCCCCAGGTGAATATCCTTAGGTAATGAATTCCCAGGCGCAAGGCTGCCCGAAAGGGTTTTCTCCGTTGAGGAATGATCAACGGCGACCACTTTCCCCTTTCGCGCTTGTTGCTCCATCTCGAGGATTGCATTCGCCACGGCTTCGATAGCCACCCGTTGTTTGCGGTACAGGTCTGCCTCCGACATTGCCAGTCGCATCGCAATCTCTCGAACTTTGCGGCCCTCCATAAATTTCATCTCCAATATATTATATAAAATCCATTCCGCTGTAAAGCGTCGGTCTCCTTCGGGTCGGACGTTTTCAATAGCTTTTCGCAGGATGGCGCGCAGCGCGTTGGCGGCGCTTTCTTTTTGCTCTTGCGCTGTCTGCTGCACAATTTGCAGCCCAAGCAGCGGGTTTTGCGTCAATTTTGGCCCTCCCCAATAATGCGATAAGGCGTCTTTGACCCACGGGGATAGATTGGTCGCTTCAAGCGAGAGTTCTGGGGCGCTCAAGATCTGCGCGCCATCATAGCGGGCGGCTGCACGCAGACGCTGGATCATGTCCATTTGCGGCGTCAGAGCCTCTAGGGAGCTGAAGGCCAGTTCCTGGCGATACCGGTCGTTGATCGCCAACGATGCCCGCTCGGCAAGCACCTCCAGTGCCTCCTGCTGGTCGAAATCCAACTCTTGCCCTTCAGAGCGCAGAATGCCCAATAAGCCTAACAGCCGTCTCCCCTCAGATCCATTTTGAGCGTAAAGCGGCGCCAGCCAATGATCGCCCCAGGCAAGAATCCTGTTTTGGATGGCTCCCGGCTCCGCAACGCCGTCTTGTTCCGAAAAGCTGTCTTGCGCCGCAAGATCACCTCGCGCCGCAGCCTGCAACAGATCATTCGCCAACTCATCGCCCTCCAGCGGATAATCACCTCCTATCGTCACAAAAAGCTCAATACCCTGGGCGCCAAAAACGGCTACAAACGCCTGGGAGACCTGTAACCGATCGCACACCGCCGCCAGGATCGCCTCCAGAAACTGTTGCAGGTCGCCTAGCGTCAGAATACGCTCGTCCAGGGTCTGGATCAAATCCATGTCCGCCCGGTCGCGGCCATAAAACAATTTGCGCTCCCATACTGGAGCAGCCAACGTGATTAAATGTTCCAAAATCAGGATCGAACCGGCCATGATAACCGGAACAACGGTTTGGGCGTCCACTCCCAACCAGTTGCTAAAGCGTCGAAAGATTGTGGTAATGACCAGCACGGTGGATGCAGTCGCCGGCCCGCGCATGATCCATTTGAATAAGCGGCGCTTCACCACGCGATCCGGCCAGGGGACGCCAAAGAAAGCCACCGAGTAAGCCATTACTACCAGAAACACAGAAGTGAGCATATTGCTCACGGTTACAGCCAGCCAAAAGATCAGGGGAAGTTCAGCCGCCAGCGAAGAACCAAACAGCAGATAGGGGTACGAACCCAAAGCCGGCGCCAGAGCGCCTACGAGCAGATAGGTCATCCGCCGACGGCTGGTGCGGGTCACCGTGCGCTGATAAGCGCGTACGAAATTCACCCACGAGATCAACATGGCGGCGACATAGTAGGCTGCGAAGACCCAGGTCAGCCAGGTTCTTTGTAAATGGGGCGCTGGGATCGCGTCGGCTACTAAGGGGCCGACCAGGAGGCGGGTGGGCAGAACAGCTAAAAAACCCAGAGAAACCAGGTACATCAGGCGCACTGCCAACCGGCGGCGGCCGCGTGATGGTCGGCCGGTGGTGGCGAGCAAGGCGTCTGAAAACTGCATGTAGGCTGCTGGCAGGAAGACGATGCCCACCCATTGCAGGCGCAGCCAAAATTCCAGTTGCTGAGAATTTTGCGCAATGCCGCTCAGCGTCTTGCCGACGAAGACAACCACAACGCAGACCAAAATAATCGCCAGCGAACGCGCCACCCGATCGCGCAGGTTAAACGAAAACGCGTACAGCAGCAGAGAGAATGCTGTAATAGCGATTCCAGCGGAGAGAAAACCATTCAAAACTTGTAAGAAGTTACTGATAAGTGTCATCGTCCTTTAAAGTGCTACGCCGAGGGCTTATAACGGTTTACAGAAGAAAAGCCCAATATCATGGTTGGCGTAATATAGATCATTGTACCCGCAAAATTCGAAACCCAGCTTCAGCGCGAATTGAATCGCAGGATCGTTCTTGGGTTGCATTTCTAAAATTAAAGAATAACAATCCATACCCACCGCCCACTCCGTGGCGGCCAAAATCAATCCAGAGCCAATCCCCTGGCGGCGTAATCGGCGCTCCACCACCAGGTCGGCGGCCCAGGCCGCGCGCGGGGCGCGGTCGAGCAACAGACGTATATATCCAATGGGCTGCCCTTGCAACAGAGCAACCAGCAAACCATGTTTTGGCGGCCATTCGTTGCGCAATTGCGTCGGCGGATGAGGATAGTCCACGCGAACAGCGCGCGGCAGCCGCACCTGCCGGAAACTGGTGTGGATTTGACCGCTATCGCGCTCGTGATTGAATTCCATCTGCCAGACGCGGTCGGTAATATAGTGATGATCCAGGGCGGTCAACGCTGGCAGGTCGGATAGAATGGCGGGGCGAATTTCAATTTCTGGCATAACCGATAGCGCCTCTTTATGGACCGCTGGGGGTTTCCGTGGGTCGCGCCACGCGCAAACGCACGATGCAAGGCGGCAAAGCCTGCGCCTGATTATCCACCACCACCAGACCCAGATCGTACTCGCCTGGGGCTAATCGAGTGGTATCCCAATCGCCCAGCTTACCTTCTTGCTGCGGCGTGTTGCCCGCCTGGATCGTCAGCCACACCGTCTCGTCTGGGCGCTTGATCTCGAACTTGTAGAAGCCAAAATTGGGGATGTTCGCTGTGCCAACCACAGCAATGATCCCGCTCACCTCATCCCCGGCTTTTGGGATGCTGATTTCGATCTGCCCGGGGATGCAACCGCTGCCGGTGGGCGGGGACAGGAAAGTTGGAACCCCAGGCGCCGAAGCGGCTCCAGGCGCAGCGGGCGTTTGCGCCAGTGGAGCTGGCAATGTAAACGTGGCTGTAGCCAGCAGGTTGAGTGTGGGGGTTGGCAGGGGCATAGCGCCCGGATACGCCGGGGCAATAAATGTGACCAATACAAACTCCGCAATCGCCATCGTTAACAACAAAACCAGCGCGCTGGCTGCCGTGTTCAGTCGCGCTTGAGCGCTTTCACGCTCTAATCCAAACACTGAACCCTGCAACTCCTGCCAGGCCAGGATAAACTTTCGAATGAAAATAATTCCCCCCAGGCCCAGAATCAAATAAATCCACAATTCAAGGGCGCGAAAAAAGCCCAATGCTTCTTCCATGCCGCTCCTAGGAGGTTGAATTTCCGATAAAATCGTTGCTAAGAATCTTGTTTACGCCTCATTACCTCGCTCACTGTCGCTGTTACAATCGTTTTAGAACGCCGCGGATCAGGGTGATGAGTTGAGGCGTGATTTTCTCGCCTGCCAGCAGCACTTCCTCATGCGTGGTAATGGTGTCTCCGTCCAGATTGGCTTTATTGCTGATGCCTGAGATGCCCAGGACGCGTATGCCGCCATGCCGGGCGACGGTAACTTCCGGCACGGTGGACATACCCACTGCATCCACGCCAATCGAACGCAAGAACCGCAAATCTGCTGGGGTCTCGAAGGAGGGCCCCGCCAGACAGGCATATACGCCCTCGCGCAGCACAAGCCGATGTTCCTTCGCCACCTGACGCGCCAGAGCGCACAGCTCGCGGTCGTAGGCGCGGCTCATGTCGGGGAAACGCGGCCCCAGCTCATCCAGGTTTGGCCCGCGCAGCGGGCTATGCCCGGCCATGCCCACCAGGTTCAGGTGGTCGGTGATTAACATCAGTTCTCCGGGTTCAAAGGTTGGGTTCACCGCGCCGGCTGCATTGGTGACAATTAAGATCTCCACTCCGAGACGCTGCATCACGCGCACCGGCAAGGTGATGTGCGCCATACTATAGCCTTCGTAAAAATGCGTTCGACCCTGTAACACCAGCGCAGTTTGACCCTCCAATTTGCCGGCTACCAGGCGGCCTACATGCCCCGGCACGGTGGAAACCGGCCAATTGGGCAACTCGGTTACGGAGATGCTTACCGCATCTTCAACAGCGGACGCTAACCCTCCCAACCCCGATCCCAGGATTAACCCCAGGCGCGGCGGCGCCTGGATGCGCGAGCGCACCGCGTCTGTGGTCTGATCAATCATTTCAAGGGTAAGATATTCGATCATTTCTGCTCTTTTGAGGCTATGTGAATATTATAACATCCGGCGAGTTTCTACAACACCTGCCCAAAAGCTTCAATAGCATCATCCACTGCCTCGTCGTCAATCCAGTAATGCGTGACCAGGCGGAACTGGCGCGGCCCAACCGCGCCCACTTTAACACCGCGCTCTGCCAGGCGTTCGACGACCTGCTCGGCGCTGAGTGGGATTGTCTCATCCAGCGAGAGATAAACCATGTTGGTGTGTGGCGTCCCCGCATCCAATATCAGCCCGGGGACACTGGAAAGACCTTGCGCCAGGCGGCGGGCGCGGGCATGATCCTCAGCCAGCCGCTCAACCATCGTCTCCAGGGCGACGATGCCAGCCGCCGCCAGGACGCCCGCCTGACGCATGCCGCCGCCCAACTGTTTGCGGATGCGACGCGCCTGACGGATAAACGCCTCTGAGCCGCAAAGTACGGAACCAACCGGGGCGCACAAACCTTTGCTCAAACAAACGGTGACCGAATCCGCCGGTTCGGCCAGCTCTTTGGCGCTCACGCCCAGCGCAATCGCCGCATTGAACAGACGCGCTCCGTCCAGGTGTAGCAGCAATCCATATTCCTCTGCCAGCGCCTTCACCTGGCGAGTGTAATCCACGCTCAGGGCAACGCCGCCGCAACGGTTATGGGTGTTTTCCAGGCTGATCAGACGCGTGACAGGGTGATGATCATCCTCTTCTCGGATCGCGGCGCGAATGGCGCCGATTTCCAGCGTCCCATCGGGCTGGTTGGGCAACTGACAGGAATGTACCCCGCCCAAAGCGGAAATGCCACCGGCTTCGAACAGAAAAGTGTGCGCCTTATCGCCCAGGATCACTTCATCGCCACGATTGCAGTGCGCCAGGATGGCGGCCAGGTTGCCCATTGTCCCTGAGGCGACGAATAAACCGGCTTCTTTGCCCAGCATGTGCGCGGCAAGCTCTTGCAAGCGGTTGATGGTTGGGTCCTCGCCGTAAACGTCGTCGCCCACTTCCGCTTCTGCCATCGCCCGGCGCATCGCCGGTGTTGGTCGAGTGACGGTATCTGAACGCAGATCAATGATTTTCATGATGCCTCCAACAAATTGTTTCTATGCCGGTTCTGAGATGGGTTTCATTTTTCACTTCTCAATTTCTCTAGCACCGCCTCCAGCTCGTTCGGCAGGGGCGCCTCGAAGAGGCGGGCGTTTTTTTCACCGCGCAAGCGCACCTTCAGCCGGAAGGCATGCAAAAAATGGCGCTCAAGAGGTATGGTGGAATGACGTTTGCCATACACTGTATCGCCGGCCACCGGACAGCCAAGAAATGCCAGGTGCAGACGGATTTGATGCGTACGCCCGGTGATGGGATGCACCTCCAGCAGCGTGTGAGCGGCAAAAGTATCCACCGTATGATACTCGCTGACCGCAGCGCGGCCCTTTTCCGGCGTTACCACCGCCATGCGTTTGCGTTGCCGTGGGTCGCGCCCCACCGGCGCTTCGATGCGTCCACTGGGTGTAGGCGGGCGCCCGTCCACCAACGCCAGATAAGCCTTTTCGATTTTGCGCATACGGAATTGGTCTTGCAGCCAGCGGTGAGTGGCGTCGTTTTTTGCCAATAAAATCAGGCCGGAGGTATTTTTATCCAGGCGATGGACAACGCCAGGTCGCCGTTCGCCGCCAATGCCTTCAATTTCTGGCGCGTGCGCCAGCGCGGCATGCACCAGCGTCCCGGCGCGGTGACCGGCTGCTGGATGCACCACCATCCCGGCCGGCTTATTCACCACCAGCAAATCCGCGTTTTCGTAGATGATTTCCAGCGGAATGTCTTCCGGGATCAATTCGCTGGGTTGCGGCGGCGGTAGATATACCGTGATCCTCGCACCCGGTTCGAGCATTTGCCCGGCTTTGCGCGGCGCAGCGCCGTCCACCAGCACCTGTCCTTCTCGGATCAACGCCTGGATGCGCGAGCGTGACAATTCCGTCAATCGCTCGACCAGGAATTTATCCAGCCGTTGCGGCGTGGAATGTTCGTAAATGAAGGCTAGAGGAGCAGCAACGCTTTCACTCACGACCGGTTCCTCCAGTGAAAGTGGGAGGATGCGAGCGTTGGTCAAGCGGAGGTCCAGCTTTATCTTGCTGCCAGATTCCAATTGCCAGCATTATCAGACCAATGATGACGCTGATGTCGGCGATATTCAGCGCTGGCAGCGAGCCAAGCGACAGGAAATCGGTGACAAATCCCTGATGAAGACGATCTATCAGATTGCCAATCGCGCCGCCCAACAAAAACCCCCATCCCAGCCGTATCCAATGTTCTGTGGTCGGCGTGCGCGCGAACCCATAGATGATAGCCAGGCTGACCAGAAACGACGCCAGCGCCCATAAGCTACTCAATTGCGGAAAAATCCCACCCAGCATCCCGTAATTTTTCAGATTCACCACGCGAGCATATTGGGTGATCCATAAATCGGGGCGATAGACCTCGCCGTATGCCAGATGAGCGCGGACGAGGCGCTTCGTCGCCTGGTCAAGCAAGACGATGACCGCCGCAGTCAGGATGAGAAGAGAAAAATCAGCCAAGCGTTTATTCAAAGCCATTTCCAGTGGAGGCGCAGAGTAGCTTTAAGAAGCATTATTTTCCAATCGCGGTCACTCTCCTGACGCGTCCTCGGAGGGCGGAGGGGCGGCAAGCGTTCCGCCGTCTGGCTTTTGCTCATGGACATCTTTCCGGCGCTCTTGCATCCACATCCCAATGAACAAAATCGCCACACCGGTTGAAATGCTGGCGTCGGCGATGTTAAAGACCGGGAATTGACCCACGGAAATAAAATCCGTGACAAATCCCTGGTGCAGGCGATCAATCAGATTGCCCACTGCGCCGCCTAGCAGCAACCCCATCGCCAGGCGCACCAGCCAATCCTGGCGTGGCACCTGATGGTAATAATAAATGATCACAATGCTGACAACGAAGGACAAGACCATAAACACACTACCTAGGCTTTGGAAGATGCCAAAAGCCGCGCCGTAATTTTGCCAATGGATGATCCGCGCGTATTGGGTGATCCACAAATCTGGCCGATAAATCTCGCCTAGCGAGAGGTTGGCGCGGATGATGGATTTGGTGACTTGATCGAGCAGGATGATCGTCGCAGCAATCCAAAACAGGCTTGCTGTTTCGCTAAGATATTTCTTCAACGGTTTTCTCCAATAGATGCAAATAGATGCAAAGGTTTGCCTGACAATTTTACCTCAGGTGACCTCAGATCAGGTTCACAGGTTGGTCGGGAAACCAACCCCCAGACGATACAACGATACGTTTGCCGCTTCTGCCAGGACGGTCAGCCAGGCGGTTTGACTCAACAAAGGAGCCTCGCCGGTTATTTCGTTGCAGATTGCAAAGAAGTGCGCCGGGCAGGCGTAGCGGCAATCGCTGGCGCCAAACCCCTGCATTGGGACAGAAGCGCCGGGCGTTTTCCACACCGCCTGGCTCCAGCGGCACTCCAACGGCGCGCCTGTTCGCGGCGCGCCCAGCAGAAAGCACCAGGCGCGCGGCTGTGCATGGCGGTGAAAATAGTCAATATGCCAGCGCGTTTTTTGGCTTTGGAGATGCTTCAGGTGCCTGCCCAGGCGACTGCGGACGCCGCCTGCGCCCTGCGCACTGCCGAGATAGAGGTAACTCCCTGCCGGAAACGTCGCCGCTCCTAGCCGTCCGATCTGGATGTATTGATCCTGCGGCAAATAAAACTCGACCGCATAAACCCCTTTCTCCGTCGGTAAAAGTTGCCGAAAGCTCATGTTTCAATTGCACCAACTTTCCCAACAAAATCCAGTTGATGAGCGATGTACACCAGTTCCTGGCGCTCGATTTGCTCATGGCGTTGAGCAACCCAATCTTCGAATTTTCTTATGTCCAGTTCGGGGCGGCCAGCCAGCGCCTGGTGGATGGTGTGAATAATGAAGTGCAAGAAATAGGCCTCGTCGCCGGGGTAGCCGTTCGGCCCGGCAAAGACCACCCAATCGGATGCACCGGCAGCCAGAATCGGCGCGCCAGCGCCTTTCAACAGGGCAAATAACTTGCGCCCGGCACGGCTATCGCCGGATGGGTGGCCGTTGACCAGGCGTTCATCCATCGTGCGGTGATACAGCCGTTGCACCAGTTCATCCAGCTCTGGATCAATCGTGGGTTCAAACAGCGTCGCCCCGTCGAAATTGATGGTGAAGTAAAATAAACCGTTCGGTCGCAGCAATTGAAGCAAAGAGGGCAGTAAATTCGGCAGGTCTATCAAATCCAGGAAGGCATGGGCGAACAAGAAATCCCAGCCTGCTGCTCCTTGCCTGTGGGCGTTCTGCTCGCGGGCGATAAAATCGCTCAGGTCAATGGCTTCCAGCCGTAAATGAAGCCTTAGCTCAGATGGCTCGTCGCGAACGATCCACAGCTCGCTTTTGTCAGGCGTGGTTCGCAGGCGGCAACCGGATTGTAAAGCCCATGCGGAGATCTGATCCCCCGCTTCGGCGATGTTCTGCCTGGAAATATCCAGGGCGGTGTAGTCGGCAAATTGCAGCAGGCCCCAATCGAACAGGCGTTGCAGCGACGCCCCTGTTCCACACCCCACCTCCAACACGCGCAGCGGCGACTGCGCAGCAGCCATGGGCAGCGCCCTTTGCAAAGTGTTCCAGACGCGCAGGTTAATCGCCCGATCATCCACGCTTTTCTTCGCTTCCAAATAACGGGAGAAACTGTATTGTTCGGGGATAGACATTTCAACTCCTCTGCGGTCGGTTGATTGACGTGGCTTAAGAGGATTGCCGCCAGTTGCTTAGAAAGGCGCGGATATGCTCTGCAGTTTGATCCCAGGTAGGTTGAGCCAGGAAGCGGCGACGGGCAGCCAGGCTCATGGCGAGCAGCGCCTCACGATCCTGCGCGAGCCGCTGAATGCATTCTGCCAGTGTAGGTGCGTCGCCAGGAGAGATCAGGAAGCCGTCAACTTCGGGCGTGATAATCTCACCCGCCGCGCCGGCGGTTGAGCCGATTGCTGGCAGACCGCAAGCCATCCCTTCCAGATAAACGATCCCAAAACCTTCATACGAGGAAGGCGCAACCAACACATGGTGATTTTTCAGCTCTTGAGCGACGGCGGCGGCTTCCAGATAACCGCATAGCTGCACGCGCCCCTCCAGGCTTTCCTGTCGGAGGGTGCGTTGAATGGCGCGTGAATAAGCGCGATCAACATCCAGGCTGCCGATGACAGTAAGTGTACATGCCTCAGGAGGCAATCGTTTCATTGCCTCCAGCAGGGTGTGCAATCCCTTGCGTGGGATGACGTTGCCCAAAAAGATCAGGCGCAACGGGCCAGGCAGCGCGCAGCGACGGGCGATCTCGGCTTCAGTAATGCTGACCCGAAACTGGTCGCCGCCTGGCTGCGCCACGATATACGGCCTGAGCGATAAGTTTATACCCATTTGGTACATGGCTTGGCGAGTGGTGTGGCTGTTGAAAATAAATCCATCCAGCGTGGTCAGGTATTGTTTCTCAACCCAGGCATAGAAGCGGTTTTGCCAGGCCGGGCGCAATTCGCTGCTGCGCATGTGGTGAACGATAGCAATCAACGGATATTTGATTCTGCGACGTAATCGCCGATTTAAATAAAACAGCGAGGGATGATTGAGTTCATCTTGCAAGAGTACATCCAAACAATCATCCTCCAAACGCCTCAACAGACGGGTGGAGAAGTTATCGCCCAGATGACGCAGATAATTGCGCCAGGGCAAAGCGACGACCTGCACTTCGTCGCCCTGCCGCTGCAAGTAATTGACCAGTTTCCGATCATATAAAAAGCCGCCTGAGACCAGCTCCAGGCTGCCATAGATCACCAGGCCGATGCGCATCGGTTTTCGTCAACGCTTCAGATGATAAGACGCCCAGGCAATGTCGTTCTCCCAGAGCTTCACCGTAATCGCATGGATATTGGCGGCCTGGACGCGCGCTGCCAGCGACTGGCAAAGGATACGGCTGAAATGTTCGATGCTGGGGTTCAGATCTTTGAACTCGGCTTGTTCGTTCAGGATGCGATCACGGTAATGCTCCACCAGGGCATCGAGGCTTTTTTCAATGTCCACAATGTCCACCAGGTAACCATGCTCGTCCAGTTGATCGCCATGCAGTTGCAATTCAACCTGGTAATGGTGGGAGTGCAATTGATTCTCCGCGCCCCAATCCCCGCCGATCAGATAGTGTTGGGCGATAAAGTCTCGTTTGACTGCGACGGTGTACATTCGACCTCCTTTTCAAAGATCAGCGCCTGATACTGCGTCAGGCCCTGTTGAATACAAAGCTGCAAAGCGCTGCCGCCGGAGAGGTTCTGCCAGTATGCCGAACGGAAAGGAAGTTGGGTGATCCAGTAGATCGCTCGCAATATGAGCGGGTGGAACTGGCGCAGGTGATGCGTCAGGTGGATGGCTTCGATCAGGCGAAAACCCGCTTCTCTGGCAAGTTCCACGGCGGTTTCTGGGGTTGACAGGTTGAGGATATGCCAGTCTCGTTTGAAACGCTGGAGGCAACGCAGGGCGGCTGAGCGTGGCGATAACTCAAGCGCCCGTGGGTGCAAGAAGTCGTCGCCAATCATCAGCCGACCGCCCTTCACCAACAGAGGAGAAAGCTGGGCGAAAAAGCGGCGCGCCTCAGCAGCATGGACAAAGGATTCGATGGCATAGGCGGCGTTGAAAAGCCCCAGCGGCGGCAGGCTCATGAAATCCGCCAGGATAAACCGGCAACGCTCCTCCAGCCCCAATTGTTTGCTGTGCTCAGCGGCGATCTGCTTTTGAACGGCGCTGTTTGTGACGCCGACAATCGAGACCGGCAGACGCTGAGCCAGCCAGAGGGCGCTTCCGCCCACGCCGCAGCCCAAATCCAACACGCGGGCGGGGGTGTGCAACGCAAGCGCCGGTTCGATTGCTCTCGCCGTCAGATGGTTAAGATATTCAAACGCCTGATGGACGTTCTGGACGCCCGGCGCCCAGACCTGGCGGTGGATGGCACCTGTCCCTTGGCCCCCGCCAAAGCGCAGAAAGCGCCGCGTATTGCGATCATAATAATTGGCCACGTCCTGGCTGAGCGAGGTGCGGGAAGGCAGGCGCGTCATGTGTAGGTGAACAAGATTTGGATTGCAGTTTCCGGCTGCTCGTCGAGCAGTTGATATGCCTGCGCGGCGTCTGCCAGTGTAAAGCGGTGGGTGATGAAACGCGCCGGCGCCACCTCCTCAAGCATCTTCCAGGCCAGGTGGAAACGCCGCGCTTTGCTCCAGCGACCGGTGAATTCTGGCGCCAGCGTGCTGACCTGGCTGCTAACCAGTTGGATGCGGCTGCGGTGGAAACGTCCCCCCAAATCCAGGCTGGCGCTTTTCTCGCCGTACCAGGAGCCGACCACGATCCGCCCCGCGAATCCGGTCAAAGCAATCGCCTGGTTGAGCGCCGCCGGAGACCCGCTCAGTTCATAGCATAGATCAGCGCCCTGAGGCAGCAGCTCTGCCAGGCGGCTGGCGGTTGTTTCGTCCTCGGGATCCAGGCTGGCGTGCGCGCCCAATTGCAGCGCGGTTTGGCGGCGCAGTTCGAAACGATCCAGCGTTATGAGAGCGCCCAATGGAAAGCGCGCCAGCAGCGCGGTGGTCAGCAGCCCTACAATACCCTGCCCCAGAACTGCCACGCGTTCCCCAATGAGTGGTTTGCCGTCCATCAAGAAGTTGACCGCTGTTTCCATATTAGGCAGGAAGACCGCCTGCTGCGGTTCTAATCCTTCTGGCAGCGGTTGAAGATCATCTACTGGAGCATTGAAGTGGCTTTCATGAGGGTTGAACGCAAACACCAGCCTGCCCAACCAGCGCGAATCAACGCCTGGCCCGATCTGCACCACGCGGCCAACGGCGGCGTAGCCGTATTTTAGCGGATAGCCGAATTCACCTGCCAGCGCGCCAATGGACTCATCCACAGCCAGCTCCTTTGGGAACAGGCCAGCATAAATCAGCATTTCGCTGCCGGGGCTGATCGCTGAACAGATGGTCTGCACCGTCGCCTCGCCGCTTTCGGGGTCGGGCAAGGTTTCGGTTTGGATATCCAGTTTTCTGGGTCCTGTGAACAGGAGCGAGCGCCGTACAATCACAAGATGGAGTATAACGCAAAACGGCTCGATTGTCTCACTCCCGCGTTGCATAGAATTGTTGCGGGTTTTCGACAGCCAAAGCCGCGCCTGCCATTCATGGGATCAGTTGAGTTTTCCCCAAACTACCAGGTCTTCTCCCATCCTTTCGACATGGACTTCACGCAAGCGAGGGGCGTGGAATAATGCCTGCTCTACCGCGTGCAACCCACCCAACAGAACAGGAGCGATGGTCACACATAGCAGATCCACCAGCCCGGCGGTTAAAAAACTGCCGATCACCTGCGCCCCTCCCTCGACCATCAAGCGGGAAACGCCGCGCTGCGCCAAACACTCCAACAGCGGCATTAACTCGACCTTGCCGTTTCTGTCTTGGGGCAAGAAGAGCAGCGTGGCGCCGACGGCCTCCAGCGCCGCCCGGCGGGCAGGGTCAGCCGCTTCGGTGGTTGCAATCCAGGCTGGTCGGGGGTGGCCGAGGATCAGCCGCGCGTTCAGCGGGGTGCGTAAACGGCTGTCCAGGATAATGGGCTGCGGGTTTTGCCCTTCCACTAACCGCACTGTGAGCTGAGGATCATCGGCAATCACCGTCCCGCTGCCGACCAGGATCGCCTCATGCTTCGAGCGCAGCCAGTGAGTTAGCCGCTGCGTTTCTGCACCGCTGAGCGCGGTGGGGCGGCCGCGCTGTAGCGCGACACAACCATCCAGGCTTTGCGCATAACACAGGCTGACCAGCGGACGAGTGGTGGCGCGCTGCTCGGCCTGAGAAATCCACTCCTCAAACAGGTGCATTTTCGTTGCGCAAGACAGGCATAGAAAACAGCCCAAGATTGAGCATGTGGTTCATACGCGTGACCTTGGTGAAAAGATAATGGACATTCTCGGCGTGTACGGTTGGCTCAACGGCTACCCGTTCGCTCACCACAATGCCAAGTTCGCTCAATGTCTGAATCTTGGCCGGATTATTGGTCAACAAGCGCACGGACCGAACGCCCAAATCCTCCAGGATGCGCGCTGCGGCGGTGTAGTCACGCTCATCTGCCTGATGCCCAAGCAGCAGGTTGGCTTCGATAGTATCGAAGCCTTTGTCTTGCAGATTATAGGCGCGCAGCTTGTCTAACAGACCGATGCCGCGGCCTTCTTGTCGTAAATATACCAGGATTCCTTCGCCTGCCGCCGCGATCTGATGCATGGCGAAGTGAAGCTGCTCGCCGCAATCGCAGCGGCGCGAACCCAGCACATCGCCGGTGAAACATTCCGAGTGCAGGCGAGTCAGCACATTTTGCTTGCCTTGCACCTCGCCCAGAACCAGCGCCAAATGCTCTTTGTCGTCCTGGTTGTTATGATACAAGTGGAGATGAAATTCAGCCTCAGCGGTGGGGATGCGCGCGGAGACCATTCTTTGAACAACAAGTGGTTGCATCGTATTCCTCTTTCCCAGTCTCTGAACCGCAGCCGGGTGCGCTATTTCCGTCCTTCGATGAACAAACAGGCGATCAATGCCACCTCGATCAGTTTGTCGGTGTACCCTATCGCGCTGCGAGCGCCGATGGCCACCCAACCGATAATGGTTACTGCGGTGTACAGGATCAGCGCCCAGCGGACATAGGTTTGATACGAACGGAGTTGAGGCAGATAAAGTGCAGCGACCAGCACCAGATAGCCGATGCCGTTCAGTATGAACATCGGGAGACCGTTGGGGACGCCTAACGCCAGATGGATGGCTGCGGTGGCTACCGTGAGCAGGATAATGACGATCTGAAGGGGCGCGAATTTCTGGTTGTTCATCTTTCAATCCTCCTTAATAAATATAAATGTCTCTGAATAATTCACGGCTTGATTGGGAATACTGTCTGAGCCGCGCGGGATGTCTGGAGCGCTTCTCTGGACAGAGCCGCGCCAAAGGCTGCACCAAGAGCGCCGAGCGCCAGGTCGCGCGCCCGGATCCACAGGCTGACAGCGACTCCAAAAACTGGGTTGATGCCTAATGCCTGCATGGCAATCACCTGGCTGGCTTCCAGCGCTCCCACCCCGCCCGGCAATGGGGTCAAGAAAGCCAGGCGCGCCGCGCTCAATGCCAGGATGGTCTGTCCCAGGTTGAGATGCGCCCCCAGCACGCGCAGCGCAAGCCAGTACTCGGCCAGCGAGAAGGACCAAATCAGCGCAGATGAAACAGCGATTTGCAGCATGAGCGCGGGTTTCTTGCGCAACACGTCCGAAATCTGACCTTCCGAGGCGGAAACAATGCCCAGACCCGTCAGGATGGCGGGGTGATTCTTCAATTTGCCTGGCATCCGCTGCATTGACCAATCGAGCAGACGACCAGCGGGCTGATGACCAGTCCATAACAACGCCAGATAGACCGCTGGCAGAGCCAGCAAACCGGCCATAGGAAGTGCAACCGGCGTGATGGAAAAGGAAGCGCTGCCCTGCCTGGATAACGCCAGCGCGGCGCCAACGCCCAGGAAGGTAAAATTGGCCAGCAGTTCAAAGAGCTTATCCAGCGCCACAGAGGCGACTGCCGCATCAAGCGGCAGTTTGTGGCGGGCGTGTAAGGCATACACCTGCACCGGCTCGCCGCCAAATTGAGAGCCGGGCGTAAAATAGCTCACCGTAAAAGCCGCCATTCGATAGCGGAGAGCCTGCCAATAGGATATGCTTTCACCCTGGGCGCGTAGAATCAACCACCAACGGCCAGGGAAAATCCCCAAAGCCAGAGCATTGAATGCGATGAGACCGCCGAGCTGCCACGGGTCGAGCGATACCAGGATGGCGAGGATGTCGCCAATTGGCGCGCGACGCAGCGCCCAGATGACCAGCATTGGAACAATCAGCCAGATCAGGCGACGCAGAGACGGAGAAAAGGCGTTTCTCATATTTGTTCTTATCCCCTCTGCACGTATCTTTCGCCGGCGCGGTGTCGGTAAAGATAATCCTCAGGCGTCCATAACGAAAGCGCCCCACTGCCCGCGTACAGGATGATGGTATAGGCAACCGCCAGGACGATCTGACTTGCGGTGAGCGGGCTGAGCATCTGATAGAACCCGAGGAAACCCAGAGCAAACCCGGCTGCCACGCGCGGCAAGACGCCAAACACGATCAGAGCGACAGCCAAACCGTTCAAAACGCCGAGAGCGATCAGCGGTAGTGAGACATTGCTGAGTTTGCCTGACCAGGCGATAAGAAGCGATAGATTGAGCGCCAGGATCAGACCGCGCAGCGCCGTCAAAGCCCAATTTCGCAGCGCCTCGCCGGGGCGTTTGCGCGGTTGGCGCTGTTTGAGCACCCCGCTGACATACAACCAGTCGCGCCCAAAGCCGAATAACAGCGGCAAACCAAATAACGCGGCAGCAATATGCGTCCCCGGCGGGCTAAACAGCGGCCATAACAGGATGGCGAGAAATCCCATTTGCAAACCGGCGAAAATCCGGCGGCTTAAGCTGGGGGGAAGCTCGTAGATCGGCTTATCCAGCCGCTTGCGCAGCCACAATCCGCCCAGGAACAGGTACCGCGCCAGCCCGACGAGAACATACCAGGCGGGCGCCTGACCATATTGCACCGCCAGCAAGGAAGCCGCCAACACCCCGATTCCGTCGAAGCTCATGTCTAGAACTTCGCCCAGGCGTGTGGCATGGTTCGTCATGCGCGCTGCATAACCGTCAAAAAAGTCGGCCGCGCATGAAAGAGTATAGAGAATACCCGGCAGCCAGGCCAACCAGCCCTCAGGCCGCGGCAGGAGGAGAAAACCCATCACGCCTGCGGCAAGGAAACCGCGCAGTAAAGTTAAGCGATTTCCCCAGCCCAGGTTGGGCAACGGTTGAGTTTCACCCAGGCGCACGTTTGCCGGTAGATTGTAAAGTAGGATGGTAAGCTGATACACAACCGCCAGGCTGGGCAAGATCAACCACAAAGCGGCATATTTCGCTTCCCAACCCAGGCGTAACGCGGCATAGCAAGCTGCCAGGAGCGAGAATCCAAGAGCAGCGAAAAGAGCTGTCTCTTTGCGCAATTGTTCAAGAACAGATGATTGAGCAGGGTACTCGCTTAACATGGTGCGCCAATTCTATCATTAGTAGATAATTTGCATGATAAATATACGATAAAAGGTTGAATTTGGATTTTTCTTTGCAACGCAAAACCAGCGCCTCCTTGATTTGCATCAGGCGCAGATTGATTATAGAATAAATTTTGTTGAACTTCTATAGATCGCGCTGATTGAAACGCTGGATGGATAAAGCGAAAACCACCAGCAAGTAGATCACGCTGTAAATCATCATGGCATCGCTGGGGTAATATCTGGCAGTGAACGGCGTGTCACCCATCATCGTCAGCAGGGGAGACTGAAGTTCAAACGCTGCTCGCTTCCATAGCGCTTCGCTGGGCATAATCAGGCTGGTGATCACGCCGATGTTCATAGCCGTCTGATTGGTCGCCGGGTCGGGCATGAATGCGCCGATTTGTTCGATCCATCCGCCGATGAAAGCGACGCCGAAAAGCCCAAAGACCAGCACGCCGTTTGCCAGGGTGGATAGGCTGGCGCCGCCGAGTAGCGAGATGCTGAGCAAAATCACCGCGTTTAACCACATCAAAGATAGCGCCTGCAAGGGATGCGGCGCGGTATAGCCAGAACGCAGATAAACGATCGCCATCACCCCGCCGCCCATGAGCAACAAGTATAGGGTGAGCATGGCGGCAAAACCCAGCCATTTTCCTGCCACGATCTCCCAACGCCTCACGGGTTTCGCCACCACGGTTTGAATCGCGCCGGATTGTATCTCGCCAGAAAGAGTATCCACCGAAGTCAGCACCGTCATCATGGCAGTGAGCATATTCACCACGTACATGCCAGCCATGAGCAGGAAATTACTCACCTGATTGATCATGAATTTACGATCTTCACCGAAACTCTCCGTCGTGTCTCGAATGATGAAGTGATAACCCAGGCCATAGATAGTCAGGAAGAGTGCGCCTAAGAGCAACGCCGCCAGCAATATTTTTCGCCGGGAGGCTTCGCGAAAGGTCAGTTTGGCAATGGTGATGCTGTTCATAATCCGCCGTCCGTCCCAACGATCTGGATAAAAAGATCCTCCAAAGAGATATGCTCTGGGCGGAGCGCATAAACATCCGCCCCTTGACTGACCAGATAACGGTTGATCTCCGGCAGGTCGGCTTCGCCTGGCAATGTGAATGAGAGATGCTCCCCGTCGGCGCGGATGTTTTTCCCCCAGCGCGACAGACCTTCCACCATTGCAGGATTCAAGTTGCGCGCCCGCACTTGCACCGTCAATTCGCCTTCCACCAGCGATTGCAATCGGCTGACGCGGATGACCTCACCATGCTTGATAAAGGCTACCCGGTCGCAGGTGATTTCCACTTCGCTGAGCAGGTGCGAATTGATAAAGACTGCCACGCCGCGCTGGCTTAGATCGCGGATGATGTCTCGCACCAAGCGACGCCCGACCGGATCCAGCCCTGAAGTCGGCTCATCCAGGATCACCAGGTCGGGCTGGTTGAGCAGGGCTTGCGCCAGGCCGATGCGCTGCAACATACCTTTCGAGTATTCGCGCAGTTTTTTACTTGCATGGGGCGTTAGCCCCACCAACTCCAACAGCTCGCCGATGCGGCGGCGGGCTTGTTGGCTCGGCAGGCGATACAAGTCGGCGTGCAACTGCAAAAACTCGTCGCCGCGCAGCCAATCGTGGAAGCGGAAATGCTCTGGCAGAAAACCCACCCGGCTGCGGACGGCTGGATCGTTCAGCGGCTGACCGAACAGATATCCTTCTCCGCCGGAGGGAAAAACCAGGTTCAGCAGCATCTTGACCGAAGTGGTTTTTCCCGCGCCGTTAGGCCCCAGAAAACCAAACACCTCGCCCCTTTCCACGCTCAGGGTCAGATTACTTACGGCTACCTTGTCGCCGAATACCTTTCGCAGGTTGCGGGTTTCAATAGCAAAGGCAGATTGTGACATTGGGTGCTCTCGATGGATGGAACGCGTGTACAGGCAGGGCTGGCCTGCCTGTACACGTTTATACCTGATCTGACTGGCTTTGTCTACTTCAATGCAGCGGCGGCTTCGAGAGCGGCGTTTTTATTGCCAAACCCGGATAAGACATACACAACGCCATTCTTAACCCATATCAGCATGTAGCCCGGCCCGGAGCCACGGCGGAACTGGAGCAAAGCCCCGGTCACGCCGTCTACTTGCACCTCTTTGTAATCCGCGCTCCCTTGAGGAATGGGGATCACAAAGGTGGTCGTCCAATCCACCTTGCTGGCGAACTGCGCTGCTTCTGTTTCGCTCATGCCCAACACCTGGAGATAGATCTGGCCCAACTGGGCGATATCCAGCTCAGGCGGCGCTGAGACGCTTGGGCTGGGCATCTGGAAGAAGGTAATGCAGTCGGACAATTTGTTGAGGCTGCGCTGGTCAGGGTCGGCGCTGCTGGCGCGTTGACTCGATTGGCAGTCTCCCACCTGGGTGATGACGCTGCCTGGAATTTGTACCTTCATGACCGCGCCATTCAGGCTATCTGGCAGTTGGACGTCTGAACGCCCCATTTCCCGCAGGACGGCGCGCAGAAGTTCCAGATCAATTGTGAAAGTTGCCGCGCCGCCTGGCTGATATAAGTACTGGACTGGTTCGCCAGCCAGGGCGCGCAATGGCATCCCTGCCAGGGCGCTGGCTTCCTCGAGGGTGGCTACCTCCTGCGGTTCACCCTGCTCCTCAATTTGGACATTCTTACTGAAGAACGCCTCCAATTGAGCAGAGGATTCCATACGACCAGGCAGATCATCCATATCTACAGAGATCACGCGCACCTGTTCGACGCGGAAAAGCTGCAAGAAGCTGTTGGCGATCGCCCGCACTGAGGGGAAAGCCAGAGAGATCGCCAGGACGGCGACCAGGGCGATAACCGCCCAGGTGGGACGGGAAAGGCTCGTAACAAATTTCTTAATCACGGTTGGTTCCTCCATTTCTTCAGGCAGCCGCGCCATCAAACGCTGATGGGCTGCTGCGGGTTGAATCGGTTGAGGTGGGAAAATTTGTAGATGGTTCAAGCGAGCTTGAACACGTTGGGCGCGCTCACTGAGCGCCTGCGCTCTGGAGCGACAGTCGGCGCAAGCCGCCAGATGGGTTTCAATTCGGCGGGCGGTTGCCAGGTCTATCTGCTGATCCTGATAAGAACGAATTTCTCCCTCAGTGAGATGCATCTCAAATTCTCCTTCCTCCTGCCGGGGTGGCTTTTTCGTAAAGCTGCTCAAACTCTGTTTCAGCTCGCGCCAGCAGCGCGCCAATGGAAGACGGCGCGACCCCCAGCGTCGCGGCAACTTCTGCGTAGCTCAACCCAGAATAGCGCAAGATCAACAGTTCCGCCGAACGTGGTTTCATGGCGCTCAACACCTGGCGCACGCGTTCGCGCTCCAGCCGACTTTCGGCGATGATCGCCGGGTCCTGTCTGTGGTCATCTTCCAACACTTGAACCCCGGCCAGGTTCTCGTATTGTGAGCGGCGTTTGCGCGCCCGCAAAGCGTTCAAACCCAGGTTGGTCGCCACACGATAGAGCCAGGCTGCTAAGTTCGCTCCATCTTTGGGCGGGCGATGATACAGACGGATGAACGTCTCCAGCGCCAGGTCTTCGGCTTCATCCCAGTCGCCCAGGATGTGCGCCAGGCGGAGGACGACGCGCTCCCAATAACTGAAAAAGAGCCGATTAAAGTCGGCCGCGTCTGGTTGGCTCCAGGGCAATCCGTCGGATTTTCGATGAAGTGTCATGGTCATAGGCAGCCTCGGCAGCAGCGTTGCCATCTATTAAACACCGCGCGCCAAGGCGTTGTGACAATTCGTTGCAGGTTTCATTATAACCATAACCCCTCTGTTCTTTCAGCATCCCCTTGTACAGCGAATGACCACGAATGAGATTATAATTACGCCGACCTCACCCCCATCCACGGAGACCTCTCATGTCCCTTGACCTTTTCTCGATTCGCGAACAATTCCCTTCTTTACGGCGCCCGGCGGTGTTTTTGGACAACCCAGGCGGCACGCAAATCACCAAACGCGCCATAGATCGCATCACCTCTTATCTGTTGATGCACAACGCCAACCATGAAGGCGCTTTTGCTACCAGCATCGAGTCAGATGCCGTGCTGCAGGAAGCGCATGTCGCCATGGCGGACTTTTTGAACGCCCCCAGCCCGGATGAAATCATCTTTGGCAACAATATGACTACGCTGACCTTGCACATCAGCCGCTCGATTGCGCGCACCTGGCAGGCAGGAGATGAGATTGTTGTGACACGGTTGGATCACGACGCGAACATCACGCCCTGGGTGTTGGCGGCGCAGGATCGCGGGGTGAATGTGCGTTGGGTGGATTTCGATCCAGAACAGGGTGTGTTGAACCTGGAAGATATGCAAGCCGCTCTGGAAAGAAAACCGCGCCTGGTGGCGGTAGGCTATGCTTCCAACGCGCTGGGGACGATCAATCCGGTGAAGAAGATCACGCGCATGGCGCATGAGGCTGGCGCGCTGGTGTATGTTGACGCCGTGCAATACGCCCCGCACGGCCCGATTGACGTGCAAGACCTGGATTGCGATTTCCTGGTTTGTTCATCTTATAAATTCTTTGGTCCGCACGCTGGCATCCTGTGGGGGCGCTACGATCTGCTGGATAGCCTGATAGCATATAAAGTGCGCCCGGCTTCCAACCGCCCGCCGGGGAAGTTCGAAACCGGCACGCAGAACCACGAAGGCATCGCCGGTGTGTTAGGCGCGCTGGAATACCTGGAGTGGGTCGGCGAGACCTTTGGCGACGTCTATCGTCAGGATTACGCCGAGCGCTATTCGGGTCGGCGTTTGCGACTGAAGCAGGGCATGGCAGCCATCCGCGCCTATGAATATGAGGTCAGCCACCTGTTGTTAGACATTCTGGAAGAGACCCCTGGCTTGCGACTATATGGGCTGCGCGACCCGCGCCGGCTGGAAGAACGCGTGCCCACCTTCTCGTTCACCCTGCAAGGCTGGCATCCGCGCCGTCTGGCCGAACGTCTGGCGCAAAGCGGCTTTTACGTCTGGGATGGCAACTATTACGCCCTGGCAGTCACCGAGCGGCTGGGACTGGAGGGGAGCGGCGGCATGTTGCGCGTCGGTCCCGTGCATTACAATACGCTGGAGGAGATTCAACACTTTGGCGAGGCATTGGGGAAGATTGCAGCAGAAAACGAATAGAAAGACTGCCGCCTCCCCCTCAAGACAGCAGTCCTTCAAAATAAAGCCTGGTCCCCTCCGGAGGCCATGACAGGCTAGCGAAGTTGTCGGTGCAATCTCTTTTTGTACCGATAAGCTGGAATGATTACGGTCTTAATATACATGAATCAAGGTTGGTACGTAAATAGACAGACGACCGGGCGGCATAGGCATTTGTACTTTCTTAAACAATTTGACTTGTTTCCAATCCAAATCTTTGGTATGCTGAATTTACTATTTGGAGTTGTAGAGAAACATGTCTCCTAAAATCCACGTTGCCATTCTCGACGATCATCAGAGCATCATTGACGGTTATCTCTTTCGGTTGAGTCAGACCCCTGAAGTCGAAGTCGTTGCCACTTCGTTTTTCGCCTCCGACTTAGAACGAATGCTTCAAGAACATCCGGTGGATGTCCTTATTCTTGACATTCAAGTTCCCACTTCTCCCGAAAACCTCAACCCCTATCCAATCTTGCATGTCATCCCCCGTCTGCTGCAAAATTATCCTCGGCTGAATGTCCTGGTGATTTCGGTTCACAACCAGGCTGCTATGATAAGAAACGTTATGGAGGCAGGCGCTTCGGGCTATATCCTGAAAGATGACTATGCCTCCATCCAGCAGCTTGGGAGCATTGTCCGTTCAATCGCTTCGGGAGGCATATATCTCAGCCAGGAAGCTTACACCCAACTCGCGAAGAAAATGCCTGAGAGCAATTCCCTCACCTCTCGACAATTGGAAATCCTCTCGCTGTGTGCCTCATTTCCAGACGCGACCACAGCCGAGCTTGCCAATCGGCTGGGAATCGCAAACTCCACCTTGCGCAACTTATTGTCGGAAGCCTATATACGCTTGAACGTTCGCAACCGCGCTGCGGCGATTGCAAAAGCAAGACAACTGGGGATTATCACGCCGCCGCAACCACAGATTGAAATTTAGTCGTCTGCTGGAGGCGTATCCAGCATCACTTCCGGGTATTCCAGACCGATTGCCTCAAACATTTTCATAACGGGGCGGATGACTTCCTCGATCAGATTCTCCAGCCCTGTTCGCTGATAGAAATCAACTAAGTTCAGTGTCTCTTGGGCAAGTTTTCGTTTTTGTAGTAGAAGATGAATGCCATAGCTAACCGCCCCACAGCGAATTAATATACTCTGCGCTTCTCGCAGGCAGATTGGATCCATTGACCTGTGACGTAGTTCCATAAATTTCTCTCTGTCGGGATGTTCCACAATTTGAGCGTATAAGATCGGCAAAGACGAACGCTCCTGTAGCCAATCTGGACTGGCTGGCGTTTCCATCGCATCGTTTAAATCATCGTGGATTTGAACCATTTCGCCATAAATGTATCCGAAACGTTTGATAGCCTCTGCTTGATCCTTTGTGGCGCCTCCCAGCACGGCGCCAGCATACAAAGCGGCCCCGAAAAAGGGTGAGCTTTTCTCTCCTTTTCTGAACCAATCGCGTGGTCAAAATGTCCAAAGAATGGATGAACAGCACAAACATTAAGCTATAATTAGATGCCTCCTTTCGCTGGTTGTTCTTTCCGTCATATACACAATCCATCACAACAGGGAAAGCAGCGCCATGAATCCTCGATCACGCTTCTGGTTGTTGGCTGAACATTCCATCACAATCTTTGTGTTCATCTTCCTGGTCGTTTTTACCTATGCCAGGTTCTTTGGAATCCCCTACGTCGGTTTTACTTTCAATCCTTCCGACGGAGAGGTGATCCAGGTGTTTGGCGATCCTTCTCCAGAGAACTCTTTACAGCCAGGCGATCAACTGCTCAAAGTTGGCTCGATTTCTTGGGGAGAATATCGGGGAAATGCGCGCCGCTCTTTTGTTGAAGGCCTCAAAGCAGGTCAGGTGGTCGAAATACAAGTGTTGCGGGAAGGTCAGTTGCTCGCTATACCCTGGACGTTGCCCGGCCCCAACCCAAAAGAATTTCGGGATCGTTTGACCAACGTTTGGGTGCTGGCTTACATTTTTTGGCTGGCTGGCGCTGCCACATCTCTATTGGTCCGCCCTAAAGACGAGCGTTGGGTTTTGCTGATTGCCTTCAATTATTTGACCGCTGCTTGGCTTATTAGCGGCAGCATATCCGCCTGGCATGTCTGGGAAAGCGCCATTCTCTTCCGGGTTGTATTCTGGTTCTCCGTACCTGTCTATTTACATCTGCACTGGGTCTTCCCTCGTTCCCTGGGAAAAATTCCAATTCCCTTGATTTGGGGCGGCTATCTTGTCGCGTTCGGTCTAGCTCTCCTGGAATTTCTTCAGGTGTTGCCGCGCAACGCCTACCATTATGGTCTGATCTTGGCGGTCCTGGGCGTTATTGTCCTGCTTGTGATCCGCCTCATCAAACAGCCTGAACAACGTAGATGGGTTTGGCCGCTGATTGTAGCGCCAATGACGGCGCTGTTGCCGGCTGTAACGCTGAGCATTGTCAGCGTCCTGGCGGAGTATCCCAATTATTTTGGCGGCGCTTTACTGGCGTTGCCCATTATCCCCATCACATATTTTTATGTCATCTACCGCCGGCAGTTGGGCGAGCTTGAAGTACGCGCCAACCGCATCATTTCTACGTACATATTCTTCATTGTCCTGGGCACGCTCCTGGCAACCATCCTCCCGTGGGTTGGAAAGAATGTCGCCTCTCGCCAATCTTCCGCCCTTTTCGCGGTTGTGTCGGCTTCCTTAACCAGCCTGCTTGCCGTGACCGCTTATCCCGGGTTTGAAAGGTTCGTGAGCCGACGAATATTCGGCGCGCCGTTGCCCTTAACCCGCCTCCTGGAAACTTACGCTTCTGAAATCGCCGCCAGCCTAGAAACCTCCAGGATCACCCATTTGCTGAAGAGTGAGATTTTGCCCAGCTTGATGGTGCGCCAGTCGGCCTTACTGCTCCTGTCAGATGATGGGCGATTTCTCCCGCTCTACACCAGCGGCATTGACCTGGTTCAAGCGCCGCCCGTCCGCGTCATGACAGATTTGCACAATCAGGAAGGAAAATATCTGCCCTCGCCTCCCCATCCTGGCGATCTCCAATGGCTGCGCATCTTCTTTTCGCTGCATACGAATGGGAAACTGCTTGGTTACTGGTTGTTGGGGCGGAAAGATCCGGATGATTTCTATTCTCAGTCTGAAATTTCCCTGTTGAGAGCCGTTGCAAACCAGACCGCGATCGCGCTGGTGAATGCTGCACAGTCCGAGCGGCTACGCCTCTACTATCAGGCGAATATCGAACGCCACGAAGAAGAACGAACATCGCTGGCGCGGGAATTGCACGACCAGGTACTCAACCAGCTTGCCGCCCTGTCAATGAATACCGACCTGGTAAGCGACCCGGCCTTCTCCGAAAAATATCAGTTGGTCATGAGCCAACTCAGACGCATGGTTTCGAACTTGCGCCCCGCCACATTGGTGTTCGGTTTGAGAGAGGCTCTGGAGGAGTTGATTGACGATCTCGCGAACCGTGTTGGCGAGCAGATGATGATCAGCATGGAAATACCCCCTTCTGTGGCGCGTTACGATCCCAAAGTCGAAGAACATCTCTATCGAATTGTGCAGCAAGCCTGTGAAAATGCCGTTCGACATGCGCACGCCCAAACGATCTGTGTTTCTGGCCTGTTAGAGCCGAACAGGGCTGAAATTCTCGTCGAGGATGACGGCGTAGGGATGCCTGGACAGGGCGCGCTGGATTTCAATGCGCTGCTGGCGAAAAAACACTTTGGCCTGGCAGGGATGTTCGAACGTGCGGACCTCATCGGAGCGGTCATACAGATCGAAAGCGCTGCGGGCGTTGGAACCAGGGTAAGAGTGATCTGGTCTGTTTAGGGGAGTGGATGCCAGATCAACGATAGAGCCATAGCTATCAGCGCCAACAGCGCCCCCACAGCCGCAAAAATGACGCTGATTTCGCTGGTTTCTTCGCGGGTGGCCAGGTAGGTCGGCAATCCGCGGAAGACGTTGTTCAGTTCATCCGCGCTGGTTGCCGAATAATACTCGCCGCCGGTCATCGCCGCAATCTCCCGCAGCGTAGGTTCGTCAATGCTGCGGCGAAACCAGCCGCCAAATTGCGGGTCGCCGCCGAAGCCCTGTCCGCCGCCGAACCAGTTATCCATTTGGAGCTGATCGCCACAATCCATGATCCCGCCGTTCTCCGTACCATAGCCGATGGTATAGATACGCACGCCGCGTACGACTGCCTGCTGGGCGGCTTCCAACGGCAATGGGCCGGCGTTGCTTGCCCCATCGGAGAGCAATACGATGATGTCCGGCGCATACGTTCCTTCGGGGACGGGCGTGGGTTGCGCCTCAATGGCAGGGTTTCTGACGCTTGGGGCGACGTTCTCATTCATTTCTGCAATCGCATCCAGGGCTTTCAAAATGGCGCTGCCGATCGCCGTGCGCCGTCCGGTGGTCAGAGCGGAAATCGCCGCCTGCAGGGCTTCCTGATCTGTGGTAGGCGGTTGCACCAACTCTGCGAAACCGGCGAAAGCTACAATCCCAATCCGAGTGTTCGAGTTTTGTTTTTGTATGAAAGAAAGAGCAGCAGACTTGGCAACCTCCAGACGGTTGGGGCGAATATCAATCGAGCACATGCTGCGCGAAACGTCCATTGCCAGGATGATCGTCGCCTGACCGGTGGGTACCTGCACAACCGCGTAAGGGCGGCTCATGGCAAGCGCCAGGCCTGCCAATGCCAGCAGGAAAAGAGCGAGCGGCAGGTAACGCCGAACGCGCGACATTTGCGGCAATGCTTCGCGCACCAGCATCAAGCTGGAGTAACGCAGCGCATAACGGCGGCGGCGTCTCTGCATCCAGAAATACGCTGCCAGGATCAAGGGGATCAACCCCAGTAAAAGTAGAAACCAGGGCCAGTGGAAACCCATCATAGCCTCCTGTTTTTGTAGAACGAGCCCGCCAGCGCCATCATGGCAGACGATTGAACCATAAGAGAGAAAACGCGCCGCCGATCAAGAAGATCAATATGCTCACGCCAGCAAAGATGGGAGTGACCTCCGTTTTCTCTGGGCGGATGACCAGCTCAGGAGTGATGTTTTCGTAGATGGCATTTAGATCTTGTTCGCTCTCGGCGTAGAAGTAAGCCCCTTGAGTGAGCTGTGATATTTGACGCAGCGTATTCTCGTCCAGTCGGGTATGAACCAGAAACCCTTCGACTTCCAGCGTCGTTCCCGTTGGGCTGCCGACTCCAATCGTATAGATGCGCACGCCACGATCCATGGCAGCCTGCGCCGCCACGAGTGGATCCGGCGGAGCAGTGTTTTCGCCGTCGGTGAGCAGGACAATGACGGCTGAAGTGTAGCTTCCACGGGGCAAGGGCGTCGGCGTGGGCGCTGGGGTGGGGGTCGGAGCATCCGGCGCGATGGGGAGACTGTTGGGTGTTCCGGCGATGGCGTCGAGCGAGGCGAAGATGCCGTGCGCTAAGGACGTGCCGCGTTCAGGCCGCAGGCGGTCAATCGTTGCCAGGACGGCCTGCTGATCGTTGGTCGGCGGCTGCACGATCAACCCGCTGTCGCTGAACGCTACCACGCCGATCTGCACCGTGGCAGGTTGTTGTTGCACAAAGCTGCGCGCCGCAGCTTTCGCCGCTTCCATGCGATTGGGCTTCAAGTCATCTGCCGCCATGCTGCCAGATACGTCGAAAGTCAGGATGACCGTTCCTTCCACTCTGGGCAGGTTCACCACGGTTTGTGGGCGCGCCAGGGCGACCAGGAGAACGGATAAGCCGGCCAGAAACAGCACAGCGGGAAGATGCCGTTGGGCATCCGTCGCGCGTTTTACCATTCCGCTGAATAAGCCGGAAACGTTGCGGCTGGCGATCAGCCGTTGGCGTCGCTGTTGCTGGTAAATATAGAAGGCGACCAGCAGCGGGAGAAGAGCCAACGACCAGAGCATCCAGGGCCAGATGAATGACATCGCCGAACCCATCACTTCCGCCGTTGCCGACGCAGCGCGACAAAGCGCAGGATGGCGCGCACCAGGTCGCCTTCCGTCGAAAGCGACAACACATCCACGCCAGCGTGCTTGAACGCCTGGTTTAACGCCGCCTCGCGCCGTTGTGCGGCTTCTTTGAAGCGAGAGCGGAATTTTTTGTCATGAGTGTCCACGTACAACTGTTCGCCGGTTTCGGCGTCTTCCATCACAATCAGACCGACATCCGGCAACTCCACCTCGCGTGGATCCCACACGCGCACCGCGATGACTTCATGGCGTTGATTGAGCAGCTTCAGCGGTCGTTCCCAGCCCGGCGCGCTGATGAAATCGGACACGATGAACACCAGCGAACGCTTCTTGAAGGCGTATAACCCACCTTCGATCAGCGGTTTCAGGTCGGTGAATGCGGCGCGCGGCTGGCGCGGTTGCCTGAGCAGTTCACGGATCAGGCGCAGCGCCTGGATGCGCCCGCCGCGGGCGGGGATCGTGCGCTCGATGCGGTTGTTGTACAACACTGCGCCCACGCGATTGCCATGCCGCGTCAGCAAGCGCGCCAAAACAGCCACGAAATCCGTCAATATGGAGCGCTTTTCGTTAGAGGCAGCGCCAAAATCCATTGAAGGACTGAGATCAAGCAGGAACCAGGCGATGATTTCACGGTCTTCGACATATTGACGCACATACGGCGTGTTCAGCCGGGCGGTGACGTTCCAGTCTATATAGCGAATGTCATCTTCGGGTTGATATTCGCGCAGGTCGGCGAAATCTACGCCATAGCCGTAAAACAGGCTGCGGTAATCGCCTTGTAGCAGGCCATCCAGCCGGCGGATGACCTGCCAATCCAGACGCAGCAGGACGCGCTCAGGCGTTAATGCGGATGTCGGAGCGTTCACGTAAAGGCACCACCGGTATTGGAATGCGGTCGAAGATGCGCTTCAACAGATCGTCGCCGGTCACGTTGTCAGAAAGCGCCTCGTAGGAAAGCACAAGACGATGCCGCATCACGTCCAGCGCCATATCCAACACATCCTGCGGCAGGGCGTAGTCGCGCCCGCGCACGAAAGCCAGCGCCCGCGCCGTCAGGATCAGGTTGATGGAGGCGCGTGGGCTGGCGCCATACAGAATATAGGGCTGCAATTCGCCCAGGCTGATCTCCTTTGGCTGCCGCGTGGCGGTCACCAGACGCACCGCATATTCGATTAAGGCTGGATCCACATACACTTGATCGGCTTCTTGTTGCAAGGCGACCAGTTGTTCGGTGGTCAGCACCTTTTGCACTGCTTGCAACGCTCCGGTCATGCGCTCGACGATGACAAATTCTTCGGTTGCATTGGGATAGCCCACCAATACCTTGAGCATGAAGCGATCCACCTGCGCTTCGGGCAGAGCGTAAGTGCCTTCGGTTTCGATGGGGTTCTGTGTGGCCAGCACCAGGAAGGGGTTGGGCGTCTTAAACGTTTCGCGCCCGATGGTTACCTGGCGCTCTTGCATCACCTCCAGCAGCGCGCTCTGCACTTTGGCAGGGGCGCGGTTGATCTCATCGGCGAGCAGCAGGTTGGTGAAGACCGGCCCCAATGAAGTGTTGAATTCGCCGGTTTTTTGATTGTAGATGCGCGTGCCGATCAAGTCCGCCGGCACCAGGTCGGGGGTAAACTGGATGCGTTTGAACTCGCCGCCGATTGCCTCGGCGAGCGTCTTGATGGCCATGGTCTTGGCCAGGCCGGGTACGCCTTCTACCAGAATGTGCCCGCGCGCCAACAGCGCCACGATCAGGCGCTCCAGGAGATGGTCTTGCCCTACGATGATCTTCTTCACTTCGTAAAGCACGCGTTCCATCGGTTTTGCGTTTTGATCCATCCGTTTTCTCCTTAAGGGGAAATTCGTTCTACAGTTGAGCCAGGTTGATGAGCGGCGCAGCTAATAGGGCGGCAAGCCGGCGCCCGCCGCAGCGGTGGTGATCGGCACGGCGAAGCCGATGCCAATGAAGAAATCCTCATCGGTGGGGTTGACAATGCCAACCACGATGCCCACCACCTGACCATAGCGGTTGAGCAAAGGACCGCCGGAATTGCCCGGGTTCACCGCTGCATCTATCTGGATCAAGCCTTCCAGCCTCTGCCCGCTTTCCGGGTGCTGGAAATAGCGGTCAAAACCGGAGATCACCCCGGCGCTCATGGAACTGTATAAACCGAAGGGGTTGCCAACGGCGAAGGCTTCATCGCCAACGCGCATGGCATAGGGGTTGCCCAACACCGCGGGGACGAGCAGCGTTGGGAGGCGTTCGGCGCTCAGCAGGGCAATGTCGTTCTCCGGTTGAGCGATGACCACTTGCGCCCTGGATTGGGTGCCGTCGGCAAAGGTGAGCTGAATTTCGCTCGCCCCATCCACCACATGCAGGCTGGTGAGGATGTCGCCCATCTCGCTGATAACTACTCCGCTGCCCAGGCCGTCTTTTTCCTCGCCCTCTACGTCGGGGAAATGCGCCTGAATAAGCACCAGCGAGGGCCGGATGATCTCATAGACCTGCGCGGAATAGGCTGGCGCTGGCGTGGCGGAAGCTAAAGCCCTCGCTACAGCTTCGCTCACGTCTTGATTGGTCAATACCGGTGGGGCAGGAAAAAGCTGCTGATATAGCAGGAGCGCAACCAGAGCAGCGAGCACGCCGCCGACAAAAGGTGCGATTCGCCGGATAAGCAAACGCAGGCGCTGCCAGCGTTCTCGCCACAGCTCCACATTCGTTAACCGAGTAATTTGTTCGCTTTCCTTAAGCCTCATGAGAAGTGCGCTCTAAGTTGCTTTATTACTCCTTGCTGTCTGAGTCGCCCAATGGTTGTTGTTCGCTGCGGTGGGCTGCTGCATCTAGCGCAAGGTATTTGGGAAACACCTTGCGCCTGAGGACAACTTTATATTGGCGCGTCCCTGGCTGGTTGTTGAGGCTACCCAGCCAAAAACGCAGTAGAATATCCATTTATAGAATGTTTTTCTGAGAGGAAAATGAAACCTTGTTCAGCTAACCCTGAGAATATATACCGATATTGTCTTATTATCTCGCGGAGCGCAGCATGATCGAAATCCTGCCCTATGAGACTCGCTGGCCAGATGAATTTCGGCAGATTGCCGCCGCGCTGCGAAGCGGGTTGGGCGAGCTGGCGTTGCGCATTGATCACATCGGTTCGACTTCCGTGCCGGGGCTGGCCGCCAAAGACGTGATAGATATCCAGATCACGGTCGCTGCGTTTGATGAGCAGCTTCATACGGCAATGACAGCTTTGGGGTATACGCAGCCGGAAAGCCTGGTGCGCGATCACATTCCGCAAAATGACCCGCGACCCGAAAGCGAATGGGAAAAATGGTATTTCCGTCCGCCGCCCGGCCAACGTCGCACGAATACGCATGTGCGCGTGCAGGGACGGGCAAATCAGCGCTATGCGCTCTTGTTCCGCGACTATCTGCGTACCCATCCGGCCATGGCCGCGGCTTACGCCGAACTGAAACGCCGCCTGGCGCAGTACCTTGCCGACCCAGAAATATACCCGGAGGTAAAGGATCCGGCGGTGGATCTGATTTACCTGGCTGCCGAGGACTGGGCTGCCGCAGTTGGCTGGCAGCCAGGAGCATCAGACGCGTGAGGTGATATGAGGCGCAGATTAATTTTTGGCAGCTTTGGGTTGGTAGTGATTGTTCTGGGTCTTTTGGCCGGGACCGCTCGCAGCGCGGATGTGCAGCGCCTCTACTTGCCGCTGGTGCTTAACTCTTTCGGCGAGCCAATCCTTAAATGGCAATATGGTGGTTGCTATTCCTCCTGGTGCGAGACCGGTTGGTACTCCTCACCCGCGGTTGCGGATATCAATAACGATGGGCAGAACGAGATCATTGCCTCGGCCTATTCGCTCTGGGCGCTGGACGGGACGAACGGGGCGTTGCTATGGCGCGCCGGCGCGACCAATTACCGCACCTGGCCTGGCGTGGTGATCGCGGATCTGGAGCAGGATGGCCAGCCGGAGATCGTCATTGCCCAAAGCGGCGGACTGGTCTCCGCTTATCGGTTGGATGGCAGCCTGAAGTGGCAAAAACAGCCCTCTGGTGGCGTCGGCGAGTTTCGCGGCCTGCTGGTCGTCGACCTGGACGGGAACGGTGGCGGCCTGGAAGTCGTTGTAACCCGCGCCTACGGCAGCGCCCGCAACACCTGGGTGTTAGATGCGGCCGGGAATACCCGCCCTGGTTGGCCGCAGTTGCCGCAGGATAACAACAATCCCAACGGCTACGCCTGGGGCGTTTATAACGCCAATGTCGCCGCAGCCAACATGAGCGGCGATAGCCGTCTGGAACTGATCGTGCCATCCGATGTACATTACATCAACGCCTTCAACCCCGATGGGACGCCCCTGCCAGCCAACGCCGGTCTGTACCCGAATAAGACCTGGGGGCAAGTGGGCGTGTGGGAAAGCCTGGCTACCGAGTTGCGCGGCTGGGGGCAATGCGACGGCGCCCGGGCCGAAAGCTACCGCACGAATTTCGCCGATGGGCCGGCGGTCATCGCCGATGTGAATGGCGATGATCAGCGAGAAGTGATCGTGACCGGCAATATGTACGATTGCTCAACGGGTTATCCGCCCAGCCGTTATATGGCGTTGTATATTTTCAACCCCGATCGCAGCCGCTTCAACCTGGGCGGTTATGACTGGCGTGCTATCCCTGTTGACACTGGCGCGCCGCTTAGTGAGAACTACAGCGTAATCGAGACCGCTCAGCCCAACCCGGTAGTCGCCGACCTGGACGGTGATGGAAAACAAGAGATCTTATTCGCCTCCTATGATGGGCGGATGCACGCCTTCTGGTTGGACAAGACAGAACACGGTCGCTGGCCATTCGCTGTGTACAATTCGGCGGAAGGCTTTTATCGCTTCGCCTCCGAGCCGTTGGTCGCCGACCTGAACAACGATGGAAAAGCTGAGGTGCTATTTACCTCCTGGACGCAGAAGGGTTCTCATCAATGGGGCAAGTTGCATATTCTGAACTGGATGGGTGAGCCGATCTACGAGAAGATTCTGCCGCCGCCCAAATCTACCTCGGTCACATGGAACGGCGGCCTGGCCGCCCCCACCCTGGCAGACGTGGACGGCGACCCTGACCTGGAGTTGATCATCAACACCGCTTATGCTGGCGTGGTAGTCTATGACCTTCCAGGCACAGCCGGGGCGCGTTTGTTATGGCGCACCGGACGGGGAAATTTTCAACGCGACGGAAGCAAATAACGCACGCCGTTTAGATCACTGGAAGTAAGCCCCAGCCCGGGCTTGCTCGTAAAAGATCTCGATCGGGTTTAGGTCGTCGGTCAGGATCACACCCTCTTGCGGCGCAGCGGGAAAGGCGATGTCGCTCATCACGCTTTGCGATGCGATCAGGATCAGGTTGGTCAGGCGCTCGCCCTCCATGTGTGAAGCGCGCACATCCGCGAAGACGCTGGACATCGTGGCGGCGAGCGCTCGAAACGAATTCGATTTTGCTCCTTGAGGCACGCCGATGAAATTATAGATGAGCCGTCCTCCCGGCTTGAGCGTTCGGTCCACGGCGATAAAGAACTCCTGCGTGGTCAGTTGCACCGGCGCAGAGGCCAACCCGTCAAAGGCATCCACCAGGATCAGGTCATACTTCGCCTGGGAGTTTTGTTCCAGGTAGGCGCGCCCATCGGTCACAATCACCGCGCCGGCCATTTTCCCGAAAAACTGATCCGATAACTCGACCACAAAGGGGTCAATTTCTACTTCTGTAACCCTGGCGCCGCGCCTTTCCAGCACCCGCGCCTGGGTATGACCTGCGCCTCCGATAATCAAGATGTCTTTGCCTTTCACGTCCCCGGCCAGGGCGATCATCTCTGTAGCGTATTTATACAACGGTTCCTGATCCGATAGTCGCATGGCGGTGTGGAAGGTGGGCCCTAAATCCATGCTGATAAAAGTGCTGTTATCGGTGTAGACGCGGATGGTCTGATAATAACCTTCTCGCTGCGCCAGCAGGATCAGGTTCTCTGCTTCGCCGCGGCGAAACGACGGAAAGGGAAAAAGGGTGACAGCAATCAAGAGCGCTGCGCCCAGCCAGCGCAGCCTGGGCGTTAGAAAGATGATGGCAAACAGCACCGCGCCAACTGAGAAGAGCCGCAGCGAGGATGACAACCCCACCCAGGGGATGAGGAGAAATGCTGCCGCCAACGCGCCCAGCACGCTGCCCAATGTACCGATGGCGTAGATGTTGCCCACATCGCGAGAAATCGTCTCAGCAGGACGGTTGGCAGAGATCAGCGAAATCGCCAACGGCGATAACATGCTGAACAACACCGCCGGCGGGAAAAACGCCGCCGTTGCGGTGACCCCAATGGCAAGATACCCCACCGAAGCCACATCCGCCGGCAGGCTCCAGATGAACCAACTGATCGCCAACAGCCAGATCGCATTGGCGATGAGGATCACAGGCAGAAAGCGGATGACCAGCTTATGAGGCACGCGCCCACCCAGGAAATAACCCACGGAAATGCCCACCAGGGTCACCGAGATGATGATCGCCCAGATGATCGTGGTGGAACCGAAGAGCGAAGCCACGAGGCGCGGCCCGATAATCTCTGTCGCCAGATTGGCAAAGCCCGCGAAAAAGACCAGTGTATAGATCAGGACCTTGAAAATTTTGGAAGGCTGCTCCATATCTCCCTCGATTGACCGAACGCGCCGGGTAAATTGATGGGAATGATACTATAAAATGGCTGTGCGGCGTAAATTTTCAACCGCTGATCCCCGGCCCGCTTCAAGTGGGCTTCGTAACCTGAAGCGTCGGTTTCCAACCGATGCCGGGGCGAGCTTTTGAGCATGCCCCCAAGTTGACTTCTCCTGGTCGCGCCGGACGGCGATGGGTTATACTATGCTCCTCTCGCTTCATCTCATGCCCAAACTTCAAGAATGCTTTGAATAGCCAGGGTTTTCCGCGTTGGATCAAGATTCGGAAGGGCTACGGGTTGGTGTTCGCCGCCGCTGTTCTGTGGGGCACCACCGGCACCGCGCAGGCGCTTGCGCCGCAGGGCGCTCAACCGCAGGTGATAGGCGCAGCACGGCTTGCAATCGGGGGTCTGATCCTGATGAGCATCGCTGTGAGTCGCGGCGCGCTGCGTTCAAATCGCAAATGGCCGTTTGCGGTTACTGCAACGGCCGCGATGAGCATGGCGTTTTATCAGCTCTTCTTCTTTTCTGCGGTGTCTCGCACGGGCGTGGCAGTAGGCACGATCATTGCCATCGGCAGCGCCCCCATCCTGGCCGGCGTCCTGGGTTATCTGCTGCGTGGCGAGCGCCCTGGAAGGCGCTGGGCGCTGGCCACGCTTTTGGCTGTGGCGGGCTGCGGCCTGCTGCTCTTGCCGGGTCAACGTGTGACGATTGACCTCGTGGGGATAATTTTGGCGCTGGGGGCTGGCCTGTCTTACGCCGCCTATACGGTGCTCAGTAAGCGGCTGCTCGAGACCCATCACCCCGACGCGGTGATCGCGGTGGTCTTTTGCCTGGCGGCGCTGATTTTATCGCCGGTGTGGTTTCGCACTCGGTTGGAATGGCTGTTGCAGCCGCGTGGCTTGCTGGTTGTCCTGCATCTGGGGGTGATCGCCACCGCCGCTGCCTATGCATTGTTTGCACGCGGCCTGGCTCTCACCCCGGTCGCTGCGGCAGTCACGATTTCTTTGGCGGAACCCCTGACGGCAGGCATGCTGGGGCTGACATTGTTGGGAGAGCAACTCAGCTTGCTGATGGCGCTGGGTATGGGCTGCATCCTCAGCGGGCTGCTGTTGGTCTCTTTGGGAGGCAGGGGAGAGCAGGGGGCATGAAGCGCTGCTTCATGAAACGGCGCTTCTATTGACCTTGTAAGCCAAGCCTCTAGCGCGCACGAATTGGATAGACCAGGCCAGTAGAAAAAGATTCAGGGCGAGACCGCTCAATCCCAGCAACAAACCGCCAAAACCTGGAATCAGAGGGGACCCGCCCCAGACCATCAAAGCGCTCAATAGCAATGTGGCAAACATAACGGACGACGAAAAGAAAGCCCAAAGGGTTAGAAATCGGTCGGGAAGCATCTTTTGCATGTTCGTATAAACCAGCAGGGGTATCAGGAGCAGGGCCATGTGAAGATGGGAGTGCCAGGTGGCAGCGCAAGTAGCAGCCAGTGTCCCCAGCAGCGCGGCGCTGTATTCGGGCGAATGGACTTCAAGCGGTCGAAGCCATAGATAGAGACCCGCCAGGATTGTTGCCAGCGTGCCAACGACAGCGATGCCCCCGCCGATACCTGGGGCGATCCAACGGCTGAGATGAAAACCCAACATTCGCCAATTCATCATGTTATCCGGGAAGTTGCTAGGCATTCCAGCGACATAACCCAGCCATAGTTTTGTCAGTTGGATCATGCCGCCTGGCCCGACGAGACCAATGGAAACGATGAGAATGAATGACGCCGCGGATACAAAACCGAGAAGTGTTTTCCAGGAACGATTGAGCAATAGAGCAGGAATCACAATTATCAAAGTTTGAGGTTTAATCATTAATCCCCCCAGCCATAAACCGGCAGCAAGGGGCTTGCGGTTCAGGGTTGCCCGCAGAAATTCGCCCGTGCAGATGAGCAGCCAGACATTGACCTGCCCCATAAAAAAATTATCGTATATTGGAAACCCAAGCAATAGGAATGCCATCATACGTGTTGGCAAGCGAGAGCCAAAGACACTTTGGGTAAAAAATTGCAGATATAGGATTAATCCTGCCAAGTTGACGATTGTCCACAACCAGAAGCTGAAATCAATATCTAACAAACCTAAAACTTGAAAAGGTAAGATAAAGATGGGCAAAAAGACGGTCGTGTTCAGAAGAAAATTCTGCTTGGGTGTTTTTTGTACGATGGGTTGTTGAGTTTTGGCTTGAAGTTCCAGGTCATAAATATAGGGGTATCCCTGTGTATTGGCGATGCGCCCCACACTCCAAAAGGCACGATAATCAAAGCCGAGGGAGTTGAATAAGTCATTTGTGATGAGGGCACTTCCAATTTGTACGATGTATATCGTAAAGATAGCTACCAGAGCCAGGTTCTGCCAGGCGCGAGCGTCGAGGTTTTGAAAGGGAAAGCGTCGGTTGTCCATTGCTGCGTTCTGCCTCGATATCAGGAAAATCCCAGAACCTTTAGCCCAAGCCGTGTTCCGGGATTTTGTTATCTCTGCCTATTCTATTTCCATGTTCTTACCCATCCCACAACTTTTGCGCCAGCTTCTAGGCTTAGTTGGATTGGCTGCCACATACCGACCTCCGCCAAAAACACCCGATCTCCCAGATACGAAGACGCTCCAGCCGGGGTCTGCGAGAAGACGATAAAGCGACTGTCTGGACTCCACACGGGCGCTACGCCATTGCTCAGGGGAATCTCCTGGACGCCGTCGCTGCTCAGCATCCAGATTACCGGCGCGGCGCGCCCTGCCTCAGCAAAACTGACCAGCGCCAACCATTTCCCGTCCGGGCTCCACGTCGCTTCGGGTAGCGTGCCGCCGCCTGCTATCGGCTGGGGGTGAAGCATGATTCCCTGATGAGTGGCTAAATTCAGCACAGCTACGCCATTCACGCTTTCGGATGTCTGATATCCGCTGAGGACAATCCAGGCGAGCATCTGCCCATCTGGCGACCAGGCCGGGTTGACGGTTTTGCCAGGTGTAAGGCCATATTCGGAAAATAAAAGCGGCTGAATTCCCTGATCCAGATCGTAAAGCATTGGCTCGCCGCCGCGGTCATAAGCAATAGCCGTTCCATCCGGCGAGGGCGCGGCGCTTCCCATCAAGCCGGTTTGATCATCTAACACCTGATAACCACTGCCATCTGTGCGCATCATCGCCAGATAACCAGGAGACATTCCCCCCTCATTTCCTGGTTGATACTGGAAAATGATCACCCCAGGATTTCCAGGCCACCACCGATAGCCGCTTTCGATCCTGTCCGGCGAATTGGTCAGGTTGCGCTTCGAACCCGTCGCCAGGTCGGCCAGCCAAATGTCGCCTTCATAGGCGATATTATAAAGAATTTGGGTCCCATCGGGAGATAGAAGCGGTTGATATTGATCGTTAAGTAACTGGGGCTTCCCATTTGCATCCACGATCCATAAACCGTTGCCTGCGCCAAGCGTGTAGAGCAAGCCCGGAGGCAACCCATCTCCAGGGGTGTATGAAATATCGCCTGCGAGCGCGGCGGTGAGAGGTTGTGTCTCCACGATAGCAGGCGTTTGCGTCGCTGCAGGCGCCGCAGCCTGCGTCGAGATGGTGGCTTCTGTCGCTGGGGCAGTCGTTGAAACGGTAAATGAAGGCTTTAAGCCGCACCCGGATAACGTCAAGGTGAAAACCCATAATAGGATTGTTTTATGCATGCCTCACCAAGTTTCTAACAGGATTTGCGCATCTACCTTTGGCGCATGGGGTTCAGACGATACATACCTGCCGGAGGTTCCTGCAACCGTGGGTCTCCCCTATTCCTCCACTCTTTCTTGATGTCGAGTTTAATAATTGGTGACCGTCTCCCTATTCGGCGTTGATGAACGATAGGATTGATCACTAAGCCACAGAGCGCACAGAGAAGAGATAAGAAAATCCCCGTGTACTCTGTGCCTGCTTTGAAAATAGACTCTCTGTCACCAACGCTAAAGATGGAGACTATATAATTGTCTCCTTCTATAAAATTATTGATATTCCCTGAAATTGGTTTATCTCGTCGGTGCAAAACGCCCCGCAGGTTTCTGATCATACAGGCTGTTTTCAGGGAAACCTGCGGGACATTCATGACCATAGATGGCGCGATTATATCTCCCCAATGGCATGTGTAGGGGTGTGATGCAAGGGTAAATAGCCCTGCGCAGCCAGTTCAGACGTGGGTAGCGCAGCTTCATCCGGTTTATCCGAGAGGCCGAAAAGCAGCGCCCCGCGCTCGCGCCACTCCAGAGCCATCTTTCGCACCTCATGGGTGATAACAATTTCCTGTTCCAGATAACGTTCTACAGGTTCATCTTCAGACAGGCAGCCAAAACGCTGCATAGTGGTCAAATATTCGCGTCGGCGGAAGGATTTGAACGGAGTTGGATCTCCAGCTTGTACGCAGCGGTAGATTTCAGTGTGAATCCTGGCCAGTTCGGGAGATAACTCGCTACGCCTTTCTTCAACCTGAAGGATGAACTGTTCAAAAGAAGTCAGCCGTTGGCTGCGAATGTCGGCTGTCAGTTCTTCCAGAGAATAAAGCCCGAACCCCAGGATTAAGCAGACGTAAGCCAGATAATCCTGATTATCGCTGGTGAAGGGGTGAAACTCTGGCTGATTGAGCGGCAAATAAGCCGCTCGAAAGGCAGCCAAATCAAAAGCCGAACCTAACAGGTGGGCGACAGTCTCTTGCACTGCCTGCACCCGCGCCTGGTCAATGACCTTATCATTGCGCCCGCGCGCTCCTAAGGTGGTCTTATCCAGATCAATCACCACGGCGGCGCCCTGCTCCACCGGAAGCCCTTGCGCTCGACAGAATTGATCGAAATCCGGCAGGGATGCCCAACGATTCGTCTGGTATATCGTTTGCGACGCGCCCACAGCAGTGATCTGTGCTTCGGTAGGCTGATGGGTCTCCGCTCCAATAAAGGCAATTCCGGGCCACTCGCCAGCCGCGCACAGATTCATAAACGCCGCGCCATCCAACAGGCGTGTATCGCCGACAAAGATCAGGCGTTCGATCTTGCCCCCTAATTCCTCTAGATGGTAGGCGTGTTTTAGAAATTGGACCACGATTTGCGCATATTCCCTTTCGCTTTTACGGGGGATTTGGTTGTTCGGCAGGCTTAATTGTGAACGGATCTGCTCTAAGCGCGGCAAGCGCGCTTCGCAGGGTTGCAGGTTGCGGTATAAAACCCAATCGCCTAAGAATTCGGCAACAGTCGCCAGCCCATAGTTTTTCATTGAGCGCCTCCCGTGTTGGTCGTCACGATCAATTCATGTAATGCGCCCAGGGCAAGGTCTGCATCGGAGGCATCCACCACCAGGCTGATGGAGACTTCGGAAGATCCCTGGGCAATAGCGATCACATTGACATTGCGTTGCCCCAGGGCGCTGAACACGCGCCCGGCGATCCCAGGCGTGCGGATCATCCCTGCCCCCACCACCGTCAAGATGGTGACATCCTCCGTCGCCCAAATACGGTCAATGTCGTGTTGGGCAAGCTCGATTGCGAACGCTGCCTCCAACGCCTGGATTACTTCTCCATTCGAACTGGCGGGGACGGCGAAGCAGATGGATTGTTCGGAGGAGGCTTGGGTGATCAGGGGGACGCTGGTGCCGGTTGAAGCCACCGCGCCAAATGCACGCGCCGCCACGCCGGGCACGCCCAACATCCCCCGTCCCTCAATGGTAATGAGGCGCTGGTTGCGGATCGCCGTGACCGCTTTAATCTCGCCGCGGCTGCGCTCGGCGCTATCGGCCACCAGGCGGGTGCCGGGGTGTTGCGGGTTGAAGGTGTTGCAGATGCGCAGGCCAACGCCAGCGTCAATCACCGGGCGGATTGTCTTCGGGTGCAGCACTTTTGCGCCGTAATAAGCTAACTCGGCAATCTCACGATAAGTTAATTCGGGAATCGTGGCGGCGTTCGGTACGGCGCGTGGATCGGCGCTCATCACACCGTCCACGTCCGTCCAGATCCACACCTCGTCGGCGGGCAAGACAGCGCCCAGGATACCGGCGGAATAATCGCTGCCGCCGCGTCCCAACGTGGTGGTTATCCCTTCGGGGGTGGCGCCTAAAAACCCCGTCACCACCGGGACGCGTCCCTGCGCCAGGATGGGTTCCAGCACGCGTCGAGTGCGCTCCTGAGTGGCTTTCAGATCGGGATGCGCATTTTGAAAGACGCGGTCGGTGACGATCAGTTGCGTTGCCTCCACCGATTGAGCGGGAACGCCGGCCGCCTCCAGCGCTGCCGAGAGCAAACGCACACTCATGCGCTCGCCCAGCGACGCCACTGCATCCAGGGCGCGCGGCGTCGCCTCGCCCAGAACAGCCATCGCCCGACATAAGTTTGAAAACTCAGCGATCAGGTGTCCGATCTCTTGTTTCACCTGCACGCTGCGCGCCAGATCCTGTATCAGCCGGTCGGCGATGGCATCGTGCGTGGTGCGCAAGCGGTTCTCGGCTTCATATAGTTGGTGCACCTGACCGCGCGCGGACTGATGGGCGCTATCCAACAATAGATTGGTGACCCCGGACAAGGCAGAAGTCACGACAATCAGGCGCGGCCAGTCCTGGCGACTGTTTTGCACAATTTGCACTGTCTGGCTCATCGCCTCCGCTGTGCCAACGGATGTGCCACCGAATTTCATCACCAATGTAGGAAGCTTATTTTGTTCGGGCATAGTGATCCTCTTGAGCGATTGAATGTAATAAAAAACGCCCCAGGCGGTCTGGGGCGTAGATGAGTCGGGTTATCATGAATAGAAGCCATTCACCCGCGCCAACGCCCCGCCCTTCGGCGGTTGGTAGTAGTGCGAATATAGGCGCAGGCAATGCCAGATGAATACTCGTTCATGATTTGCGCAACTATATCAGCCCTGTTTTCAACCGTCAAGGGGTTTGGAGCGCGCTTGAAAACAAGCGTGTATGATTAAAAACCTGCGGGATGTTCTTCACCAAATTATCTGAAGGTCAATAGTTGGGAACCTGCGTCTTTGGTTGCGAAGCCCGCGTTCAGCAGGTTGGAGTTGGCTGCGCCAACTTTGCGCATTTTCACGCGGCAAGCTACCCACAAAAATCCTTTCTGACTGAGAAAACCGTGGGTTTCGGTTGCAGCACGAAAGTGGCTTTAAAAATACGCTATAATAACCCCTCTTGAAGGCGATTTTCCCTTCTATGGCGTGTCTTATTTGCGCGCTCCGCGATGAAGATCTGCGCGCAGGTATGTGGAGTATGGTGAATGAAACCAGTTTTAGCGTTACGTATCGCTTTGGTCTTTGCAACCTGGATGTTTCAGCCGGCGATCTCTGCGCAGGCGACGCAGCTCGGTTCTTTTGCGGGCGCAAGCCTTCAGCAAGCTTCCACCTACGCTCCGGCGGCGCTGTGTCTGCCGGGGGTTTATCTCTATGAGCCGGGCGACTGCCTGCCCGACGGACCCTCGGCGTATTTGAGCCGCATGGCCGAAAAAGGCATTCTCCTTCCCATACCGCCGTTGGCTTATACCCCGATTGACCCAGCCTTAGGGGAAGTCAACGTCCGCTACGGCGAAGTGCGCAATCTTCCGGCTCCAGTGTACAGTTCGATTGAGGATGCGAGGAGGGGTAGCAAGAAAGCCGCTGCTCAGAGGTTGAACGGCAGCTTCGTTTTCATTTCGTACGCCAATGAGCAGGTGGTGGACGGCAAACGTTTCTACGAAATTTCGCCCGGCGAATGGATGACCGCTAACGACGTTTCCCGCATCGGGGTTCTGCCGCGGCCGCAAGGCATTACCTTCAGCAGCACACCGACCAGCGCCTTTGGCTGGGTGTTGACGTATTTCGCCCAGGGGCCTCAGATTGAAACCAAACGCACACCCGGCGGCGCAAATCAGGACTTTACCGGACGTCTGCTGAATTTATATGACATCGTCCCAGTATTTGGCGAACAGCAAGTGGACGAGGAAAATTGGTATCTGATCGGCCCTGATGAATGGGTGCCGGCTAAGTATATTGCCCGCGTTACCCCCAATCCCACGCCGCCTCAAGGAGTGACATCCAATCGTTGGATCGAAATCAATCTGCATGAGCAGACTTTAGCCGTGTATGATCAGCGTCGGCTTGTCTTCGCCACGATTATTGCCAGCGGCGTGGAACCTTTCTGGACTCGACCAGGTCTCTTTCAAATCTACGAAAAACACGAAACCACGCCGATGACCGGCTCATTTGAAGCCGACCGCTCCGATGCTTATTACCTGGAAGACGTACCCTGGACAATGTATTTCGATAAAGCCCGCGCGCTGCACGGCGCATACTGGCGCGCCAAGATGGGTTTCCCACAGTCGCACGGCTGCGTGAATCTGACGGTCGGCGACGCCCACTGGCTATACAACTGGGGGCAGATCGGCGATTGGGTTTATGTGTGGGATCCTTCCGGCGAGACGCCCACCGACGAGAGCCTGTACAGCTCTGGCGGGTACTGATCTGGCAAGATGGCAAAACTGATCCGTTATTCTGGCTTGCTGGCGCTGGCTCTTGCTATCCTGTCGTGTAAGCTGGCTGCCAATCTCCGGCAGTCGCCAACCCCGCCAACCTTCAACGCGCAACCGAGCCAATACCCCACGCTCCACCTGGCAACGATTGCCCCTACCGCGACCTCGCTTCCTTCGGCGACGCTCCCCCCTACACTCCCTGCTGCTCCCACTTTTACATTCACGCCAATTCCTTCACCCACCGAGCTGGCGCCAACTACGGCGCTTGATCCCAACACCGTTGCACGCCAACTGAAGGTGTTTGAAGAGCTATGGCAGATCGTGCGCGACCGATACCTGTATCCAGATTTCAACGGTCTGAACTGGGAGACGGTTGGCGCAGAGTATCGTTCGCGCATCGCCGACGGCATGACGGATGAGGACTTCTATCAGACATTGCGCGAGATGATCCGCCGCCTGGGGGACGAGCATTCGGTCTTTTTCTCCCCCCAAGAGGCGGCAGAACGCGACCGCGAGTTCCAGGGTCAATACAATTACGTGGGCATCGGCGTGATGACTGCACTAATCCCGGAGAGGCAGCGCCTGGTGATTCTCCTGACCTTTCCTGGTAGCCCCGCAGAGGAAGCCGGGCTGCGCGCCCATGACAGCATTCTGAGCGTGGATGGCTTACCGGCGGTGGATGAAAGCGGGCCGCGCCAGAGCCTGCTACGCGGCCCAGAAGGCTCCATCGTGGAGTTGAGCGTACAGACGCCCGGCGAACCTCCGCGCCAGGTGCGCATCACGCGCCGCCCGGTGAACGCGCAACTTCCTTTACCGCATACTGCGCTCACTTCGCCAGGTGGCAGGCGCATTGGCTATTTGTTTATCCCCACCTTCAACGATACATTTATTGATGAGATGGTTGGGCAGGCGCTGGACGAATTGAGCGCCGGTGGCGCTTTGGAAGGATTGGTGATAGATAACCGCTACAATGGCGGCGGCGCCAGCGATGTGCTGCTCAACACGCTGGGTTATTTCACTACCGGGCCGGTGGGAACGTTCATTGAAAACCGCCAACAGATTCAGCTGCGCGCCGGCCGCCAGCAGGAAACCCGTTTCCAGAATCTCCCGCTGGTCGTTTTGATCGGGCCGGGCACCGCCAGCTTTGGTGAAGTGTTCGCTGGCGCATTGAAGGATTTGGGCCGCGCTTATCTGATCGGCGAGCAAACCGAAGGCAACGTGGAGGTTCTCTCTATCTTTGACCTTTCTGATGGTTCGCGCGCCTGGATCGCCACCTCCACCTTCCGCCCTCTGAACCACCCCAATCAGAACTGGGAAGAGACCGGCATCATTCCCGATCGGACTGTGCGCAGCGCCTGGGATGAATTCACCCTGGAAACGGATCCAGCCATCCTGTCTGCCTTGCAATATTTTGATGGAACATTGTCCAACGCCAATCCATAATAAATTTCTCTGTGGCTCTGTAATTTGTCTCTATCCATCACTCACCAATACCGAAGAGAGGGGCGATCCAACATTGAGTTTGTGGTAAACTCCAGGCATCCAAATTTAAAAACCAAATAAATTGACCATTTATTCCCAGGAGAAATCTCATGCTCACAACGGCTGAAAAAATAATATTCGCCCTGGCAATTCTTGCGTCCATTTACGCTGTCTATCGGGTAGCTGAGCGCATCCTCCGCATCCTGGCGCGTGGACACGGCAAGCCCGATTTTGATCTGGCTCGCAAGCGTTTCATCTCCGTGTTGATCAAAGTGGGAACGCTGCAGCCCACATTCAAGATCCGCTTCTGGCCTAGTTTGTTGCACGGCTTCATTGCCTGGGCATTCGTTTATTATCTATTGGTGAACCTGGGCGACTTCCTGGAAGGTTACATCCCCGGCTTTGTGTTCCTCGGTCAAGGGGCGATAGGGAACATCTACCGCTTCATCGCAGACATTCTCTCGGTAGCAGCTTTGTTCGGCATGGCTGCCATGTTGATGCGCCGTTTCGTCTTCAAATCGCCAGCGCTCACCACCCGTCAGGAAGTGTTGCTGCACCCCAGAGCGCGGGCTGGCATTCAGCGCGATTCGGCTATTGTGGGCAGCTTTATCCTGGTGCATGTCGGCTCGCGCTTTTTGGGGCAAAGCTTCGAGATCGCCGGTCGCGGTGCAGATGCCTGGCAACCTTTTGCCTCCCTCGTCGCCGGACTGTGGCGCAGTTGGAGTGAAACAGCTCTCATCGCAGGCGAGCATGTCACATTTTGGCTGGCGCTGGGCACCATCCTGGGCTTTATGCCATATTTTCTGATTTCGAAGCATATCCATCTGTTCTTTGCCCCGCTGAATTTCCTGCTAAAACCGGAGCGCCGCTCGATCGGGGAATTGAGCAAGCTGGATTTCGACGATGAAAGCATCGAACAGTTTGGCGCGACGCGCCTGGAAGACCTGGGCTGGGAACAGTTGATGGATGCCTACGCCTGCATCATGTGCTATCGTTGTCAGGAGGTGTGCCCGGCGTATAACACCGGCAAAGTGCTCTCGCCCGCAGCTCTGGAGATCAACAAACGCTACTTCTTCAACTCTGAAGGGGCGCGGTTAGCCAGAGGCGAGCCAAGTTCGCAAACGCTGATCGAATTTGCTATTTCTGAAGAAGCTGTGTGGGCTTGCACCGCCTGCGGCGCGTGTGTGGATATTTGCCCGGTGAACAATGAACCCATGCGCGATATCCTGGATATTCGCCGCGCCCTGGTGTTGATGGAGAACCAATTCCCCAAGCAACTGCAAGCAGCATTTCGCGGCATGGAGCGGCAGGCGAACCCCTGGGGTGTGCCGCCGGCCGAACGCATGAAATGGGCTGAAGGGCTGGCTGTGCCAACCATTGACGAAGTTCCAGAGCCGGAAATTCTTTGGTGGGTGGGATGCGCGCCAGCGACGGACGCGCGGGCGCAAAAAACCGCCCGCGCCTTTGCCGAAATATTGAATAAGGCCGGGGTCAAATATGCGGTGTTGGGCGAAGGCGAGCAATGCACTGGCGATTCGGCGCGCCGGGCTGGGAAGGAAGACCTCTTCTTTGCGCTGGCTAGCGCCAATGTGGAGATGCTCAACGAAATAAATCCTCCCCGCATTGTCACCACCTGTCCTCACTGTCTGCATACGCTTAAAAACGAATATCCGGCGTTCGGCGGAAACTATACGGTGATCCATCATACCCAACTGATCAATGAGTTGATCGGGGCAGGAAAGCTCAAACTGAAACGGGATGGGGCATTGAAAGCAACTTTTCATGACCCGTGTTATTTGGGCCGTCACAATCAAGTGATTGATGCGCCGCGTCTGGTTCTAGAAAACGTCGGAACGAATCTGATAGAAATGCCGCGCCATGGTATGCAATCCTTCTGCTGCGGAGCAGGAGGCGCCCAAATGTGGAAAGAGGAAGAACATGGTGTGGAGCGGGTCAGCGCCAACCGCTTTGCCGAAGCGCAGGCCACCGGGGCGCAAACCATCGCAGTCGGCTGTCCCTTCTGCATGGTGATGCTCAACGATGCCCGCAAGGATGCAAACAGCGAGATCGAAGTGCTGGACGTGGCGGAAATCGTGGCGCAGGTCATCGAATAATGACTCGATAGAAACTTCAGACAGGTCGGGAGAGATGAAAAAATCATACGAGTTTATTGTGTTAGGGCTGGGCGGCATTGGCAGCGCCGCCTTGTATTGGTTAGCGCGCCGCGCCAGCGAGGAGGTGCTCGGATTGGAGCAATTCCGCCTGGGGCATGATCTTGGCGCATCGCAGGATCACTCACGCATCATCCGTCTCGCCTACGACGAACCGAACTATATCGCATTGACGCCTCATACCTTCATTCACTGGCAGGAAGTTGAAGCAGAGAGCGGCGTGCAGCTTGTTCATCGCACCGGTTCTTTGATATTTGGTCCGGATATTGTCAGCCCTGAAAACCATGTGCGGGCGTATATTCTGGCAATGCATCAAGAGGGCATTCCCTTCGCCCTCCTGGACTCACGTGAAGCCATGGCGCGCTTCCCCCAGTTCCGCTTTGTGGAGGATGACTTAATTCTGTATTCAGCCCACGATGGTTTTGTGGACGCCCGTAAAGCCAACGCGGTGCATATTGCATTGGCGCGTGCACGCGGCGCGACGGCGCTGGAAAATACGCCCGTCCGGCGCGTGCGACCGCTGCCTGACGGGGTGGAATTAGATACCTCGGAGGGAACATTTCGCGCCAAACGACTGGTGATCGCCGCCGGCGCCTGGAGCAATCAGGTGTTACAGGGATTGGGGCTTCAGCTACCTTTAACTGTCACTGAGGAGCAGGTGACCTATTTTTCTACACCCCATCTTCGTCAATTCGCCCCCGATCGCTTTCCGGTGTGGATTTATCATGGAGAGGACTGCTTTTACGGTTTCCCGGTCTATGGCGAGGTTGCCACAAAGGCTGGCCAGGACGTGGGCGGAGACGAGGTGACCGTCGAGACGCGCAAGATGAAACCCAACCCGCGCCCATTGGAACGCCTGATCAGCTTTCTGGAATGGCGCATTCCAGATTTTCTCGGCCCGGTGTTATATACCAAGCCCTGTCTGTACACCTTGCCGCCCGATCGCAACTTCATTCTGGACACACTGCCCGATTATCCGCATATCTCGATTGTGGTGGGCGCCGGACACGCCTTCAAATTCGCCAGCCTGCTTGGGCGCATCCTGTCCGATCTGGCGGTTGACGGCCACACGGTGTTTCCTATCGAGCTGTTTCGCCTGAATCGACCGGCCATCACCGACCCGAATTTCCAGCCAGTCTTTCGGACGCCAGGGTAATTCCGCTATCCGCGCCGGATTTCGTGCTAAAATAGAGTTATATAGTCCGATTTCGGGAGCGCGAAATGCCGGCTGCATATTTCTTTCTTTCGGATATCACGGGTTATACTGCCTACCTGACTGCCAGCGAGTTAGAGCACGCCCAGGAAATCTTAAGTGCCCTGTTCGAGACCCTTTTAAACAGCATAAAACCGCCGCTGCGCGTGGCTAAGCTGGAAGGTGATGCAATTTTCGCCTATCTGCCAGCGGAAGCCATTGGCTACGGTCAAACCATCCTGGACACAGTTGAAAATATGTATAGCGGCTTCCGCCAGACGCAGCAGGTGATGCGCCTGAACACCACCTGTACATGCCGGGCATGCAATGGAATTGACAGCCTGGACTTAAAGTTCTTCCTGCACTATGGAGAATATGCGCTCCAGCGTTTGATGGGGCAGGAGGAATTGGCTGGATCGGCAATCATCCTGGCGCATCGGCTGATGAAGAACACTGCGAGTGAAAAGACCGGCCTGCGCGCTTATGCGATGTTCACTCAGGCTGCCCTGGAAGCCATGCAAATTCAGTCGGAGTTCCAATCCTTAATCCCACACCAGGAGCGCTATGAGCACTTGGGGGAAACGTCGGTGTTTTTATACGATTTGCACGCGTTCTGGGAACGCTCACGCCAGCAACGGCGGGTGTTCGTCGCGCCAGAGCAGGCTGAAGCCAACGCCCATATCCACGTCGCGGCCCCGCCAGCGGTGGTGTGGGATATTATGACCAATCCCGCCACCCGCGGTCTGGTGGTCGCCGGCGAGATGAGCGTGAGCGGGCGGCAGGATGGGCGCATTGGCATCGGCGCAACTTATCATTGCTCGCATCATGATGGCAGCGCTACAGATCAGTTGATCCTGGATTGGCAGCCGCTGGAATATATCACCACCCGCGACCGGATGCAAATTTTAGATATGGAGTTTTCGCTTTTATGCACAGATTGGATAAAAGCAAATTCAGATGGAACCAGCCAGGTGATCTTCAGTATCAGCGTGCCGCAGGCTGAGGATGCGCTTACACAGGCGCAAATTGACGAAATGTGGCTGGAATTAAAAGCTGAGCTGGTTCGCCACGTTGAAGGACATGCAGGGCAAGCGTATGCTGAAATCCTGGTCGGGCGGGGTTATTGAGAGGGATTGCCGTCCCAACCCGCCAGGCGCGCCATCAACCACCAAAACGCTTGAGCCTTGAGCGTGCATTGTAAACCATGTGTATGGGCGCAATCCTGGGGTACATTCTGGCAGGCAAAGCTGCTGGGGTGATCGGCGCACCAGTCATCGCACCATTCACAGGCATCCGAAGCGTTTGGATAGAACGTCCCCCCCGGATCATAGCTCTCAATATCCGCAAAATCGAATAGCACACCGCCGTTCTGTTGAACGTACTGGCGCGCCATCTCGTTATGCCGCCAGAGCGCGCTGCCGGGCGCCGATCCGTCGGTGTGTCCGGTGAAGTAAATCCAATGTACAGAGGGGTATTCTGACTGCAATTGAGCCAGCGCATCCAGATAGCGCTGCACCTGCTGGTCGCTGTAATAGGACATTTGTCCACACCAGGTCCACAGCGAAATATCGAACCAGCCGGTAGCGACTACGCTGCGCGTATAGTTGAGACCGGCGGCGGTTTCCCAATACATATCCGGCGTAATGTAAGTATTGTTGGGGTAGTTATTGCCGTCGTAGATATTCAGCGCATCAATTGCCTGCGGGTGAACGACCACCCCGCTGACTTCAATATGGACGGCATAGGTTGGGATGCGCGCTTCCATCCATTGCAACCCGGTGAGCACCTGACTGCCATGCGAGGTATGGGCAAAGTGCACGGTGAGCTGTTTTGCTGCCGCTACCCATTGCGGCGGGATTTTGCTTGCATCGGTATGGCGATGGTCTATGATGATCGTCGAGGTGGATTGCCGCCTGAGGACAACGGGAAGATACAAAAGATGATCCCCTTGCAGCTTTTGAGAGGTAATCCCGTTTGCCCCGCTCAGCACACATGACAATAACACCGCCGTTCCCAAAGCCGCCAGGAGCAGCGCCCGGCGCGGCAAAATTTGAAGCCTTCCTTCCATAAAAACCCTCCCACTATTTACATTTTAATCCATGTGCGAAAGTTCACAACAGCCAATTGAGCGATCAATCCTCTTGATATAGAAAACCGTCCACGAACAAGCCGCGAATACGCAAATTTTCCTGTCAACCGCTTCGCTCGTCAGGCGAAATCAGGCACACTGACAATGGATTTGTGGGTTCGTGCAATCCATTCGTGGACGATTTCCGAATATTTTCCTGTTCATCAATCAGATTACAACCCGTGAAAAGCCATTGATTCATGACGCTATTATCGAAAACAACATAAAAGGGCGATATAATTTATATATGACCGCCTCGGTCTGATTGCACATTGGAAAAGCGAGGAGAGCGCATGAGCGATACGATGGTGAGCGGTGAAGCGTTAGGTCTCTCTTTAGGTCCCCAGGAAATATTACAAGATTATCGTCTGGCGTATCAAAGTCGGCAAGCCAGCTATGTTGGGCGGCGAGAAGTGATGAGCGGCAAAGCCAAGTTTGGAATTTTTGGCGACGGCAAGGAGCTTCCGCAACTGGCAATGGCGCACGCAGCGCGCCCCGGCGATTGGCGTTCTGGTTACTACCGCGACCAGACGTTCATGTTCGCCACACAGACCAGTACACTGGAGGCGTTCTTTGCCCAACTTTACGCTCATGCAGATGTGCAGGCTGATCCCGCCTCCGCTGGGCGCTCAATGAATGCTCACTTCGCTACCCGCAGCCTGAACCCGGATGGAAGCTGGAAAGACCTCACCGTCCTGGTGAACAGCGCGGCAGATGTCTCCCCAACTGCCTCGCAAATGCCGCGCGCGGTGGGGCTGGCATACGCCTCCAAGCTCTTCCGCCAACTCGATGAGCTGCGCCCTTTTCAGCAGCTCTCTAAAGACGGAAATGAGATCGTCTTTGCGACCATCGGCAACGCTTCCGCCGCGGAGGGCTTGTTTTGGGAGTCCATCAACGCCATTGGCGTGTTGCGTTGCCCGGCAATCGTTACGATTTATGATGATGGCTACGGCATCTCCGTCGCCAACGAGCATCAAGTGGCAAAGGAAAATCTCTCCGAATTGCTGGAGGGCTTCCGCCGCCCGCCAGGCGAATGTTGCGACGGATTTGACATCTATGTGGTCAAAGGTTGGGATTACCCCGCTCTGATTGACGTGTATCAGAAAGCCGCTATGGTCGCCCGCCAGGAACACATGCCTTCGATTGTGCATGTAACTGAACTGACTCAGCCTCAAGGACATTCCACCTCCGGCAGCCATGAGCGTTACAAATCCCCGGAACGGCTGAAATGGGAGGCTGAATTCGATTGCGTCAAGAAGTTCCGCGAGTGGATTCTGGCCGAGGGCGTCAGCGATGAAAAAACGCTGGAACGCCTGGAGGCTGAGGACCGAAAGACCGTGGAGGAAGCGCGTAAGCGCGCCTGGGAAGCCTATCAATCGCCCATAAATGAAGATCGGCGGAAGGTGGTCGCTTTAATAAATGACCTGGCCCGCACTTCCGCAGCAAATGCGGAACTGACGCAGACGACGACCAAATTGATGGGCATCCCCACTCCGCTGCGGCGGGATGTTTCCGCGGCTGCGCATCGGGCGTTGACGCTTACCCGCGATGAACATTCTCCGGCGCGGGCCGCGCTGGTAGAGTGGGTGAGGCAATTGGAGAAAGAAAGCATTGAGCGGTATGACTCTCATCTCTATCTTCAAGGGGCTCGGTCAGCCCTGAATGTCGAGGAGATTAAACCGGTTTATTCGGATACTTCTCCCACACTTTACGGCTTTGAGGTGCTCAATGCGTGTTTCGACGCCGCCCTGGCGCGTGAGCCGCGTTTCATCGCCTTTGGCGAGGATGTAGGGCGGCTGGGTGATGTCAACCAGGCTTTCCGCGGCTTGCAAGACAAATACGGCCCCTTGCGCGTGTCGGATACTGGCATTCGCGAGGCGACCATTGTCGGGCAGGCAATTGGCATGGCGCTGCGCGGTCTGCGCCCGCTGGCCGAGATCCAATATCTGGACTATTTGCTTTATGCGCTGCAAATCCTCTCGGATGATCTGGCTTCGCTTCTCTGGCGCACCAAAGGCGGGCAGATCGCGCCGGTCATTGTGCGCACACGCGGCCACCGATTGGAGGGCATCTGGCATTCCGGTTCGCCGATGGGGGCTATCCTGCATCTGCTGCGCGGGATGCACGTGCTTGTGCCGCGCGACATGACCCGCGCAGCCGGTTTCTATAACACCCTGCTGCGCGCCGAAGAGCCAGCGTTGGTGATCGAAGTGCTCAATGGCTATCGCATCCGCGAACGTTTGCCAGATAACATTGGCGAGTTCACTGTGCCGCTGGGCGTTCCTGAAACGCTGCGCGTCGGTAGCGATATTACGTTGGTGACCTACGGGGCGTGTTGTCGCATCGCTCTGGAAGCGGCAAACTTGCTCAGCGAGGTCGGCGTGGAGGCGGAAGTGATAGATGTGCAATCGCTGTTACCCTTCGACATTCATGGCCGTATCCTCGAATCATTGAAAAAGACCAGCCGCATCATTTTTATTGACGAAGACGTGCCCGGCGGCGCTACCGCTTTTATGCTGCAAGAGGTGATCGAAAAACAGGGCGGGTATTATTGGCTTGATGCGCCGCCGCGCACATTAACAGCCAAACCCCATCGCCCGGCGTATGGTTCAGACGGGGACTATTGGTCAAAGCCTAACGTTGAGCAGGTGTTCGATGCGGCTTATGAAATGATGCGCGAAGTTGACCCAGACGCATTTCCTGAACTGTACTATTGATATGATATTCGTTGGTGCAAAACGTCCCCCAGGTTCCCCAAAAACAGGCCTGTGTGATCAGAAACCTGCGGGACGTTCGTAAATAACCACAAGCGAAGGATCATGAGGAGGATCCATGCCTACACAAGTCATCATGCCTCAACTCGGCGAATCGGTGATTGAGGGGACGATTACCCGCTGGCTCAAATCCGTCGGCGACCCGGTGGAAGAGTACGAGCCCCTGGTAGAAATCAACACCGATAAGGTGGACACGGAAGTGCCCAGCCCGGCGTCTGGCGTGATTCTGGAAATTCTGGTGCCCGAAGGCGTGACGGTTCAGGCAGGTAAGCCTTTGGCGGTGATTGGCCAGGCTGGCGAGGTGGTGAGCGCGCCGCAGATCAGCGGCGAGAGAGCGCAACCCGCGCAGTCCGCTGAATCTCCAGCGACAACAACCGCGGCGCCGTCCCCGCGCCGCGACCTGGGATTTATCTCGCCCGTGGTGGCAAAGATCGCCAGCGAACATCAAATTGATCTATCCCAGGTCGTGGGGACCGGTCAGGGAGGACGGATCACCAAGAAGGATGTGCTCAACTATCTCGAGCAGCGCAGCAAAAAACCCCCGGTCCTTGCGCCTGTAGCGGCGCCCCAAGTTTCCTCCACCACGCCAGCCGTTGCGCCGCCAGCCGTTATGCCCGGAGAAGAGGAAATTCTACCCCTCACCGCAGTGCGCCGCTCGATTGCCGAACACATGGTACATAGCAAGCATACCTCGCCGCATGTTACCACCATCATGGAGGCGGATCTAAGTCGGATCATGGCGCATCGCCAGGCCAATAAAGACGCCTTTGCGAAAGACGGCGTCAATCTGACCTTCACCGCATATTTTGTGACTGCGGCGGTGGCAGCATTGAAGGCTTATCCGATTGTAAATTCCTCCTGGACAGACAACGGCATTCGCCTGCACCGCGCCATCCATATCGGCGTCGCCGCCTCGCTGGGCGAAGCAGGGCTGATCGTGCCAGTGATCAAGAACGCCGACAGGTTATCTTTGCTGGGGCTGGCGCGCCTCATTAACGACCTGGCGCAACGCGCCCGTTCCAAACAACTCAAGCCCGACGAAGTGCAAGGCGGCACCTTCACCATCACCAACCACGGCGTGACCGGTTCGCTATTTGCCACGCCAATCATTAACCAGCCGCAATGCGCCATTTTGGGAGTGGGAAAGATCCAGAAACGCGTGGTGGTGGTGAGCGATGCGGTCGGCAATGACAGCATTGCCATTCGCCCGATGGTTTATCTGGGGTTGACCTTTGACCATCGTATTTTGGACGGCGCGATCGCGGATAATTTTTTGGGAAAGGTCGTAGAAACGTTGCAAAATTGGGTTTAACGCATTGAATTGGCGCGCACAGAGGCGGAATTTCTGCAGATCGAGCGCGCAATCGTCGGATAAACAGGAATTTTGTCCCATTCGAGCCGCTGTCCAACGAACAAAATTGCTGAATGAATTATAATGTTGCAAAACCAATGGATAAATTGATCATTGCTCTACAACACAGGAGATCCCATGAGTGAATATGATGTCATCGTAATCGGCGCTGGGCCAGGCGGCTATGTTTGCGCCATCCGCGCTGCCCAGCTTGGACTGAAGACCGCGATCATTGAGAAACAATGGCTGGGCGGCGTTTGTCTGAACGTTGGCTGCATCCCGTCTAAGGCGTTGTTAAAGAACGCCGAAGTCGCCCACACATTGCGCGAACGGGCGAAAGAATTCGGCTTTTCCTTCGAGAATTTAAAACTGGATTACAGCGTGGCGGTCAAACGCAGCCGCCAGGTATCCGACCGCCTGGTCAAGGGCGTGGGTTTTCTGATGAAGAAAAACGCCATTGATATATATAACGGCGTCGCCAAAGTTACCGGGCGCAACAGCGTGGCGGTGACTGATAAAGACGGCAAAGAGACCGAATTGAAAACCAAAAACATCGTCATAGCGACTGGGGCCAGCGTGGCTGTGCCGCCGGGCTGGCAGATTGACGGAGAGAAGATCGTCACTTACCTGGAGGCGATCTTGCAAGAGAAACTGCCCAAGTCGGCGGTGATTATTGGGGCGGGCGCCATCGGAGTAGAGTTCGCCACGGTGTGGAATTCCTATGGCGTCGAGGTGACAATCGTCGAGATGCTGCCCCGCCTGCTCCCGTTGGAGGATAGCGAGGTCAGCGATGAACTGGCGAAGGCTTTCAAAAAGCGCAAGATCAATGTTTTAGTTGGCCACCGCGTCCAGGAAATCCAGGCGACCGAGGCCGGGGCGCTGGTGAAGGTTGCCAATGAGCAAGGCGAAAAGACCATCGAGGCGGAGCAAGCGCTGGTGGCGATTGGTTTCCGGCCCAATGGACGCGGCTTGGGGTTGGAAGAGATCGGGGTCAAGCTCAGCGAGCGCGGCGCAGTGGAAATTGACGAGCGCATGGCGACCAATGTCCCAGGCATCTGGGCGATTGGCGATGTAACCGCCAAACTCATGCTGGCGCATGTTGGCTCGGCTCAAGGAATCATCTGCGCTGAAAATATCGCTGGCGTGGAAACCACCACACTGGATTATGAAATGATGCCCCGCGCCACATATTGCCAGCCTCAGGTCGCTTCTTTTGGTTTGACCGAAGCCCAGGCCAGAGAGCGCGGCTACGAGATCAAGATTGGCCGTTTCCCCTACCAGGCAAACGGCAAGGCGCTTGGCATGGGCGAGTCGGCGGGCTGGGTGAAGATCATCACCGACGCCAAATATGGCGAAATCCTGGGCGCTCATCTGATTGGGCCGGAGGTGACTGAATTGCTGCCAGAACTGACCCTGGCTCAGATGATGGAATTGACCCCGGCGGAGATCGCCCGCAACGTTCATGCCCATCCCACGCTGAGCGAAGCGATTATGGAAGCAGCTCACAGCGCAGAAGGGCATGCCATCAACATCTGAAGCAACGCGCCGTCAGGTCTTTCACAGAGGTGGCGATAGGTTTCGCAGGCCAGGGCGCCAGACCGGATTGAAAGATGGCTGATAAAAAGCTCGATAGGCTCCTGGCTGAAGCCGAAAAAGCTTACGAAAAGCGGGACAAACGCAAAGGGGCCAAATTAATTGATGAAATCCTGCGCCAGGATTACAACTACCCTGGCGTCTGGCAGTTGCTTTACCGTCTATTCGGCAGCGGACGGGGATTTGCAGAATTTCAGCGCTCGTTCACCCTGCAATATTATCCAGATCAATTGCACCAACTGCGCAAGCTTGCCGAGACGCCAGCGGCGACGCCACCGCCGCCGGAGAAGAAGCCCTCGCTTTTGGCGCGCATTTTTCGGCGCAAAAAAACCCCTGCGGCGAGGGTTGCGCCAGAACTTGAAACGGGAACCGGCGCTGAAGTTCAGCCCCTCAACGCCCAGGCAACCGCTGAGGCAACCCAAACTGCCGTCGCCCGACAATCCGCGACAGCCCTGGCGCCGCCGTTGGTAGAACGTCCTGCGCCCACTGCGCCAGCCAGACCGCCCGCCATTCCCGGCGCAGGAAGGACGCCGGCAGCCGCTCCCCCGCCCGCCGATGCCGCTGAATTGCAGCGCGCGGCGCGTTCGGTCGCGGCCCTTCGCCGCGCAGAAGCCTCCAGCGGGCGAGAGAAAATCCATGTGGTCGTTGTGGATGATATTCCCCAAACTCGCGAGACGGTGATCCGCACCCTGCGCTTTCAAGAAGATATCGAAGTAGATGGCACTGCCACCAACGGCGTGCAGGCGATCCATTTGGTGCGCGAATTACAACCGGATGTGGTCATCATGGATGTGAACATGCCGGATATGGACGGCATCGCGGCCACCGAAATCATCAAGCGCGAGGTGCCACACACCCAGATCATTATCCTCACCGTGCAAGATGATGTGGATTACATTCGCCGGGCGATGAATGCCGGAGCGCGCGACTTTCTGGCAAAACCCCCGGTGATTGAAGAACTGGTCGCCGCGGTGCAGCGGGCGGCGAACCTCGCCCGACAGGAGCGGGAGAAGATTCCGCCGCCGGGAGCGATCTCTCCCAGCGCGCCGGCGGCGTTGGCAGGGAAGGGGAAGATCATCTCCGTTTATAGCCCGCGCGGCGGTGCTGGCTGCACCACCTTGGCTTGTAATCTGGCGGCGGCTTTGTATAACCCAGACACGCCCGTAACGGTGGTGGACGGCAATCTGCAATTCGGGGATGTGGAAGTCTTTTTCAATGTTCAAAGCCGCTCAACGATCCTTGACCTTGCGCCGCGCGTGGATGTGATGGATCTGGAGCTGGTCGAAGAAGTGTTGACCGTGCATCCTTCAGGCATCAAATTCCTCTCCCCTTCCCGCCCCGAACGCTCAGAGCTGGTCACCGGGCCGCAATTCAGCCAGATTTTGAATTTCATCAGCCAATATTACCCTTACGTCATTGTTGACGCCAGCCATCGCTTGACCGACGTGACACTGGCGGCTCTGGACACCAGTGACATAATCCTGTTGGTGACCACTCAGGATATCCCCTCAATTGCCCGCACACGCAAATTCCTGGATCTGATGCCTCTGCTGGGCATAGACGCCAAACGAGTGTTGATTGTGATGAATCAATTCGACCAGCGCGTGGGAATTGACGTTGAAAAGGTCAATCAAGCTTTCCATCGTAAAGTCGCCGCCGTCTTACCGCTTTCCAGCGAAGTCGTCATTCCCTCCATCAACCGCGGCGCGCCGTTCATGCTGAACAAAGAAATGGTCGCCCGCCCGATTGGACGTGCCTTTCTCAGCATGGTGGAGGCGTTGCGCAAACAGTTGGTGGAGCTGGATCAAGCAGTCGCTGTTTCAACCAAGTAAGCCAGCCATCTTATCCCCCTTTATCCACTTGCAATGATCTGTTGGTAAAACTGCCTTGCCTGCGCCATCACGCGTTCATAGGCGGCGCGCTGCGCCACCAGGCGCAGATTGATTTCACGAGCGCGAGCGCACAGATCATCATCTTGCAGAGCTTGCAAAATGGCCTGCGCCAGCGGCTCTGGCTCATTCAGCGCCGTCAGCAAGCCGTTTTCGCCGGGCGTAATCCATTCGCGCACCGATTCCAGGTCGCCGGCCACCGGCACGCATCCGCAGGCCATCGCCTCCAACAATGTGTTTGGCGTCCCGTCGTGGGTGGTAGGGGAGATCACCACGCGCGCCCTGCGAAACAGATCGGCCATCTGCGCCCGTGTCTGGCGCGGCAGAAGTTCAACCGCCCGTTGAAGTCCTAATTCTCGTACCCAGGCCAGGATTTGCGGCTCGTCTGCCATGTTGGGGCAAATGAAAAGCGCCTGTGGGCAGCTTTGCAACACCAATGGAATGGCTTGGAAGAAGATCCGATTCTGGACATAGGCGCGCACGCCGCGCGGCTGAACTGCCAACGGCGCTTGAATAATCTCCTCCGGTGGGGTAAAAAGCTCCGTTTGCACCCCACCCGCCCCCGGTAAAACGAACGCCAGTCGCTCGGCGGGAAAACCCCATTCCCGCGCCAGTCGCACATCCCGGCGACAATCCGCATGTAAGGCGGCGGCGCGCGACAGGGTCAGGTGGGTATAATGGCGCATCAACCGTGTGGAAGGAGCGTGCAGTGTGAAATCATTGCCCCACACAGAAAGCAGGAGCGGCGGCGTTGCCCTTGCTAGCGCTGCCAGCATCCCTTCATACGGAATGCGCATGGCGTGCACCAGGTCGGGGGAGATGGCGTCAATGTGGGCGCGCAGACGGCGGGCGGCTGCTGGCAGGGTCAAAGGTCCCAGCCGCTGGCGCAGCGCAGTGCGTAAACCAACTGCTGCGTCGCTCCAGATGCCTTTCGAGAGAACGAGGTTCGCCGCCCGGTTACCTGGTGAAGACTTGTGTTGCTTCAGACCGCTGAACGCTGCCGGCAAGAACGTGTAAGAAGCCAGCCGCGGATCGGGTATGCTATCGAATGTAGAGACCAGATGCACCTCATCGCCGCTGGACAAAAAATATTCGATCCAGTTCAAGGCAATGGGCGAACGGCCGTCGGCGACAAACAATAAGCGCATCACTACGGTTTAGACCCCAGAGCGAACGCTTGCCAGAGCGCGTAAAAATTGCGCCGCCATGTTCTCGATATTTGCTTCTTGGACAGCAATGCGGTAAGACTCTGCGCCCATGCTGCGCAGGCGCTCCGGCGCAGAGAGCGCCTGAAGCAACACGGCCTGTAGGGCTGGCAGATCGTTTGGTGGGATGAGCCAGCCATTCTGTGGGCGCACCAGGTCGTTCTGCGTGCCGTCTCCCTGGGCGACAATCACGGGCAAGCCATAGGACATGGCTTGCTGCACCGCCAATCCGCCGCTGCCAGGCAAGACGAATAGATCTGCAGCAACGAAATAACTTTCCAATTCATTGCCATAGCGAGCGCCGGTAAATTCAGCCTGTGGATAAACCTGACGCGCCAACGTTTCCAGCGCGGCGCGAGCAGGACCGTCACCTACGATAACCAGGCGCGGCTGCACTTCGGGTGGTAAGGCAGCGCAAGCGTACAGCAAATGATCAATGCGCTTACGCTCTTGCAACCTCCCCACATACAGCGCTGTAAGCCGACGGTCATCATTTGCGCTGCGCCGCAGAGGTGGCCTTTCTGGCGGAGGAGATAGAGGGCGCGCGGCGACCGCGTTGGGAGCGACAAACACCCGCTGCGGCGGAAAACCTGATTGGATGTATTCTTGCGCGCCCCGTTGACTGTAGGCGATCAGACCGTCCAGAGATTTTAGGAAATTCCAGCGCGCCCGCCGACGCCAGGCGGCCAACGGCCCGTACAGAGGCGGCGCTCCCAGCCCCCAGCCAAGCACAGGACGGTTGCGCGCATGCATCCAACGCACCGCGGCCGGCGTGCTGCGATAGCGCGGGTTGGCTTCCACGATTAAAGCATCCGGCTGCCAGGCCTCCAGCCATTCGATCAACCCGAATTGCCAGCATTGATAAAACGGCGAATTCACATTTAGAAAATGGCGGTTGCGCGCAGATACATACTGGGCTTTCTCCAGCCGCTCAATGCGGGGGATCTGCTCATCCGGGCGCGGCTCACCGGCAAAGACGCTCAGACCGCCGCTGCAAGACTGAGCCAACAGGTCGAAAAATGGGGCGCGATAGGCGGGCAATACTCGTTGTTGAATGCCCAAACGTCCAATAAAAGGCGGCGGCGTGATCTGATCCATGAGATAAACCATAGTCTCAATGCTGTGGATCGTGCGTTGGCAGACCCACCAGATAAGCTTTCCAATCCAGCGTCTTCAACGAGGCGACGGGGGGAAAGTTGGGGCGCATCTGGCACAGGCGATAACCGACCTCTGTCAATAGCTCCCAGGCGACCTGGGCGGATTGCGGCCCGTGCAATTCCAGCAATAGTATGGGACGCGCTTCCATCAAGAGCCGCTTCATCCCCGGCAAAGCCAGCGTCTCGCCGCCCTCGATGTCCATCTTGACGAGATGCGGCAAAGGATGCCCCTGCTGATAGACAAACGCATCCAGGCTGACGCCGTGGACGATCAGGCTTTCTCCATAAATATCCCCTTGACGGCCGGCGGAGCCCTCGACCTTCCCCATCTCATTCGAGGGGCCAACCAGGAATTGCACCGGGCGTTCGGCGTCTGCCACGGCTGCCGGGATGATCTCCACGACGCCCAGTTTTCCGTTCAAATCCAGGTTCAGGCGCAAGCGTTCCAGGTTGGCTGGCAGCGCCTCAAAAGCGAACACACGCCCGCCGTCACCCACACGGCGCGCCAGCAACAGGCTGATATAGCCGATGTTTGCGCCCACGTCATAGGCGATCATCCCCGGTTCAAGCAATGCTTCCAGCGCAGCTTGCAGCTCCGGCTCGTAAGTACCCAGCCAGTAATCCTTCTCGCTTTGCAGATCGAGTTGCATTCGAAAACCGGCCAAACCACCTGCTGCCACTTCCACAACGGTCAACCCCTGGGGCGCGGCGCGGTTCAGGCTGCGCCGGATCAGGTCTGCCAGCGGCCGCGCCTGATATAACCGTTGTTTTAGCGAGACGGGCAAGATGCGCGCTGCCCAACTCGCCAACGAGAGCAAGGAGCGTGAAAAGCTCAAGCGTGCCCTCCCACCAATACATCCAGATAGGCTTCAATCATCCGATCCAAACCAAATACTTGCTCGGCGCGTTGCCGTGCGCCGCGGCGCAGGCCCTCACCCGCTTGAAGGATCTCTAAAGCGCCCCGTGCCAGGCTGTTCACATTGGGCGGTTCCAGCCTCCATGGGTCGCCGCCATAGGGGACGATGCGGCCCGCGTCCGCGGTTACCATCTCTGGCAATGCGCCAGTGGCGAAAGACAGGACGGGCAGACCGCACGCCAGGGCTTCGATCACAGAGTTGGGGCAAGCAGCGTTGATGTCTGCTGAGTATAACAGGTGCGCCGAGCGATCCAGGGCAGGGATCTCCTGGCGGGCAACCAGCCCGGCCCAAACAAGCCGCGCTCGCGGAGCATGTTGCTGCAAATGCTGTTCCCAACGTTGCTGCAACTCGACCGGAACGCGACCGGCGACCAGCAACTCGACCGGGCGCGCCAGGTCAGCCGGGCTGGCGCGCATCTGCTCAGCGAGTTGCGCCGCCAGTTGGACAGCGGTTTGTAATCCCAGTTCATACCCGCCCATCAGGCTGCCTTCAACCACCAGGACGCGCCAGCAATCTTGGGGCGGCTGCTCCGCGCCCAACGGTGTGTATTGATCCAGGTCAACCCCATTATAGATCACGCTGCTGGAGGCGGGCGTCGGTCCGCAAGCGCGTTCCCACCAATCGCGCACGAACTTGCTCTGATAAATAATGTGAGTAGCCAGCCTGGAACGGATCAAGCGCAACACCAGGTTGCCGTATTCGGCGCGCAGATAATGGCGCACCCCGGCGCGGGCAATTCCTCGTCGGCGATGAAGCCAGTTCATTCCATCCAGCCGTTGAACAACCGGAATGCCTAGCTGACGTGCGCGGCGCAAGCTCCAAAAATGGCGCGTCCCGCCAATCACTAGCACTGCTCGATAATTCCACTCCGCCAGATCACAACATACCTCATAGCCGCGGGCGCTTAAACCGCTGACCAGCTTTTCACGAAATGTGACCATCCCCCCCACGCCAGATACGTGGGGTGTAATACAGATTTTACGAGCCTGAGCCGCGTCCATCGCCTAGCGTTCCCGTTTCCCGATGCAACGCGCCGGCACGCCGGCCCAAATCTCCTCTTCGCCGGTTGATTCGAGAAGGACCGCGTTTGCGCCCACAATACTGCCACGGCGCACGCGCAGCACGCCTTCTTTGCACAATACTTTCGCGCCTGGCGATAGGATCACATCATCTTCAACCACAATCCCTTCAAATCGAGACTGCTCTATGGGGAGATGAATATCTGCCCGGCCCAACGTTACGCCGGGATAAATCTTCACCCGGTCGCCGATCGTCGCCCGTGGGTGGATGACCACGCCCACGCCGCCATGAGCAAGCTCGAAATCTCGACCAATAGCTACGCTGCGGGGGATCTCTACGCCTAATAATTTGAGCAGATAATAGGCAAGCTTCCCAAACAGCGGCAGGCTGCGGGCATAAACCAGGGTGGTGGGTAGATCACGCGCCATATACGGAGATGGACATGCGTTCAGCTCACGAAAATCTCATCCGATTATGCCACAAACCAGCGTTCCTGGGAGCCTTTCCTATAGCTCGACAAAATTGTGATTGTTAGGGTGAATGATTGTTCGCCCTGAGGTAGCCTGTTTGCTGAGGCGTTAGCAGTTTGAAGTGCAATTGCCGGAACAAGGCAGGATGACTTGACACAAACTTACCTATACGTATAATGAGTAATCATCCTTAAGACCCACCGCGGTTTCGCAACACAATCGTACAGGTTTTCGAAAGGAGGTGGCGCCCTAAAAGTAGATATTGAAGCCACTCTGTCGAGTAACGAAATTGACGATCAAATTTTTCCTTACTAAGGAGGAGGACGATGAAACGAAATTTGCTGTACACCCTTACTGCAGCAGTGGTTTTGCTGAGTATGGTCTTGGGTGCATGCGCTCAACCGCCTGCAGCTACGGAAGCGCCTGCTATGACGGAAGCGCCTGCTATGACGGAAGCGCCTGCTATGACGGAAGCGCCAGCAGCGACCGAAGCCCCTGCGGCGACCGAAGCCCCTGCGGCGACGGAAGCTCCGGCGATGGCCTTCGAACCCCTGTCATTGAGCGCGCCAGATTGTGAATACGGCGGTCTGTTCAAATCCATTGAAGCAGTGGATGAATTCACCGTCAAGTTCACCATGTGCACTCCTGACCCGGCGTTCCTGGCCAAGATTGCCTTCTCTTCTTTCGCCATTCAACCGAAGGAATGGCTGGAAGAGACCGGCGGTGGTGGCGCTGGCAGCCAACTGCTCGAAAAGCCCATCGGCACCGGGCCGTACATGATTAAAGAGTGGCGGCGCGGCGACCAGTTGATCCTCGAAAAGAACCCCGATTACTGGGGCGAGCCTGCGAAGAACCAGACAGTGGTCTTTAAGTGGAGCTCGGAAGCTGCGCAGCGGTTGCTGGAGCTGCAAGCTGGCACAGTGGACGGCATTGACAACCCCGGGCCGGATGACTTCGCCACCATCGAAGCGGATGCCAACCTGCAGTTGATCCCTCGCCAGGCGTTGAACATCTTTTACGTTGGCATGAATAATACCTTTCCGCCCTTCGATAACGAGAAGGTGCGCCAGGCAATCGCCATGGGTATTGACCGCAAGCGCATTGTAGAGAACTTCTATCCACCCGGTTCGGAAGTCGCCACGCACTTCACCCCTTGCGCTATCCCCAATGGCTGCACAGGCGAACCGTGGTACGAGTTCGATCCTGAGGCGGCGCGCGCCTTGCTGGCTGAAGCAGGTTACCCAGATGGCTTCGAAACCGAAATTGCCTACCGCGATGTGGTGCGCGGTTACCTGCCGCAGCCCGGTGTAGTAGCACAGGACATCCAGGCGCAACTCAAGGAAAACCTCAACATTGACGCCAAGATCAATGTGATGGAATCCGGCGCATTCCTGGACGCGGCCGACTCCGGGCAGCTTTCCGGCTTGCACCTGTTGGGCTGGGGTGCTGACTTCCCGGATATGGTCAACTTCCTGGATTACCACTTTGGCGCTGGTGCCTCCAAGCAATTCGGCAACAAATTTGATGACATCATTGAACAACTGAAGCAGGGCGCTGCTCTGGCCGATGACGAGGCACGCGCGCCGTTCTACACCGCAGCCAACAATCTGATCAAGCAGCATGTACCTATGGTACCCATCGCTCACGGTGGTTCAGCTACGGCTTATAAAGCCGCTGTCGAAGGCGCTCACTCCAGCCCGTTAAGCAATGAGAACTTCGCCGTGATGGGTATCCCCGGACAGGATACCTTTGTTTGGATGCAAAACGCCGAGCCGATTTCCCTGTACTGCGCCGATGAAACCGACGGCGAATCGCTTCGTCCTTGCGAGCAGGTGACCGAATCGCTATACGGCTATGAAGTCGGTGGCACGGCTACGGAACCCCGTCTGGCTGAGGTCTGCGAGCCGAACGCCGACTTGACCGAATGGACTTGCAAGCTGCGTCAGGGTGTCAAGTTCCACGACGGCTCAACGTTGGACGCCAACGATGTAGTCATGTCGCTGATTATCCAATGGGACGCTTCGAACCCCTTGCACAAGGGTAACACCGGCGCATTCACTTATTGGAACGCCCTGTGGGGTGCATTCCTGAACGCGCCGCAACAGTAACCGCGTTCTTTTGTAGGTTGTAGTATCTGTCCCGGCGAGGAGCAGCGGTAGAAACGGCGCTTCCCATTGCTTGTTGAACCTTTCGCCCCTCGCCGGGGTATATTATCAAACATGACCACATATATCCTTCGTCGTTTGCTCACCAGCATCCCTGTTCTTCTGGGCATCTTGTTTGTAACCTTTGCGCTTGCGCGCTTGATCCCCGGCGATCCATGCCGGGCGATCCTGGGCGAAAAAGCGACCGATGTCATTTGCGATGAATTCATTCGTCGCCATGGTCTGGATAAACCTATTCCAACTCAATTCATCATTTACGTAACAGAAATCCTGCATGGTGATTTGGGTACTTCCATTCGATTGGGCAAACCGGTCACCGAACTATTGGTTGAACGCCTGCCCACCACGCTGGAACTGAGCCTGGCCGCCATGATCTTCAGCATTCTGATTGGCATCCCGCTTGGTATCATCTCCGCTGTGCGCCACAACTCTGCGATAGACGTGGGGACAATGGTGCTGGCCAATGTGGGCGTCTCGATGCCCGTCTTCTGGTTGGGACTGATGCTGGCGTATATCTTTGCATTGGTCTTGAAAGGGACGCCATTGCAACTGCCGCCATCCGGCAGGCTCTCGCCCGGACTGATGATCCCGCCGTTTTACGACGTTTGGGGTTGGCAACTGGGCAAAGAAGGATTAATTAAATCGCTGTTTGTCTTTATCAGCCAGATGAATGTGATCAATTCGCTTTTGATCTGGCGAATGGATTTGCTGTGGGATGCCCTCAAACACCTGATCCTGCCAGCCGTGGCGGTTGGCACCATTCCACTGGCGATCATCGCCCGCATGACGCGCTCCAGCATGTTGGATGTTTTAGGGCAGGATTACGTCCGCGCCGCGCGAGCGAAGGGCTTGCCGCGTGGCATGGTGGTGATTAAACATGCCCTGCGCAACGCTTTGCTGCCCCTGGTCACAATCATTGGCCTATCATTTGGCGCGTTCTTAGGCGGCGCGGTGCTAACAGAAACCATTTTTGGCCTTTCGGGCGTTGGCAGGATTATGTATGACTCGATCACTGCGCGGGATTACGGAGTGGTGCAATCCTTCACCGTTGTCATTGCAGTGTTCTTTGTCATCCTGAATCTGATTGTGGATATTTCCTATACCTTTCTGGACCCACGCGTCCGTCTGGATTGAATCATCAAATGGCTGCACTAAAAGAAGAAAGCATTGAGAAACGGCCCAAAGTGGCGCGCCTGGAAGCAGAGGGCCTGCGCACCAGTGAGAGTATATCCTTCTGGGGAACGGTTTGGAGACGTTTATTTCGCCGCAAATCGGCTGTAGTGGGGTTATGGATCCTGGCCTTTCTGGTGTTGATCGCCCTCACCGCGGATTGGATCGCCCCATACGACCCGGTGCAGGTATTAATCGGCGTCGAACCGGTAAAGATGCGCCAGAAACCCTGCATTCACCTGCTCGGTTGTCCGGAGGATCAACCTCAGCACATCATGGGCATTGACGGCAATGTGCGTGATCAGTTCAGCCGCATCCTGTATGGAGCGCGCTTGAGCTTGCTGGTGGGTTTAAGCACCGTCACCTTTGCCATCATCATCGGTACATTTTTGGGAGCAATTGCGGGTTATCTGGGGGGTGTGGTAGATAACGTTATCATGCGGTTCATGGATGTGTTGCTGGCGTTTCCGTCGCTGTTGCTGGCGATCGCCATTGTCACCATTCTGGGACCGGGCCTCATCAACGCCCTACTGGCGATTGCCATTGTGTCTATCCCCACCTATGCGCGGGTGACGCGCGCCACAGTGCTTTCGGTGCGGGAAATGGATTTCGTGGAGGCGTCTCGCGCCATGGGCGGGGGGTGGGGATATATCTTGTTTGGGCGCATTTTGCCCAACTCTTTGACGCCGCTCATCGTGACAGGCACTTTGGGGATCGCTACCGCCATCCTGGATGCGGCTGCGCTATCCTTTCTGGGGCTGGGCGCTCAACCGCCAACCCCCGAATGGGGCACCATGCTGGGCGCTGAGCGCAACCAGGTCTTCACTGCGCCGCATCTGGTGTTCTTTCCGGGCTTTGCCATCATGTTGACTGTGCTGGCTTTCAATCTGCTGGGAGACGGGTTGCGGGATGCTCTGGATCCGCGCCTGGCGCAACGCGGCGAAGAATAACCAGGCACGACCATCCGCCCCTGAACAACAGGGGCTTTTTATTCGCTTTTCTCCCTTACCTTTGACATTCTGGGCAGGGCGGAATACAATGGGAAGGCAGTAACCCTGACACGCCGCAGCTTGGAGGACAAATGGGAGCCTGGCCAGGCAAATATGTTATTGGGCTGACCGGGAACATCGGCACCGGGAAAAGCGTTGTTCGTAAAATGTTGGAACACCTGGGAGCTTATGGCATAGACGCGGATGCGTTAGCCAATCGGGCGATTGCCAAAGGCGCCCCTGGCTTTCAGCCAGTCGTTGATACCTTCGGTCGGTGGACCCTGGGACCCGACGGGCAAATTGACCGCGCCCGTCTGGGACGCCTGGTTTTCAACGATCCAGAAGCATTGCAACAACTGGAGGCGATTGTTCATCCATTGGTCTTTCAGGCGATTGATATCCTGATTCGCCGCTCGAGTCAAAATGTGATCGTGATTGAGGCGATCAAACTGCTCGAATCGGGGCTGGCGGAGCAGTGCGATTCGATCTGGGTGACGTACGCGCCGCAGGAACTGCAAATATCTCGCCTGGTGCAAAAGCGCAAGATGGATGAGGCTGCGGCTTTGCAACGCATTCGCGCTCAACCGCCGCAAGAAAAGAAGGTCAGTGCTGCCCACATTGTCATCCGTAACGACGGCGCCTTTGAAAGCACCTGGATGCAGGTGGTCAGCTCCTGGAACAAGCTTTTCCCCACGGTGGAAGTCGAGGCGCCTGAAGCGGTCGAAGCGGCGCCAGGGGAAATCCTGGTGCAGCGCGCCCGCCCGCGAGAGGCGGATGAAATCGCCATGCTCATCACCCATCTCAGCCAGGGGAAACGCCGCATGAGCCGTGAAGATGTGATGGCAGCCTTTGGCGAAAAAGCCTTCTTGCTGCTGCGCGTGGCTGGTCGGCCAATGGGCGTGGCTGGGTGGAAAGTGGAAAACCTGGTGGCGCGCACCGATGACGTGTATATTGACAATGGCCTGACATTCGTGGATGCCTTGCGCACGTTGCTGGCAGAAGTGGAACGGGTATCGCGGGAGCTGCAATGCGAAATATCGCTGCTCTTCTTGCCCGAAAGCTTCGCAGAACAAGAAACGCTCTTCCGGTCGTTGGGTTATCAATTACGGACGATCCAAAGCCTGGGAGTGCGGGCGTGGGAAGAAGCCGCGGAAGAATCAATGCCCGCTGATTCGATCATGCTGTTCAAACAACTTCGACAGGATCGCGTGCTTCGACCTGTATAAATATTCTGTATAAATTATAGAAAAGACCGTGCTTGAATTTCTTAGCAATCTGATTGCAAATCTGACATTTATATTTGAACGTCTGAACTGGCTCAGCCTGATTGATATTCTATTGGTTGCAGCAGTCTTTTTTGGCATTCTGCAATTCATTCGCGGCTCCCAGGCGGTGGTGCTGCTGCGGGGAGTGCTGTTATTGATCGCCCTGGTAGGAGTGTTGACCAGTCTGGAAGTGCTGCCGGCGTTGACCTGGCTGGTGCGGACGACGTTGCCGGCGCTTCTGTTTTCCATCCCGGTAATCTTTGCGCCAGAAATTCGCCATGCTTTAGAACGGTTGGGGCGCGCAGGAGTCAGCCAGCCAGATGTAAAAACCGCGGCGCAAATGCAAGATACAATTGGCAGCGTTGTATCGGCCGCGGCGCGCCTTTCGGAGCGGCAGCACGGCGCTTTGATCGTGCTGGCGCGTCGGGATAGCCTGGAAGAATATGTGCATACAGGCGTACGCATGGATGCACGCGTCTCGGCGGAATTGTTATTGCAAATCTTCTATCCAAACACGCCGCTGCACGACGGCGCGGTGGTCATTTCTGGTCAGCGACTGATTGCCGCGGCTTGCGTGATGCCCCTGTCAGCCAGCGGCGTCTTGACGCCCACACCCGACCGGCAGATGGGCTTGAGACATCGGGCCGCGTTGGGCATTTCTGAAGCCAGCGACGCGGTCGCAGTGGTCGTCTCAGAGGAGACAGGATCCATCTCCGTTGTCCATTCCGGGCGAATGATCCGCCGCCTGGAGCCGGAACGCTTAGAGAATATCCTGCGAGCTTTCTTCAAGCCTGCCCCGCGCCGTGGTTTAATCGAGGCGTTGAGCCGATTCCTCTCAGATATTCAAGCCAAAGATCAGGAGGGCTTTTGATGCGCGCTGTGTTTAGCTGGCTGGCACGTAACCTGGGCACGCTGCTTCTCTCGCTATTGCTTGCCCTGGTCGTATGGGTATCCGCAGTTATTACGGCAGATCCCAATCGCCAGCAAACCTCACGCCCCATAGAAATTCAGGTGATGGGGCAGGACCCCAACCTGCTTCAGGTTGGCTCGGTGCCGCGGCAGGCGGTTTTGACCTTACAAGCGCCTCAGTCTATCTGGGATCAACTGAACAATAACCCGGGGCTAATGAGCGCCTGGATTGATTTATCAGGGCTTGGAGCAGGAAAACATCAGGTGGAAGTAAAAGCGCGAGTGGATGCCAGCCCTGTGCGTTTGATTAAAGTTGAGCCAGAAGAGGTGAGCGTTGTTTTAGAACCATTGCTGCGGAAAACCTTTCCAGTTGAACTGAGGTTGCGTGGCTCTTTGCCCCTGGGTTATCAAAAGTCCAACCCCACCATCGTCCCCACCGAAGTCATAGTGACAGGAGCAGAGTCGATGGTGAATCAGGTGGTGCGCGTCCAAACCACGCTGGATATTTCTGGAGCCACGCAAAATATCCAACAAACAGCGCCGGTGGAGGCGGTGGACGAAAACGGCCTTCCAGTGACCGGAGTTACCCTCTCGCCGCGCGAGGTGAACGTTGAAATGTCGGTAAGCCTGTTGGGAGGTTTCAAGAATGCAGCGGTCAAAGTGGTCACCAAGGGTCAGGTAGCCAACGGATACCGTTTGACCAATATTATCGTCTCCCCGCCGACGGTGACGCTCTTCTCCGATAACCCAAAACTGATCGAACAAATTCCTGGGTTTGTTGAAACCATGCCGGTGGATTTGACCAATTTGACGGATGACCTCGAAATTGCGGTGGATCTGAACTTACCCAATGGCGTTACCCTGGTGCGCGAGCCGAATGTGCTGGTGCAGGTCAGCGTGGCGGCTATAGAAGGGACAATGACCTTATCTGTGCCGGTGGAGATCGTCGGATTGTCGCCTGAATTGCAGGCCATCATCTCCCCAGAGACGGTGGATGTCATTGTTTCGGGACCCATCAATATCCTGGAAACACTGACCCCGGCAAACTTTCGCGTGATTCTGGACCTCACCGGATTGCCAGCCGGCGTCTATCAGCGTTCCGTTGAAGTTGATTTATCGCCAAAAGACGTGCGCGTGCAGACGACGCTGCCAGAAAGCGTTGAAGTGACGATAGAATTAGTGTCTGCTCCAAACCCGACCGGGACCCAGACGCTTTCGCCGACGCCCACCTTCACGCCGCCTCCTGCACCTTCTTCCTGAGGTAGTATTTCAATGCGAACTCCTATTGTAGCGCTGGTTGGCCGACCGAATGTCGGTAAAAGCACTTTGTTCAACCGTCTGGCAGGGGAACGGCTGGCGGTGGTGGATGACACGCCAGGCACCACGCGCGACCGGCTGGTGGCCGAAGCCGAGTGGAGCGGGGTGAACTTTATGATTGTGGACACCGGCGGTATAGACCCGATGCAATATGGCGCTGGCCGCCAGCCGCTTTCAGTGGGCTCCGCCGACTATATTGCCCAAATCCGCTATCAGGCGGAAATAGCCATACAGGAAGCTGATGCCGTCTTGTTTCTGGTTGATGCAGCAAGCGGAATTACGCCTGCCGATCATGAGGTGGCTCAGATATTACGCGAATATCAAGTAGAAAAGGGCGGAAAATGGCTCCCACCGGTCCTGTTGGTGGTGAATAAAGCCGATAGTGCAGCGCGGCGTGAGCAGGCGCTGCAATTTTACGAGTTGGGCATGGGCGAGCCTTACCCGATTTCCGCGCTGCATGGAACCGGTACAGGAGATCTGTTGGATGCATTAGTGGCGCAATTGCCGCAACGGAGCGAGCAGGAGGAAACGGAAGAGGAAGAAAGAGTCAAGATCGCCATCGTGGGCAAGCCCAACGCCGGTAAATCCAGTCTGCTCAACCGATTGCTCGGACAAGAACGCGCCATTGTCAGCCCAATCCCTGGTACGACGCGAGATGCAGTGGACACACCGATGGAATACAACGGCGTGCCCATCACGCTGATAGATACTGCTGGCATTCGACGACGCGGGAAAATCGAGCCAGGAGTGGAGAAATACAGCGTTCTGCGCGCGCTAAACGCCATTCAACGCGCGGATGTGGTTCTATTGGTGGTTGACGCCGTCAGCGGCGTCACCGCGCAAGATACACATATCGCTGGCTTTATCCTGGATGCCTGGAAAAGCGCCGTTTTGTTGATTAACAAATGGGACGCAATCGAAAAAGATGCGTTCACGATGGAAGAATATACCCGCCGCATCCGCCAGCAATTGAACTTTATGGATTACACGCCGGTTCTTTTCATCTCCGCCAAGACCGGGCAGCGCATTGACCAGGTTCTGCCCCTGGCTTTGCAAGTGCAAGAAGAGCGGCTGGTTCGCCTGTCCACTTCGCAGCTCAACCAACTGTTTCAAAAAGCCCAAGATCAGCACTCGCCGCCCACCCATGCAGGGCGCCAGTTGAAAATCTATTATGCTACTCAGGTGCGCAGCGATCCGCCGACATTTTTGCTTTATGTAAATGATCCGAAACTGGCGCATTTCAGCTACCTGCGCTACCTGGAAAATCGCTTGCGGGAGGTTTATCCATTCTTAGGAACGCCGGTGCGCCTGGTGCTGCGCCCCCGTCGCTGAGCCGCTTTTGGATGAATGCACTCTAATATTTCGAACCTTGCCCATGCATTCAAGCGGCTTTATAATCCGCGATAGAATGAATAACCAACCCTTTGACGACTTGTTAAAACCTTCCTCTGAAAACCCGGTCAATCCAAGCGAGGCAGAACCGCGCAACAGCGGCGGTGTGCTGCGGTTCTTTTTGGATATGCTAGAAACGGTGGTGTTGGCAGCCATACTTTTCGCCGGCATCAACATGATTTCGGCGCGCATCCGCGTGGATGGCTACAGCATGGAACCCACGCTTCACGACGGCGAATTTGTGATCGTCAACAAGCTGGCTTATCGCTTCGGCAGCCCTCAGCGCGGAGATGTGATTGTATTTCGCTATCCCCGCGACCCGCAACAAGAGTATATTAAGCGGGTGATTGGGCTTCCTGGCGACCGTATTCGCATCGTGAATGGCCATGTATATGTGAACGATCAGTTGATTGACGAACCTTATGTCGCTTCGGCACCGCGCTATCAAAGCGAGTGGAGCGTCCCAGAAGATTCGGTGTTTGTCCTGGGCGATAACCGAAACAATTCCTCCGACTCGCACAATTGGGGACCTGTGCCGTTGAACAATGTCATCGGTCGGGCGTTGTTTGTTTACTGGCCTCCTCACTCCTGGGGCGCCATTGAGCATCCGCCTGCGGCAAGCGCGGCGCATTAGTTCGTTTACGGTAAACGATAGACAGATGAGCTGCCAGACTGGGAGCCGATACAATGGATGATGATAAAAACGTTTCGCAACTGCCCTACCCGGGGCTATGCTCGGAATGTCAGACTGGTGTACTGCGCCTGAAATCTGTGACCTATTTCACCTGGCTGGATGATGAACTGGTAACCGTGCAAAACTTCCCTGCCTGGGTGTGCGATGTATGTGGACGGCGTGAATACGATGCGCGAGCGATCGTGCGCTTGAATACGCTGCTGAGCCACGATGTCGGCCGCCGCGCGCATTACCGCCGCCGCCCTGGCGCTTCACGCGCCGATCAGGCGCGGACCTAGACCGTCTAGGCCCAACCCATTTTCTCCAGATGGGGGCGCGCCCAAAAAAGCGCAACCAGCGATTTCGAATCTTGCAAACCGCCCTGTTCGGCCAGACGCAGCGCACGTCTGGCTTCAATTTTTTCCACCCGCAAGATTTCGGTTTCATCCCCTGGCAACGGCGATGGATTTAAGCCAACCGCCAGAAACACATGCATATATTCGGTCGAATAGCCAGGCGCAAGGTAAAACCCGCCGATCTTTTCTAGCCCATCCGCTGCCATGCCGATTTCTTCGCGCAGTTCTCGTTGGGCGCAGACTTCAGGGGCTTCGCCTTGCTCCGCCACACCAGCCGGCAATTCGAGCAATTCTTGCCCCGCAGCGTGACGATACTGGCGAATGAACCAGATCCAACCATCTGCGTCCACCGGCAAGATGGTAACAGCGTCGCGGTGAGCGACTATATCTAAAAGGATCTGACGCCCATCCGGCAGGAGCAGGCGATCCTGGCGCACGTCGAACACCCTGCCTTGAAATACGGTATTGGAATTTAACAATTGTATGCCCACAAGCTCATCTCCGTTGAAGGGTAAAACGAAACAATCAAAGGAGCAGCCAGGAGACAGATCTGGCTGCTCCCAGAGAGCAGGTTCTGCAAAACAAGGGCAACAGCAAGTTGCCCCCAAAAGGCGACTTACGGGATTTGCAACACCTGGCCGGGGGTCAGGCGATACGGCGGTTGCAAATTGTTGACCACGGCGATCGCGTTCGGGTCCACATCGCCAAAGGCGCAGGCGATGGTATGGATGGTGTCGCCCGCGCGCACCGTATAGCTGGTGGGATGGGGCAGCAATGCACGCCCCCCAGGGAAGCCACGCCCGGTTTGTGGAATGCGCAACACCATACCGGCGTAATAGACCGAGTAACTGCTCAAGCCGTTCAGGCGCAACAGTTCGCTGGGATCGAGGTTAAAACGCCGCGCAATGCAGAAGGGGAATTCACCTTTCTGCAACGTGTAAGTTGCCGGTACCACCAACGGCGGCGCAGTAGCCAACACCACTGGTTCAACTACCTGCACAGGTTGGGTTGGGGCGGCGGCGCCAGGCTCGGTTGCAGGGGCAGCGGGTGTTACTTCAGGCGCAGTGGGGGTTTCTTGCCCTACTGGAGCCATGGGGGTGATCAATCCTTGTGTCGCCAGCGCAGTCTGGGTGGCGAAAATATAAATCTGGCTTAAGACATCGGTCGCATCCGTAGGCAGCGCTTCTGCCGTACCTTCAGGCGCTTTGGTCGCTTTCGCCCCGCCTGCAATGGAGCGAGTACAGGCAGACATGCCGATCAACAATAAGCCAACGATTACAAACAGATAAGCGCGCTTGGTCTTCATCTCTGTCTCCTTGAGTTATCAGATGACCCGTCTGGCCTGGCTAGGTTTTACGCAAGATAGATCCACCCGCAAATAGCAGGATTTGTATCAATCTTTGCAATGATACTAGCACAAACCCTTTTGTGCGTCAAGTTATTTGCACATTTTATTCTCGTTGCAAAGATCGTACCAGGGTTGACAGTTCGAACGCCTAAGGTATAATGATTGCATTCGTGATCTATTTTGTCTTGTTTTTGCGCGCCAGGAGCACATGATGATTAATGACCGTTGGTTAGGTCAGACGCTGGGGGGGAGATACAGAATAGAGGAACTGCTCGGTCAAGGTGGGATGTCATCGGTGTACCGCGCAGTTGACCCCAACCTGCGCCGCGTTGTAGCGGTCAAGATGATCCATCCGCATCTTTCCAATAACGAAGAGTTTGTGCGCCGTTTCGAGGAGGAGGCCTCCTCAGTGGCTCAACTTCGTCACCCTAACATTATCCAGGTTTATGATTTCAACCACGACCAGGGCCTCTATTATATGGTGATGGAGTTTGTGCTTGGCGAGACGCTGCAGCAACGTATGAAACGCTTGAGCGCCAATCAGCGCCGCTTGCCTTATAGCGAGATCATCCGTTACATCATTGACGTTTGTGAGGCGGTTGACTATGCCCATAAGCGGCAGATGATCCATCGAGACATTAAACCGGCCAATATCATGTTAGATGTAAACGGCCACGCCATCTTGATGGATTTCGGAATTGCCAAGATCATCGGGGGGCATAAACATACGGCTACCGGGGCTGTGATTGGCACAGCTATGTATATGTCGCCGGAGCAGGTGCGCGGCGACCGTTTCGATCATCGCACAGATATCTACTCAATCGGGATTACGCTTTTTGAAATGGTGCATGGTCGTCCGCCCTTTGATGCGGACTCAACCATGACTTTGATGATGAAACATCTCAATGAGCCGGTGCCAGATTTACGGCAACTGCAACCAGATGCGCCCGAGGATTTGATCCGAGTCATTGAGAAAGCCCTGGCGAAAGATCCAGCCGAACGTTATCAAAGCGCGGCGGAAATGTCCGCCGCTTTGCGGAAAGTGAACGCCAGCCTCCAGGGGCAAGCGCTGGCTGGCAATGCATCTGCAGGCATGGTGCAGGTTTACGCTTCCACCACTCCGCAGTCAGCGGCGATTGAATCGGCGGTTCGCCCTTTAATCGCCGCCGGAAACGGTCCCTCGGCTTCTGCCTCGGCGGAGACCAGCGCAGTCCAGAGCGGCGTATTGCCCGGCGCGCCGAGCGCTGGCGCGCTTGCAGAGCCATCCAGGCGGCGCAACTTGCTGATGGTGGGCGGCTGTGCACTGATCCTGGCGGCGTTGATCTGTTTCGTCGGCGGCGCAGCGTATTTGTTTAATCAGTTCTTTCCTGGCCTCAATACTCAGGCTACAGAAATGGCTTCGATTGCTACCCAAACTGCCGTCGCTCAAACACGCAGCGCCCTTTTCACTGCGGCGGTCGTTGGCATGGTCTCTCCGATACCGACTTTGACCCCCGCTGTGGCTGTGCAACAGGCATCGCCGACCTCAGCGCCGACGCGGACGCCGACCCTGGACGCGAATAAACCCACCCCTTTGCCGCCCGGATTTCCATTTGTGCAGATCATATCCGTGAAGCAAGAGGGCGATTTCTATCAGGTTGAATATGAAACCGTTGGGTTTATCGAGTCCTCGACCGGACGGCATATTCACTTCTTTTTCAACAATATCAATCCCAATGATGCTGGCTTCCCAGGCCCGGGGCCATGGTTCATGCATACCGGCCCGCGACCTTTTATTGCGGCCACTCTTGCCGACCGCCCGCCGGATGCGACGCAAATCTGCGCTCTGGTAGCCGAAGTGAACCATGAAGTCATCCCGGACAGCGGCAACTGCCTGGATTTGCCGCCCATCGTTGTATCCGATGCGCTCACTCCTTCGCCAGGAGCGACGCAACCCACGCCGAAGCCAACCAAAGAGCGCCGCGAACCCGGCTATTAATCATCGGCGCGGTTGCCGAGATTATTTTGCAGCGCCTCGCTCATCCGCTCCAGACCTTGCTGTAACAACGGGCGCGGGCAAGCGAAGTTCAAGCGCACAAACCCCTCTCCTCCGGGCCCGAATTTTTCTCCATCGTTCAAAGCCACTCGGGCTTTCTCCAGGAAAAACTGGTATGGCTTGATTGGTAGATTTGCTTGCCGACAATCCAACCAGGCCAGGTAAGTCCCTTGTGGGTAACCAATGTGAACGCCGGGCAAATGTTGGCGGGCGAAATCCAGCAAATAATCCCGGTTGGCTTTCAGATAAAGCAGCACTTCTTGCAGCCACTCCTCACCCTCTTGATAGGCAACCTGGCCGGCCAAGAGTCCAAAGATGTTCACCCAGGGTATGAGACTTCGTCCAGCAAACATATAGCGCTTGCGCAACTCCCGATTGGGAATAATGGCAAACGAGACCTGCAGTCCAGCCAGGTTATAGGTCTTACTGGGCGACATTAACGTAATCGTGTTTTGGGCAACCTCGTTATCCAATGTCGCGATGGGCGTATGGCGGCTTTCAGGATAGATCAGATCGCAATGTACCTCGTCCGCAACAATGGTCACGTTGTGTCGGAGACAGATTTCCGCCAGATGAGCCAGCTCTTCCGGTTGAAACACCTTGCCGACCGGGTTATGGGGATTGCACAGGATAAACAGGCGGGTTTCCGGCGTGATGCTGGCCTCGAATGCGTCCCAATCCACCGAGTATGAGCCGTCTGTGTTGCGGGTGAGCATCATCTTTTGGCCCTGAATGCCGGTCTCGTGGGCAGCGGCGAGGATCGGCGGATAGACAGGGGTCTGCACCAGGACGGCCTCATGCGAATGCGCCAGAGCCAGGCATGCCAGATGGAAACCTACCACCACGCTGGGAGCAAAGACGATTTCTTCTGGGGTAATTTGCCATTGATAATGTCGCGCCAGTCGCTCCATGATCATTTGTCGAAACTCGGAAAGTTGGTGAGACGTATCATCATAGATGCTATCCGGGTAGCCAAAAACGCCGTGTTGAGCGCGGGCGACAAGCGCTCGAATGACCGGCTCTGGCGAGGGGAAGTCCATGTCGGCGATCCACATGGGGATCACATCCGGGGCGTAAGCGTTCCATTTGACGCTATCGCTGGCGCGTCGATCAATGACCTGGTCGAAGTTATATTTCATAGATTGGGTTTCCTGGGGCGTGCAATAGGTTGTGTTTTAGATAAGGCTGATTATAGGGTTAAAATGACGATATGATCAAGGTCAAGAGGATTGTTGCTCTTTCCCTGAAATCCTTTAGAAGGCTGCTCTTCTCTTATCTGCTGATTTTCTTGGGAGCTGGGTGCATCGCCCCAACGCAGCAACCGCCGCCTCCTGCAGATACTGCTGTTTCGCTTATCACTTCTACATCAACCCATACTCTGGCGCCAGCGCCTACTCGCGCCGCTGCCATGCCCACTGAGGAACCTGCTCCGGTCCCGACATTGGAGATCTGCCCGCCGCTGCCCGGTTACTCGCGTCAGAATCTGTTAGAAGCTATCAGCAACCCTTATCAACCACCGCGCTTGGGCAGCGACGACCCTCATCAAGGCGTAGATCTAGCGGTGACGCAAGACGGGATTGCGCTGGCGGGGAATCCGATCCAGGCGGCGCTGGTGGGTCGAGTAGCGATGATATTAAACGACCGCTTCCCATACGGGAATGCCGTTTTGATCGAGACGCCTCTGCGCTCACTACTTGCTCCAAACGATGATCTTCGTCTGGCAATCCCCACCCCGGCGCCGACGCTGCCTGCCCACCCTTCGCTCACCTGCCCGGCGGTCAAAACTACAGGCGGTCTGTCTCAACAAAATCGCTCACTCTATCTGCTCTATGCACATCTCTCGGAAACAGCAGTGCTTCAGCCGGGGGATGCCGTGGCTTGCGGCGAATATCTGGGAAAAATTGGTCAGAGTGGGAACGCCCTCAACCCACACTTGCATCTGGAAGCGCGGGTGGGTCCCAGCGGGGCGCGGTTTTCCAGCATGGCGCATTACACCACCTCTGCAAGCGCAGAAGAAATGGGCAATTACTGTCTGTGGCGAGTGAGCAACCAATTTCAACTGGTCAATCCTCTGGATTTGCTGCGCCTGTTGCCTGATTGATATTCACCGAAATTGGTTCATCTCGTCGGCGCAAAACGTCCCGCAGGTTTCCGATCGCACAGGCTCGATTTTAGGGGAACCTGCGGAACGTTCCTTGAGAGAAAGTTGCCGCTCCAGTCTGCCGTAATGCGGGCTTTGCAAGCCGTGGCGTCGGTTTCCGACTGATGCCGGGCGAGCGCCAACAACAACTTTTGAATACACATCCCAGGGTTGGCGAGGGCGCGCCCAACCATCACCAGCCGAAGTATAATCAGCCCAATGTTGACTTCATCCGAAGCGAAGCTGAATTTGGCGCGGGCGCGACAGCAGCGCCTGCAAGCTGACCTGATCTTGTTGACCGTGGCGTTGATTTGGGGCAGCGCGTTCGTTGTTCAACGTCTGGCGGCGGCGCAGGTGGGCGTTTACACCTTCAATGGCGCGCGCTTCTTATTGGCAGCGCTGGCGCTGACGCCGCTGGCGCGCCTTCGGCTATTCCATGTCTCAGGCGCAGCCGGCCTCCATCGGCGAACACTGCCTGGCGCGATCCTGGCTGGCTGCATTCTGGCAGCCGGAGCCGGTTTTCAACAGGCTGGCTTGAAAATCACCACCGCCGGCAACGCCGGTTTTATCACCGGACTATATGTGGTGTGGATCCCGATCTTTATGTCCGTTTTCTGGCGTCAAAAAATACGCCCGACGATCTGGATCGCTGCGCTCATGTCGGCTGGCGGTTTGTATCTGCTCAGCGCCAGCGGACCGTTGCGCCTGAACCGCGGCGATGCTTTGGAACTGGTCGGCGCGGTTTTTTGGGCGCTGCATGTCATTGTCACCGATCGCATGGTGAAACGGATGCATGTAGCGCATTTTGTCATCGCCCAGTACGCTGTGTGTGCGCTGATTAACCTGGTGATCGGCGCCTGGCTCGAACCCGGTGTTCTGCCACAAATTCTGGCTAACGGCTGGATGATCGCTTACGCTGGCTTGCTCTCGGTGGGCGTGGGTTATACGCTACAAGCTGTGGGACAGCGGGTGGCGCCGCCGGCGGATGCGGCCATCATCCTGAGCATGGAGGCGGTCTTTGCGGCAACCGCTGGTTGGTTTTTCTTGGGCGAAACGCTCACCCCGCTTCAAATGCTGGGGTGTGCAATCATGCTGGGCGGCATGTTGCTTTCACAATCGGCTTTGTGGAACGAACGATCCCTGGCAAATGAACGGCAGGATGCAACTTAAGCGAAACCGCGCTCTGATTGGGTTCTGGGGCGGCTGGATCATAATCAGCCTGGCGTGTAATTACCCCGCCCGCCTTGCTCCACCTACGCATCCGGCGGTTGAAGCTTTGCGTCAGACGCTGAATGCAGCCGCTTTAACCAAGCAGCCAGAGAACAATGCCACACAATCGGCGACGGCGGGCGCGCTTTTGCCCCCAGGAACTATGCCGCAACCGCTCGTTGAATCTGGCCGCATGGTTATAGAAGGCGAAATTGCGCGTTATATCGCCCGCTCCGGCGACACGTTACCGGCGCTGGCGAGCCGATTTGGCGTGGATGCGGCCAGCATTCGCTCCGATCAGCCGATCCCCTCCAGTGGATTGATCCCTGAGGGGCAGGTATTGTTCATTCCCTATACCCTGAGCGGTGTAACGCCCCAGCCCGCATTGATGCCAGACAGCGAAGTCATTGAGTCGCCCTCCACGGTGGATTTCGCCCCGGTTGATTTTATAAACCAGGCAGGCGGTTACCTTGCGTCTTACCACGAACTAGTCAATGGGCAAACCCTGAGCGGCGCGCAGATCATCCAGCGAGTGGCGCGCGAGTCGTCCCTCAATCCACGCCTGTTGCTGGCTCTGCTTGAATTTCGCTCTGGATGGGTCACTCAAAACCAGCCGCCGACGAGCAGTGAGACCTACCCCCTCGGATTTCGCATCCCGGCCTGGCAAGGGCTGTACCGCGAAATGGTCATAGCAGCCACGCATCTCAATGCTGGCTATTATGGCTGGCGCAGTGGATCGCTTATCGAGATTCAATTCGGCGATGGGCGCAGGTTGCGCCTTAGCCCCGAACAAAATGCTGGAACAACTGCCTTACAAAATCTTTTCGCCAAACTCTCTCCTTCGGAGGCAAGCTGGCGCGAGGGGCTCTATGGAGCGCAAAACTTTTCCATGTTGCACCAACGCATGTTTGGCGACGCCTGGTCGCGTGCAGCTTCTTTTGAGCCCTTATTCCCGCCTGGGGTGACGCAGCCGGTGCTCGAATTGCCGTTTCCGCCGGGAGAGCGATGGAGCTTCACCGGTGGGCCTCACCCTTCCTGGAAGACAGGCAGCCCGCGCGGAGCGATTGATTTTGCCCCGGTCACTGGCGAGCCGCGCTGCGCCGTTTCGCGCGCCTGGGTCACCGCCTCAGCCCCTGGAATTACGACCCGCTCAGAACGCAACGTTGTGGCGTTAGACCTGGATGGGGACGGTTATGAGCAAACCGGCTGGGTATTGATTTACCTGCACATCGCAGATTTGGAGCGCGTGGCAGCAGGGCAGTGGCTGGCGCAAGATGAGCGCATCGGGCATCCCTCTTGCGAAGGCGGTACAACGACCGGGACGCATGTACATATAGCGCGAAAATATAACGGCGAGTGGATTGCCGCCGATGGGCCGCTGCCCTTTCTCCTGAGCGGATGGCAGGTGTTTGCAGATGAACGCGACTATTTGGGGGAAATGCGCCGCGATGAGCAAGTGGTGGTCGCCAGTCCGGTTGGGCCGCGCACTTCGATCATCGTTCGCTGACGCGCATCGAATTCGAGTCCACCGCGTTTGAAGCGCGCCGATCAACCAGTTGAAGCAATGTCCAGGCGAACTGCAGCGTGTTCTCCAGATCTCGTTCGCGGATCGTCTCCAGCGTATCGGTCATGCGGTGCCAATGCGAGACAATCCCCGACCTGGGCGCGGGAACCGTGCATACAGTCAGCGCCATCAGGCCGCGTTTGGTGGCTTGCAAAGCGTCGGTGTAAGCCAGGCCGACCCCTTCAACGATTTCTATCTCAGGCAAAGCATGTTTCGCCTGGCGCGCCAGCTCAAGGGCGCGGGGATGCGTCTTGTGTTTGAAGATCAAGCCGTCCGCGGTCAGATATTTCAAACCGCCGAGACCAACTTCGTCCAGGATAATGTACGTTGTATCTTTACCAAGCTTTAGAGCATTTTTATCCAAATAAGCGGCGATTCCCCAATCGCCCACCTCTTCGCATCCGGTAAAAGCCAGATGAATCTCGGTGTGTTTCAGAGGCAGGCGTCGCAACCGCTGCGCCAAAGCCAACGCCGCCCCCACGCCTGTAGCGTTGTCGTTCGCCCCTGGCGAATATGGAGTGAAATCGGCGTGCAGACACATCGCCAGGCCAAACAATTGCACCGGCAGCAAAACCAAAGACACCCAGCGCGCGCTCATCCACCCCTGGTATATGCTCAGCCCCAATGCCGCTGCGCCAACGATCATGCTCAGAAAAGAAAGGCTGACCAGGGCAGTAAACGCCGCATACCAGGCCTCGGACGAATAAAAGATCGGCGTGCGATGAGTGTCCAAATGAGCGCATAGAACGATGCGCGCTCGAACATCGCTCTTGGCAGGGATCACTCCACAAACGTTTTGGCTCTCTTTGCGGGAAAGCGCCCAGCGCGTCCAACTGGGAGCGAATTCGGTCTCAGCCAGAAAGCCCCACACGCCCGCCAGATTGAGCAGCATCGCCAACGTCCTCTCTCCCTGTCTGTCGGATAACAGCACAATCAGCAAGCCGGTCAACGCGGCGGCGAAGGAGAGCGCATAGCCCCAATATGTGGAAGGGATGGCAGTGAAAGGTTCGACGCATATCTCTTTCACTCCGATCTGCTGCATTTGCTCGGCGGTGTATTCGCCCGCCCGGCGCTCCTGCACAGTACAGCTTCCTCGCCCGCCAATTGTCTGAGATAAGTAGCGGACATGTTGCAGCGCTTGTTGGACATCTTCAGAAAAGCTGGCGGATGGCATGATAGAACGCCTCTTGTTGATCGAACGTCTGGCGAAACAGGATGATAAATCGAACGTCGCACGATTGCGAGCGCAGATGCACAGGAGATTCTCAGATGGTTTGCAAGGTGATCACCTCCTGGGCGTGGGTGAAGATGCGCTCAATTATAATTGGATTTTATCAGGAGGCTCGATGACCCACACAGGTGTTTACACTCATTACCGAAGTCTTTTAGATATTCCCCCTTATAGCCAGGAGATAACCTTGCTGGAGGGAAATACGCCGCTCATCCCCATGCCGCGCCTGGCGCAGCAATTGGGCGGAGGGTTTGAATTATGGGTGAAGTTTGAAGGAACGAATCCAACCGGCTCCTTCAAAGACCGCGGCATGACGATAGCCATTGGCGAGGCGCTTGGGCGTGGCGCTCGCGCGGTGATCTGCGCATCCACGGGCAATACGGCTGCTTCTGCAGCGGCTTACGCCGCCCGCGCTGGTATGCGCGCCATCGTGCTGATCCCACAAGGGAAAGTGGCCGCGGGCAAGTTGGCTGGCGCGGCAGCCTACGGCGCTCAGGTGGTGCAAATTGACGGCTCTTTCGACGATGCGTTAGCGATGGTGGTTCAAATCACACAAAAACATCCCATCGCGTTGGTCAACTCGCTAAATCCCTATCGGTTGGAGGGGCAAAAGACAGCCGCTTTCGAAATCTGCGACACGCTGGGCGCTGCCCCCGATTGGTTATGCCTGCCGGTGGGAAACGCCGGAAACATCACCGCCTATTGGATGGGCTTTCAACAGTACCATCGAATCAACGAAACTGGTTTGCCGCATTTGCTGGGGGTGCAGGCAAACGGAGCAGCGCCTCTGGTGATTGGTCGTCCGGTGGAACATCCTGAGACTCTGGCGACCGCCATCCGCATTGGCCGCCCGGCGCGCGGCGAGCAGGCATTGCAAGCCATAGAAGAATCCGGCGGGCGCATGATCGCTGTGAGTGATGACGAAATCCTGGCAATGCAGCGTGCCCTGGCGCAAGAGGGGGTGTGGGTGGAGCCGGCTTCTGCGGCGGGTCTGGCCGGGCTGGCTGCAGAGATTCGCGCGAAGCGGCTGAACGTGCGCGGTCAGCGCGTGGCGGCGGTTTGCACCGGGCATGGTTTGAAGGATCCCGAGATCATCAGCCGCGCCTTTCCTGCGCCGCGGTTGCTCCCAGCGAGGCTGGATGCCCTGGAAGAGTTGCTCCTCGCCGGGCAGGATGATTGATATTCACCGAAATTGGTTTATCACGTTGGCGCAAAACGTCCTGCAGGTTGCCCTAAAAACAAGCCTGTGTGATCAGAAACCTGCGGGACGATCATAACCGAATGATCTGAAGGTCAATAGGATTCGCGCCGAATCGCCAGTAAGGTAATATCATCCGCCTGGGGCATGCCACCGGTGAAACTTCGCACATCTTGCAGGATTGCGTCCAGCGTATCCTGCGCGGAGCAAGCGCAACGGCGAATCACGTTGAGCAGACGCTGCTCTCCGTAAAACTCCCCATATTTATCCTGAGCGTCGGTCACGCCGTCCGTGTACATCACCAGCAGATCGCCAGGCAACAGGCGGACGACTTTTTGCTTCCAGATGAGATCGCCCATCACGCCCAACGCCATGCCAGTGGGTTGCAGACGGTCGAGAGATTTGCTTTTCTGGCTGCTGATCAGGATCGGCGGGTTATGCCCGGCGTTGACGTAGCGTATGCGCGCAGTGAGCGGATCCAACACGGCATAAAAGGCGGTGACAAACATGCCACTGCGCGAGTCGGTCAATATGCGCTCGTTGACAGTGCTGATGGAGAGCGCCGGTAGTGTGGGGTATTGCTTGGCGTAAGTGCGGATCAAGGTGCTGGCCAGCGCCATAAAGAGTGCTGCCCCCATGCCCTTGTCAGAGACATCGGCAATTACCAGCCCCCAATGGTTGTTGAGCAGTGGGATAAGATCGTAAAAATCGCCTGAGGTCTCCAGCGCTGGCTCCAACCGAGCTGCCAGGTCCCAGCCGGGCAATACCGGCATGCGCAAGGGGAGCAGATCGGTTTGGATTTTAGCTGCTGCCGCCAATTGCTGAGCCAGGTTTTGCGAGGCGGGCTGCCTGGCGGCGGCCAGAATGTGCGCCATAGGGCGGGAAAATAACTCCGTCAGCCTCTTCACCGTCCACAGCAAATTATTCATTTCGTCGCTGGCGTTTGCCGACCAGACTGCAAGTCCACCAACCATTTTGCTGGTCTCACCGAACACCGGCGCCAGGAGCAGGTCACAATCGCATGGCAATTCAGGTCCCCAGGGAATAGGGTCGCCAGCATAAATGATCTGAAGCTCTGCTTGCTCCTGAAGCCAGCGCCAGCCGTCTTCAGATAGCCGATGAATGCTCTCCGCCGGAAACTTTAGCAATTCCCTGGCGGGCAACAGTCGGACTTCAATCTCACAATCTGGCAACGCCGCCGGTAGATGTTTGCGCAACAGGCCGGCCAATCGGCTGGCGTCTATATCCTCTTCGTTTAAGGATTGTCCGATGCGCTCGAGGCTGGTCTCCTGGCTGGAGAGCGCCCGGGGAGTGACCGGACGCCGTTCATGGTACGCTTGATGGATGGCGGCTGTCAACTCTTCAGCGGTGAGATCTTTGATCAAATAGCCGATTGCGCCAGCCTCCAGGGCGCTTTGTGCCAGGCCCTTTTCGAGGAAGTTTGTCAGAACCAGCACCTGGATATTCGGCCAACGGGCGCGGATGGCGCGCGTCGCCGTGATCCCATCCATCACTGGCATCTTTAGGTCCATCACCAGGATGTCGGGCTGCACCAACTCGCAAAGCTGGATGGCCTCTTCGCCGTTCACGGCTTCCCCCACCAGCACAAGTCCTTCGGCAGCCATGATAAATGCGGTCAGCCCGCTGCGGATGAGGGGCTGGTCATCTGCGATTGCTACTCGTATAGGCATTGCTCACCTGTTCTCGCCAACGTTAATTGTACAAGAAAAATAACGCTAGCGACCTCACAGTTTGCAAAATGTCATTGCGAAGAAGCGCAGCGACTGAAGCAATCCCCCGCCAAAGTCGTTTTCTGGCTGCCAGAAGATTGGATCCTCTCCCTGCGTAGCGTTGATGACCAATGGGATTAATATTTGAGCCACAGAGAGCACAGAGAGCAAGGGAGAATTGAAGGAAATCTTCGCGTACGCTGCGTCTGAGAGGAAAACAGTCTCTCGGTGACCTCTGTGAACTCGGTTTTGAGCCACAGAGAGCAAGAGAGAATGGAAGGAAATCTTCGCCTATGCTGCGTCTGAGAGGAAAAACGGTCTCTCGGTGACCTCTGTGAACTCGGTTTTGAGCCACAGAGAGCAAGAGAGAAGTGAAGGAAATCCCTGCGTATGCTGCGTCTGAGAGGAAAACAGTCTCTCTGTGACTTGTGTGAACTCGGTTTTGAGCCGCAGAGAGCACAGAGAGCCAGAGAGAATGGAAGGAAATCTTCGCGTATGCTGCGTCTGAGGGGAAATCGTCTCTCTGTGAACTCGGTTTCGAGCCACAGAGAGCCAGAGAGAATGGAAGGAAATCCCTGCGTATGCTGTGTCTGAGAGGAAAATAGTCTCTGTGAACTCTGTGAACTCGGTGGCGATATTTTCATCCTTCGGGGTGAGAAAAACTCCTTGCAATGACATCGTTCCGTGGAGAGGTGAAGCTGTCTGCTGGGTAGAAATAACCAGGATGAAAAGATTGCTTCAGGCAATTTCGGCGTAAGGGGATTGATACAAAGATTTGCTGCATCCGCCCGCTGAGGTGGGCCTGGTAACTCAAGGTGTCGGTTTCCAACCGATACCGGTCGAGCGCTACAACAACTTTCGAGCACGCCTGCTTTTTTGCCCATCTTGACGGGGTGACTCGGCGGATGTATGATTGGGGATCATCCCCCTTGGCGATCCATTTTGAATGGCTTCTGATCTTTCCCCTTTGCAAGTATGGTTGTTAGCTGCACGACCGAAAACCTTGCCGGCCGCAGCAGCCTCCACGATCGTCGGTTCGGCGGTTGCCTATTACGACGGCGCTTTTCACTGGGGGGCGGCGTTGGCTTGCTTGCTGGGCGCGCTGCTGCTACAGATTGGCGCCAACCTGGCGAATGATGTCTTCGACTATTACCGCGGCGCAGATGCGCCAGGGCGTTTGGGCCCCTTGCGCGTGACGCAATCCGGGCTGCTTACACCCCGCCAGGTGCTGACCGGGATGTGGCTGACCTTTGGGCTGGCAGCCTTGCTAGGCACGTATCTCATCCTGAGAGCTGGCTGGCCGGTGCTTGCCATTGGCCTGGCGAGCATCGTCGCTGCCGTGGCTTACACTGGCGGCCCCTTCCCCTTTGGTTATTACGGGCTTGGCGATGCAGTGGTATTTCTGTTCTTTGGCCCGGTGGCGGTGTGTGGGACGTACTTCGTGCAAGCTGGTCGGGTGAGCGCCCTGGCATTGTGGGCTTCTCTGCCCATGGGCTTTTTGATCACTGCTATTCTGGTGGTGAACAACTTACGCGACATTGCCAGCGACCGCGCGGCAGGAAAGCGCACCCTGGCGGTTCGCTTAGGCGCGCTGGGGGCGCGCTGGGAGTATGCCATTTGCCTGGCTGCGGCTTACCTTACCGCGCCGCTGATCTGGGCGATGGGTTTAACGAATGGGATGAGCTTGCTCTCCTGGCTGTCTTTGCCGCTGGCGTTTTCGTTGCTTCGCGCCATCTGGCGTCTGGAAGGACGCCCGCTCAATCAGGTCTTGGCCGGTACGGGTCAGTTGACTTTGTGGTATGGCGTGTTCTTCTCCATCGGCGTTCTATTGAGCGGGTGAATGGTTTTGTGAGGTATCGAGGCTCAGCTCACATTTAGCCAGGGGCACCAACGGCGTTCCAGCCAGTCCACGCCGAAATACAGGCTGACGCCCATCAAACTGAGCGCCAGAATACCGGCGTACATGGCAGGGTAATCAAATAGGGTGCTCCCACTATAGTATATGTAATAGCCCAATCCGCGCTGGGTGGCGAAAAGTTCAGCTACATACAGCACCGCCACAGCAGTGCCCACCGATTGACGCAGGGCGGTCAGAATAGCCGGCAGGCTGGCGGGTAGATACACAAAGCGGAACAATGCCCGCCGTCCGGCACCCAGGCTGCGCACGCTCTGGATCAGCTCCGGGCGGATACTGGCTGCCTGATCGCGCACCAGCACCAGGATTTGAAAAAACAAAATCATGAAGATCAGGATGATTTTGGGAAAGTCTCCGATGCCGAAGAAAAGCAACACGATGGGCACCAGAACCACCTTCGGGATGGGGTAGGTCAGGTAGATCAACGGAGAGAAGAAACGATTCAAACGTTGAGATTGCCCCAGGACTAAACCGGCAGGAACAGCCAAGGCGATGGACAAAGCCGTCCCGGCGACTACCCGCCACAGACTGGCGATGGCATGGCGCAATAAGTCCCCATTTCCCAGTCCTTTGAAGAATGCTTGCAGGACAAGCAACGGCGGCGGCAGAATAGGTAGATTCAGAGCCGTGGAAAGCACCTGCCACGCCACCGTAATTCCAAGCAAAGCTAAAAACAGATCGCGCCGTTTCATGCGCTGCTTTCCATCCTGCCGCGCAGCTCGCGGCACAAAGCCAGGTATTCGGCTGTGTCGCGGAAACCAACTTGCGCCGATCCAGGGTTTTCGATCACCGTTGCTTGCCGATTGGGCGGGAGGCTGAGAAGGAGAATCTTCTGCCCCAAGATGGCAGCTTCCTCGATGGCGTGAGTCACAACGACCAATGTCAGCTTTTTCTCTGACCACAGTTCCAGGGTCAGGTTTTGCAGGCTCTCCCGCGTGGGCGCGTCCAGCGACGAGAACGGCTCATCCATCAGCAGCAGATCCGGTTGAAGCGCCAGGGTGCGGGCGATGGCGGTGCGTTGCCGCTGCCCGCCCGAAATTTGCCCTGGATATTGATTCTGCACTGCGGCTAACCCCAGCCGTGTGATCCACGGCAGGATGTCCACATCCGGGCGAAAGTCCTCAGGGGCGTGCTTGCCATCTGGGCCATAGAACAGGCGCACGCGCAACCCCAACTCGACGTTTTGGCGCACCGTCGCCCAGGGGAGCAAGCCATAATCCTGCAAGATCAGCCCTGTATGAGGCCGAGGGCGGATTAATGGCTGACCATCAATGGTCACCCGACCGGCAGTGGGCTGGCGCAGCCCCGCCAGCAGGTAAAGCAATGTGGTCTTGCCGCAGCCAGATGGCCCCAGCACGACCCAGGCTTCCCCGCGCTGCGCCTGCCAGTCGAACGCCTCGAAGATGGGGACGTGATTGGGGTAGGCGTAAGTGAGCGCCTCCAGGTGGATCATCGGCGCATGTCCAGCAGATCGGTCAGGGCAAGAAGCTGGCGTTGACCGAGTCTGCGTAAGGTACATCTTTATCCAAAAGCCCCTTCTCTTTCGCCCAGGCGAGCATATCCGCCCATTGCTCCGGCGTGGGCGCGCCGGCGGTCACAAAAGGCGGCGTTTTGAACGTCGCCGCTAACGGAGGCGGCAGGATTTTCTGATCAACCAACAATTGCGTATACTTGCCTGGATCAGCGTTGATCAGGGCTGTGGCTTCCTCGATGGCGGCCAAAAAGCTGCGAATTGCTTCGGGGTGTTCATCAATCACTGCCTTGCGAAAGGTGATGGTGCTGAAGCTGTATTCGGGGTGAGTTGTGTCATCCAGGATCAATATCCCGCCTTGCTGCAAAGCCAGAGAGGTCGCCGGTTCTGGCAACATGGCGGCCTTCAATTCACCGCTTCCCAGCAGGTTCACTCGATCCGGGATCTTGGGCACGGCGATGACCTTGATCTCGTCGGCGGAAAAACCTTTGCTTTGCAGCAGCCGATCGGTCAGGTATTCAATCACAGTGCCTTGAGAGATGCCAATCTCTACGCCTTTCAGCTCCTCCACCATGGTAATGCCGCTTTTGGCGGAAGCCACGATGCTGAATAGCGCGGCTGTATCTGTAGCGGCGCGAGCGTAACGCACAGTCTGCACCTGAATTTTGTCTTTGTTATACAGGGCGGTAGAAAGCGCCTCGTTAATCATTCCATCCGCCTGGCCAGCCACGATGAGTTGATCGCGTTCCGGCGCCGAGGCGACCGGGATAAACTCAACCTGGATGCCGTGCTTTTGGAACAACCCTTCGCTTTGAGCCACGTACATCGGCAGCGCGTCCAACACGGGCAGCGCCGCAATTTTCAATGTTGTAGGTTGGGCTGGTGTGGCTGCCGGCGCGCACCCAGCGAACCCAATGCCCAACAGGGCAAGCAGAAGAATGAAGGAAAAAACTTTCCGTTGTGTCAACACAAAATCGCTCCTTCTACGTTAATTGGATTGAAATAAGTTTTTCGGAATTTTGATTGTGTGAAGCAGGGCGCTTTCCAAAACTGCAAGATTATAGCACGATCCTTTGGATCACCTCTGAGGATTGTGTTAAAATAAATCCCGCTGCTTGACACTTTTAATCGCCTGTGCTACATTTAGAACACCTTTAATCGAAATTGCGTTGCGCTGGTTCGTCGGACGCGTTCAGGCGAAACAGTTTGGGGCAATGCCAGGTGTGCGGGCGGTTATCAGAATTCAACAGCAGATGCGATCCCATTCCAAGAAGGAGTGATAAGCCTTGACGAAGTCGCGTTCCCAACTCATGGTCGAACGGCTGCGCGATCTGCAAGCCTCCTCGCCAGACATCGAGGCTTCCGCAGTGGTCAGCGTGGACGGTTTGAGCATCGCTTCGGCCTTGCCCCAGGGGGTCGAAGAGGATCGGGTGTCGGCAATGTCGGCGGCCATGCTCTCCCTGGGCGAACGAATCGCCTCCGAATTGGGCCGAGGCTCTTTGGAGCAAGTTTACATCAAGGGCGAAAAGGGTTATGTCATCTTGATGTCGGTGGGGGAAGAAGCCGTGCTCACCGCGCTGGCGCGCGAGCAAGCCAAGCTGGGCTTGATCTTTCTGGATATGCGGCGCGCCGCGGAAGCCCTGGCGCATCTCATCTAACAGGTGACAGATTATGGATCCCATTCCCAAAAGCCCCTATAACTACGCCAACAAGATTGTCCTCATTTCCCTGAAAGCTCTGGAAGAGGTGATGGGAAAAAACGGCTTGAATGCGATCTTGAATCTGGCGCATTTACCCCATTTGATTGACAATTACCCGCCAGATAACCTGGAGCGCGAATTCAATTTCGCCGACTTTTCGGCGTTGAACCTGGCGTTGGAAGAAATGTACGGCCCGCGTGGCGGTCGCGGTCTGGCGTTGCGCGCCGGACGCGCTGCTTTCGCCGACGCGTTGCGCAACTTCGGCGCTTTGGCAGGCGCCGGCGACCTGGCATTCAAAGTGCTTCCGCTGCACGCCAAAATGCGCATTGGCATCCCGGCCATGGCGCGCATCTTCACCCAAATCAGCGACCAATATTCCACCGTCGAAGAGCGAGAGAACGAGTTCATCTATACCATCCATCGTTGTCCGGTCTGTTGGGGGCGCTCTGGCTCGGATAAGCCGGTGTGTTTCATTGCGGTTGGCCTGCTCCAGGAAGGACTGAAGTGGGTTTCGGGAGGCAACGAATTTCGCGTCAACGAATCGAAATGCGTCGCCATGGGCGATGAAGTCTGCGAGTTCGTCATCCAAAAGACCCCTATCAGCTAAGCGGGTTCTGGCGTGTCTGAAGCGAAGGCAACTCTCTTGATCGTTGAGGACGATGTGGATGTGGCGGAAATGCTCACCGCTTATTTCCGCTCGCAAGGCTATGAAGCGTTGTCCGTCAATTGGGGCGAAGATGCCATCAAAGCCTGCCGCGCTTCGCGTCCAGATCTCATCATCCTGGATATTCGCCTGCCCGATATAGATGGTTTTGAAGTGGCGAACCGCCTGCGCAGCAATCAGCGCACGCAAGACATCCCGATCATCTTTCTCACAGAAAAGCGAGAGCGCCGCGACCGGATGCGCGGCCTGGAACTGGGCGCAGACGATTACATCACCAAACCGTTTGATATTCAGGAGTTGCGTTTACGTGTGCGCAATTCGCTGCGACGCACTGCCCAGTCCACCTTGACCAACCCGGTGACCGGTCTGCCGGAAGGCGCGCTGGTGGATGAGCGGCTGGAGGAGTGTTTGCAAAGCAACGACTGGGCGCTAATTTTAATCGGTTTAGATAACCTGGCTGGTTTTCGTGAGGCGTATGGGTTTGTTGCCTCGGACGATCTGCAAAGAGCGGTCAGTCTGATGATCCATAACGCCATGCGGGATGTGGGCGGCGCCAACGATTTCCTCGGCCAGACCGACAGCGCTCGATTCATCTTAGTCACGCAGCTCTCCACCCTGGCAACGTTGGAGGAACGCATCCGCTCTCGTCTGGAACCGTCATTGGATTATTTTTATCCCTTGAAGGACCGCGGCAGCGAGACTTCGACAGGGAAGCTGACCCTGCACATCACCAGCCTGACCGTCAACGATGGGCCTTTTAAGAATCTAAACGACTTGAAAGCTCGCTTGGCCCGCAAATTGAGTTAATCATACCTTGTGAATATTACCGTTGTCATTCCTACGTATAATGAAGCGGAGAACCTGCCCAAACTGGTCTCCGCTTTATTCGAATTACCCTTCGAAAATCTGCGTCTGCTGGTGGTGGATGATCACAGCCCTGATGGGACAGGCCAGATCGCCGATGAGCTGGCTGCGGCGCGCCCGGAACGCATTGCAGTCATCCATCGCGCTGGTAAGTTGGGTCTGGGCAGCGCTTACGTGACCGGTTTTCGCCGCGCGTTGGCAGACGGGGCTGAGGCAGTGGCGCAGATGGACGCCGATTTTTCTCATCCGCCGGAAAAACTGGTGGAATTGTACCGGGCTTTGCAATCTTGCGATGTCGCTTTAGGCTCGCGGTACGTCCCCGGCGGCAGCCTGGACCGACAGTGGCCGCTCTGGCGCAAGGGCTTATCTGCCTGGGGCAACTTCTACGCCCGCACGATCCTGGGGTTGAAGGTGCGCGATGTCACCGGCGGCTTTCGCTTGTGGCGACGCGAGGCTTTGAGCGGAATGCCCCTCGAACGAATTAAGTCTAACGGCTATTCTTTTCAGGTTGAGATGTTGTACCTGGCGCATCTGTTGGGATGTTGTTTTATCGAAGTGCCGATCTACTTCGCTGATCGGCGTTGGGGGCAGTCGAAAATGTCCTTTCGCATCCAAAGAGAGGCCGCCATTCGCGTTTGGCAACTGCGCCGCGAATATCACGATCTGACGCAAAAACGCTGATCAGCCTGTTTCAACCCCTTATTCCCGCGCCAACACTTGGCGTCTATGTGTCGAGATTTCCTGGCCAACTGGCGCTGTCTTGCGCTTTTCGGCAGGGCTATGAAGGATCCTCTGGGGCCGTAGCGCTGGAACGTTCATAAGCCAGAACTAGGCGTTGCCATTCCTCCAGGCTCAACGTCTCGGCGCGCCGCTGCGGGTCAATATCGGCGGAAAGCAGCAGTGCTTCGCTCTGTTGAGGCTTCCAACCCAGCCCGCCAGCCAGGGCGTTGCGCAGCGTCTTTCGCTTTTGGCTGAAGCCAGCCTTTGCCAGGCGGAAGAAAAGCGGCAGGTGTTCGGCGACGAGGCGCGGCTCTGGATATAGCTCGACTTGGATCACCGCCGACTCAACCTGCGGCGGCGGGTAGAATGCCCCGGCAGGGATGCGGGCGACGAGGCGCGGCTGACCATAGACTTGCACACTTAGCGCCAGCAGGCTCATCTCGCCTGGCGCGGCGCAAATGCGCTCGGCCACCTCGCGCTGAAGGGTGAGCGTTAGCCCCCGCGGCGGAGGACGCGCCTCCAGCAGGCGGCGGATGAGCGCCGATGTAATGTAGTAGGGAATGTTCGCCACCACGCGGTAACCTGCTTCGCCAGCCAGGCTTTCTTTGGTCATGAGTCGGCCAGCATCCAGGGTAAGGATATCCCCTTGAATGATCTCGACATTGGGAAAAGGGGCAATGACTTCACGCAGGGCAGGCAGCAGCCGGGCGTCTAATTCCACCGCCACCACCCACCGGCAGCGTTGCGCCAACTGGCGCGTCAGCCCGCCCAGCCCCGGCCCAACCTCCAGCGCCGCCTCATCTGGTTGCAGACCGGACGCTTCCACCACCCGCTGCAGCGCCGCCTCGTCTATGAGAAAGTTTTGCCCCAGACTCTTATCCGGGCGTAACCCATAACGCCGCAAAATGGCTGGTGCGTCCAATGGAGTGAGTTTCATAGAATGGTAAAATCTCCATCAACAATCAAAGTGGGCTGACGTTCTACAAGAGGGCAACGATCACAATTCTTTGATTATAATCTGCGCAGGCTATTATGGAGGATGGGCGCGGCGATCCGAAGTCGTCGCCTTCAGCCTGCTGAGGCGGGCTCGAACGCCTGGCTCGATGGGATGGAAGTTGCGGTTTTGATGGTTGCTGTAACAAACCTGGCGTCAATGCGTTCCAAAGGATAGATGCATGCCTGAACGGCAGCACGCAGACGAGGCGCGCCTGGTCCAGCAGGCGCAGAAGGGCGACATAGAAGCGTTTGGCCAGCTCTACGAATTCTATGCTCCGCTGGTCTTTCGCTTCTTGTTCAGTCACCTCGACGACCGGCTGGATGCAGAAGATTTGACCGAAGACGTCTTTATCCGCGTCTGGGAAGCGTTGCCGGGTTTCCGTGTGCAAGGCGTGCCGTTTGGCGGATATTTATTCCGCGTGGCGCGCAACGCCTTGTACGATCATTATCGGCGCAACCGGCGGCGTTCGAGCGGCGCAGAGCTGAACCTGGAATGGGAGTCGGTGCAAACCGCGGGCGATTTCCATCTCGACCCGGCGGAAAGCGTGCCCAGAGACATTGAACATGGCGAATTGCGCGCCTCGTTGGCAAAACTGCGTGAGGATTACCGCATGGTGCTGACGCTGCGCTTCCTGGTGGGGCTTTCCACCGAAGAGACAGCGGTCGCCATGCGCCGCTCGGCGGGCGCGGTGCGTGTGCTGCAACATCGGGCATTGTTGAGCCTGCGGCAAGCGATCGAACAGCAGGAGTCTGAAGAAAATGATCACCAGACTTTTTAGCAAGAAACATCCGACAGAGTGTGAAGAACTGCTGGAGCAAATTGTGCAAAACCAGCCGCTTCCTACGGGCGGGCTGGAGAACGAGGTGTACCCTATGGTGAGCGCGGCGAACTGGCTGGCGCATCGGCGGTCTGCGCTTGAGCCGCGCCCGGGGTTTGTGCGCGCCTCACGTCAGCGCCTGCTCGCC
>JAGVAD010000019.1 GCA_020060465.1 Anaerolineales bacterium
ACAGCCTGCAAATCTTGTTCGTTCAAATGGTAATCTCGGGCTTTTGGCATGCCCAAAGTTTACCACGGTTGTTAAGGAACTTTCGATATTCTACTTAGAAGCCCCCCAAACAAATATTTTGCTAGAAAGCGGGCAGGTTGTCGGTAATATTGTGTTATTAACACCAGAGTTGTTGTGACCGTGAAAGCCGCCCAACACGCGCTTGCAGGCGGATAGGGCTTCGCCGCCGCTGCCGCTGAAACCTGCCGTTGAAACTGTCGAATAAGTAGGAAAAGGCAAAAAAGCATTTGTACGCGCCCTGTTAGTTTATGGAAGAGACCTCCAATTAAAGAAAATCCCAATTTGGGTTTTTCGATAGTCTCGTTGGGCGGGTTGAAGACTGTGATTATGAATGATGCAAGCAACCTCCATGAATATCCACATTGAGTATCAACCGGATGGGCTATTATTCGATGAGTTCTGCCGTGTTGATGTAGAGTGCTTTCCTCAAGAGCCTATCAACTACGAGGCTTTTACGCATATCGTCAAGAAGGATTTTTGGGCGGCTTATGATTCCACGATATTAATAGGTTACTGTTATGTTGTCCGCAGACACAATATATCGTGGCTTTCGAGAATGTGTGTGGCCGGCCAATACCGCCATAGAGGAATAGCCTCTCAGATGATGCAAACTGTCATAGATAATGCTAAGCAGGACGGAATGCCGGATATTATGCTTTATGTGGAGAGTGAAAACCTATCCGCCATTCGATTGTATGAACGGTTTGGCTTTCGGTCGATTGAGTCGGCCTATCAATTTATGATCGTGGATCCTGAACAAATCCATTTGAAGCAAACATCGAAATCGATCACGGCTGTGCCGATATGTGAATATGAGGAATCATATTGGCCCCAATTTCCTCGCGAATGGACGAATATCGCTGAGATGCACAAGCCACCGGAGCAATATGTTCTTTTGTTCTTGGATCAATCAGGGAGAAATTGGGGGTATTGTAGGCTAACGCCACAATTTCCGGGTTGTTTTCCATTGGTGGTTGAACAACCGTTGGACAATCTATTACCGGTGCTACAGGAACTCCGCCGCTACTTAATGCCAGGGAAAGAAGCATTAATACTCACATTTTCAGATGACGAACTTGCTGAGGCGTGTAGAGAGTTGGGATTGAAAATGAATTATCAGTTGTACAAGATGTATCGCGAAGGCTAAGTGATTGAAAAATCGAGGAGAATTCATTGTAGAAAGGTGGTGTTGGCAGAATGCGCCCACGGATAGGATGAATTCAGATAACCACAAGTGCAATGTAAACCCGCCCAACAACCGTCTGAAGGCTGACGTGGCGGGATTCACCCGCCCCAGGGGATTCTCGCGGCTAAAATGAGTTATCTCAAGTCCCGGAGTTGGTTCTGATCTCGTCCGCCACACAGCTTAGCCGGAGCGTTAGGCAGCAGTGCACTATTGGGAGCCATTCAATGGATATAACGCTGATTTACTTCTCTCAGACAGGTAACACGCGTCGAATTGCTGAGGCAATGGCTGAAGTATTTCGGGGAGCGGGGCATGCCACACGGCTCGTCTCGCTGAAAAAAGCATCTCCTCAGGACGCGGTCGCAGGTGATCTGCTGGGCATAGGAACACCTTGTTTTTCTAGCCAAGCACCTACCCCCATCAAGGCATTCCTAAAGAACCTGCCAGCATTGGAGAGCAAGCGCGCCTTTGTCTTTGCGACTTCTGGCGGAGCGCCTGGTCGAGTACTTTTCGACTTGACTCGTCTGTTGCAAGACAAAGGGGCTGACGTGGTGGGCGGATTTCTCACCTGTGGGGAGTTGCATCATCCTGCCCCTTGTCTTCAGGGCCGGATGCCTGATCGCCCTAACGCAGATGATTTTGCCCAAGCGCGGCGCTTCGCTGCTGCCGTCATCGAGCATGTTTCGGCTGGCCGCACTGGTGCTGTGGCCGAGAGCCACCCTGATACCTTCAAGCCAAGAGGTGGATTCTACGATCTCGTGGCATTCATCAGCACGGATGACTTTCTGCGCCTAATGTTGCCAGAACCAAAACTTGACCCAGCGCGATGCAATCAGTGTCAGTGGTGCGTCTACGAATGTCCAATACATAATATCACTTTGCAACCCTATCCAATCTTGGGAGACCACTGCATTCGGTGCTATCGTTGCCTGACCGGTTGTCCTCAAAAGGCTTTCGCCGCAGACTGGAGATTAGGCAACCTGGCTGTTCTGACCTTCTACAACACAACCTTTGAACGCTGGTTCGGCGACTTAAAACCTGGCGAGCGCATCTATTGAAATGGGCAAAATCAAAGCGATGAAGTTGCCGCCCAACAAGCGCATCCACCCGACAGCCTTCGCCTCGCTTCGCTTGGCTCGCCGCAGGTGAAGCGCAGGCCGTTCGGCGGCTTAGCCGATTGAATAACAAGGTCAAGAACATATTAGTGTTGTTAGGAGAAAACTTATGGGTACAGCGAAAATTCAAGGAGAGATTTGGGGAAGGCGAGCAAGAGATTGGGCTGAGGTACAGGAAGGTGTTGCCATCCCACTTTATAAAGCAGTTCTAAACAAGACTGTAATAGGGGAAGGAACTTCTGTCCTTGATATCGGGTGCGGGTCAGGCATCTTTTGCGAAATGGCGGCAAAACGCGGCGCACGGGTCAGCGGGATTGACGCAGCGGAGTCTCTTCTTGCGATTGCCCGTGAGCGCGTGACGGGCGGCGATTTTCGAACTGGTGAGATGGAAGTATTGCCCTATGCGAATCAGACTTTTGATGTTGTGGCGGGTTTCAGTTCGTTCCAGTTCGCTGCTAGCCCTGTAAGTGCATTACGAGAAGCAAGCCGTGTCTCACGGACTGGAACGGTAGTTATCGCAGTTTTTGGTAAACGGGAAGAAAATGAATCCGCTGCTTATATAGCAGCATTGGGTTCATTGTTGCCGCCACCACCGCCAGGCGCTCCTGGGCCCTATGCACTTTCGTCTGATGGGGCGCTAGAAGCCCTTGCCACAGAAGCGGGAATGGTTCCAGGAATAGTTGAGACTGTTGATTGTCCATGGGAATATCCTGACGAAAAGACAGCGTTGCGTGGTTTGCTTTCTTCGGGTCCTGCTATACGGGCAATTCAACATGCAGGAGAGGATGTTGTACGTGATGTAGTCTTGAGTGTTATCGCGCCATTCAAAACGAACTCAGGCGGATATCTTCTCAAAAACAATTTCCGCTACATCATTGCAAAAGTATAATATGGTGATGATGATTGGGATGGTCGTGGTTCTCTGCCTGGCAAGGTGTGAAAGCTAAAAAAGTCTGATACCTGTGCGGGATGAGGATTAGGAATACAGGTGAAGGATGATTTCACTGGGGAATAAGCCAGCTAGCTGCATGAGGCGATTTACAATAATGCAAGTTCCTTGATAATGTACTTTACTTGACACAAATACCATGAATGAATATCATAATCGTATAAAGATATAACAGTCAGATTATGAGTATTCAAATTGATTGTCGGATTATTTTAGTCTCACTGGGAATTTCCGTGGTATCCACCAGATACGGGGGCGTTTTTGGCATAGAGTAGTAAATCCCCTCGCCATATTTGGCACCATCCACGGTAGATCCTAGAGAACCTTATTTTAACCTTTGACAGGAGGTAAAAATCTAGAATAGCATCTGCCCTGTGCGTATACTACAAAATCATGGATCACTTATTTATGCTCTGATGGATACAGAAGTATAGAGAAGACATGTGGATTTCTTCAGTTCAGTATGGAAGCTAACGCTTTATATATTCATCCCTATAGCGACTAAGGAGAGAACAAAATATGAAAACAACAAATAAATACTTTGTCTTACTGGCTATTGTTGTATTAGTATTCGCAGCTTTAGCCTGTGGTTCATCGTCAAATACAGGATCGAAAGTTGCCGAAACGGGCGGAGAGTCTTCAACTCAAGCACCACCAAAAGTTGAGGTTTACAAGATCGGTGATGTTATCCAGGTTGGCAACCATACAATTGTGCTTAATAGCGCCGAAGTCAAGGGCAATATTCTCCACGCTAATTTCACAGTCGAAAACAAAGGAAGTGAAGACCTGGGCGTAAGCTCGGTGCTTAACTTTTCAGCCAAGGACGCCGAGGGGACAAAGCTAGAGCAGAATATATTTGATTGCGGCTCGTCGGGTCTAGATGGAAAAGTGTTACCTGGCGACAAGCTGAGAGGCGACATTTGTTGGTCGGGCGCAACTAAGATGCCTATAAAAATTTATTACGAGGCGAATCTGTTTGGTTCCGGTGCAATCGTGTGGGAAATTTCACAATAGGAGATAACTGATTCAACGCTTGAGAATAGCAGCTATGCGCTGCTATTCTCAAGCGTTACGCTAATTGACATCTACATGAAGTATTGACCTTGGATTGACATATTAGAAAAGCAATGCACATGCTACTTTAAGTAGTGCGGTCGCTACTCAACCCCCCGGATATAAGGGTTTGAATCAGCGACCAGCACTGCGAAGTGGCGGAGAGGGAGGGATTTGAACCCTCGTTCCCTTGCGGGAAACACGCTCTCCAGGCGTGCGCGCTAGGCCAGACTACGCGACCTCTCCGAATCAAATCAACTTTCTTCCCCCATGAGCGCGCAACATTATACTATATTTTGGCGTTGCCTCGGCTAATTCGGGAACAGCTTCTCGAACAATTGGGGGGCGAAGCGCGCCGTCGTTTCAGAAGAGATGCCGTTCTGCTTGCAAATCTCGGCGTATAAGTCAACGCTGGAGCGCTTACGCCGCGCCAGGGTTTGAACGTCCAGCTCCCACAGGCCGAAGCGTTGCGTCCAGCCGCGCTCCCACTCGAAGTTATCCACCAGGCTCCAGTGAAAGTAGCCTTTCACCGGATAGTTGAAATTCACCGCCCGCCACACCTGGTGCAGATGCTCGATCAGGTAGCGCGGGCGTAGTTTATCCTGCGAATCCTCCACGCCATTCTCGGTGATGATAATTGGCAGGCTGAAGCGGCGCGCCCAATTCAGCGACCAGAACATGCCCTGCGGTAGATTGGCGATGAAGTTGGTCTCGCTGAGTTGCGCCTCGGCGGGAAAATAGCGGCGGCCAAATAGATCGCCGGGTTTGCTCAGATCGAAAGTTACCAGGTCCTGGGTGTAATAGTTGATGCCGATGAAATCCTGCGTGTTGGCGCCGTTGGACAGGCGGATGCGTCGCCCGGGCAGGCGCAAGATGCCCTCTTGCGCGCCGCGGGCGAAAAAGTCGTTGAACAACCCTGATAGCAACCCCGCCGAAAGACGGTCGAACGGCGACCAGGCGCGCGTCGGCAACATGGGGCGCAGGTGATGCGCCATGCCCACGCGCGCCGTCCGCTGCACCTCGTGAATGGCGTGGTAAGCGGCGGCGTGCGCCTTGGCCAGGTTGACCATTACACGTAAGGTAGCGCCCATGTCCTTTTTCCCTGGCGGGAACGTGCCCCACAGGTAAGCGCTGACTGCCAGCACGTTCGGCTCATTGATGGTCACCCACAGGTTGACAAATTCCTTTAATGCCTCGACCGCTTTACGCACATAGCGCACGAACGGCTCAATCACCGCTTCGTTTTCCCAGCCGCCCATCTCGCTGATCCAAAGCGGCTCTGTAAAATGATGCAGAGTAACCAAAGGCGTCATGTTACGTTCATAAAGCCCACGCGCCATTTCGCGGTAGCGGTCGAGCGCCGATTCATCCCATTTATCCGGCACAGGCTGAATGCGGCTCCACTCGATGGAAAACCTGTGAGCGTTCTGGCCGCCTTCTGCCGCTCGATCGAAGTCCTCCCGCCAGCGCCCGCCCCACCAGTCGCAGGCCGCGCCGGATTTGTCGCCGTTGAGGATGCGTCCGGATTCTTGTTCCCAGGCCCACCAGTTATTGTTGAAGTTGTGACCTTCCACTTGATGGGAAGAAGTGGCCGCGCCCCACAGAAAGCCGCGCGGAAAATGAAAGATTGCTTGCGCCATGAGGTTTCCTCTGCGATGAAAGGATGACAGCTTTCGCCTGGGTAATTATAATAGGATTGAAGGCGCTGTTGGGGCGAACCGGTGTGTTCGCGGCTGGACATAGTTGGCTTGAGGAGGCGAACAAACGATGAGCGAAGTCTATATTATTTCTGCGGCGCGCAGCGCGGTAGGGCAAGGCAAACCGCAAGGCGCTTTGCAGCCCTTCGCGCCGGTGGAGCTAGGCGCAGCGGTGTTGCAAGAGGTCCTGCGCCGCGCCGGTGCAGAAGCAGATTGGGTGGAAGACGTGATCTTGGGCTGCGTCACGCCTGTTGGCGATCAGGGCGCGAATCTGGCACGGCTGGCTGTTTTGTGCGCTGGTTTTCCGGCGCGCGTGCCAGCGGTTACCCTCAACCGCATGTGTGGCTCCAGCCAGCAGGCGGTGCATTTCGCCGCTCAGGCTATCCTGGCTGGCGACATGGATCTGGTCATCGCCGGCGGCGTGGAGATGATGTCGCATCAGCCGTTAGGCGCCGATTACCCGCCGCAATGGCCGCAGTGCATCCCCTACGAGATGGTGCATCAGGGCGTCAGCGCCGAGATGATGGCTGAAAAGTGGCGTCTCAGCCGTGATGAACTGGACGATTTCGCTTATCAAAGCCACTGGCGCGCCATGCAAGCTATTCAGAACGGTTACTTCAAAGAGCAGATCTTGCCCTTGCCGCGCCCCGATGGTCGCTGGGTGGATACCGACGAGGGCGTACGCATACCTCCTGACCGGGAGAAAATGCGTTCGCTGCGGCCCGTGTTCAAACCCGATGGCGTGATCACCGCCGGGAACTCCAGTCAGATCAGCGATGGGGCGGCGGCGCTGCTGCTGGCTTCGCCGCGCGCCGTAGGGCGCTATAATCTGACGCCGCGCGCCCGGTTAGTGGCGCGCACAGTGGTCGGTTCGCACCCCACATTAATGCTCGATGGCCCCATACCTGCCACGTTGCAGGTCTTGAAACGCGCCGGGCTGACGCTGGATGAGATGGATGTCATCGAGATCAATGAAGCCTTTGCTTCCGTGGTTCTTGCCTGGGCGAAGGAGTTATGCGTCGAGAAGATGGAGCGCGTCAACCCCAACGGCGGGGCGATTGCCCTGGGGCATCCGCTGGGCGCGACGGGGGCGATCTTGATGACCAAATTGCTATATGAGCTGGAACGCAGCGGCGGGCGCTACGGCTTGCAGACCATGTGCATCGGACATGGCATGGCTACCGCCACGGTGATCGAACGATTATGAGCGCGCTGGTGTATCTGGCGCTGGGCAGCAACCTGGGCGATCGGCTGGCGAACCTGCAAGCAGCGCAGAAAGCCTTGCCGCCGACCGTGCGCGTTCTGGCCGCCTCGCCGGTTTACGAGACGCCGCCCTGGGGTTACGCCGATCAACCGGCGTTCCTCAATCAGGTGATCCAGGTGGAGACCGACCTTGAACCGTTCGATTTATTAAAAATGCTCAAAAGTCTTGAAACTCAGTTGGGGCGCACGCCCGGCCCGCGTTATGGCCCGCGCCTGATTGACCTGGATATTTTGTTTTATGATGATCTGGTGTTCGATGCCCCTGGTCTGACGCTCCCACACCCGCGCATCGAGGAGCGGGCGTTTGTTTTGACGCCCCTGGCTGACCTGGCGCCCGACCTGCGTCACCCCGTGTCCGGTCTGACGATCCAGGGAATGCTCCAGCGGGTGGATCGGCGCGGGATTCAGCGCTATGAACCGCAGGATGCTGGCGGATAAAACGGCGTCAGGTACATCGGTTGAACAGTAATCGGAGATGTGGTGTAAAATCAGAGTCCACAGATAACGCGCCTTCAAGGTTTACAGCCACAGGCGTCCTTGCAGCGAGTTGATCTGCCCGCTCTGAATGCAAGGCTTTTAAAGAAAATTATATGGAGAAATGGAGGTTGGTATGATGGAAATCCAAGCCAAACCTTTGAAATACGTCCCCGCTCCAGAGGATGGCTTTACGGCGCAGCGGCGTCCAGATGGTGGCATGTTGGTGGTGTTCGAACGCATTTCCCGTGAGACGCTGAAGAAATGGCGCGAGTTTGCCCTGGCGCACCTGGAAGAGTCGGATCGTTTGACCACCAACCTCTACGATCTGCGTCAGATCCAGGATTTGCCAGAGGATGCTGTGCGCTATGCATTGGAGGTCAATAGCGACCCTTCGGTGCGCAATATCCGTTTGGCGGTAGTGGTTTCCAGCGAACGGGTGCGCCAGGCGCTGCTTGAGATTGACGCCCTCTCTGCCGGCTATGGCGTTGAAATGGGCATTTTTACCGATATGACGCAGGCGGAAGCCTGGCTGGATCGCCCGCTGACGCTTCTCGCTTAGGCTTCTTGTGTTTCACGGCTTGAACGCGCCTATGACCCAAACGTTAAAATCTGCGCAGCTCAGCGTTGGAAATTGGACCTTAGCCTGGGGCAGCCGCACCTATATTATGGGCGTGTTGAACCTGACGCCGGACAGCTTTTCCGGTGATGGTCTGCTGAAACACGCCGATTTTTCCGCTTCAATGGAAGCCGCGCTGGAGCAGGCGCGGCGTTTCGTCCAGGCTGGGGCCGATATTCTGGATGTGGGCGGGGAATCCACACGCCCCGGCTCCCAACCGGTGGATGCGGAGGAGGAGATGAGGCGCGTCCTGCCGGTGATCCGCCGCCTGGCGGCGGAGATGGAGGCGCTGATTTCGGTGGATACCTATAAAGCGGAGGTGGCCGAAGCAGCGTTGGAAGCAGGAGCGCACATGGTCAACGACGTCTGGGGGCTGCGCGCCGATCCGCGCCTGGCCGAGGTGGTGGCGCGGCGCAACGCGCCGATCATCCTGATGCACAACCGCAGCTCGTGGGCGCACGCAGAAATCAAAGAACGCCTGGGCGGGCGCTATGTGGGCATGGAATACCAGGATCTGCTGGCGGATGTTTGCCGCGAACTGTTGGAAAGCGTTGATTTAGCCCATCAGGCCGGGGTCGCCGATGCTCAGATCATTTTAGACCCGGGCATTGGCTTTGGCAAAACCGTTGAACAGAACCTGGAGTTGATTGATCGCCTGGCGGAGATCCGCAGTCTGGGCTATCCGCTCTTGCTGGGCCCCTCGCGGAAATCTTTTATCGGCTACACCCTGGATCTGCCGCCCGATCAGCGCCTGGAAGGCACCGCCGCCGCCGCCGCGGTGGGCATCGTGCGCGGCGCTGACATTCTGCGCGTTCATGATGTAGAAGCGATGGCGCGCCTCGCCCGTATGACCGATGCCATTGTTCGGCGACCAGGCGCCTCATTGAACCACTGACCGATTACCTGGTAAATCGCTCATCTCCCTGTACCGTGTTGATGACCAATGGGACGGATATCTGAGCCACAGAGCAAGAGAGAACGGTAGGAAGTCTCCGTGTACGCTGCGTCTGGTATAAAATAGTCCCTCTGTGAACTCGGTGGCGATATTTTCATCCTTTGGGGTGAACTGTTGTTCATGACAATGCCAACGCTCAAGAGAGGAAATCGGTAAATCAATTTATTCATTAAAGGAGTGCGAATGAGCCAAGATTATTTTGATTCCCGTGATTTATTGAAGACCCCACACGGCGCGTTCACCATTTACCGCCTGACCGCCCTGGAAAAGGCTGGTCTGATCCACTTAGACAGCCTGCCTTTTTCGATTCGCGTCTTGCTCGAATCGCTCCTGCGCCAGTGCAATGAGCGTGAGGTGACCCGTCAGGATGTGATCAACCTGGCTGGCTGGCAGCCGCGTCCGGCGCAACGCCCGGCTTTGCCCTTTATTCCAGCGCGGGTGATTATGCAGGATTTCACCGGCGTGCCGGCGGTGGTGGACCTGGCGGCGATGCGTTCCGCCATGGCGCGCCTGGGCGGCGATCCAAAGCGGATCAATCCCCTTGTACCGGTGGATCTGGTGATTGATCATTCTGTACAGGTGGATTTCTTTGCTATTCCAGATGCTCTCACTCGCAACGCTGAGCTGGAGTTTCAACGCAATCGCGAGCGGTATGAGTTTCTCCGTTGGGGGCAGAAAGCCTTTGATAATTTCCGCGTCGTGCCCCCGGCCACCGGCATTGTCCATCAGGTCAATCTGGAGTATCTGGCGCAGGTGGTGATAGCGAGGCAGCAGGACGGCGAAACGATGGCCTTTCCAGATACGCTGGTGGGCACCGATTCGCATACGACGATGATCAACGGCTTGGGCGTGGTTGGCTGGGGCGTGGGAGGCATCGAAGCCGAGGCAGCCATGTTGGGTCAGCCCATTGATTTGGTAACGCCCGATGTGATCGGTTTCAAGCTGCATGGCGAGCTGCGCGAGGGCGTCACCGCCACCGATCTGACCCTGACCGTGACCCAAATGCTGCGCCAGCGCGGTGTGGTGGAGAAATTTGTCGAGTTTTATGGCCCCGGCCTGGCCTCCATGTCATTGCCGGATCGAGCGACGATCGCCAACATGGCGCCGGAATATGGAGCCACAATTGGCTTCTTCCCTGTGGACGATGAGACGCTACGTTATCTGCGCTTGACCGGGCGCCCTGAGGAATTGGTGCAGCGAGTGGAGATTTATTGCAAGGAACAAGGTCTGTTCCGCACGAAGGATACGCCCGATCCACACTTCACCGATACGCTGGAGCTTGATCTGGCCGCGGTGGAACCCAGCCTGGCCGGTCCAAAGCGTCCGCAGGATCGCGTCGCTCTCAGCGAGGCAAAGCGCGCTTTTCGCACGGCGCTGACTGCTCCCATCAAAGAGCGCGGCTACGAACTCACCCAGGAGCAGGCGGCAGCCCGGGCGGAACTGGGGACCAACGGCCACCGTGTGGAAATGACGCATGGCGCGGTGGTGATTGCTGCCATCACCTCTTGCACCAATACCTCCAATCCTTCTGTTTTGGTGGCCGCAGGGCTGTTAGCCCGTAAAGCGGTTGAGCTTGGGCTAAAAGTCAAGCCTTATGTGAAGACCAGCCTGGCTCCGGGCTCGCGTGTGGTCACGGAGTATTTGCGCAAAGCAGGCTTGCTCGAACCGCTGGCCGAACTGGGCTTCAACGTGGTTGGCTATGGCTGCACCACCTGCATTGGCAACTCTGGCCCGTTACCCGCAGAGGTGGTTAAAGCCATCACCAGCTCCGACCTGGTGGCCGCAGCGGTGCTATCGGGCAACCGCAACTTCGAAGGGCGCATTCATCCTTCTGTACGCGCCAACTATCTGGCTTCGCCGCCGCTGGTGGTGGCTTATGCCCTGGCCGGCACGGTGGATAAGGATTTGCTCAATGAGCCGTTGGGGATGGATCGGGATGGAAATCCGGTTTACCTGCGCCATATCTGGCCGACCAACCGTGAAGTTCAGCAGGTCATCGCCGAGGTCGTCCAGCCACAGATGTTTCGCGAGAAATACGCCGATGTGTTTTCCGGCAACGAAACCTGGAACGCGATCCAATCCGGCGATAGCGAATTGTATCAATGGGATGCGGCGTCAACCTATATCCAGGAGCCACCTTTCTTTAGCGAACTGACCCGTCAGTTGCCGGAGATCCAGGATATTCGCCAGGCGCGTGTCCTGGCAGTCTTGGGAGACTCGATCACCACCGATCATATCTCACCGGCTGGCTCCATTTCCCCAGACAGCCCGGCGGGCAGGTATCTCATCGAACGCGGCGTCCAGCCGCGCGATTTCAATTCCTATGGCTCGCGGCGCGGCAATGATCGGGTGATGACCCGCGGTACATTCGCTAATATCCGCCTGAAGAACCGCATGCTTCCCGGCGTGGAAGGCGGCGTGACCCTGCATTGGCCGGATGGCGAGCAAATGAGCATTTACGATGCCGCTATGCGCTATAAAGCGGAGGGTGTTCCTTTAATCGTGCTGGCTGGCAAAGAATATGGTTCTGGTTCCAGCCGCGATTGGGCTGCGAAGGGAACGCTGCTTTTAGGCGTCAAAGCGGTGCTGGCCGAGTCGTTCGAGCGCATTCATCGCTCCAACCTGGTTGGCATGGGCGTGCTTCCGCTGGTCTTCAAGCCAGGCGATAATGTGGATTCCCTCGGACTGACAGGCAAGGAAGTATTCACCATTCAGGGCCTGAGCAATCATATTGCACCCAAAAGCGAAGTGACTGTGACGGCGCGGCGTGAGGACGGCTCAACGCTAACCTTCCAGGCAATTGCCCGTCTGGATACCCCCATTGAGGTGAACTACTATCGCAACGGCGGTATCTTGCACACCGTGTTGCGCAATCTGCTGCAAAACGATTAAGTCCTCTTTTATGGACTGCTGAAGCCATGCTTCAGCAGTCCATAAAGCGCTAAAGAACTTAACCTATCAAGGCTGATCGTCGCTGGTCACCTCTTCTCCTCGTTCCTTTGGGGCCGCTTTCTCTTCCTCTTCGGCGTCTGGTTTTACGCCGCGCGGTGCGCGCTCGGTGAGCAACTCCCAGCCCTGAGTGAACAGACCAATCTGGGCGATTGCCAGCCAGACCAGGAAAACAGTCAAGCCGATCACGGCTGTGCGCACGATCTGCGGCAGGTTGTTGGAGAGCGTATCCAGTTGCGCCTGCACCTGATCCAGAGACGCCTGATAACCGCCAATCACTTTTTCGTACTCAGCCACGCTGGTTTGGATCTCGCCAACCGAGCCAGCCATCACGGTCAGGTCGGCTTCAAAGGTTTGCACATTGCTTTGCGTGGTTTTCATGCTGTCTGCCATCTTTGTAAAAGAATCGGGCAGACCCTGCAGAGATTGGGCAACTTCCCCCAAAGCGTCGGAGAGTGGGACTTCAGGGTTGTAACCGATGCTCGAACCAATCAAGGGGATGTTGCTTAATGTCCTCAATACGCTGTCTATCACCTGCGCGCTTTGTTGGGCGGTAAACAGCGATTGTTGCGTCGCCTGGATGGTGTTGGGGAGGTCGCTCTTCATCATTCTGGAAATTTCATCCAACATGGGTTGCGTGGAAGAGATCGTGCTGGCCGTGGTCTCAATGGTTGCCTGAAGGTTGCCGATCGTCTCCACAGAACTGGTCAATGCGTCTTTGGTGACAGTTAAACCCTGCGCGGTGGTTTCCAGCATTTGGCCGATTAGATCCACGCTTGCTTGCAAGTTTTTGGTCAGGTCGGGTTGAATGCGCCAGATGCCAACCAACCCCAAAACGCTGATTAACAGGCCGCCGATGGCTGCCAGGATCAATATCAAACCAATCAAGCGACGTAACATGGCTAACCTCCGATCTGTATGAGGAAAAAGAATGACGCGACGAGAAGAATTGTACCATCTGAGTCTGCGCGAAAAAATCCAAGAAACGAAAGTCCAACGACCTGACCGTTTGCAAAACGTCCTTGCGAAGGAGCGCAACGACCGAAGCAATCCCTGCCAAAGTCGTTTTCTGGCTGCCGGAAGATTGGATCCTCTCCCTGTGTGGCGTTGATGACCAATGGGATTGATATTTGAGCCACAGAGAGCACAGAGAGCCAGAGAGAATGGAAGGAAATCCTTGCGTATGCTGCGTCTGAGAGGAAAATCGTCTCTCGGTGACCTCTGTGAACTCGGTTTTGAGCCACAGAGAGCACAGAGAGAATGGAAGGAAATCTTCGCGCATGCTGGGTCTGAGAGGAAAATCGTCACTCGGTGACCTCTGTGAACTCGGTTTTGAGCCACAGAGAGCCAGAGAGAATGGAAGGAAATCCCTGCGTATGTTGCATCTGAGAGGAAAATCGTCACTCGGTGACCTCTGTGAACTCGGTTTTGAGCCACAGAGAGCCAGAGAGAATGGAAGGAAATCTTCGCCTATGCTGCGTCTGAGAGGAAAATCGTCACTCGGTGACCTCTGTGAACTCGGTTTTGAGCCACAGAGAGCAAGAGAGAATGGAAGGAAATCTTCGCCTATGTTGCGTCTGAGAGGAAAATCGTCACTCGGTGACCTCTGTGAACTCGGTTTCGAGCCACAGAGAGCACAGAGAATGGAAGGAAATCCCTGCCTATGCTGCGTCTGAGAGGGAAATCGTCTCTCTGTGATCTCCGTGAACTCGGTGGCGATATTTTCATCCTTTGGAATGACATCGCTCCGTGGAGAGGTGAAACTGTCTGGCGGCTAGACGAAAGTTTGTAAAAGATTAGAGATGCCTGAATACCTTAACCATACTCTTGACAGCGCAACGAATCGGTATAGAATTGCTCGGATTATGAAACAAAGGTTATTTCCATTATTCAAAGATCGCGTTCGCCCCGGGGCGCCAGCTCCTGTGGGCGATTTTTTTATATCCCCATCGTCAATAGAGCCGTTCAGGCTCTATTTTTTTGCCTGAACCATGATACTGCCTGGACTGATTGACTCCCATGTGCATTTACGCGAGCCGGGCGCGACCCATAAAGAAGATTGGGACAGCGGCACGGCTGCGGCTCTGGCTGGTGGCTTTACGGCGCTGCTGGCCATGCCCAACACCCAGCCGGCGGTGACCGACGCTGAGACGCTTGCCGTTGCGCTGACAGCCGCGCGCAAAAAAGCACGCTGCGATTACGCCCAGTATCTGGGCGCGGGCGCGGATAACATTGCTACTTTGCCTGGCTTGGCGTCCGCTGCAGCCGGGTTGAAGATGTATCTCGATCAAACGTATGGTCCACTGCGGCTGGATGACATGACAGTATGGATGGAACATTTTGCCCGCTGGCCGCGCCATTTACCCATCGTGGCTCACGCCGAAGGACGCACGCTGGCGGCGGTCATTCTACTAGCCGCGTTGTATGATCGCTCCCTACACATCGCTCATGTCTCGAGGCGCGAGGAAATCCTGCTTATCCGCCGGGCAAAAGAGCGCGGCTTAAAAGTGACCTGCGAGGTCGCGCCGCATCACCTTTTCTTGACCAGCGAGGACATCCCCATATTGGGCGCAGGGCGCAGCGAAGTACGCCCGCGCCTGGCGACGCCCGGCGACTGCGCGGCTTTATGGGAAAACCTGGAAGTGATTGACTGTTTCGCCTCCGATCATGCGCCGCATACCTTGCAGGAAAAGGATAGTTCCAACCCGCCGCCGGGTTTCCCCGGCTTGGAGACGGCTTTGCCCTTGTTGTTGACCGCGGTAAAAGAGAGCCGTCTCACTTTGGAAGATTTGATCCTGCGCATGTACACCAACCCGCAACGCATTTTTGCTTTGCCCTCGCAACCCGATACCTGGATTGAGGTGGATGAAGAGGCGACCTGGGAAATATGCGCTGCCGAGATGTATACCCGCAGCGCCTGGACGCCGTTCGAGGGCTGGAAAGTGCGCGGCCGGGTGCGCCGCGTGGTTTTGCGTGGCCAGGAAGCTTATCGAGACGGCCAGGTGCTCGCCCCGCCCGGCTATGGCAAGAACCTGAGGATGATTTGACAGATTGCTGGGCTGACTCTTAGCCTGGTGAAAATAGCAAGAAAACTGAAAGGAGACAGTATGATGACCGCATTTATACCCCCAATCCGCCAGGAGAATCCTTATTTGCCGTTCGGCGATCACCGCAATGCGCCGTTTTACGGCAAAGACATCCTCTCCGTCAGGCAGTTTAGCCGTCAGGACCTGGATTACATCTTTGGTGTGGCGCACGAGATGCGCGAAATGGTGCAGCGCGTGGGGACTTTTGATCTTTTGAAGGGTAAGATCCTGGCTAATCTGTTCTACGAACCCTCTACTCGCACCTCGTCCTCGTTTACCTCTGCCATGGAACGGTTGGGCGGCAGCGTGATCCCGATTAATGAGGTGCGCTATTCGTCAGTATCGAAGGGCGAGTCGCTGCCCGATACGGTGCGCACTTTGGAATGCTACGCGGATGTCATCGTGTTGCGTCACCCGGAGGTGGGCGCCTCGGCGCTGGCAGCCAAATATGCGAAGAAGCCGATCATCAACGCCGGCGATGGCGTCGGCGAGCATCCCACCCAGGCTCTGCTGGATCTGTTCACCATTCTCGAGGAACTGGGGCAGGTGGATGGGTTGACCGTTACCATGTTGGGCGACCTGAAATACGGACGCACTGTCCATTCCCTGGCGCGCTTGTTGGCGCTGTTCCGCGTCAAGGTCAACTACGTCTCGCCGGATATTCTGCGCATGCCGCCGGAGATTATTGCTGAGTTGAAGGAACTCGGTCTGCCGCAGGAAGAATACCTGACTCTGGATGAGGTCTTGCCAACCACCGATGTCCTCTACGTCACACGCGTTCAGAAAGAGCGCTTTGAAGACCCGCAGGCGTATGAAAGCGTCAAAAACGCCTTCGTCATCACCACCGAAACCATGCGCCGGGCTCGTGAGCGCATGATTGTGATGCATCCGCTGCCCAGGGTCGGCGAGATCGCCATGGAAGTAGATGAAGACCCGCGCGCGGCGTATTTCCGCCAGATGGAATATGGTCTATACGTGCGCATGGCGCTGCTGGCGATGGTTTTGGGCAAGGCCTGATTACCATGGGTTTCTTTGTCAAACTGGAAGAACGCGCTCGCCGCTTGGATTCGCTCCTGTGTGTCGGTTTGGATCCGCATCGCTCGGAGCTGCCTGCGCCGACCCCCCAGGCGGCGCGTGACTTCTGCCTGCGTCTGATCGAAGCAACCGCCGAATTTGCAGTCGCTTATAAGCCAAACAGCGCTTTCTTTGAAGCCTTTGGCGCAGAAGGCTGGCGTGCGCTGGCGGAGGTGATCGCTGCCGCGCGGCAGAGCGCGCCGGTGATCTTGGACGCCAAGCGCGGCGACATTGCCTCCACGGCGCAGGCGTATGCGCACGCCGCGTTTCAAGCCCTCGGCGCAGACGCCATTACGCTCAACCCGTATTTGGGGAGCGACTCGCTGACACCCTTCCTCGAAGATGCCCAGCGTGGCGTGTTCCTGCTGTGTAAAACGTCTAACCCTGGCGCCTCCGAACTGCAAGACCTGCTCCTGCGACCCTCGTCAAGAGACAGGTTACCATCCGCGACCGTGTACGAGACAGTAGCCATTTACGCCCGTCGGTGGAACCGCGACGATAATCTGGGTCTGGTGGTGGGCGCCACCCAACCCGAAGCCCTGCGGCGAGTGCGCCAGATTGCCCCGGAATTGTGGTTTCTGTCGCCCGGCGTTGGCGTGCAAGGCGGCGACCTGGCGGCGGCGCTGCAAGCTGGCCTGCGGCGGGATGGGTGGGGAATGCTCCTGCCGGTTTCACGCAGCCTTTCGCAGGCGGAAAATCCACGCCGCGCCGCGCAGGAGTTGCTGCAACGGATGCGCCGCCAGCGCGCTGCGTTTCTGGAAAGCCAGCCTGCGCCGGAGCAACCTGCTCTCAGCCGTGAACTGGCTGAACTGGCAGATGGTTTGCTGTATGCAGGGTGCGTGAAATTCGGTCAGTTCACGCTGAAATCCGGCTTGCAATCACCCATCTATCTGGACTTGCGTCAGTTGGTAAGTTACCCGCGGTTGTTGGAACAGTCCGCTGCTGCCTATATTTCTCTGCTGAATAATCTCTCTTTCGACCGCCTGGCTGCCTTGCCTTATGCAGCCCTGCCAATCGGCGCCGCAGTCAGCCTGTTAGGCGGTTGGCCGATGATTTATCCGCGCAAAGAAGCCAAAACCTACGGCACGCGGGCAGAAATCGAAGGAATATACTCGACAGGTGAACAGGTGGTTGTGCTGGACGATCTGGCTACTACTGGCGGCAGCAAATTCGAAGCCATCCAGAAGCTAAGCGTGGCCGGGCTGCGCGTGACCGACGTGGTCGTGTTGATTGATCGTCAATCCGGCGCGGCTGAATCGCTGGCCGAGCAAGGCTATCGCCTGCATAGCGTGTTCACTTTAACAGCCTTGCTGGATCACTGGGAAGGGGCCCAACGCGTTGACCCGGCGCATATCGCCGCAGCGCGACGTTTCATCCAGGAGACAAAACCCGGATAATGTACCCGTTTTTTCGCGCCTTGCTCTTCCGCATGGAGCCCGAAAAGGCGCATGCGCTCACCCTGGGGTTGATGCGTCTGGCTGGCGCGCTGCCGCCAGCGACGGCGTTTTTGCGCCGTTGGTTTGCCGCGCCGCCCGCTCCCGTGGAGGTGTTTGGCTTGCGTTTTATAAACCCGCTGGGTCTTGCCGCGGGTTACGATAAGGACGCGTTGGGTTGGCGCGGCCTGGCCGCGTTGGGTTTTGGGCATATCGAAATTGGCACCGTCACCCCCCGACCGCAGCCTGGCAATCCACCTCCACGGCTGTTTCGGCTGCCAGACGATCGCGCTTTGATCAATCGCATGGGCTTCCCCGGCAAGGGCGCGGATTTCGTTGCCCGCCGTTTGACCGCGCCGCGCCCTGCGAACCTGGTGGTGGGCGTGAACCTGGGGAAAAACAAAGATACATCTTTAGATGCGGCTCTTCAAGACTATCTGCCGCTTGTCAAAACCTTTGCTCCGCTGGCAGATTACTTGGTGATCAATGTGAGTTCTCCGAATACCATCGGCTTGCGCCGTTTGCAAGCGCGCCAGGCGTTAAGTGAATTGTTGCTTCCTTTGCAGGCTGCCAGGCGAGAGCAAGAGACCCGCCTGGCGAAGCGCGTGCCGTTATTGGTCAAGCTGGCGCCCGATCTGAATGATACGGAACTGGACGACGCCCTGGATGTCATCATCCATACAGGCTTAGATGGCGTGATCGCCGCCAATACCACAATCAGCCGCCCGGCGCTGACCTCACAATTCGCCGCTGAGAGCGGTGGATTAAGCGGCGCGCCGCTTCAGCCGCTCAGCCTGCGCATGGTACAGGCCATTCGGCATAGAACCCAGGGCAAGCTGCCGGTGATTGCTTGCGGCGGGATCATGAACAGCGCCGATGCCCGCCGTTTCTTAGATGCCGGAGCCAGTCTGCTGCAAATCTATACCGGCCTGGTCTATGCAGGGCCAACTCTGATACAATCCATCCTGCGCGATCTGGCGCACCATGCACCATAACAGTCGTTATTCTATGATCCGTGTATCCTTCATCGGTTTAACGCCCCCCAGATGCCGAATTTCGACTGTCTCCCTATTCGGTGTTGATGAACGATAGGATGCATCACTAAGCCACAGAGCGCACTGAGAAGAGTTATGAAAATCTCCGTCTTTCCTTGACCTTTGAAACCGCCTATGAGCAAAGAATTGACCGATGAGCATTTGCAGCGCTTAGAGCGAGAAACGATCCTCTGGCTGGCAACCACCCGTCCGGATGGGCGGCCGCACCTGACGCCGATCTGGTTTGTGTGGCTTCATCAGGAGTTTTATATCCTCACCACCTTAGCCACGGTGAAAGCCAGGAATTTGCTGTCCAACCCCCGCGCCAGCGTTGCCCTGGAAAGCGGCATGCGTCCGGTGATTGCTGAATGCGTTGCGCGCCTGGTATCCGCGCCTTACGCAGAAGATTTGGCAGCCGCCTTCAAACGCAAATATGACTGGGACATCCGCCGCGACGGTGAATATAACGGCTTGTTCGCCTTGACGCCGCGAAAATGGTTATCCTGGAACGCGTAGCGTGGGCGCAGGCAGTCTAGCGGATCGCTGATTATTGTTGCGCTGCAGGCGAGAGTGTGGGGCGCGGCGGCAGGCTGTACTCAAAACGCCACATTCCTTCCCCACTGGTGTGCGGCGTATCCTCGCTCAGCACTTCAAACCAGACATTGCCTGGTTTGAGTGGAAAAGGCAACCCGCCCGGAAAACGGATGGAGACCAGGTCACGCGGGCGGTGGCGCACCCATTCAATGGCAAAAATGCGCCCGTCGCGCAAAGCATACCCTTTGCCCCTGCCTTCAAGCCGATAATTGTAAATTTCCGTAGAGTTGGAGAGGTAAAAATATCCGGCGGGCAGCATCAGCAGGACGATATTATCCGCTGCCACCTGCTGACCATCCAGGCTGTCTATCAAGGGCTGGAAGGTCTCCTCCTCCGCGGAAGCGCGCTCTCCATCCTGCCAGCGCAGGTAACGCCGGGTCTCTGGCTGATATTCCCAGGCGTGATAAGACATCGGCGAGTAGCGTATTTCCAGGCGGCGCGCCTCTCCGCCGCCGGCGACCAACAGGCTATTCTCCTCGAAATGCAAACCTTCCAGATTCTGCCGGTCGTTGCTGACGCCGCGCGCGGCGATATATTCGCTGAGTTGAGCAGTGTTGGTGTACAGGGTGTTGTAGTCGTTCTTCGCGCCGATGCGGCACATCGGTGGGCAGTTCCCCGGTCGCTCGATCACCAGAAATGGGCTCAGGTTTGTGCCGGTCCATAAATCCATCACCCGGTCGTCGGCGTAAGCGAAGGCGAAGATTGCCTTATACATGCGCACAAGATGTTCGTCGAACGGGCGCGCGGAGCGGATCGGGCCGACCCGCTCCGCGTCTTGTCCATAGAAGACGCCGACGAAACGCGTCAGTTCGTCTTCCAGGTAATATTCGTAAACATGGTCAGCGGCGTTCAATCCCCATTGCGGGCGGACGCTGCGCGGAAAATTGGTGATTTTGATGACCATCGGGCGGCGCTCCAGCCTCCGCACATCGCTGACCTTCAAACCGGTGAGCGGATTGACGTCCGGCGGCAACCAGCGCGCCTGATTGCCCAACTTCGCCAGTTGTTCCAGCGTGAAAGGCGTATTGACCGGCAAGGGCGTGCTGCTGGGGCGCAACTTGAACGCCGCCGCCGTGTGAGTGGGCCTTTCGGTCTTCTTTGGCGCAACACGGGTCGCCGTTGCGGCCGGCGGCTGCGTCGCGGTTGGCTGCGCGGAGTTGCAAGCCGCCAGGCTGCTCAGCGCCAGCGCGCCCAACAAGAGAAGCGCTCGGAGAAAGGCTCTCATCTGCCCCTGTGGTGAGAAGACCTTATGGAATCAGGTGCTGGAAGCGCCAGACGCCGGCTTCCACCGAAATCTTAGACGTTTTGCCAACCACCTGATACCAGGTGTTCCCCGGCTTGAACGCATATAGCGAGCCGTCGGAGAGCGTCAGATAGAGCACCGAATCTTTGGTGGGGCGATTCCAGGTGGCTTCGAACATCTGCCCATCGCGGAAGGCATAGGCCGGACCGCTGCCAGTTAACCCAATATCAATCACTTCGTTTGGCCCAGGGCGCGAATTAAATGCATACTGATGTGGGACGATGAGAATGACGACGTTATCCGCAGTGATCTGTTGGTTGTTCAGGCGGTCCACCAACGGTTCATAGGCTTCGCCTTGCTGGTCGGCTGCCTCCTGGACATCCTGCCAGCGCAGATAACGTCCGCTGGCTGCATCGTAATCCCAGCGTGCATACGCGCTGATCGAATAGCGGATATAGATTTGCTGCCCTGCCTGCCCTCCGGTCGGCGGCGCTGCCTCGAAGCGCATGCCGTCCAATTTCTGGCGTGCATTGTCCACACCCTTTGTTGCAACATACGCGCTCAAATCTTTCGTGTTGGCAACCAGATAGTTATAACCGTTGGGATCCATACGGCATAGGGGTGGGCATGTGCCATTGCCCTCCACTACCAGGCGTGGGGCGAAATCCTGCCCGAATAAACGGCTGTAGGTGCGTCGTTCGGCGCTGCCAAAGGCAAAGATGGATTTATACATGGCCACCAGGTCAATATCCAACAAACGCGCCGAGCGCACCGGGCCGACCATCTGGGCATCCTGGCTGTAGAAGATGGCATGGAAGCGGGTTAGACCAAAGTTCTGATAATAATCATAGACAATGTCGGCCAGCGAGACTCCCCAGGGTGGTCGCTGGCCGCGTGGAAACATTTGCACCTTGACCGCTACTGGCCGACGTTCCAGCAATTGCGGGTCGCTGATTTCCTTGCCGGTGAGCGGATCCACGTGCGCCGGGAAATCGGTGGGGCCATAGGCGGCTGGCGTTTGCGTCAACTCCGTTGTAGGGGTAGCTGTGGGCGGATTGGGCGTTTCACTGGGCGGGATGGCGGTGAACGTCTCGGTTGCGACCGGCGACGTTTCTGTGGCGGCAACAACTGGCTGCGTTGTCGGTCGCGGCCTCGCGAACAGACACCCGCCAGTTAGAATTGCCAAAGAGATCAATAGTAGGTAACGTTTCATTTTCTGGTGTACTCCGTGCGTTGCTATAATGGAAGTTATCATACCTCAGATAAAAGAGTTTGCCAACCGGCTTGCGGAGAAGGTCGAAAGTACCTATAATTGTGTGTTATGGAGCGTGCGCGGTCGTTTTCGAAATCGGGGGCAATTGCGGGAAAAATCCTGGCGTTTTGCTTGGTGGGCGTCATTTTATTGATCTGGTTGATGAACACGCCGCCCGGGTTGTTGGGCAAGGCGGACGCCATCGGCTACGCCGTGTGCCACCGTATTGATCTGCGCTCCTTTCACCTGGGCGAGCGCCAACTGCCCCTTTGCATTCGCTGTTCCGGGATGTATCTGGGCGCAGTGCTGGGGCTGGTTTATCAGGCGTTAAGCGGGCGGCGCGCCGCGGGGTTCGCTCCTCGACGGGTGTGGCTGGTCTTTGGCTTGCTGGCTGCGGCTTTCGCAGTGGATGGAGTGAACTCCTATCTGCACCTCTTTCCAGGTGCGCCCGGCTTATACGAGCCGCAACATTGGTTGCGCTTATTGACCGGCAGCGGTATGGGGTTAGCCATGGCGGCTGTCTTGTATCCGGCGTTCCTGCAAACCGTTCTCCGACGCTGGGATCGAACGCCGATTTTCTCTGGGTTGCGCTCATTGACGCCTTTGCTGGCGTTGGCGCTGGCGCTGGACGCGATTGTCTGGACGCAACACCCGCTCGTCCTCTATCCCCTGGCGTTGGTCAGCGCCGCCGGGGTGGTGTTGGTGCTGACCCTGGTGTACACCCTGGTTTGCGTCATGGCTTTTCGTTTGGAAAATCGTGTTGAGAGGTTGAACCAGCTCGTTTTGCCGGCCATTTGTGGGTTAGGGTTAGCGTTCTTGCAGATCGGCGGCCTGGATCTGTTGCGTTTTCTGTTCACAGGTAGCTGGGACGGCTTCCACATCGGGTAGAATAGTAAAAGAACGAGATTTTTGGGAGAAAGGCGATCGTGGAGTTATGGAAGCTCTTTTGAGCATTTTCTCTGCCTTTGGACTTTCGGCCAGCGCCGGGCTGAACGCCTATATCCCGCTGTTGGTCATCGCTTTGTTGGCGCGTTACACCGATCTGCTCAAACTTCAGCCGCCCTGGGACGCATTGACCAGTCCATGGGTGATTGGCTTATTGCTGATCTTGTTGATGATCGAGTTTTTTGCCGATAAGGCGCCCGCAGTCAACCACATCAACGACATTATTCAGACCTTTGTGCGCCCAACAGCGGGAGCGATTGCGTTTGCAGCCAGCGCTGGCGTGATTGGCGATCTGCATCCGGTGTTGGCCCTGGGGTTGGGGATTATCGTGGCCGGGACGGTGCATACCGTCAAAGCTGCCGCGGTGCGCCCCGCAGTCACGGCGGCTACGGCTGGGATTGGAAACACCCCGGTCAGCATCCTGGAAGATATGATTTCGACAATTTTGTCCATTCTCGCGGTCGTTATCCCGCTCTTGATCGCTGTACTGATGATTTTATTCACTTCCTGGGTGGTGTGGCGGTTATGGCGCAGCGCAAACCGCATTCGCCCCACAGCTTGAGCGACAAGAGGTAATCTGAAAGAGCGATTTCAACACTGGAGGAGAAAATGGCCCAAAATTATCAAAACTACTCGGACTACGGTGCGCCCATCCCGCCTGTTGAGCCGCCGTATGATGAACCCCCCAAGCGCAACACTACGCGCATTATCATCATCGTCCTGGTTGTGTTGTTGATCTTATGCTTCTGTTGCCTGGCTTTTGCTGCGATCATGTATTTTTGGTTGGGCGACATCATCACGGACGCGCTGGGGATCACCCGCTGGTTGCTTCCCTGGCTGTCCAGCATGTGACTTTAACGAACCTCCCGCGGCTTTCTAAGCCGCGGGAGGTTTTGTATCTATTTCTCGATGGGGGCGTCCACCAAATTGCCCCATTCTGTCCACGAGCCGTCGTAATTCTTGACGTTGGGGTAGCCCAACAGATACTTGAGCACAAACCAGGTATGCGAGCTGCGCTCCCCGATGCGGCAATAGGCGATGATCTCCTTATCCGGGGTGACACCCATGCTTTCATAAAGCTGACGCAATTCTGCGGCGCTTTTGAATGCGCCGTTATCCGGGTCGGCGGCTTTTGACCAGGGGATATTGGCCGCGCCGGGGATATGTCCGCCGCGTGTAGCGCCTTCCTGGGGATAATTGGGCATGTGCAGCAGTTCGCCGCTATATTCTTGCGGAGAGCGCACGTCCACCAATGGTTGCCTGGTCTCCAGGTGTTTGAAAACATCATTGCGATAAGCGCGGATAGATTTGTCTGGCTCTTTGGCGATGTAAGTTGTACGTGGATAGCTGGGAACATCTTTGGTTAGAGGGCGCCCTTCCTGTTGCCATTTGGCGCGCCCGCCGTTCATGATGCGCAGCTTTTCATGCCCGTAGTAGCGAAACAGCCAGAACGCGTAACAAGCAAACCAGTTGCTTTTATCACCGTAAAAAACCACAGTGGTATCGTTGGCGATGCCCAGGCTGGAACATAATTCGGCAAATTGATCTTTGGTCAGAAAATCCCGGCGCACGGGGTGTTGCAATGAGGTGAACCAATCCACCTTTACTGCGCCTGGGATGTGTCCGGTTTCGTAGAGCAGATAATCCTCATCTGACTCGACGACGCGCACCGCCGGGTCGTTTAAATGCTCGGCGACCCAGCTCGTCTCGACCAGATATTCTGGGTGAGCGTAGTTCTCACTCATAGCGACCTCCTCAAGGCATAATTATTACTAATTTTATCACAAAAATCTAGTTCTGAGGAGGAAAAATCTGTATCGCCTCGGCGGGTTCAAATCCCAAAGAGAGCAAACTGCCTGGTTCTGGCAAAGAAACCGTGGCGGCGAACTGAAATTGTAGCGCCACGCCGTTCACTGCCAGGGTCGCCTGGATAATTCCTCCGCGGAAAGACACCTCTTTCAAGACCCCCTGTAATTGGATCGGAGCGCCCGCATCAAGGCGGGCGGCGTCGGGGCGCAACAAAAGCGTTACTTTCCCCTGGGTGTCATCCGGCGCAGGAAAATCCCCAATGGCAGTGCGCGCCAAACTGCCTGTTGTGGAAGAGAGTGTTACCTCGCCCGGGATCAGGTTATTCAACCCCAAAAAGCGCGCCACAAAGACACTGCCTGGCTTTCGATAAATTTCTTGCGGCGCGCCAATCTGCTCAACTCTCCCTGCGTTCATCACCACCACCCGGTCGGCGATGACAAAAGCCTCTTCCTGGTCATGCGTGACATAAATCGCCGTCTGGCGGCTATCTCGCAGGATGTGGCGCAACTCAAGCGCCAGGCGCTCGCGCAAACCGCGATCTAGCGAACCCAATGGTTCATCCAGCATGAGCAGACGCGGTTCTGGCGCCAGCGACCGCGCCAGCGCCACGCGCTGTGCTTCGCCGCCGGATAAGGTGTTGACATCTCTCTCTCCAAAGCCAGGCAAGCCAACCAGCTCCAGCGTCTCTTGCACTCTTTCCTGAATGCGGCGTTCATCCATACCTGCCATACGCAGCCCAAAAGCCACGTTTTCAAAGACGTTGCGATGTGGAAAAAGGGCAAAATCCTGAAACATCAAGCCGAAGCCGCGGCGGTGAGGCGGTACCTGCGCCAGCGACGCACCATCCCATTCTACATCGCCCTGATCTGGTTTTTCTAAACCGGCGATAATCGCCAGCAGCGTGGATTTGCCGCAGCCGCTGGGTCCTAACAGAGCCACGATCTCGCTTTTCGCCACCTGAAACGAAACGCCAGCCAGGGCAACCTTGCCGGCAAAAGCCTTATGAATATTCTGGATGCTCAGTCCATTCATGAAAGGTTGCTCCTGGGGCTAAAACTCGCCAATGTCGGCGATGCGGAATCTTTCGATGGCCAGCATTGCCAGAGCGGTGAAGAGCGCCAGGATGGCGCTGAGCGCCAGAGCCTGGCCATAATTCAACGCGCCCGGCTGAGAGAGGAAGCGGTAAATCATCACGGGGATGGTGGGATATTCGGGGCGCGCCACCAGAGCCGTAGCGCCAAATTCGCCCAACGAGATGGTGAACGCAAAGGTGGCCGCCACCAGCAAGGCGCGACCAATGAGCGGCAAATCAATATGCCGGGCAACCTGAATCGGCGAGGCGCCCAACACGGCTGCTGCCTGGCGCAGGCGCGGGCGGATGCTGCGCAGCGCTGGCGTCAGGCTGCGCACCACAAACGGAAAGGCAACCAGCGTATGCGCCAGGGGAGTCAACAAAGGCGAGGCGCGCCAGTCCATCGGCGGATGATCCAGCGCGACGATGAACCCTAAACCCAGCGTGACGGCTGAAGTGCCCAGCGGCAACATCAACAGCGGATCGAAGGCGCGGCTCATAGGCGAGTCGGAATCGTTTGCCAGCGCCCAGGCCGCCGGCAGGCCCAGACTCAGCGCCAGGATAACCGTCGTCAGGGCGTAGCCCATAGAGACGCCGATGGCTGTGGTGGGCGGTACGAAGAACAGCGAATCACGGCGGTTGATATGCAGCTCTCGATAATAATCGAGCGTCAGGCGGATGTTGAATATCGAAGCAGGTTCGGCGCGGCTTTCCACGCTGATAAAAGAGCGGCTCACCAAAGCAATCAAGGGCAAAGTGAGCAGCCCTAACAGCAACCCCAGGTAGGTTGCAGCCAGCAAACGCCCCCGCCAGCTTGTCAACTGGCGCTGGACGTAGCGGCGGGGGCGCAGCGATAGCGGTCGCGCCAGCCGATTGGACAGGCGCGTGTAGGCGATGGTCAACGCAAGCGTAAAGGTTAATTGCAGAAACGCCAGAGCGGCTGCCAGCGGAAGGTTGAATAGGCTGATCGTTTGATTGTAAATTTCCACCTCCAGGGTGGCAAAACGCGGCCCTCCTAGAACCAGGACGACTCCAAAAGAGGTGAAGTTGAAGATAAAGATCAGCAACGCCGCGGTGGTAATGGCTGGCAGCAATAACGGCAAGGTTACATAGATCAAGGTCTGCCAGCGGTTGGCGCCCAAGCTTTGCGCGGCTTGCGTCAATCGTGGGTCGAGGTGCGACCAAAAATCGCCGACGATGCGCAAGACGATGGTCGTATTATAAAAGACGTGGGCAGTGATGATGGCTGTAAAGGTGTTGACAAATTGGATGGGCGGCTGACCCAGGTCGAACAGACTCATCAAGATCAGGTTCACCCAGCCGCGCGGGCCAAGGATGGCATTGAACGCAGCAGCGACCACCAGGGTAGGCAGGACGAACGATATGCCTGTCAGCGCCAGCAGCAATGATTTGCCGCGAAACTGATAGCGCGCCAACAAAAACGCGCCCGGCAAGCCAAATATCAGCGTCAACAACGTTGAGAGAGTCGCCTGCCAGACGGTGAAGCGCAACACTCTCAGGATGGATGGGCTGGTCAGAGCTTCAATGAACGGCGCCATGAAGCCTGCCTGACTGCGCGCCAGGCTGGTTTGTAAGATGCTTGCCAGTGGGTAAAAGTAAAACAATCCCAGGAAAGCCAATGGCGCCAGCCATAACGGCCAGCTTTTCCCAATAGATGCCCGCGGAACGTGTAGCAGCAGTTTCAACGCAGCACAGCCTCCGTCCAATCCTTCAACCATTGCTCGCGGCGCGCGGCGATTTGTTCAGGGGCCACCTGTGCGGTTTGGGTTGGAATAGATAGAAACTTGACGAACGCTTCATCCAGTTTTGCCTGCGGATTTACCGGGAAGACGAACATTTGCAACGGCATATCCTCCTGGAACGGCGTTGAGAGCATGAAATCCACCCACTTTTCAGCCAGATCGCGGTTTTGTGTGCCTTTGAGGATGCCGACGAACTCAATCTGGCGGAAACAGGTGTTCTCGGCGACGACCGCGGCGGTGGGCGGTTCTTCCATTGGCGTCTCCGCGTAAATCACCTCGAAAGCCGGGCTGGAGTTGTAAGATACGACAATCGGGCGCGGCCCCTTACCCGAAGAACCGCTGAACTCCGTGTAGTACGCTGTCTCCCAATCGTTCACCACCAGCAGGTCATTGGCGACCAGACCTTTCCAGTAGTCAAGGTATCCCTCCTCGCCAAATACGCCGATGGTCGCCAGCAAGAACGCCAAACCAGGCGAGGAGGTGGCCGGGTTTTCAACCACCAGCAGCCCTTTGTATTCCGGTTTGAGCAGATCTTTCAGGCTTTCGGGCGGCGTCAGGCCTTTCTCGTCGAAGTATTTGCGGTCATAGTTCAGGCATACATCGCCGTAATCTACAGGCAGAGCGCGGTTTTGCGCGTCCAGGCGGAATTCTTGAGGTATTTCCGCCAGGAGCGGCGAGGTATAAGCTTCGAAGATGTCCTCATCCAGCGCCCGGCTGAGGAAGGTGTTATCCACACCGTAGAACACGTCTGCCAGTGGGTTGTTGCGGGAGAGGATGGCTTTGTTGAGAGCTGTTCCGGTATCGCCGCTCTTTAGAAATTGCACTTTTACATTGTATTGGGCTTCGAATTGCGCCAGGACGGCTTCGGAGATGGCAAAAGAGTCATGGGTCATCACCTTGAGCGTACGCGGGGCAGCGGGCGTCTCGCCG
>JAGVAD010000014.1 GCA_020060465.1 Anaerolineales bacterium
GCCGCCATGGAAGGCACCTTCCAGGGCGGGGTGACGGTGGGCACGCTGGAGAACGGCGGCGTGGGGCTGGCCCCCTTCCATGACCTGGACAGCATGGTGTCTGCCGAACTCAAGAGCGAACTGGAGACCCTCAAGGCCGACATCATCGCCGGCAAGATCGCGACCTCCCCCGGCGAAATGCCCGAAGCGCCTGCTCCTGAGGCTACTGAGGCCCCGGCCGCTGCTTCAGACCTGGGCACTGAAGCCAATCCAATCATCATGGCCCTGGCGCCCTCTGCGACCACGCAGGAACTGATCGCCAGCGGCGATGAGATCGCCAGGCAGCTCTCCGAAGCCACCGGCCTGGTGATCAAAACCACAGTGCCGAACTCTTACAGCGCTTTGGTTGAAGCCATGGGCGCCGGCAACGCGCATATCGGGTGGCTGCCGCCCTTTGCCTACCTGATCGCCAAAGAAAAAGGTTATGCGGAAGTCGGTTTGGCGACGGTGCGCTTTGGCCGCGACCACTACCCGACCCAATTTTTGGCTAACGTGAGCAGTGGCTTCACCGCCTACTTTGATCCTGCCACCGAGAAAAGCACTGCCGATGCGGCTACCGCGCTGGCTCAATTCGCCGATAAGAAACCCTGTTGGACCGATCCGTTGTCCTCCTCCGGTTATGTCATTCCATCTGGGTTGCTGGCGGCAAACGGCATCAAGACCAAAGCTGCTGCGTTCGTTCAGGGGCATCCAACTGTGGTGCGCGCACTGTACGCTACCGGCATCTGCGACTTTGGCGCCACCCACGATGGCATTCTCACCGACAAGAACCTGTTGGAGGCATTCCCGGATCTGACCGAAAAGATCGTCGTCATCTGGCGCTCGGATCCAGTCATTCCCAACGACAACGTCTCCTTTGCCACCAACCTGCCGGCTGACATTCGCCAAAAGATCGTGGATGCGCTATTGGCAATGGCTGAAACCGAAGAAGGTAAGGCAGCTCTTAACGCGGTCTATCAGATCGAAGGTTTGAAAGTTGTTGACGACACCTTCTATGATGAGTTCCGCGTCTTGCTCGAGGCATCCGGAGTTGATTTGACCAGCCTGGTCAAATAGACCCATCTAGTAATTAAGGAGGGAGAGAGGCTATCTCTCCCTCCTTTTTCGTATCGCTTTCTCGGAGGCAAAATGCTCCGCATTGAAAACCTGACGAAGGTTTATCCCACCGGCACGGTGGCGCTGAAAGATGTCAGCTTTCAGGTGGAAGATGGGGAATTCCTGGTTGTGATCGGCCTGTCCGGCTCAGGAAAATCAACGCTTTTACGCTGCATCAATCGCCTGATTGAACCCACATCTGGACGCATTTTATGGGATGACATAGATATTACCGCGGCCAACGCGCAGCAACTGCGCCTGATCCGCCGCCAGATCGGGATGGTGTTCCAGCAATTCAACCTGGTGAAACGCTCTAAGGTGATCACCAATGTCCTCAGTGGGCGGTTAGGATACGCCAATCCCTGGGCGTCTCTGCTGGGCATCTGGTCGCATGAGGATCGCGAACGCGCCATGCAAGCATTGGAACGGGTTGGCATTGCCGACAAAGCCAATAACCGCGCCGACGCGCTTTCCGGCGGTCAGCAACAACGGGTAGGCATCGCCCGTGCGCTGATGCAGGAGCCGCGGTTAATCCTGGCAGATGAGCCAGTAGCCAGCCTGGACCCAGTGCTGGCTCACAGCATTTTACAATATCTGGAGGCGCTCAACCGCACAGACGGTGTAACCGTCATCTGTAGCCTGCACTTCCTGGATCTGGTACACCGCTACGCTACCCGCGTCATCGCTTTGAAAGACGGCGTCAAAGTCTTTGAGGGTCTGCCGAAAGAGATTGACCGCGCCCGCTTCAAAGAGATCTATGGGGAAGAAGCGGAAGAAGTGCGCGCCACAGCCGTGGAGGTGGGATGAACGTAAACCAGGCGTCGTCAACGGGAACAGAGCGTCACCCGGCTATTGCCGCCCTGCTTTCCTTAATCCTCCCAGGTTTGGGTCAAGCCTGGCAGGGCAATCTCGCCCGCGGCGGCGGCGTTTTCGCGGTGGTGATCAGCGCGCTGGCAACAACAGTCTGGTACGGACACCCAACCTGGTATATCATCCCGGCCGCGTTGTGGATGTGGAATGTTTGGGACTGCCTGCGCATACCTTCAGGCGCTCCGGCCTGGGCGGCAGCCATCCTGTGGCTGAGCATGGCTTATGGCATTGGCTGGCAGGTGACGGAGATCAATCTGTCCGCTCTGGCGCAGAACGGAGAACGCGCTGCCTCTATCTTGCAACCCATGCTGCAACCTGATTTCATCATCAAACGGCAGAACCGCACCCAATATTCTGTTAGGGTTCAGGTGCCATGCTCCCCCAACCCGCCACGCGCCCAGTCCACCATCAATGGCGTTACCATCACTGCCAGCCCCGACTGTGTCGTAGTAGGGGAGAACATTCTGGTTACTGCGCGAGGCCTGCAACCTAACTTTCCCACCGAAGTGACCTGGGTGACGCCCACCGGCGGCGTGATTATGCTGGGTGAAAACAACGCCAAGATGTTGACGTTGAATTCGGATGAGCAAGGCAATCTAACGGTGATGTTCCCGGTGCCCACCGGGATCCAGGCCAGCGAAGAATTCGTACAAGATTACCGCATCGCCCTGACACAGGTTGAGACTCTGCCGGGTTACGAGTTATCGCCCAACGGCAAATATATCCTTCAAGGCATTTATGAGACTCTGGCGCTGGCTTTGCTGGCTACAGCATTAGGCGCCCTGTTAGCCTTGCCTTTGAGCTTTCTGGCAGCGCGCAACCTGATGGGCAGCAATCCCATCACCTACAGCATCTATGTTCTTACGCGCACCTTTTTGAATATCTTTCGTTCGATTGAAGCGCTCATTCTGGCTATCATCTTTGTGATCATCGTCGGTCTGGGACCTTTTCCGGGTATGTTGGCGCTCACGATCCACACAACGGCTGCGTTGGGAAAGCTGTATTCCGAAGTCATTGAAGGCATTGATCCTGGTCCCATCGAAGCTGTCCGTGCGACCGGCGCAAACTGGGCGCAAACGGTGCGTTATGCAGTAATCCCACAGATCGTCCCTTCATTTACCGCGCTGACGATCTACCGCTGGGATATCAACGTCCGCTCTTCCACCATCATCGGGTTTGTGGGCGGCGGCGGCATCGGTTTCTTCTTGTGGCAATGGATCCTGCTGGGCGACTACCGAGCGGTCAGCGCTTCCTTCATCACTATAGCCGTGGTGGTCATTATTATGGATTTCTTTAGCGCCCAACTACGGGTACAACTCCACTAGTCATCATGACGAACCCTTCCAGAGTGCTTCGCGTGTTGTTATGGCTGGCGGTCAGTTCGGCGATCATTGCCGCCTTCATCTTGAGCGTCAAAGTGACGCAACCGGACTTTGTCAAGCTGGTCGTCGCTGCGCCCAAAGCCAGGCAAATCTTGCCTCAACTCTTCAGCCCGGAGCTGTTCGTCCGCCAGGCCATCACCAGCACGATGAGCCTGGCGTTCCCAATCCCTTGCGGCAGCGCCGCCGCCGGACAGCCGCCAGAATCCGGCCCACGCCTGATAGCGGAGCCGCCCTGCGCCAACGCAGGCGAAACGTTCCGATTGCGCGGCGAGGGTTTCCCGCCAAACGCAGGAGTCAAATTGTCCTGGCGGCTGCCAGATCAGCGGGCGCTATCCATTAAACGCACCGTGACAAACGAGAACGGCGTCTTCGAACAAGAGGTACAGGCGCGCCCGATTGCAGCAACCAAAGATGGCATACCATCGGCGCTGGAAATTGAAACTTCTCTACCAGAAGGGGCGTTGCGCCCCTCGCCCACGTTGACCGATGTGGTCAATGCCATGTTTGTAACCATCTTTATGGCTCTGCTGGCCACCACGTTCGGAACCATCATCGCTATACCTTTGAGCTTCCTGGCAGCGCGCAACATCACCCATCGCGGCCTTTTGGGCAAGATCGTTTATTACATCACGCGCTCATTCTTGAACATCATCCGTTCCTATGAGCCGCTGGTGATGGCTACCATTTTTGCTCTTATCGTTGGGTTTGGCAACCCTTTCGCCGGTGTTCTAGCGTTGGTCATTGTGACCACAGCTTCGCTGGGAAAAATGTTTTCCGAATCTGTGGAAAGTATTGATCCCGGCCCAATTGAAGCCATCACCGCCACAGGCGCAAATCGCGCTCAGGTGATCCTGTATGGCGTCGTGCCTCAAATCATCCCTGACTTTCTATCCTTCACCATCTATCACTGGGACATCAATGTGCGCATTTCGACCATCATTGGCTTTGTGGGCGGCGGCGGAATCGGCTACTTCTTGTCTCAGGCCATCAACGCCTTTCAATATTCCAAAGCCGGCGCTGCCTTGCTGGCAATTATCCTGGTGGTCTGGGCGCTGGACTTTTTGAGCGCCGAAGCTCGCAAGCGACTCACCTGACGTTTCCTGCTCATGCCAGATACGCGAAACGACATCCTCGCACGCTTACGCGCCCACCGCCTGCCTGGCCTGGATCTGGGCAGGGATTTTCTTTACCCCTATTACCAGGGTTATTCGATCTTGAACATCCCCTCCACGATCTGCAAGTGGTTAGGGGCGCCCGCCCTGGGCGCCGGCCCGCTGGCTGAAGAGATCATCGCCGCGCTTGACCAGAGTTTCCGCCGCGTGGTTTTGGTCCTAATGGACGCTCTGGGCTATCAACGATTTGTCCATTGGTTGGAACAATACCCTGCTCTGGCAGTGTGGCATTCCCTCGCTGAGCAGGGTGGGTTGACGCCGATCACTTCAATCACCCCCAGCACCACGTCCTCTGCGCTGACCAGCCTGTGGAGCGGGCGCAGCCCCAGCGAACACGCCATTACCGGCTATGAAATGTGGATGAAGGAATACGGCATCGTGGTCAACACCATTCAGCATAAGCCGATCAGCTATAAAGGCGGCGCCGGCGGACTGGAGCGTGCAGGGTTCAAACCAGAAAGCTTCTTGAGCTTTCCAACATTGGGTGAACATTTGCTCACGCATGGCGTGAAGACGTATGCGCTCCAGCATCACAGCATTGCCGCCTCTGGCCTTTCGCGCATGTTGATGAAAGAAGTCCAGATGCAGATGTTCTACTCAGCGGCAGACCTGTGGATCAATCTGCGCCAACTGTTAGAAAGCTCGTCCGGCGAGAGATTCTTTGCCTGGGTATATTGGAGCGAAGTGGATACTTTTGGTCATTTCTACGGTCCAGACGATGAACGCGTCGCCGCCGAATTCATCTTATTCAGCCATGCCATGCAGCAATTCTTCCTGGAGCGGTTGAGCCACGCTTTGCGCAAAGATACATTGCTCATCTTGACCGCCGATCACGGTCAATTGGTCACCCAACCCAACGCGTATTACGAACTGCGCAACCACCCCGCACTGACGCGTCGTTTGCATATCCTGCCCGCCGGAGAAAATCGCCTGGCTTACCTCTATATTCGCCCTGGTCAAACCGAAGCGGTGCGCGAATATCTGGAGCGCACCTGGCCAAACCAGTTTACAGTGATCGAATCGGCATACGCCGCCGGAAAAGGATTATTCGGTCCAGGCAAACAGCACCCCTCTCTGCTGGATCGTTTGGGCGACTACCTGGCAGTTGCGCGCAACGATGCTTATTTATGGTGGGCGAATAAAGAGAATGAACTCTATGGGCGCCACGGCGGTTTACACCCGGATGAGATGCTGGTTCCTTTCCTGGCTGCGGTTTTATAGGCCGAGCGTGGTTGTTTATTTCACGTAGTCGTTTGGGTCCACCTTGACGCCGTTGAACATCATCTCAAAATGCAGATGAGAAGCGGCGGAATCGCCCGCGCCGCCCATGGCTGCGATGGTATTGCCTTGAAAGACGCTTTGACCGCAAGTTACATAATAGGCGCTCAGATGCGCGTACAACGTCTGCCAGCCATTGCCGTGGTTGATCACGACCACATTCCCGTACCCCCAATTGTTCCAGCCGGCGTAAACCACAACTCCGCTATCGGAGGCATAGACTGGGCTGCCCTCATCACCGTCAATATCAATCGCCGGGTGATTGGCGCCCAGATCATACCCATAACCGGATAGATAGTGATGATCGGCGGGCCAGATAAAGACGCCCGCTCCCACGACGCCAACTGTGACCTCCTCACAGGCTCCGGGGCCGAGCACCTTCGCCACGCCGGGGTTATCCAACGGGATAACCGGCGCGCTCCAACTGACAAAATTACGCCTCCCGCCAGGGACGACCAGCCAACTACCGGCCTCAATGTTTGGGGCAGACAGGTCGCCGATCGTATCGGGGTTGAGGTGATTGGCAGGATAAGCAAGGATGTCTTCTGGCTTCACGCCGTAAAATTTGGCTACGCTATCCAGCCCCTCCCCAGCCGACCAGCGATGATAAGTCCCATCCACAGGTAATATATTTAGCTCCTGACCGGGGCGTAAGTTATGTGGATTGTCTCCCAGAACATACTGATTTGCCCATAAAATGGTCTCCGGCCGGAGACCAAATTGCTTCGCTATTCCGAATAAGGTATCGTCGGGCTTGACCACATACACCATCACCTCTTCGCGCGGTCGGGAGGGGACATCCGTATGCAGATGCGCCTGACGCGCGATGCCGAATGAGGGCTGAAGCAGGGGCTGGCTGCCGTTGGCGTCGGCAGGGGCAGGCAACCGTAAATCAGAGATCTTCGCTGCCTGTGAGACGGGAAGGCCGTTTTCACTATTCCCCATAACCGCCGGTGTCGCGAATGCGGCGCTCAAGGACGCGTTTCCTGGTTCGTCATCAGACTGCGCCCCCAAATAAAATTCACGTAAACCCCAGGCGAAAAATAAAATTAACGCCACCAACAGGGTGTGTGTGCCAAGACGCAGCACAACTTCTCCCAGGCCAATCTGAGAGATCGCCTGCCAACCGGCTGTTAATCCGCCTCTTTTTGGCTCAGAGCGCATGGGGGTGGTTGGATCGCCTTTCAATCTACCTTGAGGAACAAGGTTCATCGTGCGCGCATGATAACATTGGTGGAGGTTTCCGTCAACCTAAGGGGCTGAAAGGCTGGCAGTCGCCTCCTGCGCCGCTTCCAGAGGGTTTGCCCGTTCCCGCAACACCTCAATAACCGCCTGCCAGAGCGGTTTACTCAACCCAACTAGAATGTCTGCGGACGGCAGCGCATGGGCGGACCTGGCGTTTTGATCGAGGGATAATGCGAGTTCCTGGCGTGACCATTGTCGCAAGGCGCTTGGGCGCGGGGGCAAATACCCCGCCGCTTCCGTCCATGCAGCCAGATAAGCGCTTTCGGTCAAGAACTCCGCTAACTCGACTGCTACTCGCTGCCTTTCGCTGTCTTTGGCGGATAACGACCATACCCAGCCGGTGGCCAATGTGTAGGATTTGCCATCCGCCGTGGGAATGGGCGACAGGGCGTAATCGCCAGCAGGCGCATCGGCCATAAAATCCAGATAGCGCGAACACCAGGTGATTGCCATCGGAGCGCGGTTTTCTTGAAACGCCGCCCACACCTGATCGTCGCTTTGGTATTGAGTCAAAGCTGCGCTCATCACGCCGGCGAGCTCGGCTTCTGTGTAATAAGTAAGCACTTTGGTCAAAGCAATGGTATCCAGGGCTGGCTTGCCCAGTTCATCTTGCACAACGCCGCCCAAAGAGCGATACTGTCCCAGGGTGTATAAAGCTTGTGGATCCGCAGCCGGAAAAACCAGGGGTTGCTTCTTTTCTAAAACAGTGGACCAATCTTGCGGCGGTTCCCCCACAATAGAAGGGTGGTATACCAGAATCATTGCGTCCCCGGCGAACGGCAAGCCATAGGTGCTATCTTGAATGGAGGCCAGTTCATAGGCATAATCGTACCAGTCTTCGTCCTTCATGGCTTGAGTCATCGCGTTGTAGGGATACAACAGCCCCTTCAATGCAGCGGTTTCCAGGGCATCGCGCGGCAATGCGATTAAATCTGGAACGGATTGAGGTGCAGCCGCGCTGGCTGTGGTCAAAGAATCGAGCAGGCCGCCCGGCCCAGAAGGAGCCTTAATTCTCACCTCCAGCAGCAAGCGCGATCGTTGCCGGCTGAACTCTTCCAGGCGCTGGCGCAATAACGCGCTCGCCGGCGTATCTAGCGATGGGTCAAATTGAGGCGGAAGCCAGACGCGCAGGGTCAAGGGACCGCCTGGGGTATTTGTTGGGCTGGGCGGCGTCGTCGTTTCGACCGGTGGCTGGGAAATGGTGGGCGACAAGGGGGTATCTTCCGACGTGGCAAGCGGCGGGGCGACGGTCCCTCCGCCGCACGCCGTGGTCAGGACCAAGAGCGTTAACAAGAGATGGCTAAGAAGTTTCATGGAGTAGTTACAGGCAGATGAAAAGGTGATCGTCAAAGTTCAAATGCTCAACGCGAATCCGTACTGTGGACAAAGCGCGCCTGAGGCAATCGTCAAATGGTTTATGGAGGGTAAGGCGCGCTGGTGGTCGCCGGTGGAGGCGCTTGAGTGGCGCTCGCGCTAGGCGTCGCCGTTTGGGTGGCGGTCTCCGTGGGCGTCGGCGATGGGGTGAACGTCATGGTCGGCATAGGCGTGTCGGAGGGTGGAGGAGGAAAGGTCTCCGTAATCGTAGGGGTCGGCGAGGGCGTCCAGGTCATGAACAAGGTCGCCGTGGGCGTCGCCGTTTCGGTAGCGGTAGGAGGGCCAGAAGTAAATGTTGGTCTGGACGTCCAGGTGGGAATGAGCGTAAAAGTCGAGGTCGGCGTCCAGGTAGGCGACAGTGTAAGCGTGGGCGTGGGAATCGAAGCCTGGATTTGAGCAACTCTGGCAATCATCATTCCCAAACAGTAGCATGGCAGCGTTGCCAAAATGATAAATGTAAATGTCAGGCGGAGACGTAAGCGCTGCTCTCGATGCATTCAGTTACCCATTGTGATTAGATGATAACATCAGGCTGAATTCGCTGCAAGTGCGGCAACAATCCATCTTTTGCAATTTTGTGGTAAAAATCTACCGAGACGGAAGGCGCGTTCCATGAAATGGATCTATCTCTCTCCTCATTTGGATGACGCGGCGCTCTCTTGCGGCGGTTTGATCTGGGCGCAGACTCAGCGCGGCGACCATGTGGAAATCTGGACGATCTGCGCCGGTGACCCACCTACAGGAAAACTTTCCCCCTTTGCTGAGGAATTGCACCAGCGTTGGCAAAGTGGGGTCGAAGCCGCCGCCCGGCGGCGCGAGGAAGATCTCAACTCCTGTCAGGCGATCTCCGCTACGCCCAGGCATTTTCCCTTGCCGGATTGCATCTATCGCCGCGCCGGTGAGGATTACTGGCAGGCTGGAGAGAGCCGCCAGCAAAACGCCGCATCCCCCGGCGCCTTTCTATACCCTGACTACCAGGCTATTTTCGGGGCGCTGCATCCCCTGGAATCTGATCTTGTACAACAACTTGCCCGCCGACTGGACGAATCGCTGCCGTTGGAGGCTGCGGTAGTCTGCCCGCTGACTGTGGGCGGTCATGTGGACCACCAGCTAACCCGCCTCGCCGCAGAACAAGTACGACGCGATTTGTGGTATTATGCAGATTACCCCTATGCAGATGATCTCGTTCAGCAGCCAGAACAGCTCGAAAGGCTGGCGCCCGCCAATGCCATCCGGCGAACATTCCGGCTGAACCAGGAGGCTTTGCAGGCATGGGGTAAAGCCGTCGCTGCCCATCGCTCACAGCTCAGCACCTTCTGGCCGGATCTGAAAGCCATGCAGGCAGCTTTACAAGGCTACTATACTCGAATGGGCGGCGCAGTCTTGTGGTCAACGGCGGTTAATTCTGGCGACAAACTTGCATGACTGCTAAATTTATGCTAAAATATCGCCGCGGCGGTGTTGGGTGCCTGTTGTTTCCCGGAACGCCGCCTTCGTTTTCAAAATCCGGGGAAGGTTGAGGTTATTCGCTCCAACTGGAGTGATTTTTTTATCACGTATGTTTACGTCAGGATAGGGACATGCCTCCATCATATTTGACCCGCCAGGGATACCAGAAACTGCAAGAGGAACTGGAGTTTCTGCGCACGAAAAAACGCCAGGAAGTCGCCGAACGATTGCACGAAGCGATGGAAGGCGGCGAACTGATCGAAGACGCCGAATACGAAGCTGCCAAAAATGAGCAGGCGTTCGTGGAAGGCCGCATCCAGGAACTTGAAATGTTGCTTGCCAACGCACGGGTCATCGAAGAGACCGGCAAAATGGATACGGTTCAGATTGCCGCTCGGGTTACTATTCAGGAAGGCGATCTTGAACCCGAAGTGTACACCATCGTCGGTCCGGCGGAAGCCAACCCGCGTGAGGGGCGCATTTCCAACGAATCTCCGCTGGGGCGCGCATTGATGAACCATCGCAAAGGCGATGTGGTGACCGTCGACGCGCCGGATGGTTCTTTCACCGTGCGGATATTGAAGGTGGAATAACCCGGGGGCCGGAAACACAGCCCCGCGCATGGTTCTCCTGGCGCGGGGCTTTTATTTTGAAAGGATAGGTCTCATGAGCCAAAATTATTCCAGTCTCGAATTGAACCGCCTTGAAAAACTACGACGATTGCGCCAGCGCGGCATGGAACCTTACCCCACCCGCGCCGAGCGCACTCACACCAGCCAACAGGCTATTCAGGCTTTCGAAAGCGCAGAGGCTTCCGAGCAATCTGAAAAAGTTGTCGTCACATTGGCTGGGCGCATCCGTTCCATGCGCCCAATGGGTAAGATCACCTTTGCGCATATTGAAGATGGCGCTGGCCGCATTCAGCTCTTTCTGCGCGCCAACGAGATTGGCGAGGAACAGTTAGAAATTTTCAACCGCGAATTCGACCTGGGCGATTTCATCCAGGCAAGCGGAGAAATGTTCCGCACCCGCACCGGCGAGATCACGCTGCGGGTGGCTTCTTTTCGCATGTTGGCTAAGGCGATCACTCCGCTGCCCCCCGCCAAAGACGAAGTGGTAGATGGAGAAGTGATCCAACATGCCACGCTTTCCGAAACTGAACTGCGCTACCGACAGCGCTACGCCGATCTGGCGGTCAATCCCGATGTGCGTCGTATCTTCCGCATTCGGGCGGCTACCGTGCGGGCGCTACGCAATTTTTTGGATGAGCGCGGCTTCCTGGAAGTAGAAACGCCAGTGCTGCAACCCATCTACGGCGGCGCGGCAGCGCGGCCCTTTATCACCTACCATAACCAGCTTAAGCAGGAGCTATATCTGCGCATCTCCTTTGAGCTTTACTTAAAACGCCTGCTGGTCGGCAACCTGGAGCGCGTTTACGAAATCGGACGCGACTTCCGCAACGAAGGTGTTGACCGCACCCACAACCCGGAGTTCACTCAGCTTGAGTTTTATTGCGCCTATGCGGATTATTTACAGGTGATGGAGTTGACCGAGCAAATGATCTCCTACACCGCTCAACAAGTGTTGGGCTCTACCACCATCACCTACGGCGGTCATACGATTCATCTTGACCCGCCCTGGCGTAGGCTTGAGCTGCGCCAGGGGATCCTGGAAGTCACTGGCATTGATTTTGCCCAGCACCCCACCGCCGAAAGCCTGGCGGCGGCGATGAAAGCCAAAGATATACCGGTAGATCCGAATGCCACACGTGGCAAATTGATCGATTCGCTGTTGGGCGATTATCTTGAACCCACTTTGATCCAGCCCACTTTTATCTATAACTATCCCCGCGATATTTCACCGCTGGCGAAGAGTATGCCGGGCGATCCCAGCATGGTTGAACGCTTTGAAGGGTATGTGGGCGGCATGGAATTATGTAATGCCTTCACAGAGCTAAACGATCCTCTGGATCAGGAAGCGCGCTTCCTGGAAATGGGACGCGACTACGCGGCTGACGACGAAGAGCGCCATCCTATGGATGAGGACTATCTGCGCGCCATGCGTTATGGGATGCCTCCCAACGGCGGCTTCGGCATGGGCATTGACCGCCTGGCGATGTTGTTCACCGACAGCCCCAACATCCGAGAGGTGATCCTGTTCCCTCATTTGAGGAAAGAGGAGTAAGCCTTCAATGCAAAACGTCCCGCAGGTTTTGTCGTTGTAGGACAACCTGCGGGACGTTTGTAACCCAATGATCTGAATGTCACAACAGAAAAATTCTCTCCAACGCCTAGCCCTTTAGCTTGACCTTGTTGCCCCCTGAACGAGGCTTTTTGGGCGCAGCGCCTGCCGCCTCAAGCTTGATCCGACTGGCGGGCGTCTGCTCTCCCGCGGCGCGGCGGGCAAAGAACAGCCGAAACAACGCCAACGGCACAATCAGCAACAACAGCAACCCAACTACCAGGCCGGCGAACAGCATCCAGGAAGCCGGTTTACCCACTTCAGGGATCAACCCACCGGGGTTATATTTCACCGGCGCAACGGCTGACCCGCTGGCGAGGGAGACGCTCAGGGCGCGGTTCACGCCATCGCGCAGTTTGGAAGGGGATGTGTAGCTGATGACATATTCGCTTTGTAAAGCCCGTCCATATCGCTCGTACAGATTGCGCAGCGATTCGGCGTCGTTGGCGTAACCATATTCGCCTCCCGCCTCCCGCGCCAATGCTTTCAAACCTGCCTCATCCAGTGCAGTGATGGCGCCCTGGCTGTGCGTCGGATCACCCAGGCCGATGGTGGAGATGGTCAACCCCTGCGCGCCCACCTTCTGAATCAGCTCAAGGGGTGAGATTTTGCTGCGATTATCCAGACCATCGGTCATAACGATGATTGCCTTGCGGCCTTCGATGGGCTGGATCAATTCCATCGCCTGGTCTAAGGCCTCGTACATGGCCGTATCGCGCAGCGCCTTCAACCCGTCAATTGCTTCGAGCAGCTTCTGGCGGTCTTTGGTCAGCGGTTGAACGTACTCGATCTGAGTATTAAAAGTCAATATACCAATCAGATCCTCTGGTCGGGATTGATCCACGTAAGCCCGCGCCGCGGCTTTCGCCGCTTCCAGCTTGCCGCCGCTGTTCATGCTGCCGGAGGTATCTATGACCAGCATCGTCGCCAACGGGCCAATATCGCCGGAGCCGTGGATCTCATCCGGTTTCACTGGCTCGCCGTTCTCTTGCAGCTCGATCTGCGATGGGTTGATCGCCACCGGGTCGCCGGCCGGGTTGGTCACCGACACATATACCCGCACCTGAGGAAACTGTGTGGTATCTACCTGCGTGATGCGAACGACCAAATCGCTCTCTGCTGGCGGCGGAGTGGGGGTAAAGCCAGTCAGAGCGACCAGCAAAACGCTCAAGATAGCCATCCTGAGCAGAAAATCATATCTTTTGAACATCGCTCACCTCTTTTCGTGGTACATGAGCTGCGTATTGCCCACCCGAATGGTCTGGCGGTTGCGCAACACAGCCTGCTCAATCCGTTGGTTGTTGACAAACGTTCCGCTTAAACTCATATCCTTGACGTTAAAATGCGTTCCGGCGCCCTTCAACATGGCATGTTGCGGGGCAACATCCGGGTCAGGCAACACAATATCCGCTTTGAGCGCGTCGCTGCCGATAAAAGCCGAGGGGCCGTCGGCGCGCATGAACTTATCCAGGATAAACTCGGCGCCTTTCAGCTTGCCCGAGGTTACCTCCAACCAGGCGCGAGACAGCAGGAAAACAATCATAGCGATGAAAGTCCCTACTGATGCGCCCAGCAGCAGCAGTCCGGCGGCTTTGCCCAATAACGGATCATCCAGCCATGACCGCGCCGCTTCGAGCAAAAGCCCGCCCAAGACGCCGCCCAGCACACCTCCCAGGGCGCCCTTCCAGATCTGGCTGCCGCCTGTGGCGCTGGCTGCCATGCCAATCAGCAGGCCAAAAAAGCCCCAGCCCAGCGCCCGCGCCCAGGGTTGACCGCCCAGCGCCTGAAACAAGAACTCGGCTAATGGCAAGCCCACCCCGCCGCCAATGAGCCCCAGAACGCCGGAAAACAAGCCGCCGCGCAGCGCCAGCATCAGGTTGCGGGCAATCAGCCCCTCTGCTATGCCGATCAGCAGACCGATGCAAAAACCGATCAGAGCGCCCACCAGGATTTCGCTCAAGTAAACATTTCCGGCGAAAGACAGCCCCAACAGGTTGCTAGCCTGCCAGCCCAGCACCCCGCCGATGGCGCCCAAGATGCCGTAGTAATACAATCTCATGATGCGATTCATGCAAACCTCCTTGACTCTTTGCAGCCCGAATGATCGTGGGTATTGCTGTGGAGTGAAGCGGCGAAACCACCCATGCTATGGCTCAGGGCAAATTCGTTCCCCGGCCTCACTCTGGCTGCGTCACAGGGGTCAGGTTGCGCCAATGCACAACGCTGCGCCGGTTGCGCTGCCATAGTTCGTAGAAACCATAGTATTGACGCGGGTCGAGCCTGCCATCCGGTTGACGAATAAAAAATCCGCCGGCAGCAGAATACGGCTCGATCACCAGCGCCACTTGATAATGTTCTGGAAAGAAGTTGCCGTGCAGCCAGGTATCATAACTGGATAGAAAGACCCCCATGCGCGGATGCGTATGATACCAGCCAACCAACTCCTTGCCGGGGTAACGTTCCTTCATCTCGTCGTATAAAGCAACCTGCGTATCTTGAGTGAAGGTCAGGTAGGCGCTGCCGTGGCGTGTATGGGGGGCAGGCAGAGTGGCTTCAACGATGATGAACTGCTCGCCCGTCCTGCGATCGGCGCGCCATTTGCCCACCAACCAACCACCCACTTCATTCTCCAGGTCGCTGCCGGCGTGCGCGCAGCAACGCACAAAGGCGCGCTGTGTAAGAAACACCGAGACCGCTGGAGGGTGCTGGCCGTTTTCCAGTGAGGAAACCCAGCGCGTGGCGCGCCCAAATGGAATGCGCGCATGGCGCGGTTTTGGCGTTTCGGGCGGCAGGAGGCGGATCAACGGAACAGTCATTCGTGGTAGAATCTCCATGCTACATTGCTTTGGGGAGGCCAGACAGCGGTCGTGCCGGACGCGCCGTCTGGCCGAACCTTTATCCGGCGGTGATGTCGGCGGTGATGATCAGGCGGTCATCTTGGGGGACGCCGGCCGCGTTCAGGGTTTCTTCATCACGCAGCTCGCGCCCCAACGCCTTACTATCCAGCCGATAACTGATGGGTCGTCCGTCTGGCCCGGTGGTTGGCAGTTGCAACGAAGTCGCCAGCTCCGGGATCAATTCTTTCACCGGAACATCATCGGGAACTTCTGCCGTGCGCGTACCTCCAGCGGGGAGAACCAGGGTAACATTCGTGTCGGACATGATAGAACCTCCTTGTTAGAAATTAAACTTTGATCGTGTCGGCGGTAAAGCCCAATCCTTGGGCGTAAACCCAGTTGTAGATGCTTCAACCTGAGCGGCAGAAGCGCCAGCGCTGCGGACTATTTCAAGCGAATACGTGGCTTTGACGGTTCATCCGGACGCTTAATCTTGACTTTTTCGGGCCGCAGCAGTTCCCGCGTATCCACCGGGAAGGCGTTTGGGTGCTGCGCCCGATATTCGCGACACCAGCGCGCAGCTTCCGGGTCCCAGGGAAAGGGAGGCTTGGTGGGGTCGTCGTGGAAATTTTTATATTGCACCATCTCGCCAATCATCAACACCAACCGATCCAGCGAGCGGCTGGCGGTCCACCAGGCGGCGTCAATGCACACCGTCCCATTGATGTGGTTGATGTTGGGATGCCAAACGGGGGTGAGCCATTTCATCCCCGGCCAACGTTGTGGATACTGGCTGTGCAGGTAGATCTCGACCTGGTGGCGGTCGCCAATCTTGGGTCGGCCTTGCCGATCAACGGTCAAGATGCCTTTGCATTTATAGGTGACAATATAGGTTTCCGGCGGCAGGCCGGGGCGCGCCGATTTGGCGGTGAACTCGATCAAATCGCTGCGCGCTGCCAGCTCTTGCATCAACTGATAATCTGCCCAAAGGCGGCGCATGCGCGGACTTTGCTCAACAGAGGAAGCGCCAGCGGTGATGTCAGCGGTCAAGATGAGACGATCCTCCGGCGGGATATGCGCCTTCGCCAGGGTTTCTTCTTCGCCCAACTCACGACCGAGCGCTTTGCTATCCAGGCGGTAACCCATCGGGCGGCCATCTGGCCCAACTGTTGGCAGTTGAAGCAAGGCAATCAATTCCGGCAGCAAATCTCTGACGGTCACGTCGTCGGGCATCTCGGCGCGACGGGCGCCGCCGTTGGGCAACACAATCGTTACAGGTAACTCAGGCATCCTTCCCTCCAGAGACGCAGATGGTAGATTTAGCCATGATAATGCGGCACCTGGCAGGCGCCGGTCACTGCCCAGCAGTCAGCGTGATGCCGAGTGTGACAGATGTCGCATTCAACAAAACCGCGCGGGTCGTTGGGGGCGACAAGTTCCAGGCAATAGGGGCAACGGTGCTCCTCTTGCCCAACCAGCCGCACCATTGAGCGAGGCGTTGGGTTTTTATAAGCTCTAAAAACCTTTTTATCGGCGCTTCCCGGCTTAGCCACCATCCCGCGCAAGGAACGCAGACGCGGCAGGTTGCGCCGTTTCCACCACCCCAGCGAAGGCGGCGGAGAAGCGGGCGGCGTCGGATGATGCAGACCGCTCTCCCACCACGCTTGCAAGCGCGTGTTCAGTCTTTGCCAACGATCGGACCAGGTGCGCTTCCAGGTGGGCGCTGGTGTAAGGCGTGTCGTTGGGCGATGCTCTACGGAGCGCGCCGCAGGTGTTATTCCGCCGACGACCGGTTTGGCAGGCGGTTTGGCGGCCGGCCTGGCTGCGCCGGTGGAGCGCTGCGGGGTGTTTTGTGTCCTGCGCCCCGCCGTCGGCCGTGGGGCCGCGCGACGACTTCGCCCAACGGCGGATGGTCTTTTAGGTAATATTGGCTTGCTGCCCCAGGCGCTAAGCGCCAGCCAGGCTAGCAATACGCCGAAGAGAAATTGTCCCAGCCAGGTCAAGTTCAGGCTGGACTGAGACGGCGATGGCAACTGCGCCCCGGCGATGCCCTGCGTGGTCGCTCCGAGCATGATCAAACCGCACAATAACGCCAGCAGGGTTGTCCACAGGCGTAACGCGCCGGTGCGCCTGGCCAGCAGCCAACGCGAACCCAACCCAGAAATCACCGCCACGATCGCCACAACTGCCCACTTGAGCAGCGGCCAGGGCACCGAACGGTTGACGCGAAACAGCAGGGGTGTTATCACCGCCGCCAGAACTGCTGCCAGGACGACCAATAACACACGGCCAAGCAGGCTGTTGAGCATTTTGTCAATCGAAAAGTTTGTTTCGCTTTTCATCGAATTTGTGCGCGTCGTCACAGCGAACCTCAGTCATGCAAAACAACCCGCCCGCGGGCCGGGTTAGAACGGCTTTCCTCTATTCGCACCGTTTCACCCAGATGGATGCGGCCGCGGATCGATTCCCGATGCGTGGGCGAAGTCTCTTCAAAATCGCTGAAATGCAGCGCGGTTTCCAGGTCGCCGGTCAGTTCATAGAAGCGATACTCTTGAGTATTGTAGGCCCGCACGATATGCAACGGCGGCACGCCCACACTGGCCAGTGTACGGTTCAGGAACGACTCGTCGCCGGTGATCACGTGCGTCATCTCCGTTTCGCGCATCGCGCCGCAGGCAGGACAATGGGCAAACTCAAAACTGACCTGAGAGATAGGCTGCAAGATCTGTTCAACGGTGCGGCAGCGCGGGCATTTGAGGGCCAGGATCAATTCTTGATCCAGTTCCAGAATGGCATCTGGGCCCAGATCGGCGCGGGCGATTTTTAGCATTTCGTCTAACGATGTCGTCTCTGCGCGAGTGGGCAGCTCAATGATCTCGCCGTATGTCCAATGGCTCTCACAGTCCTCACGTGAGCGATAGGCGGTGGTGTGCATCTCATTGACCATACCGTTGAAGTGAGTGACTTTGCCTGGCTCGACCGGCATACCATGGATAAGCTTGAGCGCCTCCTGCGACTGCATCGCGCCGATGATCGAGGCGATGGTGGGCGTTGTGGGCACTTTGCCTAGCAGGATGTTTTGGCGGGCAAGCAGCGGGCAGGAATAGCGCACTGCCAGATCGCGGCGCGCCTGCTCATTCAAAGTGCATTCAAAACATGCGCCCTGACCCGGCACAAACACCCGCACCAACCCAAGCAGCTCTTGAATAGCGCCATCTACCCAGGGCTTGTTCATCCAGTACGAAAAGCGGTTCACTGCCAGGCGGGCTTCGCGGTTATCCAAACAGCCAATGATGACATCCATGCGGCGGATCACCCCCAGACCAAGTTGCGTGGTTACGTCTCCATGCAGATACTGGACTTTGACGTTTGGGTTGAGGTCTTTCACCCGCGCCGCCGCCACCTCGGCTTTGCGCCTGCCAGAATCGCTCTCGCGATATAGAGGCGAACGGCTCAGGTTGGCAGCTTCGATGGTATCAAAATCCACGATGAAGAGATGTCCCACCCCCATGAGCGCCAGGTTTTTGATCACTTCGTTGCCCAGCGCGCCGGCGCCAACAATCAACACTTTGGCTTCTTCAACTCGCTTGCGCTCCCACCAGGAGATAAAATCAAAAGTGCCCAGGCGGTCGGTGCGCAGGTTCGGGATATGCAACGGTTTTTCTGGGGCAACCGGCAAACGGCGCGGGCCGGTGGGCGTCTCGCCAATCGCCGGGCGCGCCGCTGCGGGCTGAACTTCGCGTTCCATTTGCGCCAGCTCGCGCGCCCGGCTGAAATTGGCGTTATCCACCGGCCGCACGAACCAGCCGACTCCCTGGCGCGCTTCAATGAGATGATTATCGGCCAGCACTTTCAGCGCCTCGCGCACTGTAGAGCGGCTTACCCCCAGCTCGCGTACCAATTCACGCTCCGGCGGAAGTTGACTGCCAGCTTTCAAGGTGTTATTCAAAATTGAAGCCGCCAACTTGCCAGCCACAACATCGGGGAGCGTCCTACGGGGAACAGGGTTGATTGCCATAGCGCCTCTCACTGGTATTTTGGTCAGACCACTATACCAAATTTTAAGGCGTTTTTCCTCCAAGTAAATAGGTCAAAGGTACTATTTTTGGACTGCGCCGATGTGCCGCGCCAGATGATCGGCTAAGGTTTCAAATTGTTTGGCGATCACCCCCTCCGGTTGCGCCAAGATCATCGGAGTCGAGCGAGTCATGCTCAGATAGGCGAGCTCTGGGGCTGGCGGAAAGCCCAGCGTAACGCTATGCCCCAACGCTTCTTCGATCTGACTGACACTCATGGTCATTTCGGCGCGCGTACGGTTCATCGTAACCACATCCAAGGGCTTGGCGCTGCCGAAATCGCGCGTTTTTAAGTCTGCCACCAGCGAGCGAGTGCGCTTCACGGTCAACGGCTGTGGCTCGGTGATCAAGATCATTTCGTGGCATAGGCGAGTGAATACTTCATAGGCAGGATGATAATGCACGCCGATATCAATCACCAACAAATCGGTCAACTCACTTAACCGTTCCATGATCGCCTCATAATGGATGGCGGCGTTGGTGAAGTTGCTCAATTGAGTGACATCGTTTGAGGCGAGCAGCAAAGGGACGCCAAACGTATTGGACACCAATTGTTTCTCGACCTGCGCTGTAGTGATCTCGTTTGGGTTTAAATTCAGCAGGTTTTCCAGACCCGAGGCGCTGGCCAATCCAAGTTCGTCCCGCCAGGTGCTTTGCCCTGGGCGCGTCTCCATCGCAATGACCTTCTTCTTTTGCTTCTGGCGAAAGGTAACTGCCAAGTTCAAAGCGACGGTGGAAGCTCCCAGGCCGCCTTTGGCCGCCAACACGCCCACCACATAACCTCTGCGAGTCAGCGCGTCGGTGCGCGCCTTCTTTTTGGTCAGTAGGGCGCTGATATTGGCTTGCAATTCTACTGGATGCACTGGCTTGGTGAGATATATATCCACCCCAGCTTCATAGCCGGCCAGTTTATCTTCCACTTGAGAGCGAACGGTAAACATCAAGATGGGAATCAGCGCGGTATCCGGGTGGCGACGCAGCGTGCGGGCGACTTCAAAGCCATCCATGCCGGGCATCATCACATCCAGGATGATCAGGTCGGGATGCTGTTCATGCGCAACTCGCAGAGCAGTCATCCCATCCGGGGCTTCCAATGCCTCGAAACCCAATTTTTTGACAAACAGTTTGAGGAATTTTAAGGTGTCCGCGTCATCGTCCACCAGCAGGATTCTTTCGCTCATGCGCAGCTCCCATCCGTCTTATTCGGGATCAGCATCTTGCAGAGAGTGTAGCACAGGCGAGGTCGAAAATCAAGCCTGGGAAAAGTTAGATTTGCTACGCAATGATTACTTCTTCGCTTCCACCCAAAGTTAAGCGCTGCTCGAACAACTCCGATGCTTGCCCTGGTCAAGGTAGTGTACAGCGCAATGCCCAGGAAAGCCACGATCATGCCCCGCCAACGCCGAGCAAGCGGCTAAAAAATGCCGCAAAAAGGCCGGCGCCAATGGCGATCGTGCAACCTTTTTTCTGTAAAAACAATCCAGCGACCTTCAGGAGCTGCTAAAGTTCTTGGACTGTGGAAAAGTGGACACCACTGCGCTCTTGCCCACTTTTCCACAGTCTCTACGGCGACTGCCACGATGACAGGCTCTCCTCATCGAAAGTCAGGTGAGCTCGACTCATCTGCCAGTTCTCGTCGATCTCCATCAAGATGGCGCCCACCAGCCGCAGGCAAGCGGCTGCGTTGGGAAAGATGCCCACCACGCGGGTGCGGCGCTTGACTTCTTCGCTGACCCGCTCCAGCCCGTTGACGGTGCGCAGCTTGCGCTGGTGGGCAGGCGGTAAACCATACTTAATGTAGAAGCATTGACATGCTTCACATGGATTACATGGATCAAGCATTATTTGGCTATGAAGTTGTGACAGAACTTCCTAGCATTGTCCAAAACTGGGTTGATTCACTAAATACAACCACCGAATCACAAAGACAGGCAAAATCATCGTCAGTACAGCAGTAATACAAGAACTACACAGATTATTTTAGTGGTCTATTAACGCCCAGTTCCCATCAGGTATCTTCTCGCCGGCGCGGATAGGGACTTTGAGGCGGTTCTCAAACGGGGTCAGCGGACAAGACCAGCGTTCGTTATAAGCGCAGTACGGGTTGTAAGCCAGGTTGAAATCCACCATGAATTTGCCGTTCGCCAGCGGCTCCGGCTCCAGATAGCGCCCGGCGGGATAAGTTTCCTGGTTCGCCAGGCTATCTACAAAGGGCAGAAAGTAGCCGTACTCGTTGCTGTAAATCGTAAGCGCGGCATCCTGTCCATCCACCTGAAAATGAAAGCGCCCGTAACGACGATAAACCTGCACATCACCGGTGGTGGTTTGCATTTCAATCGTTTCCTGAGCCTCGAAAGGTTCAACCTCCACATCAAAACGCAAGGCTGGATTTTCAGGAAAATAAGATAGACCGGTAAATTTTCGCTTTTGCTCGCGGGTCAATGGGCTCTGCGGGTCGTGCTTGAAGAATTCGTCTTTCTGACGGCGGAATTCCGCCAATGAATCGCTGGACATTCACCACTCCTTGATTTGAATATTTACCAATACATGTTGATTACGCCGCCTAAAAGATCGTATAGTCTCCTTCTTGAGCGTTGGTGATCGAATCTCAGCATGGGGTTGTCAAGAACTACAGTTCGCCCCAAAAGATGAAAATGTTGCCACCGAGCTCACAGAGAGACGATTTTCAAAGCAGGCACGGAGATTTTCTTAACTCTTCTTTGTGCGCTCTGTGGCTTAGTGATCAATCCCATCATTCATCAACACCGAATAGGGAGACCATCAAAGATCGGCGCTCAGATGTTATTCGTCTTCATTTCATCATCAGAGACGTCAATCTCTTGCATCTCGCCAGTCGCGACATAAATCGTGCGCTCACAAATGTTGGTTACTCGGTCAGCCATGCGTTCCAGGTTATGCGCTGCCCACATGAGCAGATTGGCTTGATCAACGGTTTTGGGATCCTTAAACATGATCATCACCAACTCGCGATAAACCTGCTCATACAGGGCGTCAACCTGATCGTCGTCTTGGGGAATCTGCCGCGCTTGCTCGGCGTCGCGCGCCACGAACGCCCCCACGGCGCGATGCAGCATATCTACCGCGATCTCTCCCATGCGCGGAATATCAATCAGCGGCTTAATGTGCGGCTGGTTGCCGATGCGCAGACAGATGCGGGCAATCCCTTTGGCATAATCGCCCATGCGCTCCAACTCCGCCACCACCTCCAGGATAGACGCCACCAGGCGCAGATCCGTCGCCATAATGGGCTGCTGGGTGGCAATGGTGATCATGCAATCCTTCTCCAGCTCAAAGCGCCGGGCGTTGATCAGTGCATCATCCCGATAAATCCTTCGGGCGGCTTCCAGGTCATGCTGCTTTAGCGCCTGGATGGCTTCTTGCACAGCCGTCTCGACCATGCTATCCAGGATGAGAATCTCATCCAGCAACTGGCTTAACTTTCGGTCTAACGTGGCACGAGTCATCATCGTTTTTCCCTTCGGGATATGCAGCGGGATGCCCGCGGCTATCCAAACCGTCCTTCAATATAATCTTCAGTACGTTTATCTTGCGGTGTCAGAAAGATCACTTTGCTGGGGGCGTACTCAATTAATTCGCCTTGCAAGAAGAAAGCCGCCTGATCTGCCATGCGAGCAGCTTGCTGCACAGAATGCGGCGCCATGATAATGGTGTAATTTTGTTTAAGCTCTTGCAATGAGGCTTCAACTTTACTGGTCGAGATGGGATCCAGGCCTGAGGTCGGTTCATCTAATAAGATCACTTCAGGCTCCAGCGCCAGGCTGCGCGCCAGGCACAAGCGTTGCTGTTGACCACCGGAAAGTGCAGCAGCAGGCGTATCCAGACGATCTTTCACTTCGTCCCATAAAGCCGCCTGCTTTAAGCTTCGCTCGACAGCTTCCTCCAGCCGCTCTTTGTTACGCTCGCCGGCGGTTTTCAAGCCATAGGTCAGGTTCTCGCGGATACTCATCGGCAGCACAATGGGGCGGGCGAATACCATCGAAACGCGCCGTCGCAAGGCAGTGACATCCGTCTGAGGGTGCAAAATGTCCAGGGCGTTGCCTTTTTCATCGAGGATTTGCGCCTTGCCAGAGACATGGACAACATCAGCTAAGTCATTAAGGCGGTTTAATACCCGCAGCAGCGTGGATTTGCCGCCTCCCGCCGGGCCAAATATTACCGTGATGGAATTGGCCGGGATGCGCATGGAGACGTTTTTCAACGACTCGGCTCCATCCGAGTAGCGAATGCACAAATCTTCGATGATGAACTTATCCATAGAGTCGGCCTACTCTCGGGTCACCATTGGCGGCGGGCGCGAGCGCGAGCGCGGATGATCGTCGCCAGCAGGTTCAAACCCAGCACCAGAATCAACAACACCAGAGCGGTGCCATATTGAATTTCCACCGGCATCCCGGGCACCTGGGTGGAGATGACATACAGGTGATAAGGCAGAGCCATGGTTTCATCCAGCGGCGAAGTGGGCAGGCTGGGCAGATAAAAAGCCGCGCCGGTGAACAAGATTGGCGCAGTCTCGCCGGCGGCGCGCTCCAATCCTAAAATCACGCCGGTCAAAATACCCGGCAAAGACTGCGGCAGGACGATCTGGCGGATGGTTTGCCATTGGGTGGCGCCAAGCGAAATGCTGACCACGCGAAAGGCTTGCGGCACAGCACGCAGCGCCTCCTCCGCGGTGCTGATGATGACGGGCAAGGTCATGATGGACAGGGTCAGCGAAGCGGCCAGGATGCTGGTACCCAGATTGAAGAACAAGACGAAAATACCCAGGCCGAACAGTCCATAAACGATAGATGGGATGCCTGCCAGATTGATGATCGCCACGCGGATCGTCTGGGTGGCGCGGTTATCTGGGGCGTATTCGGATAGATAGATAGCGGCAGCGATGCCCAACGGCACGGCAAGCAAGGTGGTGAAAAAGGTCAGATAAACCGTACCCAGGATCGCCGGAAAGATGCCCCCGGAGCGCATACCGTTGCTAGGGTATTCGAAGATGAATTTTAATGACAGCGCTGGCAAGCCTTTGACAAAGATATACACCACGATCAACAGAATAGGCAGAATCGCCAGCAGTGTGATCAGCATCAACATCCCAAAACCCACTTTTTGGACGATGTTGCGGCGTGATGAGGTTGCTCTCAAACCCGGTTGATCAGCCATCCGTGCAACAATTTCTCCATCAAGATAAAATGCGTTCCGCGCGTTTGCGGCTGCGGAAGACCACACTGGAAGCAGCCAGGTTCACCATCAGCGAAATCAGGAACAGGACGATGCCGATAAAGAACAGAACGTGATAATGCGTGCTACCCGTGGCCACTTCGCCCATCTCAGCCGCAATCGTCGCCGTCATGGTGCGCACCGGTGAAAAAAGCGCCCCCAGGCCGGTAGGCGTAACTGGGGCGTTGCCGGTGACCATCATCACGGTCATGGTCTCACCAATTGCCCGTCCCAGGCCAAGCATCACCGCGGTTAGCACGCCGGAGCGCGCCGCCGGCAACGTCACCCGCCAGATGGTCTGCCAGCGGGTTGCGCCCAGCGCTAAGGCTGCATCGCGATAAGCGCGCGGCACTGCGTCCAGGGCGTCCTCCGCCACGGAGACAATCGTCGGCAACGAGATAGCCGCCAGAAGCAAAGAGCCGGTGAAGGCGGTTAAACCGGTGGGCAAATCCAGCAGACGGCGTAATTGCGGCGCCAACGCCAGGACGCCGATGAAACCCAGCACCACAGAGGGGATGCCGGCCATGACCTCGATAAACGGTTTGAGCAGTTCACGCGCCCAGCGCGGGGCGATTTCGGCGATGTAGATCGCCGTCCCCAACCCAACAGGCGTAGCGATCAACGCCGCGCCAATGGTCACGATCAATGTACCGCCCAGCAAGGGCAGCAACCCGAAATAGGCTTCGATGGGGTACCAACGTCGGCTGAGCAACTCGGCCGGCGAGACTTCAGCCAGTGCAGGCAAGCCTTCCCGGAGCAGGAAGATGAAAATCAGCGCCACGAACAGAATCGCCGAATAACCGGAGGCGCGAACCAATAGGGTGATAATAACCTCTTTCCAGTCGTTCCAGCTTCGCGTCATTTATCAACCTTCAGATCATCTGGTTATGAACGTCCCGCAGGTTTGTGATCACACAGGCTCGTTTTAGGGGAACCTGGGGGACGTTTTGCAGTTGGCGACCTATCTAATATCCTACGATGGGGACGAATCCCAACTCTCGAACAATGGCTTGAGCTTCTGGAGAAAGGATCCATTCCAGATAGGCTTTGACCGCGCCCTGCGGTTCGCCGGCGGTATACATGTACAGGTCGCGGGCGATGGGATAGGTGTGGTCGTTCACCGTTTCCGCCGAAGGATAATAATATTCAGCGCCGGGTTGCGCGGCGACCGCCACGACTTTGACATCTGGCGTGACATAGCCCAGTCCGTCGTAGCCAATGGCGTTGGGGTTATCGCGCACTTCAGCGGTAATACCCTCCGAAGAGGGCAGCAGCAAAGTGTCGGGAGAAAAGAGCGTTTTATTGTCCTTTTGTCCCAGGCGCAGCACTTCTTCCAGAAAATAAACGTGCGTGCCGGAATTGGTCTCGCGGGATAAGCGCACAATCGGGCGATCCTCGCCGCCCACCTGCGACCAGTTGTTGAACTGCCCGCTGTAGATGGCGGAAATTTGCTGCAAGGTCAGGCGATCCACAGGGTTATCTGGATGAATAATAATGGCAATGGCGTCGCGCGCCACCACGAATTCGATTGGGTCAATTCCATTCGCCTGCATGGCCTGGATTTCTTCCGGCTTAATGGCGCGAGAGGCATTCGCGATATCCACTGCTCCGTTGGCCAGGGCTGTGATGCCGGTGCCTGAGCCGCCTCCGGTCACGGAGATGGGTTGTTCCGGGTGCAGGGATTGATATTTCTCAGCCCAGGCCAGCGCCAGGTTGACCATAGTGTCGGAGCCTTTGTTGATGATAGCGTCGGATTGCTCGGGTGCGCCCTCCGCCCGCGCCGAGCTTGCGCCGCCGCAGCCCGCCGTCCCCCAGGCCAGCAAGATGCAAATGATAATCCAGATCTGTATTCGCATGGCTGGAATTATAGCGAGATTAACGCTATTGAACAAGAGATTAACAATTTATTAATTATCCAGATCGCAACGGAAGGATCATCTCTCTACTCGGTGTAGATGAACGATCATGGGAGGGATGTCTAAGCCGCAGAGAGCACAGAGAAAAACTAAGAAAAACTCTGCGTACTCCAGGCATACTTTGAAAACGGTCTCTCTGCGAAATCGGCGGCGATATTTTTGTCTTTTGGGACGAATTGTGGTTCTTGATAACCCGGTTGTGAAATTCGATCGCCAACGCTCAAGAGAGGGATTACCAACGAGTATTTATCGGGTAAAATTATTTCCATGCATTCCAGCGATGCCATCATCAGCGCCAGGAACGTGGATTTTTACTACGGCGCATTTAAAGCCCTGAGCCAGATCAGTATGGATATTTTGCCGCAGAAAGTGACGGCTTTGATTGGCCCATCTGGCTGCGGCAAATCCACCTTCTTACGCTGCTTGAACCGCATGAACGATACCATCCCTGGCGCGCGCACCAGCGGCATTATCTTGCTGCGTGGCGAGGATATCTACGCCCAGGATGTGGACCTGGCTGTCTTGCGGCAGCGCGTGGGCATGGTCTTTCAAAAGCCAAATCCGTTTCCTCAGTCCATTTTCGATAACGTGGCTTTTGGCCCGCGGGTGCTGGATTTGGTTAAAAGCCGCGCTGAGTTGGATACCCTGGTTGAGCGCAGCTTGCGCCAGGCCGCCTTATGGGATGAAGTCAAAGATCAGTTGCACCGGGATGCGATGGGGTTATCGCTGGGTCAGCAGCAGCGGCTGTGCATCGCCCGTGTGCTGGCGGTGCAACCGGAAGTGATCTTGATGGATGAGCCGTGCTCTGCGTTGGATCCCATCGCCACCGAACATATCGAAGATTTGATAGACGAACTCAAGCGGGACTATACCATCGTGATCGTCACGCACAACATGCAACAGGCGGCGCGGGTCTCCGACTTCACGGGGTTCTTCTGGTTGGGGGAATTGATCGAGTTCGCGCCGACACCGACGCTGTTCACCACGCCCAAAATGGAATTGACCGAGACCTACATCACCGGCAGAATGGGTTGAGCCATTCGCCGGGGATCAGCAGCAGGTCGTCCTGTTTACAGCGTTTCATCCAGGGCGCGGCGCAAGCAAGATTCTGCCGCCCAGATGTTCCTCGAATCCCCCAGAAATTCGCTCCTGGAGTCCAATGGCAAAGCGCGGATTTCGCCAATCATACGGGGTATCCAGGTCATGCGGTCGCTCACCACGCGCTTAGAAATTTTGCCGGGCAACAAGGCTATTTTTCCTGTAATATCATAGCTAGCCGCACATGCCCAATCGCGGCGAATTGACCAGCTCCGGCTCTGGCTCAAAGACCTGATCGGCTTTGCGGGCTTTGGCCACCTTGACGCGGCCCCAGCCGCCGATGGTGAACTCGCTGAGGCGGCTGCAGCATTCCAGCCAAATGGCGCGCAGATATTCGTCCAGCTTCGTCAGAGTAGCCGACCCGCGCATTTCCAGGTCGAGCCAAAAATCCTTCAGGTAGGCGTCCTGAACGCGCAAGCGCCACAGGGTCTCGCTCGGGCGGTCGCTGGCTTCCGCGGCCTGGATGGCCTGCTGACGTTGCGGGCAGGCATCCAAGTGTTTGGTCATGCCAGCTTTGCTCAATTCCGAATGGCAAAACATGCATCTGCCGCGTGATTGGGGTCTTCGGGTCATGGGGGATTCTCCCGATGAATGACGACAGGGGACAAATATGGGCCCGGCAGGATTCGAACCTGCGACCAAGCGGTTATGAGCCGCGCGCTCTGCCGCTGAGCTACGGGCCCGTTCTGGGTGCGGCGCAGTGGGTGGAATGGGAAGCGCGTAAGAGCGGGCGATGGGATTCGAACCCACGAATGTCAGCTTGGAAGGCTGATGCCTTACCCCTTGGCGACGCCCGCATAGGTTTCGTCAGCGCCCCCTATTATACCTGAATTTGCCGGCATAACCGCCATTTGGTGATCGTTCCAAAGCTGGTAAAAACGTGGTTAAATGGTCGTGAGGCAGTCCGACAACCGCCCCACAACCCACGAACAAAGAGGCATACTGACATGCGC
>JAGVAD010000002.1 GCA_020060465.1 Anaerolineales bacterium
AGTCGTGAAAGCCGCCGAGAAGATCTTATGTTGTCAGAACGACCCTGAATCCAATTTGCACTTCCACGTTTCTAAAAACTTATGAAACACTACTTAGAAAATTTCCTCAATTTATTTGATTAAAGAAAATAAGTCCGGGGAACTGATGTTAGTGTAAACTATTTTCAAAAGGGTTCACTGTGTTTGATTTTCCGCCTGCCCACCGGCGCAAGCTGCGCACCGTCAACGGGCTGGAGCGGGTCAGCGAAGAAGTCAAGCGCCGCACCCGTGTGGTGGGCATCTTTCCCAACGCAGCCGCTTGCCTGCGGCTGGTGAGCGCCATCTTGATGGGGATCGACGAGAACTGGCAGATGAGTCGAGCTCACCTGACTTTCGATGAGGAGAGCCTGTCATCGTGGCAGTCGCCGTCGAGGCTGTGGAATAGTGGGCATGAGCGCAGCGGTGTCCACTTTTCCACAGCCCAGGAACTTTAGCAGCTCCTGAAGGTCGCTGGACTGTTTTTACAGAAAAAAGGTTGCACGATCCTCTTCAGCGTCAAGCTGCCGATGACGTCAATGATTTGATGTGTAAAAGCGAGAGTTCAAATTCGCTGCCAGGGAGGTGTTTCTCAATAAACCATCTTTTCAGGCCAATCGCTTCACGGCCCGGGCGGGAACTGAGCCGCGCCATTCACCGTGCCATTTTCCACGTGTGGGATGCCGTGATCTATCAGCACATTGCCATACCAATCCGTCACTCGGAAAGAGTAGGGCCCCACCCCCATACCCGGGTGCGTCTGGATAAAGTAATTGTAATCGCTGCGCGGCACCGTGATCCATTGACCCTGCTCGTTGAGATACTCCAGCTTTGCAATTGGGTTGCGGTGATTGCGGATCTGCACCGCTGTCCACCATTGGTTGCTGCCGTCCTTAAAATGATAAGCGATCGGCCCGTTGATCTCCGGGCTGATCACCTGCCAGGTAATGGGGACTCTTCCTTCCGGCAAATCAGCAATCTGCGCGAAAGCCTCTCTGCTCAAGTCCAGGTGGCCTGCCCGGCAGCCAGGACACATGTCTACGATACGTACCACAACAGTTCCTTTCGGGCCAGTCACAGTCACGAACGCCCCGCAATAATCGGACTGGCCAAACTCCACCTCATTTATTGCGGCCACGTTCAAGTCCTGCGGCGATGGATCGAACATGCAAGAGCCTGTTCCATCTGCATCATAATAGGTGGCAATACCCTGATGGATCGGATTGGCTGCTGTCCGCGAATAGAGAACCAGCGGCAGCCAAAGTGTTCGATTGTTTGACGATTGCGCGCCAGCGGGCGAAAAACTGAGCAGCCCGGTGAATATCAGCCACAGGATTGGCCAGACTGACTTTTTAACTATTTCATACTTAACCTGGCTCATCCAGACCTGTGACTCCTGAAGAGATGTGCTTTATGCTCATTAGGTTAATCTATTACAACTTTGACCAATCCGGCAATCACCCATTAGTCCCAACTGCCGCAAGTCTTACAAATATGGATAGATTCGAGTCTCATTGGTCTCAACCAGAGTAAAATTACCCCATGACATTAGAACTCGATCCTGAACGTCAGGAACAAGCCAAGCGATATGCTCGCCTTCAACGGAGGCTGATGCTGGTTGACCTGGCTTTCGGCGCCCTTTACCTGCTTGCCTGGTTATTTTCAGGTTGGTCGGAGGCGCTGCGCGACGCGCTTCAGAGCCGTTTTGATAATGAGTGGTTGATCGTCGCCGCTTATGGGCTGGTCTTTGGTGGCCTTTACGCGCTGCTCAATCTGCCCCTGTCTTACTACGAAGGCTTTGTGTTGCCACACCGTTTCGGCCTCTCCCATCAAAGCCTGATGGGGTGGATCGGCGACCAGATAAAAACGGCGCTGGTGGGCGGCGTGCTGGGCTTGTTCTTACTGGAAGTGATCTATCTCATCTTGCGCAACGCCCCGCATACCTGGTGGTTGTGGGCGGCCGGCGTTCTGCTGCTGTTTAACGTGATCCTGGCGAATTTGGCGCCCGTGCTACTCTTCCCGATCTTTTACAAATTCGAACCCCTTGACGAACAACACGCTGAGCTAAAATCGCGCCTGATGCAACTGGCAGAGCAAGCCAACACCCGCGTGCGCGGCGTATATTCTTTCGATATGAGCCGTCGCACCAGCGCCGCCAACGCTGCTTTAGCAGGCCTGGGCAACACTCGCCGCATCATCCTGGGGGATACGCTGATCCGGGAATTTACAACGGAAGAGATAGAAACCGTGTTAGCCCATGAATTGGCTCACCATGTGCATCGTGATATTCCCTGGGGCATAGCCATCGAAACCGTCATCACCCTGGCAGGTCTTTATCTGGCGTCTCTCGGCCTGGATTGGGGTATTACATATTTCGGATTTGCGGGAGAGGCGGATGTGGCGGCTCTACCCTTGCTGGGGCTGACCCTGGGAGCATTCGGACTGATAACAATGCCATTGCTCAACGCATACTCGCGCTGGCGGGAACGCCGCGCCGATGAATATGCGCTGCAAATCACCGGCAACGGAGCAGCTTTTGCCTCTGCCTTCACCCGGCTGGCTAACCAGAACCTGGCTGACGCCGACCCGCCTGCCTGGGAGGAGTTTTTATTGTATTCTCATCCTGCGCTGAGTAAACGCATCGCGCTGGCGCAAAGTTATCGTCGCTGAAAATCTGGCATCCAACGCGAAAAGCGCCGTCGGGTTACGCCGGCGCTTTGACCTTAGCAGGTAAATTCATGATCGCTCTGGCGGGATCACAATCCAGAGGATAATGTATATCAACAACCCCGGAACGCCGCCTGGCAGCAGCGCCAGCAACATCGCCAGGCGAAACCAGATGGGACTGATGCCAAAGAATTCACCCAAACCACCGCACACACCCGCCAGCACACGATCTTGGCGTGAGCGTCGCAAAGCTTTTCCTGTTTCAGACATGATAACCTCCTCGAATCATTGTTCGTTACAATACTATTATTATCTACGAACCACTCTATAAAAAGTTGCCGATCATCGAGCGATGCAAGACACCGCTCGACCGGCATATTGAGCGGCTAAACGAAAGGTCGTGAGATGAATTTCAACCACATCTTCGATCCGTCGAGCATAACCGCCTCCCATCACTATTGCAACCGGCAAACCAGCCTGGCAACATAACTCAAGCACCAATCGGTCGCGTTCCATCAATCCAGCTTTACTGATTTTCAAGCGTCCCAACCGATCCTCTTCATAGGGGTCCGCGCCGGCAATATAGATCGCCAGGTCAGCCCGTGACTCACGAAGGGCATATTCCACTCCCCAGCGCGCCGCCGCCAAAAACTCTTCGTCGCCGCTCTCGTCTGGCAGTGCGATATCCAAATCGCTCTGCTCTTTATGAAAGGGAAAATTCTTCGCCCCATGCACTGAAAAGGTGAACACCGTTGGATCCTGGCGAAAAATGGATGCGGTGCCGTTTCCTTGATGCACATCCAGATCCAAAATGACGACCCGTTGAAGACGCCCTTCTGACTGCATCACGCGCACAGCCACAGCCACATCATTGAACACACAATACCCCTCGCCATGATCCGCGTAAGCATGATGTGTGCCGCCAGCCAGATTTGCAGCAATGCCTTCCACCAGGGCAGCGCGGCAGGCGTTAATGGTGCCTCCGACTGAGAAACGCGAGCGAATGACCAGTTCAGGCGTCCATGGGAAACCCACACGCCGCTCTTCCTTCTCGCTTAACCTGCCTTCAGTTACCTTTCGCAGATATTCTGGCTCATGAACCAGAAGGAGTTGCTCATCCGTTGCCGGATCGGAAGGCAACAACTCAACCCCTGGCAACCGCGCTTCGACCACTCGCTGATGCAGCAAATGATATTTGGGCATCGGAAAACGATGCCCTTCAGGTAAGGGAACGTGAAGATGATCGGAGTAGAAAATCTTCATCAGGCTTACCAACGATCCCAATGAACGATTTCTTCGAGCGGCTTGCGCCCACCCTTCTTCGGCGGGGCGGAAATCTTTTCTTCATCAAGCGGATAACCGAACGACAACGCGATGCGCAAGTGCAAGTCTTCAGGGAAGCCTAAAATTTCCCTCGCCCGCTCAGGTTGATAAATCGAAGCCAGACATGAACCGATACCCAACTCCCAGGCTGCTAACTGCATATATGCCGCTGCCTGCCCCAGGTCGAACATCGTCTGGAATTTTTCCTTTGGGTCTGGCGAGATCAACGCTACGCCTAACGCCGCCCCAGCCAAATGCCCAGCCCATTCTCCGCACTCTGAGAGTTGCCTCAAGATTGCTTTGTCGCGGATGGCAATGAAATACCACGGCTGGGTATTTTTGGATGACTGCGCCCGCCGCCCAGCGTTAAGGATCGTTCTCACTGCCTCATCGGGTAATGGTTTATCTTGAAATTGGCGTACCGCACGCTTGGCGCGGATGGCTTCCGACACGTTCACCTTCTCTTCCTCCATTTTTCCTGCATCCGATGAACTCAACACCTGGTGCATATTTTACCTTCTTTACCCGAATGAAATGTGTATCGAATTGGAAACCAAAAGGTTATAATCATCAAAATCCGCTACTCAAGGCGCTTCTTAACCATGTTTTTTGCCAAAGGCCCATTGACTCGCCTCATCTTAATCAGTTTTGCCGCGTTGGCGCTCATCATCGCGCTATTGTCGTTTTCTTCGGTGTGGGCAATAAAGCAAATTGAGCAATCGCAGGCGCGGGCAAATGCCCGGTTCGAACTCGCTTCTTTGAGCGCCCGCATCCGCTCCGAATCTCTGGCGCTCACCAGCCTGGTGCAACGCTATATCACCCAGCCCGATCAGCGTCTGACCCTCGGGCAGCGAATTACGGAACAAGGCGCGTTTTTAGATCAACTTGTCCATCAAGCCATCTCTAAAGCCTACGACCAAAATGCTGATGAGAGGGACCGCATCGAAATCATTCATGATGATTTGATTGCTTTCAACGCCCAGGCGAATCGCATCTTGAATAATCTGAACACGGGAGAACTGCCCAACGCAGCCATCGCACAGGAGTTAAATCTCCTGGTGAAAGATTATCAAACGCCGCTGTTGAACGAATTGCGAGATTTCGAAGAATTGAGCGCCCGTCGCGCTCAGGAAACTGGAGCGCAAACACAACGCCGCATTCAGGCAATTGTTAACGCCCTGGTAGGCATCGTCTTGGGGATTTTAATCGCGACCACGCTGATGATGAGATGGATCATACAAGGATTCGCTGCGCCTCTGGCTTCTTTGCAGACAGGCGTCGAGCAAATTGCCCAAGGGCGGTTGGATCAACCAGTGCGCATACACGCGGATGACGAATTGGGCAGCCTGGCGAAAATGCTGAACCGCATGTCTGCGGAACTCAAAGAATCACGCCAACAACTCGAAGATTATGCATTCAACCTGGAATGTCAGGTGGCAGAACGCACCTACGAAGCTGAGCAGCGCGCAGAACAGGCAGCTCAGCTCTCAGAGATTGTCCAAAAACGCGCCGCTGAGTTAGAGCGCCTTGCCGCTCAAGCTCAGGCAGCGGCGCAGATTTCGCAGGCAGCCAGCTCAACCCTCGACCTGGAAGAACTTCTTCAGCTCAGCGCCAACCTGATGCGCGAAGAATTTGATCTTTACTATGTGGGCATCTTTTTGGTGGACGAATCGGGCAAGTCGGCAATCCTGAGAGCCGCCGCCGGAGAAGCAAGCCAGTCCCTCCTGGCTGGTAAGCAAAAACTCTCCCTGGATGAAAAATCCATGGTGGCCTGGAGCATTCGCAACGCAAAGCCGCGTCTGGCGCCAGATGTGGAGCAAGAGAATATCCGCTTATCCAATCCTTTGTTGCCCGATACTGGCTCGGAACTCACGCTCCCGCTCATCGCGCGCAGTGAAGTGATCGGCGCGATGACCATACAAAGCGACACGAAAAATGCTTTTTCTCCAGCAGAAATTACGATCCTGCAAACCGTTGCTGGACAGGTAGCAAACGCCATCAGCAACGCCAGACTTTATAACGAGGTGCAACGCGAAAAACAAGCTGCCGAAACTGCCAATCGCGCCAAGTCGGTCTTTCTGGCGAACATGAGCCATGAGATCCGCACCCCTTTAAATGCCATTCTGGGGTTCACTGAGGTGTTGCAGTATGATCATAATTTAACCAACGAACAGCGCGAACACATTTCGATTATCCATCGCAGCAGCGAATCGCTATTGACTCTCATCAATAATCTCCTCGATCTTTCCAAAATCGAGGCCAACCGTATGACTTTAACCGAACAGGTTTTCAACCTGCATTCATTGCTGAAAGGCATTGAAGACCTGTTTCGCTTGCGAGCGATTGAAAAAGGTTTGAATTTTGTCCATGAATATTCAAACGACCTGCCAGGTTATCTCTATGGCGACGAGACCAAATTACGTCAAGTGTTAATCAATTTGCTGGGAAATGCATTTAAATTCACTGAGAAAGGTCGGATTATCTTACAAGCGCGCCTAGCTTCTGAAGAAGAGAAGAAGACCTTATCGCCTCCGACCCACGCCTCGCCTGTGCAATTGTATTTTGCTGTCGTTGATACTGGCGCAGGCATAAAGCCGGACGATTTGGAGCGGATTTTCGAACCTTTTTCACAAACTCACAGCGGGAGACAGGCTCAACCAGGAACAGGGCTGGGATTGGCGATCAGCCGTCAATTTGTTAGGTTGATGGGTGGAGATCTGGCTGTCGAAAGCGTTCCTGGAGGAGGTAGCAAATTTTCCTTCGTTGTTCAATTCGGGCTGAGTCAGCAGATCGAAAATCATGCGGAGGCGGACCTGGCACAGTTGCCCCAACTGGCTGCTGGGCAGCAAGATCTACGCCTTTTAGTCGTGGATGATCAGCCTGAAAGCCGACAATGGCTGGTCTGGCTGCTGACGATGATGGGTTTTGAAGTCCGTCAGGCAGCCAGTGGAGCGGAGGCTCTCCAAATATGGCAGTATTGGCGTCCGCGCTTAATTTTCATGGATACACACGTACCCTCTTTGGAAGGCTACAACGCTGCTCTGCAAATTAAGGCAACGCCCGAAGGAAAATCTGTTCCGATTATTGCGTTGACCACCAGCGCCTTCGAAGGCGGTCGAAATGAAATACTATCCATTGGATGCGACGATTTTTTATGCAAACCTGTGCGCGTCGTAGAACTAACTAACATACTTGCAAAGCACGTACAAGCGAATTTTATTGTAGAATCAATAAAAGAAACAATATCGCAGGATCATCTTGAAGAGCCAAATATTCCAAAGGATCCGGCTTCCTGGGAATCGTTGCCGGCTGGGTGGGTAGAGCAAATGCGTCAGGCAGTGACCGTGGCTGATTTTGAACACATCTTTGATTTGATTAATCAGATACGCCCATTTCAAGAGGATCTGGCAAAACAAATATTATATTTCGCTCAAAAATATGACGTACGCGGATTATCCGCCATCCTGCCGCAGCGAGAAGATAATTCGGACATTCACACAGAAAACAACAAACAATCGGAATGAAATGAATAAACCATCTCCGCAGGCGCACAAAGCAGATATTTTAGTCGTGGATGACACGCCGGAAAATTTGCGCGTCCTATCCCACATGTTGAGCCACTATGGTTATAAGGTGCGCGCCGTCACCGAGGGAGCGCTGGCTGTTACAATTGCACAGACCGCGCCGCCGGATTTGATTATGTTGGATGTCAACATGCCGGGCATGGACGGGTATGAAACCTGTCAGCAGCTAAAAGCTGACGAACGCACCCGCAGCATACCGGTCATATTTATCAGCGCGCTTGGGGAAGTGGAAGACAAGGTAAAGGCTTTTGCTGTTGGGGGCGTAGATTACGTGACGAAACCTTTTCAAATCGAAGAAGTGCTGGCGCGCCTGGAGACGCATCTATCCATCCGCAGGTTGCAAATCGAGCTGGAGCAAAAGAATCAAAGACTGGCCGCCGGACTGGCTGAATTGAGCGAATCGCGAGCTGCAGAACGCGAACAGCGCATCCTGGCAGAGACCCTGCGAGATACCATTGCCGCAATAAACAGCACATTGAATTTCAACGAGGTATTGACCCTGATTTTGAACAATCTGGCGCGCGTTGTGCCGCACGACGCAGCCAACATTGCCTTGATTGACGAGCATGGCATCTTGCACATCCGAGAATCCAGAGGCTATAAAGAAAGAGGCGTCGCAGAGCTGATCGCCTCTCTCAGTCTGCCGCTCAATCATTTCCCAACCTGGCGCAAGATCGCCGAGACCCGCGCCCCGATCGCGATCTCAGACACTCGCCTCACCCCGGATTGGGTGGAAATCCCAGAGATGTCTTGGGTGCGCTCAACCGCCGCTGCGCCGATTATCAGTCAGGGAAAGATCATCGGTCTCCTAAACCTGGATAGTGCAACACCGGGCTTTTTCAAGAGTGAGCACGCCGAAAGATTGCAGACATTTTCCAACTATGCTGCGGTTGCGATTGAAAAGGCTCGTCTCTTCGAAAGGACGCAACAATTAGCCATTATGGATGAGCTGACGGGGTTATATAATCGTCGCCAAATCCTTCATCTGGCAAAAAGCGAATACGAGCGCGCCCGCCGCTATCATCGGACGCTCTCTGTCATTATGATTGATATTGATCAATTCAAACATATCAATGACACCTATGGTCACCCTGTCGGCGACCGTATTCTACAGGCTCTGGCCACCTGTTGTCGCGCCAATTTGCGTTCGGTGGATTTGATTGGTCGTTATGGGGGGGAAGAATTTTTAGTTTTGATGCCTGAGACCAATATGGAAAAAGCTCTGGAGGTCGCTGAGCGCATCCGCCGCAATGTAGAAGCGATCCATCTCCCCACGCCGAAAGGTCCTGCCCAAATTACCATCAGCCTGGGCGTAGCAACGCTCGCGGTCGGATCAGATGTATCTTTAGATCAGCTCATCATCAACGCCGACGACGCCTTATACATGGCAAAAGCCGCGGGGAGAAATCGCGTCCAGAGCTATCAGAAATAATCTGTTGGACATTTAGCCAGAGGCGACGCTTACTCCAGCTCCTCAAGAACGATCTCAACAAGAGTTCCAATAGATGGCGCCCAGGCAATGCGCACAGCGACCTGTCGTCCTTCTTTCGCAAAATACAGGTCCGCAGCAGAATCGGTGATGCGAGAGCCAAATGCGATGCGCGTCCAGCCTCGATCAATCAGCGCCCGTTGATAAAACGCCAGCACCAATGGGTAATCCGCCTGGGTTACAAAAGAGAAATGCTGCGGCGATCCAATAATAGTCTCCAGCTCAATATTATCGGGCAAAGGGATTTCGCCAGCCAACCAATCCGTCTGCGCTCCGGAAACAAGCGGCGTTACGCCTGGCGTTGGGGTGAGAGCGCTCGTTTCTGTGTGGCCTTCGAGAGGCGCGAGATCGCCCTGAATAGTTGAAAGAGGCGTTGGATTTTGGCGTACAACCCACTCACGGCCAACCAAAACGCTCAGACCCAGCGCCAGAACGCAAAAAAAGCCCGCGCCCAGCGCCAGGACAGCCAGCGCAGCAACCCATAAACTACGCGGTAAACGTTCTGCCCAAGCAGGCAATTTCTATCCCTCTAGCAGGATTTCGATCATTACACCAAAGAAAAAATCCTCCGTGATCTTCACCCTGGCTTTTCGAGCGCCCTTCTGGAAAACCAGCTCCGCTTCTCCTTCAATAATATGGTTGCTTTGCTCAGCCCAGCCGCGAGCGGCCATCTCACGGCGATAAAAATCCACTGCTGCGTTGACCTCTACATCAATGGAATATTCCAATTGGGTCGGCGTGCCTGACATGTTGTATTTATCGCCTTCCATAATCGGAATATCGGATGGAAACCCAATCGGCGTGGCGACGGTCTCAGGCGTTTCATCCAGCAAAGGTATATCCGTGATTAAGCTTTCTAAATCTATCTCCGTAGTGATCGCTTCCATCTCAGTCGCCAGTTGTTCAAGGTCAACCTCGGTAGCGATGCCTTCTAGGTCAATATCTGTGGCCAATCCTTCAATGTCTATATCGGTAGCCAGCCCCACCGCCTCGGACGCCAAAGCCACTACATCGCGGACGTTATTCACCAATTGACAGCCCAAACTGGCGAACAACAACACACACATCACCCATGCCAGGCGGAAGAATACTTTTCGCCTCATTTTCTCCTCCTTCGGAACCCCTCGTAAAAGCCCAGCCAATTTCAGTTAATCACTCCTTGAGCCATTCGTTCGATGCCTTGTAAATCGTCCAAATCCAACCATTGCAACATCACCCGTTGCACACCAACTTCTGCCAGAGCTGCAAGCTGTTCTCGGATTTGCGCCGCCTCCCCCACAATCAGCCCGCGCTGACGTAGGTCTTGAGGGCTGCGTCGCCCGCCTGTGCGCGCTTCCACCTTCCTTCCGACCTCGCTCCGGTTGCGGCCAAACACACAGCCCGTCATGAGCGAACGGCGTACATTTGCCGGAGCCCGTCCTTCGGATAACAGCAGCCGATTCAATTCGGCGTTCAATTTACGGAATTCATCCAATGGGGTGTATATTGCATTCCATTCGTCTGAGTAGCGCGCTGCCAGAGGCAACGTGCGCCGATAACCGTTGCCGCCAATTAGAATCGGCGGTCCGTTCCTTCTGCCAGGGCGGGGAAGCAAAATCGCTTCATGCAACTGATAATAACGTCCTTCGAAATCGAATGGCGCATCGCTACGCAACAAACGGCTGATGACCTGCACGCCCTCTTCAAAACGAGCAAAACGCTCTTTCACAGATAGCAAATCCCAACCATAATTATGATGTTCTCGCTCCTGCCAACCAGCACCCAGCCCTAAAACCAGACGCCCCTCAGAGAGATCGTCAACCGCCGCAGCCATACGGGCGGTCATGGTCGGGTGGCGAAAAGAGACTGGCGATACCAACGGGCCAAACTCAATGCGCCGCGTATGGCTGGCCAGCCAGGTCAGTGAAACCCATAGCTCAAGCGAATCTAAATCCGGCGGGTTTGAATTGGTGTAGTGATCGGAGCGGAATAATCCTGCAAAGCCCAAATCTTCCGCAGCGCTTACGATTCGCTGCCAACGCGGCCAGTTGAGGCCATTTTGTCCCTCAATCATCAAGGCAACTTCGACCATGCTAGCCACCACCGGACGTTTGGCGATTCATCCCCTTACACTCGCACCGAATCATATTCTCGAATAAACGCTTCTGCTTTCTCAACCAAACTGCGCGTGCCGATGAACAACGGAGTCCGTTGATGTAATGAGGTTGGCGTAATGTCCAAAATATTCCTCACGCCATCTGAGGCGTAACCGTTGGCCTGCTCGGCGATAAACGCCAACGGCGCAGCTTCATAAGCCAACCTCAGCTTGCCCTGCGGTTTCTTGGGGTCTTTGAAATCCGCCGGATAATAAAACACGCCGCCAGCCAAGAGATTGCGGTGAAAGTCAGCCACCAGCGAACCCACATATCGTAAAGATAAGGCTTTCATGCCGCCGTCCAAACCTTGAAGATGATCTGTATAGCGCTTGACCCCCTCGCTCCAAAACATCCGGTAACCCAGGTTGACGCTGAAATAAACCGGCGGTTCTGGAATGCGGATGTTTGGATGGGAGAGCAAAAATTCGCCCACTGACGGATCCAAAGTAAAGCCATGCACTCCCTGACCAGTGGTATAGACCAGCATCGTGCTGGATCCGTAGAGAATATAACCCGCCGCCACCAAATTGCGCCCCGGCTGTAAGCAATCCTCCAGCGTCCCAGGGCCAGATTCTGTGCGTCGGCGATAAATTGAAAAGATTGTGCCAATGGGGATGTTGTAGTCAATATTAGAAGAGCCGTCCAATGGATCGTACAATAACACATATTTGCCAGGCGAATTTGAGATGGGCATGGGGTGTTCATTTTCTTCCGAAGCCATCACTGCCAATCGGCCGGTGTGGTCATTCAAACGATAGATCGTCAGGTCAGCAAAACGATCCAGCTTTTGCACCACCTCGCCTTGTATATTCACCTCTTCTGTACGGCCTAAAATCTCCGCCAGCCCAGCTCGACTGGTGCGGCTGGAGATCACTTTCCCCGCCAGGGCAATATCATACAAAAGCTGAGTCAGCACCCCTGTGGCATCGGGAAATTGCAATTGTTCTTCCAGGATATGGCGCTCAATGGTGATGATCTTAATTGGGTCTTCTGACTTTGGAAGCATGATTCTTCTCCATTCCTGCGGATCCGCCAATCACGGTTGATGCAACTTACAGATTGAATGAAACTCCCCAAACGCTTTTACCTGCTATTCATCAAGCCTATTTTGATTATATCGGAATTCCAGCCAAGCGAGTCATGTAAGATAGACTCCTTTCCGCCCAGGGCACATCGAATATCCATACGGTCGAATGAGCGATTTAGACATTCTCCCACACCGATAAAGCGATCCATTCACCTGCCTGCCCCTCAATCCGCGCCCCGGTTTGCAATTGCCCTTGAACTGCCAATGCCTGAACTGCGCGCTCCGCTTCTGGCGCGCGCCAGCCAAATAGATAGGTCAAATCCCGCATCTGACAGGCGCCGACTGAACGCAAGTAGCATAACGCCAGAGTTTGACGGGCGTCTGTCTCGCGGATGGCGTGCGCCTGTTCTGGCAATTCAGGGTAATGACGCGCGGTCAGATCGTAAGCAAAGGCATAATGCCATGCGCCGGACTGAGTCACTCCAACTGGAAGGATTTTGAAATCTGCCTGTAAGTCTGCCAGAGCGCGGTTAAAACGTCCTTCACTGCCTGGGCTGCTCATGCGCGCCGCGCGGCGCAGTTCTACCGTATCTAATGGCCCCTTATCAAGCAATGCTTCATAGATTAATTTGGCTTCCAATGTCAACTTGCCCTGCTCGTATTGGGTTAGATAATCTTCTTCGTAAGCTCCGTAGTTTTCCGACAGGGCGTAGAAATACGGTAAAACCTCAAATGAGATCATTGTGGACTTTTTGCGCAGCACCTTGGCGTAATACCAGGCGCGGCTGCCCAGCAACGCGTCCTTCCATCCCCAGGTGACATGACCCGGATCATCATGTTCATCCGCAACGGGGCGATCTCCGGCGACTGCCGTCCACAAGCTAGGCATAACTGTTCCGCTGATAGGCCAGAAATAGACAAACCCGCGCTGTCTCACGAAACCCACCGCCTCTTCGCGTGACTTTAACCGTAACTCCGGCGATAAACGAAATGTTTTTGCGCGGTAAGATCGAACCAGATCGTAAGGAATCTCGATCATCACGAGAGCTTTCACTGTGTAGCAGGTGTAAATCTCATTATATCTCACTCGAAGCCCACCCGTTAATCGCCAAGAGCAAGGGTGTGCTAAAAGGTGTTGGTCGCCCTTGCCCGACGAGGATTCATAGCCCCGGCTTGGGTCGCTAAAGCCTGCTGGATGAAAGGGGTACAGCCCGCAGACCAATCCCCCATCCTGAAGGGTCTCAAGGGTGATGACAAAATCACCCTTCTGGAATCTACAAATAGCCCGTCCGTTCCAATTACAACTGATGACAATTCCGATGAATTTTGGTAAATTTGGGTACTGGAAATCCAGACTTCTTAATCCTAACAATCCATGTCAACCGCCCAATCTGAGCCAGTGAAAAACCGCCGCGTACTGATTGCCTCCAGTCACCCCCTCTTTGGACAAGGTCTGCGAAGTCTATTGCAAGAGCGCCAGACCGCAGGGGTGGAAGTGGTTGGCATGGTCTCCAACCTGGAAGAGGCCTTACAGGCGCTCGACCAGCTTGACCCAGATTTGATTATTGTGGATTACGACGATAAAAAGCTGAATCGAGATGAGTTCTTAGCTCGTTTTGTGGAGGGGGAAAAGAAACTGCGGGTGGTCCTGCTCTCACTGCAAAGCGCGCAGGAAGCCATCGTGTACGACCGCCGCACTCTGGCGGCAGCTCAAATTGATGACTGGCTGGAAGAGTGGACCTTTACAGAAGATTCATCCAGGCTTGCCGCTCAGCGAGGCAAGTTTGAGACGATTATGGATCACAGGAGAACCTTTATGAAGAATCGCCTACAAAAAGCGACGCACCTCTTGATCGCCGGCTTCCTGGTCGTTATAGTCACCGCGCTGCTGATTTTCGGCATGGATTATATCCGTTTGCTGCCAACGGCAGCCAGCGCCCAGGCAGAACCCATTGATCAACTCTTCCACCTGGAATTCAAAGTGATCGCCTTCTTATTCTCTTTGATCGTTGTGTTTATGCTTTACAGCATCATCGTTTTTCGGCGTAAGCGCGGCGATACGACAGATGCAGAGCATATCGAAGGGAGCACCAACCTTGAGGTGGCCTGGACGGTTGCACCGCTGGCGACTGTGTTGGTTTTCGCCTACCTGGGAGGCAGCGCGCTGGCAGCCACAGTAGCCCCAGCGCCCAAACCGCTGCGCGTTGAAGTGATCGGCAAGCAGTGGAATTGGAGTTTTGTTTACCCAGATTACGGCGTGATTTCAGATAAACTCTACCTGCCGGTTGATAAACAGGCGGTATTGCTGTTGCGCTCAGATGATGTAATCCATTCCTTTTGGGTGCCAGAGTTTCGCGTGAAGCAAGATGCTTTGCCCGGCGGACAGGATTTTGTGCGCGAGTTGCGCGTGACGCCCACGCAATTGGGTGAATTCAAAGTCCGTTGTGCAGAGCTTTGTGGCGCGCAGCATACCTATATGGAATCGCCCGTTCTGGTTGTCGCCCAAACAGACTTTGACGCCTGGCTGACCAAAGAGGCTGGCCTTTCGGATGACCCGGTGGAACGCGGCCAAAAATGGTCCACGACCTTTGGCTGCGCTTCCTGTCACAGCATTGATGGTACCAAGATCGTTGGCCCAAGCTGGAAGGATCTATGCGAGGGACAGGCGACCTTAGCGGACGGCTCAGTTATCCCAGTGGATGAGAACTACTTGCGGGAATCGATCCTGAACCCGAACGCCAAGATCGTGCAGGGTTTCGCTGCTGGTATCATGCCGCAGCAATTCATTGATCCGGTCAGCAAGAAACCCATCACCGATCAACAAATATCAGACATCATCGCCTACATGAATTCAATTTGCCGCTAGCCGCTACGAGCAAATTAACTGGAGGAACCTATGAAGGATACCCAAAAAGCAGGCGTTTTCTCGATTGGCCTGGTGCGCGGTTTGATCGCTATGCTGATCGGTTTTCTGACCGGCGCAGCGTTTGTCAGCCTGATTCGCCTGATCTTGGGCTTATCGGTGTGGACCTGGAATCCATCAGGCAACCAGTTTGGTTTCGCCGAGTCAGCCTGGGTGGTTGGCGCCATTTTCGGCGCCATCGCCTTTATGCTGGGCGTAGGCGTACTTAGCGATTGGCTGAAATGGATGAACGGTCAGCAAACCGCTGAACACCCTGCGGATGCCTTTGCTTCGGGTTGGAAGCGATACTTAAGCGTCTCTTTTGATCACAAGGCAATCGGCGTCCAATATGGCGTCACATCTATTGTGGTGATAGGGCTGGCCGGGATCTTCGCCCTCATCTTCCGCACCGAGTTAGCTCAACCTGGAATGCAATTGCTCACCCTGGAGCGATACAACACAATCATGAGCCTGCACGGTATTGTGATGATTGTAGGCATCCTGCTGGGCGTCGGGGCCATGTCCAATTATTTGGTGCCGCTGATGATTGGCGCAAATGACATGGCTTTTCCGCGCCTGAATGCATTCGCCTACTGGATCAACGTCCCGGCGGCGGTTATCCTGTTAAGTAGCTATTTCTTAGGCGGGTTCGATACCGGCTGGACGGGCTACCCGCCGTTGAGCGCCAAAGCGCCGTTGGGTATGGATATGTTCTTTCTGGGGGTGTATTTTGCCGGTCTCTCCTCCATACTTGGTTCGCTTAACGTGATTGCCACCACCATCCGCTTGCGCGCCAAAGGCATGCACTATTTTCGAATGCCAATCTTCGTCTGGACTGCATTAGCCACTGCAGTGATTGGATTGACCGCCACCCAGTTAATTGGCCTCTCTTTCCAAATGGTGTTGTTCGAGCGGGTGTTTGGTATGGGTTTCTTTGCGCCGGATAAGGGCGGCAACCCGATCTTATTCCAGCACCTGTTCTGGTTTTATTCACACCCCGCCGTCTATGTATTTGTGCTTACCGGTCTGGGGGTCATCAGTGAGCTGTTGCCCGTCTTTGCCCGCAAGCCCCTGTTCGGCTATCGTTGGGTGGCATTGTCATCTTTTGGCATCGCTTTGGTAGGCTTTTTGGTTTGGGCGCATCACATGTTCACCAGCGGCATGTCGCCCTATCTGCGCATCCCATTCATGTATAGCACATTGCTGGTGGCGGTGCCAACCGGCGTAAAATTTTTCAGTTGGGTGGCAACCATCTGGGAAGGCAAGCTCTCCTTTGAAACACCCATGTTGTTTGTGCTGGGAGCAATCTCCATCTTCTTACTTGGGGGTTTAAGCGGTCCTCCCAATGCCACCGTTGCCACCGATCTGCATCTGCAAGACACGTATTGGATTGTGGGTCACTTCCATGCTACGATGTTCGGCGGGTTTGTCTTTCCATTTTTCGCCGCCATATACTATTGGTTCCCCAAGATAACCGGGCGGATGTACAACGAAAAACTGGGCAAACTGCATTTCTTCTTGATGCTGCCTGGTTTTTACATTCAATCGCTGAGCCAAATGCAGGCTGGTCTGCTGGGTATGCGCCGGCGCATTGGCGACTATGACCCGGCATTAGGGATCAATCTCCAGCAGTTGCTGATTACCATTGCCGCCTTTGTGATTTTTTTCTCGGTGGTCATTGCCGTAGTCAACCTGATTTACAGCGCGCGGCGCGGACCCATCGCGGCCAGCAACCCCTGGCGCTCGCGCTCACCTGAATTTATGCTTCCCTCGCCTATTCCACAACACAATTACGAACACGCCTTCGAAGTGGTGGGCGAACCTTACGATTATGGGATCGCCGGCGCTTACGTGAGCATTGATCCCGACCGATATATCGCGAAAGAAGAGGAGCAACCGGCGGCTGGCGGCGCAGTCACCAGTCCAACGGGAGCAACTACAGACTGAGGCAACCGCCCGCATCTTCGAGCGCAAATTCGAACAGGCTGTGAAGGAGTAACGCTTATGAACGAAGAACAAAAAACTATGGCTTTGCAAGTCGGCGTAACCGTGTTGATTCTCCTGGCCGCGATGACCATCGGCGAGTATTTTATTGGTCTGTTTGCGCCTTACTGGTGGGCGCCATTGATGGCCATTGCCTTGCTAAAAGCCTTTTATATCGTCCGTGATTACATGCACATTGGCCGCGTGTTTGCCGGCGACGAAGCTGAGGAGCATTCATGAGCACTGGGACGCTATCAATTGCAGATTACCACAAGAAAACGGTCACCAACCGTTTGGGGTTATGGTTATTCATCGTATCCGATGCGTTTGTATTCGCCGGGCTATTTATTGCTCGCTTCTACCTGTATGGTGCTGGCGTGCGCCCGGAGTTGAGCCAGATCGTCGGTCTGATTGTAACTTCTATCCTGGTATTGAGCAGTTTCTTTGCCAACCGCGGCGAGGTGTCCATGGCTTACGGCGATACAAAGGGATATTTCCGCAACACCTTGATCACCATTATCTTGGGCATCGCGTTTTTAATCGGCGTGGTTGGCGTGGAATGGCAAATTGCCCCTTATGGGCCAGATCATGACGCGCTGTGGTCGCTGTTCTACACGATGACCGGTTTTCATGCCTTTCACGTCCTTACCGGGGTGATTTTCTTGGTTATCGTCTATCGCAACGCCCGCAAGGGTTTATACACCGCCGAACGCCATTTTCCGGTGGAAGCAGCGGCGGTTTACTGGCACTTCGTGGATGTTGTGTGGGTCTTCTTCTACCCTGCGCTGTATCTGATTGGTTTGCCGCCCATCTAAGTCACAAGGATCAGCATGGCGGTTTGGGTTCGCAATTTTGCAAACCTAAACCGCCAAACCGACAACCCGGCTGAAAGACTCAACGAATAACAAGTCTGATCTATCGAACACAGGCGCAATAACAAGCAATGAAAGTAAATATGAGATGAACAAAAATGGGCTGTTTTGGTTTGGGGCGGTTATTGGGTTGGCGTTGATTCTAGGAGGCGCGTGGTTTGCGGTCAGCCAAAATTACCGATTCAAAGGCGTTGTCATAGACCCGCCTGTTCCAGCGTCGGATTTTGCCCTGCAAGACCAGCACGGAAATATCTACCGCTTGAGTGAGCAACGCGGCAAGATCGTGCTGATCTTCTTTGGCTATACCAACTGCCCCGATGTTTGTCCGATCACGCTCTCAGAATTCAAACGCATCAAAGCGCTGCTGACCGACCAGGCCGACCGCGTGGAATTTGTGTTCATCACGGTTGACCCTCAGCGCGACACAGTCGAACGCCTGGCGCAATACTTGCCCAATTTCGATCCTCAATTCATTGGCTTGACGGCAGATCAGGCAACGCTCGAAGTGGTCTGGAAGGCATACGGCGTTTATCAGCAAAAGCAAGATACCGGAAGCGCAGCGGGCTACCTGGTAGATCATTCCGCCCGCACGTACTTAATTGATCAGCAAGGGAACTGGCGCATCAATTATCCTTATGGCATGGCGTCGGAAAAAATCGTCCAGGATTTGCGCTATCTTTTGAAAAAGCAATAGCCGGCGGAGCATTCATCCATGATTAAGAAATTTGCTTCCGAACGACCCTTTTTGACTCGTCTGGTGATCATCTCAGCATTGTCCTTAATTTTCACATTGTTGTTCAATGAAGCAACTTACCTGATGCAAAAAGACGCCAGTGACCGCGCTCCTCAGACGATCACCCTGGTGATTCCAGATGGCGCAGCCAGGCAAATCGAAGCTGGAGAACCTGTACCATCCATCCCAGAAGAGATGGTTTTTGTAGTTGGAGATGTGTTAGAGGTCAAAAACGAGGACTCGGTCAGCCATCAGCTTGGACCGATCTGGGTACCGCCCGGCTCATCCGGTCGTTTGGTTATGGAACAGGCCGAAAAATTATCTCTGAACTGTTCTTTTCAATCCAACCAATTCTTAGGGCTGGATGTGCGTCCGGCGACAAATTTAAACACCCGCCTGATTGCGTTGTTCCTGACGACGCCAACGCTGGCAGTTTTGATTTTCCTGTATAGCCTGGCGGCTTATCCCATTCGTTCCTCTGGCGCGAAGAAGGCGAGTGCATGAAAGAATTATTGCGCATGTTCAGCCGACGCTGGCGGCTGGCTACTCTGCTAGTCATAGCCGGAGCAGGGCTATGTGTACGTCTAGGCATCTGGCAACTTGATCGTCTGGAACAGCGCCGCGCTTTCAACAGCCGTGTCCAGGCGCAGCTCGATCAACCACCGCTGACGCTGAGCGGCGACGCGCTTCAGCAAGACCTTTATCACATGGAATACCGCCAGGTGGTTGTGCGCGGCAAATATGACCACTCCCAAGAAATAGCCTTGAGCAATCAATATTGGGAAAACCAATGGGGAGTTCATCTGATCACCCCACTGATCATCTCTGGCGAGCAGCAAGCGATCCTGATAGATCGCGGCTGGATACCAGGGGCGGAATATCAATCACAAGATTGGTCAAAATATCATGAGCCAGGCGAGGTGATCGTGCACGGTGTCCTGCGACGTCCCCTATCGAAGGCGGAGATGGGCGGGCGCACCGATCCTACGCTATCCCCTGGCGAGGCGCTGCGAAAAACATGGAACTTCGTCAATATTGAACAGCTTGCGCGTCAGATCTCTTATCCCCTCCTTCCGGCTTACATCCAGCAGGCTCCTGATCCAGCATGGAGCGGTCTGCCGTATCGCAGCCAACCAGAGTTGGAACTGAGCGAAGGACCGCACATGAGCTACGCTTTGCAGTGGTTCACTTTCGCAATCTTGTTAGTCGCTGGCTATCCATTCTTTATACGGCGTCAAGAGCGCAACACTCTATCCAGAAGAAGCGAACAACCCTCGCTGCCTGGCTCATCAGACGAAATCCAGCATAGAGGCAGAGTTCACCAGGGAACAACCCGATGATGCATTCAAGCAGACGCTTTATCCCATACAATTCAGGTTTTCGCTTTGTGATTCTGACCAGCGCCATTCTGGTCTTTGTTCTCATCGTCTCCGGCGGCGTCGTCAGCGCAACGAATTCTGCTGGCGCTTGCCCAGATTGGCCGACCTGTCTGGGGAAATGGACGCCTCCATTCAATCAAAGCCCGTTGATAGACTATGCGCATCGAGCAATCACGCTGAGCGCCGCTCCTTTTTTGTTCGCATCTGCGATGCTGGCATGGAAAGAGCGCCGCCGCTCGATGCTGATATTGGCCTCAACCATCATTGCGCTGGTGCTGTTCATCGTCCAAATCGGTCTGGGCGCGCTCGTCGCTCGTTCAGCGCTATCTGGCATTCGCCCCTGGTTGACGCCAATCCATTTGATGCTTTCTTTATTCACCCTGACTACCACCCTGGTCGCTTCGGCATTAACATTTTACCCGGTCGGGATAACCCTCAAATTCCTTTCCCCCTTTTCCCGCCTTTCTCTCGCCTCGGTGGGCATGATGTTTCTTTTACTGGTCAGCGGAGCAACGGCAAAGGTCGTTGGTGTGGACGCCGCCTGCGCTTCCTGGCCATTATGCGACGCCGCTTCCCTTCTCACCCATTTTCATGCCTTGTTTCATCTAGGGCATCGCCTGGTCGTGGCTGCATCTGCTCTGGTTATGCTGATCCTCTTCATCCAGGCCTGGCGCACGCAACGCAGTCAGACGCCCATTCTGGTGGCGACCACCGCAGCAACAACGCTTTTCTTCGCCCAGGCGCTGTTGGGAGCTAAGATGGTGGAGGGTTTTCCGGCTTATTTACTTAGCTTGCATCAGGTTACTGCAACGGCTGTTTGGGGCGCTTTGGTCGTTCAATTGGTCGCAGTTGGAGCAGCGGCGCGCTCCACCGCGGACGAGCGAAACGAGGCGGCAAGCGCCGTTGGCCGAAAAGGGTTGGCGCGCGATCTGTTGATGCTCACCAAACCCATCGTCGTCGCCTTGCTTTTGGTAACTACCTTTGCCGGTATGGTCATCGGCGCGCAGGCATGGCCTACCTTCTCTCTCGCTTTCTGGACATTGCTGGGCGGCTTTCTGGCAGCAGGCGGCTCTGGCGCCATCAATCAGTTCATTGACCGCGAGGACGACCTTCGAATGCAGCGCACACAAAAGCGTCCCATCCCATCTGGTCGTCTCACACCTGCTGAGGGGCTGGCTTTTGGCGTGGGCATTGCGCTGGCTTCGTTTTACCTGATGACCGCGATGGTCAATTTTCTGGCTGCGCTGCTCAGCCTGGCCGGGATTATCTATTACGTTCTGCTATATAGCATCTTCCTCAAGAAAACCACCGTTCAGAACATTGTCATCGGCGGCGGCGCGGGTGCAATTCCGCCACTGGTGGGCTGGGCGGCTGCCACTGGCGGTCTGAATGTTCCAGCGCTATTCCTGTTCGCGATTGTCTTCATGTGGACGCCGCCGCATTTCTGGGCATTAGCTTTGGTGCGCCGCAACGACTACGCCCGCGCTGGCGTACCTATGCTGCCTGTAGTGCGCGGCGAAGTTGAAACCCGCTGGCAGATTTTTCTATACACCGTTGAGCTGGTAGTCATCACCCTCCTCCTGCCACTATTTGGCCTGGGAGGCGGCGTTTATCTGGTTGGGGCAGCCATGTTGGGCGGCTGGTTACTGCTGGCGGCCTGGAAGGTGTGGAAAACAGGCGGCAACAAGGCAGCATGGAAGATGTATCGTTTTTCCAGCATGTACCTGGCTTTCCTCTTCGTTGTGCTGATGATTGACCGGTTGATCTAAACCAACTCTGTTGATAAAAACCAAACGCCTGGCGTATTTTCGCCAGGCTGTTATTTTATTGCCGCACATTCAATCAATAAACGATTACGGTTGTGCCGTTGCCGGTTTTTTCCCAATCGCGCGAGCTATTTATTTTTGTTGGATCGAACACTGGTGTACTCCAGCGAAATAGCCAAAGGGCGTCCTCATTGCGCATGTTCACACAGCCGTGGCTCATCTGCAAGCCAAAATTGTTGTGCCAATAAGTGCCGTGCAAAGCATAGCCGCCTGGGCTGCGGAAGAAGCTTGTCCAGGGGACGCCTGGCAGGGTAAATCCGCCGTTTTCTTCCACTTCCGGCCCGCCAGCTACGCTGCCCATGTGCTTGGAGGGCATCTTAGAATAGATCACAAACTTACCTTTCGGTGTCTCAGTTGGCAGATCATCTTCTCCCAGGCGTGGATTGGGGATGCCGGATGAGATGCGTGCAGTGTAGATCACCTGATCATATTCAAAAGCGCGCAGGGTCTGTTCTTTTAGGGAAACTTCGATGCGCTTCTTTTCGGGCGGCACATCTAGTGAAATCGGCGACCACTCTTCCGGGGATAGGATGCGCAGATGTTCAGCGGGAGCATAATAGACCTCCGAATCGCTCAACTCGCTGGTTATCTGATACCATAAATGACCATCCGGCCCCACCTCGACGCCAGTGACCCAATGAGTGGATGAATAATACAACCGCGAACCGCGCCAGCGAATCCATTCACCCTGGCGAGTCTTCTGATAGGCAGTCGTGTAAGGAACGGTGACCTCGCATAAATGACCTGCCGAAGTCATATACGGCGAAGGTTCATTCAAACGAATTTCCACGATTTGCAAGTGAGCGCTATGAATGTAGCCTCCCCAGACGCGATACCACAATGTGTTATAGAATTTCGGCGCGTCGGGCGGATTTAGCTCATCATAGATATGAATGATCTGATCGCGGAAGCGATTGCCAACAATTGGCGCGTCGTCTCTGGGGCGTGCGCGCACATCCACCTGGCGGCTGGCGACTCTTGCTAACCGACCCTGCGGTTGCTCCGGCTGGCGAGGAAAATCCGGACTGTAAGGAATTGGCGCGGCGAGGCGCTCCCAACGGCGAAAACCCAATCCGCCTAACGCCAGCCCGCTAAGTTTGATAAAATCCCTACGTGATAAAAAACCCGGCATCGTATCTATCGTACTGGACAAAAACCACAGTCCCGTTGTATCATGAGTTCTGAACATTGTACGTTATCCAACCACAATATGTCAACTCATATTCCCTTCATCAAAACGCAGCATTTGGTTAAAAAGTTTGGCGATAAAATCGCCGTCAATGATGTCAATTTAGAAGTCTTTGGCGGCGAGATTTTTGGTTTTCTCGGTCCCAATGGCGCTGGAAAAACCACCACGATCAAAATGATTGTTGGCTTGCTCCAACCCACTTCCGGCAGAGTCAAGGTCGGCGGCTATGATGTGTTGACACACGCCGGGCAAGCCAAGTCCATCTGCGGATATGTGCCAGATACGCCAAACCTGTACGCCAAATTGACCGGCCGTGAGCTGCTGCGCTTTGTGGGCGACCTATACGGAATGCCACGCCAGCAAATCGAGCGTCGGATCGAAGAGTTGCTGCGGCTGTTCGACCTGGTGCAAGCTGGCGACGACACCATCGACTCTTACAGCCACGGTATGCAACAGAAAATCGCCCTGGCGGCAGCCCTGGTGCACGATCCAAAGGTATTGGTATTGGATGAGCCAACCATAGGTTTGGATCCCAAATCAGCGCGATTGATCAAAGACATCCTGCGCCAGATGGCTGAGCGCGGTGCAGCGGTGTTCCTCTCCACCCACATTCTGGAGATCGCCGAGCGCATGTGCGACCGCATCGGTATTATCCATCAAGGGCAGGTCATCGCGGTAGGGACGATGGAAGAATTGCGCAAACTGCGCGGCATAGGCAGCGGTTCAATCAGCCTGGAGGATATCTTCCTCAGTTTGACTGGCGGCACCGAATACGCCGAAATCGCTGAGGTCTTGAAATGAGTTTTGCTGCGTCAGAGATTTCTCTGCCTGGTCTTTGGCCTTCGATTTGGAAGTTGCTGCGCTTACGCCTGGTGATCCTGGCGCGCAGTTTTCGTCGCTCCAGTATGCGCCGCAAGATCGTGGTTGTGTTCCTGGGGCTTTTGATCCTGGCTTTTCTTGGTTTTGCCTTTTTCATAAGCTGGAAACTATTGAGAGTTCTACGCTCGCCGGAGATGGCGCAATTTTCCAGCGAATTTAGCAACTTACTTGAGATCTTTCCCACACTGGTATTCAGCGCCACTTTCTTAGGCATTTTCCTGACCAGCTTTGGCGTGCTGCTCCAGGCGCTCTATCTGGCCGGAGATATGGATTTCTTGCTCAGCACGCCGCTGCCAATTCGCGCCGTGTTCGTCGCCAAGCTGCTTCAAGCGGCGTTGCCCAACTTCGCGTTGATTTGCGCCTTTGCTTTGCCGGTATTGTTTGGCATTGGCGCATCCGCCGAATATACCTTCTTGTATTACCCAGGCGTTCTGCTGGAGATGGCAGCGTTGGCGCTGGCGGCTGCTGGCCTGTCTGCCATGTTGGTTTTGCTGGTCGTGCGCATCTTCCCTGCCCGCAGGGTGGCGGAGGTGCTGGGTTTCCTGGGCGCGATCTTTTCAATATTATGCTCGCAAAGCGGTCAAATCGCGCAATGGGGAGAGTTTTCTCCCGAACAAGCCACTCGAACATTGTTGCTCTTGCGCCAGGCAGATGTAGCCTGGTCGCCGCTGACCTGGGCCGGGCGCGGCGTTGTGAGCCTGGGGGAAAGCAACTGGCTGGTGGGAGGTGGGCTGACGCTGTTGACGCTTGCGCTGGCAGCGGCGGTGTTCACCGCAAGCCTGGTCGCAGCCGAGCGATTGTATTATTCCGGTTGGGCGGGAATGAAATCGGAGGCGCGCAGGCGAAAAACGCCACGCGTTGCTTCTATCAAACCGCTTTTCCCCGTCTGGGTGAACATTGAAAAGAACGCAGTCCGCCTACTCTCTGCGCCGGTCAGCGGTTTAATAGCCAAAGATTGGCTGGTGCTGCGCCGCGATTTGCGCAACTTATCGCAACTGGTCACACCGTTGATTATCGGCGTCATTTACGCCGTGATGATCCTACGCAGCGACAATCAACCCCCATCGCTTTCAAGCCCGGACGCTTCGCCCTGGATTAGCGGTATGATGACCAACCTGCGCACTTACCTGAGTGTTGGTCTATCGTTGTTCGTGGGCTGGATGCTGCTGGCTCGTTTGGCAGGGATGGGCTTTGCCCACGAAGGACGCAGTTATTGGATATTGAAAACAGCGCCGATCCGCGCGACACAGCTCATCCTGGCGAAATATTTGGTCGCTTATCTACCTTCTGTGGCGCTGAGCGGGCTGTATCTACTGGCGATCTGGCTGATACAATCCGCTGGCTTGATCACACTGATATATTCTTTGGCGGTCATCGCCCTGTGCATCGCCGGAAACGCGGGCATCAACCTGGCTTTTGGGATCGCTGGGGCCAATCTAAATTGGGAAGATCCACGCCAAATGCAACGCACCTTCAGCGGCTGTCTAGGCGGGTTGACGACGATGCTGTATCTGCCGCTTTCTTTGCTGCTGTTCTTTGGGCCGCCCATTGCCTTTGCTGCTTTCAATCTGCCTGAGGCGATTGGGCAGATCTTTGGGCTGGCTCTTGGCGGAGCGCTCAGCCTGGCCTGCGCTTTCATCCCCCTCTTCGTGGTATATAAAAAGGTGGAACGTTTAGGAGAAGACTAAAAGGAGCCGAGACTGCCAGCCTCGGCTCCACCACGTCTCATCAGAGAAACAACTTATTTGTCTTCAACCACTTTTGCCGCCTCACCAACGCGATGCTTCAGCGCGGAATGCGCTGCAGCCAGGCGGGCAATCGGCACGCGGAACGGCGAGCAGCTCACATAGTTATTGCCCACCAGGTGACAAAACTCAATGGATGATGGATCGCCGCCATGTTCTCCGCAAATGCCCACTTCCAGGTCTGGACGAGCTTTGCGGCCTTCCTGCACCGCCATAGACATCAACCGCCCCACACCCTCGCGATCCAGGGTTTGGAACGGATTTTGGGGCAAAATGCCCTCCTCCACATACTTGACCAGGAAGTTGCGCTCAGCATCGTCGCGGCTGTAGCCAAAGGTCATTTGGGTCAGGTCATTCGTACCGAAAGAGAAGAATTCCGCCACTCTGGCGATTTCCTCGGCGGTGACGGCTGCGCGAGGGATCTCGATCATCGTGCCAAACTTGTAATAGAAGATCACGCCCTTTTCATCCATAACTGCCTTTGCGATGCGCTCCAATCGCGGCTGAATCCACTCCAGCTCTTTGACCGTGCCGGTGAGCGGGATCATGACCTCCGGCTTGACCACAATGCCCTTCAGAGTCTGGTTTGCAGCAGCTTCAAAGATTGCCCGCACTTGCATCTCGACAATCTCAGGCATGTAGATGCTCAGGCGCACACCGCGCAAACCCATCATCGGATTGCTCTCGTGCATGGCGCGGATGCTGGCCAGCAGAGCCTCTTTTTCCGCCAGGCCCTCGGTTTCTCCCTTCACCCGCATGGTGATCACCTCTTCGAGCAACTTCTCCTCGTCGGGCATAAACTCATGCAAGGGGGGATCAATCAAGCGGATGATCACCGGATAACCATCCATAGCCTCGAACAAGCCCTCAAAATCATTGCGCTGATAAGGCAACAACTCGTTCAAGGCGGCGGAGCGCTCCTCAGAAGTCTCGGCCAGGATCATGCGCTGAACAATCGGCAGGCGTTCTGTCTCAAAGAACATATGCTCGGTGCGGCACAGGCCAATGCCAACCGCGCCGTAAGCGCGCGCCCGCCGGGCATCGGCAGGGTAATCCGCATTCGCCCACACCTGAAGGCCACGATCTGGCCAGCCCTGGCGAATGCCTGGAGTGGCGCAGATTTCATCCGCCCATTGCAGCAAGGTCAACAGGTCGGTCTGCTCTTCCAACTTGGGAGCCGTGGTAGGGATTTTGCCCAGAAAAACATTGCCGGTGGTGCCATCCACCGAGATCCATTCGCCTTCTTTCACCACCACGCCGTTCGCTTCCATCTGGCGCTTCTCCAGATCAATGCGGATCTCCGAAGCGCCCACCACACAGGGCACGCCAAACTGACGAGCGACCACTGCGGCATGGGAGGTTGCCCCACCCTCACTGGTCAGGATGCCTTTAGCAGCCAGCATACCGTGAACATCATCTGGCTTGGTGAAGGGGCGCACCATAATCACGCTCTGCTTTTCTTCCTTCGCCATCTTCTCCGCGGTGTTGGCATCGAAGTAAACCTGACCCACTGCTGCGCCAGGTGAGGCATTAACACCTTTGGCGTAATGCTTGCCGGAGCTTTTGGCCTCTTCCATAGCCTTTGGATCGAACTGCGGGTGGAGCAGAGTATCCACCTGCTCTGGAGAAACGCGCAGCACTGCCTCTTCTTTGGTGATCAATCCTTCATTCGCCATATCCACTGCAATCTTAACTGCGGCTTTGGCAGTGCGTTTGCCAGCGCGCGTCTGCAACATCCACAGCTTGCCGTTTTCAATCGTAAACTCCACATCCTGCATCTCGCGGTAGTGACGTTCCAGTTTTTCCGTGATCTGCAAGAACTCGCGGTAGGCTTCTGGGAGCTGCTCGCTAAGCTTTTCGATTTTCTCCGTGTTGCGGATGCCAGCGACTACGTCTTCACCCTGGGCGTTGAGCAGATAATCGCCATATAGCTTCTTTTCGCCAGTAGAGGGGTCGCGTGTGAAAGCCACACCGGTGCCCGAATTCCAGCCCATATTGCCAAATACCATGGTCACAATATTCACGGCTGTGCCCAGGTCATGGGCGATCCCGGCAGCGTTGCGATAATCCACTGCGCGTTTTCCATTCCAGGATTTAAACACCGCCTCGGTTGCCAGGCGTAGTTGTTCATACGGATCCTGCGGAAAGTCAAAGCCTTTGTACTTCTTGACCACTGCTTTGAACTCTTCTGTGATCGCCTTCCAATCCTCGGCGGTCATATCGGTATCGGTTTTGTAACCTTTACGGGCTTTGTATTCCGCCAGTGGTTCCTCAAAAGCCTCATCGGGGATGCCCAGGACGACCGAACCGAACATCTCTACCAGACGGCGATACGAGTCATACACAAAGCGAGCGTCGCCTGTCTTTTGAATCATGCCTTCGGCAGTCTTGTCGGTCAAGCCGATATTAAGCACCGTGTCCATCATACCTGGCATGGAGAATTTTGCGCCCGAACGACAAGAAACCAACAACGGATTGGACGGATCGCCAAACTTTTTACCGGTTTGTTTTTCCACTTCTTTCAGCGCTGCCAGTTCTTGTTCCCACATACCTGGGGGGAATTTTCCGCCCTGGGCTAAATAAGCATTGCAAGCTTCCGTGGTAACGGTAAAACCGGGCGGCACCGGCACGCCTGCGCGCGTCATGTCCGCCAGTCCTGCTCCTTTACCACCAAGTAAAGCGCGCACGCCTTCCCAATCGCCAGCGGCTTTTTCCGCGGCCTCAACTTCATTAAAAAGATAGACCCATTTCTTTTCGGCCATTATTTTTCTCCTGATGGAAATAAAAAGGTTTGATGATTCCGGGTGAACACACCAATCGTATAGTTTACCACATCGAAAACCGAATCCCGGTTTTTTTTTAAAGGTGGGATTTCATAGAAATCACCCTGATTCTGGCTGTTATTCAGATAAATTTGCCCATACACTCTGCGCGCTGATATTTCAACAAAGGTTATGGCATTTCTCTTCAAGAAGCAAATATCAGACCACATCACAAAATGATGAAAAAACCATCCTGATAATATTGCGTCAATATATATTGCATGATTTGAGAATTACAATTTTCCTATTGACAAACTCAATATTTATGGTAAAATTCTAGCAGATCGAAAAAGGCAAACCCGGTGAAAGCCGGGGGCGCAAAGCTATGGGTCTAAGACTGTTTCAAGTTATGACTGCCAGGCTGCCGAAAATACTTCATTAAACAGATTGAAGATTTTGGTTTTGGCAGGCCTGGGCATTCGGACCTGCTGTTTTTTATTAATTTCTACGCTTCATTGGAGGCGCAGGCATTGTTCCGAAAACAAATTGGCGATCAAACCACATGGAGGCTCCTATGAACGCCAGACAAAACCTCAGCCTGAAACGAACGCTGATGTGGACGATCGCTCTGATGCTGGCAATTGCAACGATCACCGCATCGGCGGGGATCAGCTCTCGCGCATCAGCAGCCGAAACTCAATCCTATATCGTTCAGAGCGATTCCGCCGAGCAGGCCGCCCGCCTGGTTGAGCAGTACGGCGGAAGCGTGACTTCTTCTCTGGAAATCATCAACGGAGTTGGAGCGTTGCTCACTCCTGAGGCGGCTCACCAACTGGCAGATATACCCGGTGTCCATGTGTCCATCAATGCACGCATGAAAATTAACAGTGCGCCGGCGAGAGGCAAACCCGACAAGGCCGACCCGCAGACGGATTACCCAGATGTGGTGGGGGCAGATGCTGTTTGGGCAGCCGGCGTCACCGGCCAGGGTGTAACAGTGGCCGTATTAGACACCGGCCTGGCAAAAACTGAAGCGCTGATCAAAGCGACCTCTGGCTCAGGGAATCGTATCCTCGCCTGGCAAGATTTTGTTGAGCGCGGCGGGCGCGGGCGGATGGTGGATCCCAACGGACATGGAACGCATGTGACGGGTGTGATCGCCAATAGCCAAAAAGGCGCCGATGGCGAGTGGAACGGCATCGCGCCAGATGTCAATCTGGTGATTGGACGTGTAGCCGATGAAAACGGCTTCGCAACTTACGAACAGGTCATTCAGGGCATTGACTGGGTGGTGACGAACAAAGACCGCTACAATACACGCATTTTAAACTTATCCATGTCTGCACCTGTTCGGTCGCCTTATTGGGAAGACCCGGTCAACCAGGCATTGATGGTTGCCTGGCAGCGCGGGATCGTCGTGGTGGTTGCCGCAGGGAACAGTGGACCAAATGCTTTAACCATCGGCGTTCCGGGAAACAATCCGTACGTCATTACAGTAGGTGCCTTCACTGACGCTTACACTCCGGCTGACTGGAGCGATGACTATATCCCCACATTTTCATCCGCCGGGCCAACCCACGATGGATTCATTAAGCCCGATCTGGTAGCTCCTGGCGGTCATATTGTTTCGCTGTTGGCAAGAGGTTCTTATCTGGCCGTCAATTATCCACAGAATATCGTCGGCAAAGACTATTTCAAACTGGCTGGCACCTCACAATCAACGGCCGTTGTCAGCGGTGTGGCAGCACTCATGTTGGCGAAGCAGCCCAATCTGACGCCCGATCTGGTTAAAGCACGCCTGCGAGCTACAGCTATTCCGCAGTTCAATCCAGAAACAGGTGTACCAGGTTATAAGGTGTGGCAACAAGGCGCAGGAAGAGTGTTTGCTCCATTGGCTGTGTTCGCCGAAATTGAGACCTATCCAGCTAATGGAAGCATGGACATTGCAGCTGATCTATCCGACCAAAAGCATTATCTGGGTTATTCTTACCGGGATGACCAGGGCATGCTTCGACTGTATGGCGATGACGGCTCTTGGGCTGGCGGCGCAGGCATTTGGGATGGTTATTCGATCTCAACAGGCGGCGGCTTTTGGGGCGATGGCGGCTTCTGGGGCGATAGCAGCTTTTGGAGCGATAACAGCCTCTGGGGCGACGGCGGCTTTTGGGGCGACGGCGGCTTTTGGGGCGATGGCGGCTTCTGGGGCGACGGCGGCTTTTGGGGCGACGGCGGCTTCTGGGGCGACGGCGGCTTCTGGGGCGATGGCGGCTTCTGGGGAGATTCCCTGCCGGAAAACAACGATTAACCGTTCCATGTTCATTATGATATAGAGAACAGGGGCCGCTATCTTTGCCAGATGCGGCCCTTGCGCTTTTAATCAATCTTATAAGGTTGCAATCATTGATCGTCTCCCTGTTCGGTGTTGAGGAACGATAGGATTGATCGCTAAGCCACAGAGCGCACAGAGAGTCTATATATTATTGACCCTCAGAAAATTTGGTGATGAACGTCCCCAGGTTTCTGATCACACAGGCTTGTCTTAAGGAAACCTGCGGGACGTTTGGCACCGACGAGATAAACCTATTCCGGTGAAAATCAACAGGATGATCTTTTGCGCCGAAACATATTACATTTTGAGCATGGTTGAATCGGGCAAATTATGTTATCCTTATAAGCAGCAGATTTTACAATTTAATAACGGTTTTAGCGCCTAACCCCCGGATGGGTAGGCTAACCAGGCGAAGCCGGTGCAAGTCCGGCGCTGTCCCGCAACTGTAATCTGTGGATGAACATGATCGGTCCACAGAGAGCCAGGCCGACCGCTCAAACCGTTGTTTCCACATGCCTCGCGGCAAGGAGGTGGAAGCATGTGACCAAAGGCTAAATTTCCCACCTCCCTGTTGAAAGACAGGGATTTTTGTTTAATTTCGTCATTTCAATTAACTTCGCCACATTATTTTGATACAGAGGCGCAGGAACATGAAGCCAAGATATTACTCCCAAATGCTGTTTATCTTTGTACTGCTGATGATTGGCGCGATCAGCGCAGCCTGTGCTGGAGCGCAGGCCACACCCAGCGCAGCGCCCATCGTTGTGACCGATGGCCTGGGGAAACAGATCAGTTTGTCTGGCCCGGCTCAGCGCGTGATTTCGTTAGCCCCTTCTAACACTGAGATCTTGTTTGCCTTGGGCGCCGGGTCACAGGTCGTTGGTCGAGATACTTTCTCCGACTACCCCGAAGAAGCCAAGAGCCTGCCAGATGTCGGCGGGGGTTTCAGCGAGCTGAATGTAGAGGTCATTCTAGCTCAAAAGCCCGACCTGGTATTAGCCAGCGCGTTGACCGCGTCAGAGCAAGCCCAGGCGTTGGAAAAAGCTGGCCTGGTGGTGTTTGTCATGAACAACCCAAAGGATTTCGAAGGGTTATACGAAAATCTGAGGTTGGTCGCCAGATTGATAGGTCGCGAAGCGGAGGCCGAAGCGCTGGTAAAGCAACTCGAACAGCGCGTCGCCGCAGTGGAAGCCAAGCTCAGCGGTGTGACCGAGCGGCCTTTGGTCTTTTACGAACTGGATGGGACGGAACCCAATGCGCCCTGGACGCCCGGACCGGGGACGTTCATTGACACCCTGATCCGTATGGCTGGCGGAGAGAATCTGGGCGCGGGTTTACAGGGCGAATGGGTGCAGGTGAGCCTGGAAGAGTTGATCGCCCGTCAGCCGGATTTAATCTTGCTGGGCGACGCCACCTGGGGAGGAGTGACAGCGGAGGCCGTGGCTGCTCGCGCTGGCTGGGACGCTCTGCAGGCAGTGAAAGAGGGCAAAGTGTTCCCCTTCGACGATAACCTGGTCAGCCGGCCTGGGCCGCGCCTGGTAGATGGTCTGGAAGCCATGGCGCGCCTGCTGCATCCACAGCAATTTCCATGATGCTGGCATCCGCGTATGTCTTCTATTAAACGGGCGTATTTCATTAATATCGGCGTGCTGCTGGCCGCGCTGACCTTCAGCGTGGCGGCGGGGCCGGTGTTCATCCCGCCCGCAACTGCGCTGCGTATCCTGATAGACGGCCTGCCGGGAATAGCTTTACCCGTCAACTGGCCGGAAACGTTCAGCGCCATTTTGTTCAAAGTCAGGCTGCCGCACGCCGCGCTGGTCGCCTTGACCGGCGCGGCGCTGGGCGGCAGCGGCGCGGCGTATCAGGGCATTTTCCGCAACCCGCTGGCGGATCCCTACCTGATTGGCGTGGCATCTGGCGCCGGGCTGGGGGCGGTGCTGGCCATGGCAGCAGGTTGGCCGTCCAGTTTGCTGGGGATGTACGCCATCCCCGCGGCTGCTTTCCTGGGCGCGACGGCGACTGTCTTGTTGGTATATTGGCTGGCGAAAGTGGGCAACAGCTTGCCTACCACAACGCTTATCCTGGCTGGGGTGGCAGTCAGTTCATTTGCCACATCGCTGACCTCGTTATTGATGCTGCGCTCTGCTGAGGAGCTTCACCGGGCTTTGGGCTGGTTGCTGGGTGGTTCAATCCTGGGCGGCTGGGAGCCAGTGTTGGCGGTTTTGCCGTACATTGGGGTTGGGTTAGCGGCATTGGTCGTTTCCGGCCATGTCCTCAATGTGTTGCAATTCGGAGAAGAGCAGGCTGAACAATTAGGCTTGCCCGCTGAACGCGTCAAAGCGTTGTTGATATTGGCCGCCTCGCTCACCGCCGCGGCCGCGGTGGCGTTTTCGGGCATTATCGGTTTCGTTGGCTTGATTGCGCCGCACATCGCGCGCTTATTATGGGGCCATGATTACCGCCGCTTGCTGCCATTGTCCATCCTGGGCGGCTGCAGCACGCTACTCCTGGTGGACTTGCTGGCGCGGCTGTTGCTGGCGCCGCAGGCGCTGCCATTGGGCATTGTCACCGCCCTGGCTGGCGCGCCCTTTTTCTTGTGGGTGCTGAGGCGCGCAAAGAACCAGGTGTATTGGTAGCTCAGCCGCCCCAAGCGGCGACGAAAGGGTTGCAAAATGCTTGAGATCAACTCATTATCTGTGGCTTATGGTCATCGCCTGGCGTTGGACAATGTGTCCTTCAGCGTACGAGAGGGGGAAGTGGTAGCGTTAATCGGCCCAAACGGAGCAGGCAAATCCACGCTGATCCGCGCGGCCAGCGGCGCGCTGCCGGCGCGCAGCGGCAGTGTACATGTTGAGGGGGTGAATTTGAGGCATCTGAGCGTCGTTGAGCGCGCCCGCCGTCTGGCGGTCGTGCCTCAGGCGCGCAACTTGCCGCCAGCTTTCACCGTGTACGAAACGGTGCTGCTCGGCCGCACACCTTATCTGGGCTGGATGGGGCAAGCTTCTGATTTGGATCGCGAATGCGCCTGGCGCGCGCTGGAACGCACTCAATTGACTGCTCTCGCCGAACGCCGCGTGGGCGAGCTAAGCGGCGGTGAACAGCAACGCGTTTTGATGGCGCGAGCGTTGGCGCAGGAAACGCCAATCTTGTTGTTGGACGAGCCGACCACCCACCTGGATTTACAACACCAGGCAGAAGTGCTTAATCTGGCGCGCAGCCTGGCCAGCCACCATCACAAAGCAGTGCTGATGGCGTTGCATGACCTCAACCTGGCGGGACTGTACGCTGACCGTGTGGTGATGCTGGTGAATGGCCGGACGCAGGTCGTTGGCGCTCCACACGAGGTGCTTACCGAACAAAACCTTACGGCGGCGTATCGGGTGCCCGTCCATGTTGTGACCCATCCCGAATATGGCAGCCCGCTGGTTCTGCCCGACGGACGTGAAGGAAGACAACCATGAGAAAAGGGCTGGTCATCGTTAACACCGGCGACGGCAAGGGTAAAACCACCGCCGCCTTAGGTATGTTGCTGCGCGCCTGGGGCAGGGATATGCGAGTGTGCGTGGTGCAATTTATCAAGGCAGAGACCGGCCAATGGGGCGAGATCAAAGCCGCCCGCAAGCTGGGCATTGAATGGCTTTCCACCGGCGACGGCTTTACCTGGACATCGCGTGATATAGACGAAACCATCGCCCGCGCGCGGCATGGCTGGGAAATTGCCCAGCAGAAAATCTCCAGCGGAGCATACGACCTGATCGTGCTGGACGAATTCACCTATGCCCTGCATTATGAATGGCTGGACACGCGACAGGTGATTGAGTGGTTGAAAATCTACCGCCCCCCTGAGCTGCATCTGGTGATTACCGGACGCAACGCTCCACCCGCGCTGATCGAATTTGCCGACCTGGCGACTGAAATGACCTTGCTTAAACACCCATACGAACAAGGGATAGGAGCGCAGCCAGGAGTCGAATTCTAATAGATCGCCCTCAACGATCCCCAATGAAGCGCCGTCAAGAGAAGTCCTTCTACCAGACCCGCCAATTCTCTCGATAAACAAAGGAACTTCACAAATGAAATTATCCGAATACATCGCGAAAATTAAACCTTTGGATGCCGACGCCATGCAGGCTGCCCGTTTGCGTCAGGATACCCTGACCAAGCCGATCGGCAGCCTGGGGCGGCTGGAGGAGCTTTCGATACAAACCGCCGGGATCACCGGTCAGGCAATTCCCCGTTTGAGGGATAAATGCGTACTGGTAATGGCCGGCGATCACGGGGTGGTTGCTGAAGGAGTAAGCGCCTACCCGCAGGAAGTCACTCCACAGATGGTGTTGAACTTTCTGCGCGGCGGCGCGGCGATTAACGTATTGGCGCGCCATGTGGGCGCGCGAGTAGTGGTGGTGGATATGGGGGTGGCGGTGGATTTGCCCGATCATCCTGGTCTGCTCAAACGCAAAGTTGCTTACGGCACCCGCAATATCGCACGCGGCGCGGCAATGAGCCGCGAACAGGCCATTCAGGCATTGGAAAGCGGCATAGAGGTGGTCGAGATGCAGATTGCCCAGGGCATGGATTTGCTGGCAACCGGCGACATGGGGATTGGTAATACCACGCCCTCGGCTGCAATCGCCGCTGCGCTCAGCGGCGCCTCGGCGGCAGATATCGCCGGACGCGGCACGGGGGTGGATGACGCCGGCTTGCAGCGCAAGATCGCGGTCATTGAGCGCGCCCTGGCAATCAACCGACCTGATCCTAAAGATGGCATTGATGTATTGGCAAAAGTGGGCGGCTTCGAGATCGGCGGGCTGGCTGGAGCAATCCTGGCGGCGGCGGCTCATCGTCGGCCAGTGGTGGTAGATGGCTTCATCTCCACCGCCGCGGCCATGATCGCCGTGAGCCTGGCGCCGCAGACGCGTCATTACCTGATCGCAGCACATACTTCAATGGAGCGCGGCCACCACAAGATGATGGAATGGCTGGGCGTCTCGCCGCTTCTCGACTTGAAGATGCGCCTGGGAGAAGGCACAGGCGCGGCGTTGGCCATGTCGCTGGTCGAGGCGGCATGCAAGACGCTGGCCGAGATGGCTACTTTCGGCGAAGCAGGCGTTTCTGAGAAATCGGCAGCATGAGCGAAGATCGTCTTCCTCAATCACCGAAGGCCGAAAAAGCCGCCTCGCCACTGACGGCTTTTTTGGCGGCAGTGCAGTTCTTGCTGTTGTCGCCAGCTTTCATCCGGCGGGAATTTTCCAACCGCGAGCTAGGTACATCGGTCGGTTATTATCCCCTGGTTGGGCTGCTGTTGGGCGGGTTGCTGGCCGCTACCGATGGGCTATTGGGTTATCTTTTTCCGTTGCCGCTGCGCTCCGTGCTGACGTTGGCGTTATGGATCGTTCTCACCGGAGCGCTGCATCTGGATGGCTTTTTAGACGCTTGCGATGGATTACTCGGCGGTTTCACCCCCGACCGCCGCCTGGAGATCATGCGCGATGAACGGGTCGGCGCTTATGCCCTGGCAGGCGGTTTTCTGCTGCTACTGACGCAGGCTGCTGCCCTGATGGCTATCCAAAACAGTCGGGCGATAGCGCTGATCTTGGCGCCCACCCTGGGACGCTGGGGAATATCGCTGGCGCTGACTGCCTTCCCCTACGCGCGGGCGAGCGGGCTGGGAAAGACAATCAAGGAAAACGTCGGGACGGCTGAAGCAATTCTGGCGACCATTTTTGCCGCAACAACTCTACTGGGGTCCACCTGGCTAGACCGCAGTTGGGCGCCCCTGACGGCGGCGATCATCGCCTCGTTGACCTGGTGGGCAGTGATCCGTTTCACTCTCAAGCGCATCCCCGGCCTGACCGGAGACATCTACGGGGCGCTGAATATCTTAATTGAAACCACTGCATTGCTGGTATTCGCTGCACTGGAATATCATTATGGATGAAATGCTGATCCCCACATACGGCTGAATATGCAGCAGTTACGATGAAATCAAAGATAGTACTGATCCTGGCTTTGACGTTAGACGTGCTGTTCGGCGATCCACCCAATCATTTTCATCCCGCGGCCTGGATGGGCAGCCTGATCGGCGGGGCGGCGCGCCGCCGTCCGTACGGCAACCCCAAACGGGAATTTGCTTATGGGGCAGCGATCGTGCTGGGCGGTGGGATGCTGGTGGCGACGCTGGGCGAACTGGTTCAACGGCTGTTCAGTCGCCTGCCACAGCCACTCTCCTGGCTGGTTCAAGCCGCGGCGCTCAAAACCACCTTCGCCCTGCGCGGCCTTGACCGCGCCGCTGGCGAGGTGCAACGCGCTCTGGAAAGCGGCAACCTGCCTGAAGCCAGACGGGTGGTCTCCTGGAGCCTGGTCAGTCGGGATACCTCACAATTGGACGAGAGCCTGACAGCGGCGGCAGCCATCGAATCGACTGCAGAAAACCTGTGCGACGGCGTCGTCGCTCCGCTGTTTTATTACGCCCTAGGCGGGCTGCCGCTGGTGCTTGTGTATCGCTTTGTCAACACCGCGGATAGCATGCTAGGGTATCATAGCGAAGAACTGGAGTGGCTGGGCAAGGCTGCCGCCCGAACAGATGACCTGCTCAACCTGGCGCCGGCGCGCCTGAGCGGCGCGCTGATCGCCGCTGCCGCGCCGTTGATCGGCAGCGATCCGGTTACAGCATGGCGCGTCATGCGGCGCGACGCCCGGCGTACACAAAGCCCCAACGCCGGTTATCCGATGAGCGCCATGGCTGGGGCGCTGGGCGTGGAATTAGAAAAACTGGGTCATTACCGTTTGGGTGACGGCGGACGTAAGCCAACCGCTGAGGATCTCTGCCGAGCGCGGCAGACATTATGGGTTGCGGCTGGCCTGGCAGCGCTCTTATTTCTGAAATTAATCCCCGAGCGTTTAGGACGTTTGACGTCGCGTTGAGCATACTCTCGGACTGTAAATACGCGATCATGACCCAAGAGAACCCGCTGCGAAACATCCAAGAACCGCCGGCGCCGCGATCCGCAGTGCAGGCGCTGCAGGATGTCGCCCACGGCGCGCTGGATTTCGCCGAATTAGAACAACACCATCTGAGCGCCGATCGCGTGCTGGATTTCAGTACCAACACCAATCCCTATGGCGCTGCGCCAGGAGTCCGCGCCGCGCTTCTTTCCACGCCTGTTGACCGTTATCCGGATCGCGAGGCGTTGATGCTGCGCCGGGCGTTGGCGCAGCACTTGGGCGTCGCCTCTGAAAACATTCTGGCGGGCAATGGCAGCGCCGAGTTAATATGGCTGGCTGCGCTGACCTACCTGGACGCGGGGCAAACGGCGCTGGTGATTGGCCCCACCTTCGGCGAGTACGCCCGCGCCGCGGCATTGATGGGCGCCCGCGTGGATGAGTGGCAAGCTGAGCCGGAGAACGGCTTTGCCGTGGACGCCGCTGCCATCCAGGTGCAATTGAGCCGCCAGACATACCGGCTGGTTTTTCTGTGCAACCCAAACAACCCCACTGGCCAAACGCTGCCTCTGGAGCGCCTGGCAGAGTGGGCGCAAACCCACTCGGAAACGATGTTCGTCGTGGATGAGGCTTATATCGCCTTCTGCTCGGGTATGCCTTCGGCTATTGATGCACGTTTGCCAAACCTGCTCGTCCTGCGTTCGATGACCAAAGATTACGCCTTGACCGGTCTGCGGCTGGGTTACGCGGTGGGCGATGCACGCGTAATCGCCGCGCTGCGCAAGACGCGCCCGCCCTGGAACGTCAACGCTATGGCGCAAACGGCTGGCGTGGCTGCCCTGCAGGATGCCCAATATATGAAAGACAACCTGATCTCCCTGCAAGAGTCCTATCAGGCGCTGACCGTTGCACTGCGCCAACGAGGCTATACAGTCATCCCATCCGCTGTACATTTCTTCTTGATGCAAGTGGGAGATGGAGCGCGCTTCCGTGCGGCTTTGCGTCCCAAAGGCGTGTTAGTGCGGAATTGCGCTTCTTTCGACCTGCCCGACTATGTGCGCATCGCTGCCCGCCGGTCAGAGGAGAACCAACGTCTGTTGGCTGCGATAGACGAGGTTTTTGTATGAATGCGCGCTTGCTGATCATCCGCCATGGACAGACCGACTGGAATCAGCAGGGGCGTTTCCAGGGGCAAAGCGATCTTCCGCTCAACTCGGTGGGTCTGCGCCAGGCGCAAGCCGCAGGATGGGCGGCGGCGCAGGCGCTCAACGGCGAACAGCCGCAGGCAATCTATGCCAGTGATCTGCGCCGCGCCCGGCAATCCGCCGAAGCTGTGCACACTGCGCTTCCCAACAATGAGTCCATCCCGCTGATTGCTGAACCCCGCCTGCGTGAGATGTCCTTCGGCGATTGGGAAGGAATGACTTATGCCGAAATTCAAGCGCGTTACAGTGGCGCGTTACAACGCTGGGAAGCAGACCTGGAGAACATCGCCCCGCCCAATGGTGAGACGCTGCGCCAGATGGTCGAACGCGTGCAGGCGGCGCTGAATGACCTGCTTCAAGCTCATCCAAACGGGACGACGTTGTTGGTGGGACATGGCGGGCCGTTGCAATTGCTGATTGCATTGACGTTAGGACTGTCGCCGGCGCGCTTCTGGCAAATCCACCTCTCCAACGCTTCGCTTTCCGAATTGCGCATCTATCCTGAAGGTGCGATCCTCAACCTGCTCAACTGCACCTCGCATCTGAAAGGCATTGAATGACTGCTAAAACCCTGGCAATCTTGGGCAGCAGTTCCTCCGCCGGCAAAAGCCTGCTGACGACCGCGCTCTGCCACAGTTTTGCCCGCCGTGGGGTGCGCGTGGCGCCTTTCAAAGCCCAAAATATGTCCAATAATGCCGCGGTTTGCCCGGACGGAGCGGAGATTGGACGCGCCCAGGCGCTGCAAGCCCGCGCCGCAGGCATCGCGCCGAGTGCGGACATGAACCCCATTCTGATCAAACCCGAAGCGGACGCCCACAGTCAGGTGGTCGTGATGGGCAGGCCATTCAAACAGCTAGCAGCCGCGGATTATTACACCTATAAACAGACTTTATGGAAGTATGTCACCGCCGCCCTGGAGCGTCTGCGCGCTGAATACGACCTGGTGATTATTGAAGGGGCAGGCAGCCCTGTAGAGCTGAATCTAAAAGCAGGCGACATCGTTAATATGCCGGTAGCGCAATACGCCCAATCGCCGGTCTTGTTGGTGGGAGACATTGATCGCGGCGGCATTTTTGCCCAATTGCTGGGCACACTATGGCTGCTGGAACCGGAGGAGCGGGCGTTGGTGCGCGGCCTGGTGGTCAATAAATTTCGCGGCGATCTGGCGTTGTTTGCGGAGGGCGTACGCCTGCTGGAGGAAAAAAGCGGCACGCCAGTTTTAGGGGTTATACCCTATTTATATGACCTGGGTCTGCCAGAAGAAGACGCCGTTGCGCTGGACTCCGCAATATACACTGCCAATACACAGTCTGAGATTGACATTGCCATTATCCGCCTGCCGTTGATCGCCAATTTTGATGATTTTGATCCTTTTCGCGCCGACCCTGGGGTGAGTGTACGGTATGTAACCTCCGTTGAAGAGATTGACCAACCGGATGCTATCTGCCTGCCTGGCACAAAAAGCACCGTCGCCGACCTGAATTGGCTGCGTCAGCGTGGCCTGGATCAGGCGCTGTTGAGTCATGCGCGCCGCGGCGGAGCAGTGGTGGGCATTTGTGGTGGGTATCAAATGTTGGGGCAGGTCATCCATGACCCGCAGGGGATCGAATCGGGTCCGGGGAGCTACGCCGGCCTGGGACTGTTAGCCACAGAAACTTCCTTCACCGGCGAAAAATCTACCCGCCAGGCACGCGCGATCGTGCGCGGCGGAGCCGGTTGGATGGAGACTGTTTCAGGCATGATTCTGCACGGTTATGAAATCCACATGGGCCGCACCTCGAGTCGGCGACCCTGGCTGGAGATCATCCGCTCTGCACCGAGCGATTCGAGTAGTGAGGGGGAACGAACATTGGATGGGGCTTTCAGCCAGGATGGGCGTATCTGGGGCTGTTACTTGCACGGCGTCTTCGCCGAAATCGGCTTCCGGCGTGCCTGGCTACGAAGCCTGGGGTGGCGCGGCGATGACAATGAAACGACCGGCGATCCAGAACGGCTGCGCTTCGAGCAGGCGCTCACCCGCCTGACAGACACCGTTGAAACGGCATTGGATATGAAGATGCTGGAGGCAATAATAGATGGCCAATGAAAACCACCCATTAAAGCTGACCCTGATCCTGGGCGGGGCGCGCAGCGGTAAATCCACCTTTGCCGAAGGGCTGGCTTCGCGCAGCGGAGAAGAGGTGGTGTATATTGCTACTGCCCAGGCGCTGGATGATGAAATGAGCCAACGTATCGCCGCGCATCAACAAAAACGCCCACAGAGCTGGCAGACGCTGGAAATTCCGCTTAACGTAGGACAACGGCTGCTGGATAATCCGCCGCAGGCAGACGTGATCGTGCTGGACTGCCTGACGCTGCTGGTGTCGAATGCGTTGCTGACCGCCGCGCCGGATGTAGATCAACCGGATGAGCGCGCCGCCCAGGCTCAGGTTACAGCGGAGATCGAGGCGCTCGAAGCCGCCATACAATCCATCCCGGCCGCCTGGATTGTGGTTTCCAACGAAGTGGGCATGGGGTTAGTGCCGCCTTACCCATTGGGACGTATCTATCGCGATCTGTTGGGCTGGGCAAATCAACGTCTGGCGCGCCGCGCAGGACGCGTGATTTTTATGCTTGCTGGCCTGCCGATGAGATTGAAGCCAGATTTAGAGGCGTAAACCCCTTTCGCTCACACGCCTCAAGCAGTTGGATGGCTTATAATGGGATCAACAGCTCACATCTGCGTTGAGGAGATCGCAAGTCAATGAAGAGCGGTAAAATCAGTTCTCAGGGGATAAAGCTATATTATGAGATCCACGGTCAAGGCCAGCCCATGTTGTTACTCAACGGCGGGCCGGGCTTCTCGCACGAATATTTGGAGCCGCTGAAATGCCTGGCGGATCAGGCAAAACTGGTTTTTTACGACCAGCGCGGCACCGGTCAATCAGATAAAGCCAACCCAAGCACTTATACCATTGACGCCAATGTAGAGGATCTGGAGCAGTTGCGCCAGCAGCTTGGCCTGGGCAAATGCATTCTCTTCGGCCATTCCTGGGGCGGCATCCTGGCGCAGTCCTACATTTTGAAATATCCGCAAAACGTCTCTCGCTTGATTCTAGCGGATACCTTTGCCTGCACAGCGGACATCAACGCTGCTTTACAACGCATGCGCGCTGCCGTTCCCGCCGAGGTGCGCGCTGTGTACGAAAAATATGAGCGTGAAGGGCTGTATAAGGGACGCGATCGCTACCCAGATGAATATCAGGCAGCGCTGGATGTGGCTTACGAACCAGTGACCATCAGCACGCCGCCGCCAGAATATTTACAACGCATGTTCTCCAAGCTGGCTTACGATGTTTATCGAGCGATGTGGGGCGAAGTCAGCGAATTTGTGGTCACAGGAACGTTGGCCGAATTTGACGCCCGCCCACGGCTGAGCGAAATTCATGCCCCCACTCTGGTAATCGTCGGCGCCAACGATATGCCCACGGTAGAAATGGCGCGGGATATAGCGCAGCGCATCCCCAACGCCAGGCTGGAAGTCTTTGAGCGCTCACGCCACTTTCCCTTTATCGAAGAGACGGAGAAATTTCAGCAAATCATGCACCAGTTTCTCAGCCTGGCAGACTAGACAGGCGCGAAAACCAGACAAAAGTTTTGCTAAAGCAGAATGTTCTGGGAGCCACAAAGAACTGTTTTTTTATATACAAATGGCGACCTGACAGTTTGCAAAATGTCATTGCGAAGAAGCGCAGCGACTGAAGCAATCCCCTGCCAAAGTCGTTTTCTAGCTGCCGGAAGATTGCTTCGGGGCAAGAAACAC
>JAGVAD010000052.1 GCA_020060465.1 Anaerolineales bacterium
CGAGCGCTTCGGGCGGCAGGTCGGGGTTGAAGGCAGCCAGGGCGTCGCGCAGGCGGCGCTCCAGCACCACCTGGCTGAAGTCGCGGCGTTCGGCGAAGAGGCCATCCGGGGCAATCTCTTCGCCGTTTTTGACCGCCCAGCCCAGCGCTTCCAGCCAGGCCAGTGCGGCGGATTCGACATCGGATTCGGCGAGGAGGGTCATGGGGTCATCTCCAGGTATTCGGCGTCTTGCATCCATTTGGCGGGGTTGGCCAGGATGTAGCGCCGAACGGCGTTCAAGGCGCGTTCGTCGGGGATGATGCGTTCGTAATAATTGCGTTGCCAGACGGTGTAAATCGTGGTGTGTTGCCGAAACCATTTGGTCACGCCGATTTTGAATCCCCGAACCACCGACCCAATGGTTTTTGATGTACCGTGCGGGCGCGGGGCGGCATCGGATGATATATCCGATGGTTGGGACGATTGGGACGATGGTTGGGATGGTAGGGGCGAAAAATTTTTCGCCCCTACCATCCCCGCCATCCCCGTAATCGGCGGCGTTTCCACGATCCACAAAATGCCGTGGACGTGATTGGGCATAATGACGAACGCGTCCAATTCCACGTGGGGGAAATGGGATGGAATATCCAACCAACATTGTTCGACCATGCGCCCGGCCTCATTCAACCGCATTTCCCTATCCACGATTTCGCCAAAGAGACATTCGCGGCCGTGGGTGACGACCGTGACGAAATACGCGCCCGGTTGGGTGTAATCGTACCCCTTCAGGCGGATGGAACGGCGATGGTGTTTTTGTGGGTCGAATGGCATGGTTCATCTTCCTCGTTGGGGGCGCGGTGCTTTTCTCGAGGCGTAGCGCTTTCGGTCAGAGGTGTGCCGTTATTGTCAGTCGGGGCACCGCGCCGCTGCGCTCCCACGTCGGGGGCGATCTCTTCGCCGTGTTTGACCGCCCAGCCCAGCGCGGCGGATTCGACATCGGATTCGGCGAGGAGGGTCATGTCAGCAATGTCTCATAACCGGCCCGAATAATGAGGGCAATACGCTTACGTCTCTCATGCAGAAAATCCTGGTAATCCATGTGATACCAATCTGGAGGTAAAGCATGCCAATAATACATTTCTCGCAATTCTGCGGGCGAAAAACGTTTCTCATAATCTGGAACATAATCTTCTGGCGCTTTGTCAGAGATGTCAATATTGTCACTCCATTCAACAAGAGCATAATTGGCAATCTGGTTTGTGATTCTCTTTTCCGTAATACCCAACTTGCGCAAGTATCCTTTGGGAAACAGGTGATGACGCTCAACAGCAGATTTCTTTGCCCGTATGGCTGGGTCAAGTAGTTCTGGCACTCTCATCTGCGAGAATAATACCCGGGCATTTAGCAAGTTTAGAGATGCATGATAAGCAAAAAGAGGAGGCGTTCTGGCAGACGAAGTATCCAAGCCGTTCGGTAATGTTATATTCCAATAATCTTCTGTCAGAGTTTCTGTTACTGTTCGATCCAAGTAAGCTGTAAACGACGTGCCATCCGAAATATCCCGCAACCGGCTGAGATCCTGTTCCATGTTGGTTTCAAAACTGCCAGAATAACGGCTTGTGAGAGCAGTCATATAGAACCAGCGAGCAATGGTCCTGCGGAGTGTGTGTTCATCCAGCCCATAGTCACATTTGCCGATCAGGTAGTACACATAAGCATAGAGCAAACCTACTTGCGACGTAATCATATCGGCACTTCGAAATCCTGCTCGTAACAGGCACTTCAAAAATTCGTGCCAGTTTTGCAGGTTTAAAACCTGTTTCTGGGCATTTTGAAGGATGGCAAATTGTTGATCGCGGCGCTCGTCGGAAAACTCTCCAGTCTCCAGGTCTTTACCGCGCAAGATGTTGTAAACGTGTTGCAAGCGGGCGCGCCGAAAGCCAAGTCCTACATCCACGCGAAGAAGTTGGTCTGGATCGGGCTGGATGAAGTAATTGTGGGACGAGGAACCGCTGTCGGCTGGCTGCCGCGCGGTTTGGCAGAATTTCTCCAGTTCTGTCCTCCCCTCATCCCAGAATACTGACATCAGAGTCAGGATGAAGTCTGCCTGATTGAGGACGGTTCCTTTGCTATTGACTCGAACGAATACATCTGAGACATCCTCCTCACTGACCGTGGACGCCAATTCCAACGCAGTAAAGGGGTAATTCTGTAAATCGTGAAGACGGTCAATGGCCTCTGATAGTCTGTCTTCTTCGTCCTCGCTGACCTGGCGCGACTCGCGCAATTTTCGAAAGAATTCCTTAACGAAACGATTGCGTGGAATCTTGCTTGACCAAAGAACGCTTATATCGGGAATAAACTCGGGGTCGCGATGGATGGCTGCATCAGCAACCTCAAATTTCTGGTCGCGTGGCCGAAAGGCAATGCAGATTCGCTCCGGTCTGTAATTGTCGCGAATGACCGACAGACCTTTTATAACCGAATATAGGGATGTCAATCTTTGTTGTCCATCCACAATTAACAGGCGTGGAATTTTCTGTTTGGCATTTGTTCCGATTTGTTTGTGTCCACTACCAGTGCCATTTGCCCAAAAGAGAAGATAACCTACCGGGAATCCCTTGTACATCGAATCGAAAAGATCGCGAACTTTGGAATTCGGCCAGATAAACGGACGCTGTAATTCGGGCAAACCAATCTCGCCCATGTCAATATCTGCAATCAATTTAGAGAGGGAATAATTGACTTCCTTGAAGAGGGTAGCGCTCATAGCCTATGTTCACTTTCCTTTCCCCTGATAGGGGCTTTGTCATCTTTACGTTGAGGACGATAAGGCCAAAAATTGATGGCATAGGTCGGATTGGGTGTGTGCAATCCCGACGTGTTGAGTATCTTGAACCCCCGTCTTCGGGTTACTTGGAGAAATTCGTTCAGCACACGAGCATGTTCTTCTTCTTTTGACGTAAAAACAAGCGGATCAGATGGTAGCAATTCCATCTGCAGCGAGTTTTGTCGCTCCCACGCCAAATAGGTATCATGATGCTCGTAAGAGAATATCCCCATTCCAACGAATAGATCAGCGGATTGGGCCAGCGGTGTTTCACGAGAACTGACCTCTGCGATGTCAACCAGGTTGAAGTGTGCACGCAGATTTATCCAATCATCCCCCAAAATGGTCGTTTCTTTCTCTATGAAACGGTCGGTATTACGCAGAGTATTCTTGATATATCTCCAATCGAGCACGGAGTTCTCATCAGGGAACAACTGCCAGGTACTCTTTATTGGCCAGCGCTTACGCAGTACGTTCTTGAAGAGTTGAATGTACATGTTCCGCAAATTGGCATTGTCATCTCGGCCTGGCAATTTATGCCTTTGATCTTCCGTGTCCCAAATCAGGACGTCCACACGGAGGTATCCTTGCCAGGCTTCTTCGACACACAGAGCAAGCACTTTTAGCGAAGCGAAGCGATCTCTGGCACTTCGGACTTTTTTCCATTTGATCTCCTTGACTTCGGAAGTCTCTAACTTGTGTCGAATTTCTGTTGAAATCCGCACCACATGTTCAGCAGGCAGAGAAAGCATGCCAATGCCGCGAAAACGCCCTGTATTGTGTTGCGACTCATCCGAAAAGGCAAAGTGAGTAATCTTTAGTTGCATAATCCAGACTCGAATTTGCAGAGATGGTCAATTTCTCGTTTGCCCAGGCTTTTGTTTGTCGCTCTTCATTCTGTCACCCTCACCTCCCCGCGCATCAAGCGGGGCAACAGCGCATCGCGCAGCGCCGCCAGCGTACGGGATTGCATGATATTGCCTCGAATTCTTTGCATCATGGGCAGAAATATTCCGTTAAACTTTTCTGCTAATTTTAAGGGAGGGATTGCCACCTCATAACTTGCAATATCTGCCCAATTCGTCCTCGGCATTTTCGTTCCTGTGGAAGCAGCATTTGTATAGTTTATCAATTCCTCGCTTGAAATATGCCCCAGAACAAAACCGTACCATTCGGAAGACTTTGGTGCAATAACCAGAATGTCGGTCGAACAAACGCCATCAACTGGAGCAATTCCAACTTTGTGAAAGTAGGGTCTTAACTTCCCAAAAAGAAATTCACCCTCTTTGAAAATGAATTTGTTACTTGCCAGTTCGCTTGCCTTCCCCCATTCAGAAAGAGCAATACTTCCTCGCGGCATGTGTTCCAAGCCTATGTAATTTGTTCTAGGGTCTACATCATCAGCGTTTGCAGTACGCCTGATGTTTTCTGCCACATCCCCCAATCTCCCCACCTCCCACCCCTCCGCCTCCTCATTCTCCACAAACCAGTGACGAAACACCGCCTGCGCGATGGCTTCGAGGGTGCGGTTCATGCGGCGGTTGAGTTCGATTTTGTCGTCCAGCGCGCCGAGGACGGCGGCGATGGCGCGCTGTTCGGGGAGGGGAGGAAGGTCAATCACAAGGGATTCAATCATCCCCTTGGTGAGAGCATTTCTTGTAGCTCCACCGCCTGCCAACAAGAGCAAGTGATTTTGGGTTGTCGGTTCAATCAAATAGTAACGCAAATAGCGAGGATCTAATTTTTCCTTGCGTGGACGAATAATAGCCACATGTTGATTGACACGTGCAGGGAGAACATCAGTTGGGACTTGACAACAACGAGCAACCGAATCTCCTGTAATGTTCAATAAAACATCATCAGGCCCAACAGTCACGTTGTCTAATTCTTTGGCGTGTATATCAGTAATGTATACCAGTCCCTCTTTTTTAAAACCATCATTGTAAACGTTTTGGCTTCGAATAAGCGCAATTTGACCTTTCGGCAAATAAACATCACTTCCACCACGTGGAGTTGCACCACTGCCTATTTTTTCGCACACGTCGCCTAATTTGACTCGGTTCATTTCACCTTACTCGTTTCAAACTCTCCCGAATCCGCGCCTCCAACCTGGCGCTCTCCTCAAATTGCGCATCCAGTTCCGCCGTCAGCCGCGCCATCTTCTGCTCAAAGGGCTCGTCGTCTTCCTCCTGCTGCGCCGCGCCCACGTAACGACCCGGCGTCAGCACGTAGTTGTGCTTGCGGATCTCGTCCAGCGGGACCGATTTGCAAAAGCCGGGCACGTCTGCATAGGGGCGAGTCGCTGACTCGCCCCGACGCTCGCCCGACTCGCCCCCACGCCAGGCGTGGTAGGTCTCGGCGATTTGGCGGATGTCCTCATCGGTCAGTTCGCGGTGAGTGCGGTCCACCATGCGCCCCATCGGACGGGCGTCAATGAACAGCACCTCGTCCTTGCGGGGGCGGTCGCGGTGCAGGAACCACAGGCAAGCTGGGATTTGGGTCGAGTAGAAGAGTTGCCCCGGCAGCGCTACCATGCAGTCCACCAGGTCGGCTTCGATGATGGCGCGGCGGATCTCGCCCTCGCCGGATTGATTGGACGACATCGAGCCGTTCGCCAGCACGAAACCCGCCACGCCGCCAGGCGCCAGGTGGTGGATGATATGCTGCACCCAGGCAAAGTTGGCGTTGCCCGTCGGGGGGATGCCGTATTTCCAGCGTTTATCTTGCCGCAGGCGCTCGCCGCCCCAATCCGAGACGTTGAAGGGCGGATTGGCGAGGATGTAATCGGCTTTCAGGTCGGGGAAGCGGTCGTTGTGGAAGGTATCGCCCTGAACAATCTGCCCCTCGATGCCGCGAATCGCCAGGTTCATCTTGCACAGCCGCCAGGTGTTGTAGTTGGATTCCTGCCCGTAGATGGAAATATCGGCTTTCGGGCGGGGCGGCGACCCGCCCCCACGCGCCCCATTTCCGTTGCCGGTGGCGTGGGCGCGGATGAACTCCATAGACTGGACGAACATCCCGCCGGAGCCGCAGCACGGGTCATAGACGCGCCCGCGGTAAGGCTCGATCATCTCCACCAGCAGTTTGACCACGCAGCGCGGGGTGTAGAACTCGCCGCCCTTCTTGCCCTCGGCGCTGGCGAATTGCGACAGGAAATACTCGTAAATGCGCCCCAGGATGTCCTTGTCGCGCGCAGCCTCATCACCGACGCGGATGTTGGTGATCAGGTCAATCAGTTGACCCAGGCGCTGTTTATCCAGGGCAGGGCGGGCGTAGTCTTTGGAGAGGACGCCCTTCAGGGCGGGGTTATCGCGCTCGATGGCGCTCATCGCTGCGTCCACCACCTGACCAATGGAAGGCTGCCGCGCCTGAGCCTGGATCTGCGCCCAACGCGCCTCTGGCGGCACCCAGAAGACGTTCAGGGCGCGGTACTCGTCGGGGTCTTCGGGGTCGGCGCCCTCAGCGCGTTCGGCTTCCAGGCGAGCGTGAACTTCCTCGAAAGCGTCGGAGATGTACTTCAGGAAAATCAGCCCCAGCACCACATGTTTATATTCGGCGGCATCCATGCTGCCGCGCAGCGTATCGGCGGCGGCCCAAAGTTCTTTCTCAAAGCCAATCGTTGCGCCGTTGGTTTGTCTGTTTGTCATGCAGCCTCCGGGTTTCAGATGATATGCGATGAATAAATCACAACCCCGCCTGCTTCACAGCGGAAACAGGCAGTGAAAGGATATGCGATCACTCCCTCAACCGCTACGCGCCGCGACCGCGTAGCACATCCAGCCTCGCCGAGACCAGCGGCGGGGTTTCGTTTATTTTATACCAAAACGGCGTTTGCGAGAAACTTATGAATTCTTCGACCGCGCTCCAGATTGCGCTGACCAGGCGGGGATGTACCCCGCTGGGGGTTAACGCCACGCTGCGGCTGCCAGCCGCCTCACTGCTCGTGGTGCAAAACGTCCCGCAGCTTCCCCTCAAAACAAGCCTGGGTGATCAGAAACCTGCGGGACGTTTATAACCAATCTCTTTTTGTCGAAACGTGACATTTATCGTGACATAAATCACTGACTGAAATGACAATAGAGGGTATAAAATTATTGCAAATCATTTGCAATAAAAGTGAGAATGATGGGCGCTCTACTGGATGAGGCAACCGAAATTTTACGTTCTCGCGGCGGACGTATGACCAGCCAACGAAAACGCATCCTGGAATCTTTAGAATTGCTTGGCAGTCATCCATCCGCGGATGAAATCTTTGCCTTTGTCAGCCAGAGCGATCCAACTCTCAACCTGTCCACGGTTTATCGCACGCTGCGTTGGCTGGAACAAGAAGGTCTGATCAGCGCGCGCCATTTTCACTTCGACGAAGACCGCCGCACAGATCGCTTTGACGCTGCTTCTCCCATAGATCACCATCACTTCATCTGCACCGAATGTAAAAGCGTCATCGAGTTTGATAACCGTCTGATCGGCGAAGTCAAAAACCAATTTTCACGGCAAACAAATTGCTGGGTTCAGTCTGTTTCGGTGGTGCTTTATGGGCTATGCCCAAATTGCCAAAAATAATCCTCATCCAGGAGTTCAGAAGACCATGCACTGTCACAACGCTGTAGTTGGTGAAACGCTTACAACTGGGGGAACGATTGCCCTGATCGGTCACCCGAATGTGGGGAAGTCGGTTCTCTTTCAGCAGCTCACCGGACAGCGGGTGATGGTATCCAATTACCCCGGCACCACAGTAGAGATCGCCCGCGGGACTGTACGCCAACTGCCAGGCGTGGCGCTGGTGGATACCCCCGGAGTGGTGACCTTTCCGCCATTCTCTGAAGATGAGGCAGTCACGGCGCGTGTTTTATTGAACGAACCGCTGCGCGCCATCTTACAGGTCGGCGACGCCAAGAATCTGCGCCGCACTTTGCTCTTGACGCTGCAACTGGCGGAAATGGGCTTGCCGCTGGTGGTGGCGTTGAACATGATGGACGAAGCCCAGCGGCGCGGTGTGGCGCTGGATATCGCTCAGATCTCGCAACAGTTTGACGCCCCGGTCATTCTCACCACGGCAATCCATGGACAAGGAGTGGATCGGCTGACCGCCGCTCTGCAAGAGGCCAAACCCTGCCGGTTTCAGATGGATTACCCGCCGGATATTGAAGCGGCGTTAGCCGATTTTCAAAAACTGGTGGAAAGCAATCTCGGTCGCCCAGCCAACATCAACCTGCGCGCCGTAGGGTTATTGTGGCTCAGCGGCGACCAGGTGACCGCCGAATGGCTGCGAGATCGCCTGTCCTCCGATGTGATTGCCAAACTGGAGAGCATACGCCTCTCGCTCGAAGCGCCTGCTCAGCGCATCCAGCAAGCGCGCCTGGAGAAAATTGATCGCCTGGCGGGAACGGTATTGCTTAATGCCGGGCAATCCGATCAAGGCTGGTCGGCGCGCCTCAGCCGTTGGACTACGCACCCGCTTTGGGGATGGGTCATTTTAGCCATTGTGCTTTATGGCTTGTATTGGTTTGTAGGTATCTTTGGAGCTGGCGTCCTGGTGGGTCTGCTGGAGGAACAGCTCTTCGGTCAGGTAATCAACCCGGCGGTTACGCGCCTGGTGGAGATGACTATTCCATTCCGATGGCTGCAAGAGTTCGTGGTCGGTCCCTATGGGTTGTGGACGATGGGGATGACTTACGCTGTGGCGTTGATCTTTCCCATCGTGACCACATTCTTCCTGGCTTTCGGCGTATTGGAAGATTCAGGGTATTTACCCCGCCTGGCGGCGCTCAGCAACCGCATGTTCAAAGCCTTGGGGATGAATGGCAAGGCGGTGCTGCCCATGGTGTTGGGTTTGGGCTGCGTGACGATGGCCATGTTAACCACGCGCGTATTAGAGAGCAAGCGGGAACGGCTGTTGGCGACCTTGCTGCTGGCGCTGGCGGTGCCGTGTTCGGCTCAACTGGGCGTTGTCATGGGGCTGTTAGCCAGCGTCTCCTTCTCGGCGGTGTTGATTTGGGCCGGCGTTGTGACGCTGGTCTTGTTGGCGGTGGGCTGGCTGGCGGCCAGGCTGGTGCCTGGCGAACGCACCATGTTGTTGGTGGAACTACCGCCGCTGCGTTTTCCTCAAGTCTCCAACGTGATGCTCAAGACGCTGGCGCGGCTGGAATGGTACGCGAAGGAGGTGGTGCCCCTCTTCCTGTTTGGGGCGGCTTTAATGTTCGTTTTGGATAAAACCAGCCTCCTGGGATGGGTGATTCGCGCCGGTGAACCGATTGTGAGCGGCTGGCTGGGGTTGCCGCCGCAGGCCAGCGCGGCGTTTGTGATGGGTTTTCTGCGCCGCGACTTCGGCGCAACGGGTTTGTTTGTGATGGAAGCGCAGGGTCTGTTGACGCCGGTGCAAATCGTGACAGCGATGGTGACCATCACACTCTTCATTCCCTGCATTGCCAGCGTGATGATGATCGGCAAAGAGCGCGGCTGGCGCACCGCCATAGGGATGTTGGCTACCATCATCCCGCTGGCGATTTTGGCGGGCGGCTTGCTGAACCGGCTGCTCCTGGCGCTTGGATGGGGAGCTTGAGCATGGATCAAGGAACGCGTTGGATCGTTTGCAGCATGTGTGGCTTTCGCTTCAACCCCGATCAGCAAGAGGTGTGTCAGTCATGCCCGTTGCAGAGCGGTTGCCAGTTGGTTCGCTGTCCGCAGTGTGGTTTTGAGATGACCGATCCAGAACGTTCAACGCTGGCGCGGTTGGCAAAGCGCTGGCTGTTTACAACGAAGTCCAGCAAAACCAAAAATTTGGCCTGATGCAAAGGAGCGAAGAACAATGAGACGATTTGGCCGTGGGCGTTTTGGTCAGCATGGTTTTGCTTTCAGAAGGCGGGGCGCCCGCCGGCGACGATGCGCCTCCACGCTTGCTGATGCACCTGCCGGTCAGCGCGTCTGTTTGCGTGGCTTCTCATCCAGTTTGCCCGCCGAACGTCTGTCGCATTTACTGGCTTACGGGCTGGCGCCAGGTCGCTGGGTGCGTGTGATCCAGCACGAGCCGGTCACCGTGGTGCAGGTTGAGCATAGCGAATTGGCGCTGGAGAATGACCTGGCGCGCCAGATAGAAGTAACACCTCTGGATGGTTCGCCCCAAAACTCTTAATTCCCAGGTCGGCGATGGCGGGGGCGCCCAACCCATTGCGCCCGTGGCGTACTGTTTCCCTACCCCCTTCATCGCTGGTGGGCAAACTGCATTGGATTTTTTCCCTGGAGACTCGTCATGACGCTGAAGAGCGAAATCTTCGAACAGGTGGATGTCCTGGATCGGTTGTTCAACCAGCAAGCTGCCGCCATCCGGCGGATCGCCGAGGATATTCGGCGCATCGAGCCGCAATACGTCTTTCTGGCGGCGCGCGGCACATCCGATAACGCTGGACGCTACGCCAATTATCTGTGGGGTTCAATGAATGGCCTGCCTGTTGCGTTGGCTACCCCTTCGTTGTTCACTTTCTATCGTCAGCCGCCCAATCTGCGCGGCGCGCTGGTAGTGGGCGTTTCCCAATCTGGCCAGTCGCCGGACATCGTCGAGGTGTTGGCGGAAGGACGCCACCAGGGCTGCGCCACGCTGGCGATCACCAACGCCGTCCATTCGCCATTAGCCGAGGTGGCGGATCATGTCATTGACATCCAGGCGGGGGAAGAGGCCGCAGTGGCGGCGACGAAAACCTACACCGCTGAGTTAATGGCGATTGCCATGTTCTCCATGGCGCTGCGAGATGATCGCCAGAACCTGGCTGCCCTGGGGCAAACACCGCGCTGGGTGCAACAGGCGTTGCTGCTGGATGAAGTCATTGCTCGTATCGCCGAGCGTTACCGATATATGAGCCATTGCGTGGTCATTGGGCGCGGTTATAACTACGCCACAGCTTTCGAGTGGTCTTTAAAGCTAAAGGAATTGACCTACGTGGTTGCTGAACCCTATTCCTCGGCGGATTTTCAGCATGGCCCAATCGCCATGGTGGAAAGGGGCTTTCCGGTGATGGCGGTGGCGCACAGCGGACGGGTTTTCGAAGATGTGTTGAACATGCTGCGCCGCTTGCGCGACGAGCTGCACGGCGAATTGTTGGTGATCTCCGATCAATCGGCGGCTCTCGAATTGGCGCAATCGCCGCTAAGGCTGCCGCCAGACATCCCAGAGTGGGCATCTCCGCTGGCGGCGATCATCCCGGCGCAGCTCTTTGCCTATCACCTGACGCGCGTCAAAGGGTATGACCCTGACCAGCCGCGCAGCATTCGCAAGATCACCGAGACACATTAGGAGAGCAGATCGAAGCGGCGCGAGTATAATAACCCTCATGACGGAAAGACCTCCGGAATTTTTGATCGGCGAGCTTCTGCGGCAAAAAGGGCTGCGCCTGGCAGTGGCTGAGTCTTGTACTGGGGGCTTGATCGGGCATCGCATCACCAATGTCCCCGGTTCTTCCACCTACTTTGTCGGCGGGATCGTATCCTACGCCTATGAAGCCAAAGTGCGTCTGCTGGGGGTGCGCTGGGAAACTCTGGAGCGGCATGGCGCGGTCAGCCGTGAGACGGTGTTGGAGATGGCGCGCGGTGCGCGGCTGGCGTTGGCGGCGGATGTGGGGGTAGCGGTGAGCGGCATCGCCGGCCCAGGGGGTGGAACGGTTGACAAGCCGGTCGGTTTCACCTGGATTGGATTGAGCGCGCCAGACAGCGACCAGGCCTGGTCGTTCCGCTTTGCGGGCGATCGGTTGAAAATCAAAGAACAGGCGGCAGACCAGGCGCTGCAAAAACTGGTGGAATATTTACATGCAGCCAATTGAAGTCACCGCCCGCTTTGAGGCAAACGGGGAGATCCATCCGCTTCAGTTCATCTGGCATGAACAGGTTTACAACGTTTTATCCACAGGCCGCCGCTGGCAGGATGAAACCGGCTTGCATATTCTGGTGATGGCTGCGGGAGAACGGGTTTTCGAGCTGATTTTCCAGCCCGACGGAGCACGTTGGTTTCTCAAAACGCCGACGGCCAGTGCGCGACCCGCATGAGGCCGACTTTTGAAGATTGCGTAAAAAATGCGATAATTTTTCCTGCAAAAAGCTAAAAACCTGATAAGATTAAGAATTAATTGGCATACTCTTAAACCCCATTTATTTTTCCCAAGGAGGTCGTCATGGAATTTGGAAAAGCATTCACCTTTGCCTTCGAGGACAGAGACTGGTTAAAGAAGATTGGGCTGATTGACTGACAAATCTTATGTAACTTCAAGGCGTTGTTCAAAGATGGTGGCAGTAGGCCTGGCTGCCTGGGCCTTTGAGGCTATAGTCGGATGAG
>JAGVAD010000060.1 GCA_020060465.1 Anaerolineales bacterium
AGCGCATTCGCAACCGCCAGCCCGAAAGCCGCGGCTCAAGAGCTTGCGTTTGAATTGTTAAAGAACTGAAGAGCCCATTGAGACCAGCGTAACCAACCATTTGGTTGGTTACGCTTTTTCGCCGCCAAGGCGTAACCAACCACGGTTTGTCCAACCCTCTTGAATGTATTTCAACCTTGATTGGTGGGTTGCGTTGATCATTGCCTTGATCGCTGACGGTCTTAATACCCTTACGGGCATTGAATGTATTTCAACCCACTTGCCCTCTTGGGTTCGTGTGCACTTTCGATGTGGGTCTTAATACCCTTACGGGCATTGAATGTATTTCAACCTCTCGTCAAGGTGTGGAAGCAGTGGCGCACGATCAACAAGACGTCTTAATACCCTTACGGGCATTGAATGTATTTCAACTTCTTACCATGTTGTGGAGGTGGTTCATTATTCCTATCTTTGCTGCAGCACCCGTCTTAATACCCTTACGGGCATTGAATGTATTTCAACAGTCGGTCGTACGAAAGCGAGATGAGCAAAGAGAGTTTCATCGTCTTAATACCCTTACGGGCATTGAATGTATTTCAACAAGCTCAAAGGTGAGAATTACAACCAATTGGTTGCTCAACGTCTTAATACCCTTACGGGCATTGAATGTATTTCAACTATCGTGTTCGTGCTTCTGCTGGCGTTCGGTATCTACCGAATGTCTTAATACCCTTACGGGCATTGAATGTATTTCAACGACAGAGAAATGATCTTAATAAATTTTGCACACCCATTTACGTCTTAATACCCTTACGGGCATTGAATGTATTTCAACGCACGCAGTGCGTCCAGATCGTCGTGAACATCGAATGTCTTAATACCCTTACGGGCATTGAATGTATTTCAACTCTTCCGCAGCGAAGATGCACAACGGTTCGAGCGCGTCATTCTCGAGTCTTAATACCCTTACGGGCATTGAATGTATTTCAACCGCAATTTTACCACATTTTTCGGCGTTTTTTGTGTCCATGATCCCCACCCCTTGCCATTCGGATTTCCATACTGCAACCCCTGGCAGGAGGTGATCAATTCCGAGCATCTCAATATGCTCCAAACACCCTGCCTTGCTCGGATTCTGACCCCACCCTTTGCAGTCGCGCAGCCTTTCCCCCCTATGGGTGGCAGTTTCAACAGCCAAAAATCCGAGCATTTCGAAAATGTGACATACCCCCCATCTCGCTCGGTATTTCCGCCGTTTGCCTCCCCATCAAACCACCAGGCTGCTTTTTTCACTCGTTACCTCCTTCCTCCCAATTACTTCTATCTTATTACGGCAATCCAAACATAGAGAATAATAACGCACGTGATCCAGACGCGGGCGCACAGTTTTACGCACCATCTGCTTCATTTTTCTTAGACCTTCTTGATCTAACAGACATTCGAAGACGCTGTATTGCACGGGCATACCGAAATCCAACAAGCGGTTGTGTAATCTTGTGCGGCGCCTGTCATTGGAGATATCATAAGCCACCAGGATAAAAAGCTTCTCCATCATTTGATCTCCTTACTTTCGCCAGCCCTCAACCGGCAGCAAAACAGCGCCGTGAAAAGCAAACCCTATTTCGCCAAGAAGGGCGAGTATGCTTCCGCAGAGCCTTGTTCAATAGCTGAACGTAAACTGCGAGCCTGTACTTCGAAGATCTTCTGATAACTGAGTTTACGACCGGCAGCGGGGTAAAAGACAGCGCTGTTCAACCGTTGGATGAAATATTCCAGGAATTTGCGCAGTCCGCGCCGCGAAAGGAATACACCTTCTTCTCCCTTAACCGAGGAACGTTCGAAATCTGTTCTCTTGACCATACACTTATTAATCAATCCAATCACCACCGAATCGGCGACCACAGAGCGGAAGTCTTCTACCAGATCCAACGCCAGCGCCGGACGCCCGTATGCATCTGCATGATAGAAGCCATCATAAGGGTCTAGTCCTGCCACCAGGCAAGCAGTATACATGGCGTTGGTCAGCAACGAGTACGAGAAGCTGAGCAGGGCGTTGGCGGGGTCCCCAGGCGGGCGGCGACTGCGCTTCTCAAAGGTGAACTCGGGCCGCAATATTCGGCGCAAGACAGCGAAATAAGCGCGGCTGGCTACGCCTTCAACGCCGCGTAGCTCGGCCAGGTTTTTCGCCAGCGACAGTTTATCCAGGGCTTTTTTCGTCAGCAAGATGCTCTCTGTACCAACCCTTTGAAGCTCGTTGCTTTGATCTGCGTTGCGAGAACGCAGGAAGCGGCGTATCATACAGCGCTGGTTCTTGAGCTTGGCTTCCACTATCCTCTGGCTGATCTGCAGGCAAAATTGTACATCGCCAGAACGCAAATATTGAGCATGGCGCAAGGGCAGGTTGCGCGCTTCGGCGGGCATCAGTCGCCCTCGCAACTTTCCGGCGCGATTCACCAGCGTCAGACCACAACCGGCGTCCAGCAGCGAGAGCAAGGCTGGGATGGTTGCGCCGACGGCACCAATCAGCACCACTTCGCTGAGCTGGGCAAAGGGAACTTCCATTAATACTTTGTCTTCCTTTACCACCAATAAGCGGCGATATTCCTTTTCGATGCGAGCACCTGGCTCGGTAACGTATAGGGTCGGCATATTTTTTATCTCCCATAAAAATCCGGCGGGCGCTGACGTAGCGTCTTCAGATTTTGACCGCTAATTTCAATGCGTTTCTGTTGCCAGTTGTAGCTCAAACGTTGACCTTCAAAAGTCACACCCAAAAAGGTGAATCCTTCATTAAAGGATGCCAAACAGGTTTTACTCGCTGAAAGCTCCAGCTTTAACCCCTCTAAAGTTTGCTCGACTGCCTGCCAGGCACGCTGCGCTTCCTCCTGCGTGTGGGTTAGCACAATAAAATCATCTGCATAACGCACCAGCTTCCAGCCGGCAGCGCTGAGCTGAACATCCATAGGATGCAAATAGATATTGCACCACAACGGCGAGAGCACGGCCCCCATTGGCACTCCCACAGCTTGATGGCGATGTTTGCGCCCAGCTTTCAGCCACAATTCAGTCAGGTTGAGCACAAACCAATCCGAGATCGTCTCCCGAATGCGTTCTATGAGCAAGGCATGATCCAGGCTATCAAAACAGGCGCGAATATCGGCATCCAATACCCAAAGCCGACCAAAATCACGGTGGGTCACCACTTGTTGGACGGCAGTGGCAACGGAACGTTTAGGCCGGTAACCGTGGGCGCAATCCAGGAATTGTTGCTCGAATGGTTTTTCGATGATGTTAAGCACCGAGCGTTGTAGAACTTTATCACTTACAGTCAGGCGGCATAGCTCACGCATTCCACCGTCTTTCTTAGAGACCAGGAAACGCTTTGGGCGGTTGGGGCAGTACGTGTTAGTGTGTACCTGTTGTCGCAAGCGTTCGATATTCGCCTCCCAATTGCGCTCCCAGCGCGCCAGGGTCACGCCATCTTCACCAGGCGCGCCGCGGTTTGCCTTCACTTGCTCCCAGGCTCGCTCCATGTTTGAGCGAGAAAGAATCACTTCAATGAGCGCTTGCCTTGACATGACAGTTCGCTGGATAACTCTCTTATCACAATCCAGTTGCTTTCACACCTGGGCAAAGTTAACTCGCTTTTTGCTGATCAAGGATTAATTAGGGTTTCTGTAGTCAATGTCACCTCCAAATGATAACGGCCATCGCGAAAAGCATAGATTTTGAGCGGCACCCAATTGTCAAAGAGCGCGCCAACTGCCATGGCGAACGTTAGCGGCCCTTGATAATATAGGTGAAGCTCGTTCACGCCGCTCTTGCTGAATTGATCTTTGAGTTCTTTCAAACGTCTCAGCAAGTTTATATACTCTGAAGGTTCCACCCAACCCTTCTCGATGAGAGAAATCACCTCCATAGTTTGCCCCTCATCTTTAAGTTGTTGACGCACAGCTCCTTCGTTGTCAGCCCCCAATCCAATCACCAGAGCAATAGGGCGATTATTTGGTACGGCAGATAAAGCCTTGAGTCGGCGCTGTAATTGTAAACCTTTTGTAAAGAAATAATATGCGCCAGCAACAAAAGGGATAAACGTAATAATTTGAATCACATTTGCAATAAACCCCAGTGTTTCCATTTTGTCCTCCTTCCCTAGATCCCGATCCACTCCCTCTTATACGCCCAGGATGAAATTTTGTCAATCCAAACGAAAAGGCGCGCCGCGCTTCGACCCAATGTAGCGCGCCGCGCCTGGATGTGGTACCCTGATGGAAAGCCAGGACGCTAAAAAGCCTGGCGTGGATTAATACACCCGATCGCAGGGCGACATGCGCCAGGCAGCAGTGGAAGAACGGCTTTCGGCAGCCAGGGCGGCTTTCAGCGCGCTGCGGTACTGGCGTTCGGCGCGCTCCACGTTCAGCTCCAGCGTCGCCGACCAGAGCTGGATGGGGTTGGGGTCCATGCCTTCGCCGGTGGATAGTTCGCGCCAGACCTGTAAACGGGCGAACAGCAGCAACAGGTTGTGATAGCGCCCCGGCAAGGTGGCTTCATCGCCGCTGGCGGAGAGCGGATTGTGATCCGCGGCAGCCTGCAAGAGGATGGTCTCTCCGCCCGCCGGCGCCGCGCTGAGGATCAGCCGTGGCGGGTTCAGGCTGCTGGCATCGTGCGGCAAGATCAGGTCGTAGCGGTCGTCGCCGCGCCAGAAGTCGGGATGGGTGCAGTCCATGCGGCGCAGAAAGGCAGGCGGCATCCGCCCGGCGGGGAATTCGCAAGCCAGGGCAGCGCGGCAGCCCACCTCCAGGGCGTATTCATGCTCGCCAGCAACCGCGCTCAGCGTGTACGTCAGGCGGCGGGGAAAATACGGGTTGAGCTCCTGAATGGCGCGGTTCAGGTAATCGGTGAGTTGCAAGTCATTGAAATGCGGCGTTGCGCCGGTGTCGCCGATCAGGTTGCGCAATTGGTCCAACATTTCGGCTAGAGTAGTCATGGGTAAGTCTCCTTTCTGGAGTGCTGAAGCCGCGCTTCAGCACTCCAAACCACGCGCCCCTAAGCCTCGGTGATCAGGTGGGCGCGGCAGTTTGCCCCGCACACGACCGTCAGACCATGGAGAAAGATCAAGCCCAACGGCGGCGGATAGAGGATCGTCAGTGGAGCGTTGGCGCTCACCTCGAAGACCGCCAGCAGGTCGCCGCTGGCGGTGGGGCTATCGTACAGGGTGAGCTGAGCGGGCGTGGCGCTGCCGCCGGTGGCGACGATGGCATGCACTTTGCCGGGGGCGGTGTGCAAGGTTTTGCTCGCCCCAGGCGGGATGTAGTTGTTGCCTGTGCTATGAAGTCTTGCCATACAAATTTTCTCCGACCCCCCTTGAACCCTCCCCCAAATCCGGCGGTGGATTTGAGGGAGGGCAGGGAGGGGGTCAGGCTACGTTGCTCTTATACAGCCCGCGGTAGTCAATGGGCGCCACGGCGTAGAAGAAGCGCACCTTGATGGGCATGGTGTCGTTGGTGAACATCAGCCCGGCGGTGGGGCTGGCTACGCTGAAGATCTCCGGCGTGCGCCCGTAGCGGTAACCCACGCCAATGGTGGGATACAGGCGCGGATCAGCCACCGCAGCCCAATCGTTGGCGTCGGTCCACAAGTCCACCACAATCACACGGCTGCGGGCGAAAGCCAGGCGCTCATTGAATAGGTTGCCCTGCGTGTTGGGGTTCACCGGCGCCGCCTGACCATTCGAGAGGGTGTAGGTGTAATCGAGTTCGGAAGCCAGGATTTGCAAGGCGGTCATTTCCAGGTCGGGCGGCACCAGCAGGTACTTGGGCGAGGTCAGCGCGCCCAGGCGTTCGCCGCTGTTGAGTTCGGTCTGCTTGCGCATGGCAGCCCGCGCCGCGTTGTAGGCGCTGAGCGTCAGGGCGGAGGTGGCCAGGTTGCCGTGATCGTTGTGGAAGAGGGCTTTGCCGTCGCTGAGCGTGGGGCCAACCCCGGAGTTGGCGGTAAAAATGGCTGAGATGGATTTGCTCAAGGTCAGCCAGGCAGCCTGCGCCAGGGCGCGCGGCGCGGCGCGCAGCCGCCCGGTCTCATCCTTGTCAATGGCTTCCAGGGTGAGGCCCAGATAGCCGCCCTTCTTGACAAATGCCCCCGATTCGGCGGAGTCGTCCCAGCTCAGCTCCGAATAGGCGGCGCCCTCGTCCACGGTGGGCAGCTCACCCACGCCGCCCAGCAGCGTCCACTTGATGGCTTGCAGCGAGGAGAAATCCTCCTCCACCACAATGGGCGTCCACCAGGTCTGGTATTGCTGAAATTCCTGCGCCACGCGCTTGTTCAGCACATTCGCCACCAGGTTAGCCATGGTGGAGCTGTTGACGTTGGCAAACTGCACCCGCTCACCCTGGAACAAGCCGGTCATTTCATAGTCGCCGGAGAGCAGGTGATACAGCTCACGCACGCCGGTGAGCGGCTGCACGCCGGCCGGGGGCTGACCGCCGCACAGCAGCGCCTCCAGCGCCAGTTGAATGCGGTCGAGGCTGGTGCGCATGCCGCCGATGTGCGGCGACCGGGGCGGCTGGTTGCCGATCTGCACCACCTGGTTTTCCTGCAGGGCTGCCAGGTACTGGCGTTCGGCCTGGATGGCGCTTTGCAGCGCCTGCGGGCTTTCAAAGGTCTGCGCCGCCAGCCGCTGGCGGGAGGCTTCGGGCAGTCCGCTGACAGCCAGCATCCACAGCGCTGCCTGTTGCCACTTCTCAGCCTCGCTTTCGGGAGCCGGGGGCGGCGTGGCAGGCGTGTTCACAAGTGTTGAGCGTTCATCAGACATAGTTAGGGGTCCTTTCACAAGTTGAAATTGGGAGAGTTGCAGATGGCAGACTTTCGTCTGACGGATTTCAGAAGTCTCGGCTTCGGCGGATAACGCCTGCAGGATTCTGCCGTCGGCAGCCGGTTGAAAGACCAGGTCCACCGACTCGACATGGCGCACGCCGACGATCGCCGGCTCGCCGCTGGCGGGGTCTTCGCCCCAGGCAGGGTAGAAGACGATGCTCAAGCCGATGTCCACCGCCGGTTCAGCCAGCGTGGCTTCGATGAGTGTCTGCGCCAGGCGTCCGGCGGGTGTTTGGATCAGCTCGATCTCGCCGTCCACCGATTGTTGCGCCGGGTCATAGGCGGCGCTGCGGGCGGTAAAGCCGATCAGGTTCGCCAGGTCGGGCGCGCCGGGCCAGGCAGCGTGGTTGAGGAACACCGGTCTGGCGCAGAACAGACCTTGCTCAACAGCCTGCTGCAAAGCCTGGGGCAGGATGGCAAAGCGGGTGTATTCGCCGTCTGGGCGGCGGATGCGCCCGGCGCGCACATAGCGGGCGCGGTAGCGAGACAGGCTGTTAGCGCGCCCGCTGAGCGCTGTTGCAGCGTGGCTCTCAGCGTGAGTGGGTTTCGGCGAGGATGGCATCTAACACCTCCGGGCGGAGCGGCTCTCCGCAGAATTTGAACGCCAGGCGCAGGGCTTCTCTGCCCAGGGTGGGCGAAAGGGCAGGGAGCTGCGTCCCCAGGCTGGCAAACGCCTGGCTGAGATCGCGCGTCGCCTGCGCCAGCGCCTGGTTATCGTAGCGTGAAATGTCTGGCAGGTGCACACGGAACAGGTAGTCGTACAGCCCGCCGGGGCCGGTTTCTGCGCCCGAGGCGCCGCTCTCGTAGGCGGCGGGCAGCGGGCGCGCCGCGCCGATCTCCACTGCCCGCCGATAGGCGTGGTACAGGATGTCTTGCAGAATGTAGATGAAGTGCCGTTGGCGGCGCAACAGGTGGCGTTCGGTGGGGTTCTGCATCGCCTGGGCGGTGGCGAGGGAGATGTCGCCGGCATCGCCGCGCCAGTGCGGCGGGTAGCCGGAGCCGGCGTCTATCATGGCGCGTACTGCCTGCAGATCGTGGCGGGCGTCTCCGGCGTTCAGGTTGGGGGCGTGCACCTCCCAGCGTTCACTTTCATCTTTCACGATGATGCTGCCGGCTTCGGGCGGGGTGCGATATTGCTCCTGTTTTTCGCGCACACGGTTGCCGGGCACGGTGATCACCCACAGGAAGGCGCGCACCGCCCAGTGCAGCCGCACGCGGTCTTCCAACATGCGCGAGTAACGCAGCAGCCAGGGGATCATGGTGGTCAGGTCGCTTTCGCCCATCAGCGCACCCAACGGACGATTGACCGCGTAGTGCAGCATCACCGCCTCCGCCTCGGCGCTTTCCGGCGCGTCGGGGGAAAGCCAGCGTCTTTGCCCGCCGCCTTCCAGCGTCTCGTAGAAATACCATTCGCTCTCCCAGTCGTTGGGCGCGGTTTCGATGGCTACAATGCGATCTTTGGTGACAAAGCGAATGTAGCTCATGCCGTCCTGCGGGTTACGAAACAAGGCAACGAACAGGTCGCCGGCGCGAGCCAGCTCGTCGCTCATGCTCTCCAGGCGTAGCGGCATGCGGTTCTTGGGGTGATGCCAGAATTTCTGGATGAAGCGGTCGAGCGACTTGAGCGGCGAGTTCAGGCTGATCTGGTCGCCGACGATGTAATCGGTGGTGATGGCGATGATGCGCCAGGCAATGGGGTTCTTGCGCCAGGCTTCCAGGGCGTCGGCATAAATTTCCTGCAGACGGGCTGGGTCATAGTCCTGCGGGCGTCCGCTCAGGCTGCGCCAGCCGGGCGAATCGTCCACCTGGGCGCTGGCGCCAGACGCCTGGGTGGGACGGCGGAACAAGTCTCGTAAACGGTTGATCATTTGCCTCCTTTCGAAAATCTAGAATCGAAGTCCTTGCAGCGGGTCTTGCGGCAGGATGATGGCGCTTTCGGCATTGCCCCAGGCTTCGTTGTAGAGCGCGGCGCACAGGGCGGCGCTGAAGATCCAGTCGTCGTGCAGCGGCTCGCCGGTGAGCGGATGACGTGCGCTTTCCGGCACGCTCCAGCGCAGGATGCGCCCCGGCCCGGGCAGAATCTCCATGCCGCAGGCGCGCGCCTGGGCGAAGAATTCCTCCTGATACAGAGCATCCCTGGACTCTTCCCCAAGCGGCGGGCGATGCTCTTTGTAACGCCCAGAGTCGATGATAGCGATGAACTTCCAGCCCAGGTCGCTCTTGCTGGACTGGGTGAATTTGAAGCGCAGCAGCCGACCAGCGTGCGCCCGCTCCAAATAGGCGGCCAGCCCCTCGCCCAGGCCGGTGGCGTCTATCACCATGCGGTGCGGCGACCACAGGTTTGCCAGGGCGTTGATCTCGGCGTAAAGCTGCGGCTGCCCGGCGCCTGTCCATTTACGGCGATGCACCACGCGGAAAGTGGGGGCGCGCAAGCCTTCATCAGCCAGGGTGGAGAGATCCACTTCAAAGATGGTCAGGCAGGTGGAATCGTGTTCTCTCTCCCGTCCGTCGCCTGCCTCGCCCAAAAGAGCGCGGCCGGGGGGTTCTTCGCCGCCCACGTCTATACAGAAAACATAGATCGCCCCAGGAGCGGGCATGAGCTGTGGCGGATGCTCGCCCTGCATAAACGCCAGGCGCTCGGCGGTGAAGAAGCCGACTTGCTCATCTATCTCCTCGCTGAAGAACTGTGTGCGCACAAAGGGGTGATTGCGCCCCAGGCGGGCAATTTCGCCGTCCACAAATTTACCGTAGGCTTTCGCCTCTTTGCGCGCCTGGTCGGCGGTGATTTCAAAGACGCGCTGCACGCCGTCCCGTCGCTGGGCTTCCAGCGCCAGGCGTTTTTCACGCGCCAGCAGCGTCTGCGAAGTCCAGGCGGTGCCATAAAAGACGCGCGTGGCGTTGGTGGAGGCAGCCATGGGGTTGATCTCTTTGTCCCATTTGCGGATCAGCACATCCTGCGCCTCGTCGCACTCCAGCAGGGTGGAGGCTGTGGCGCCCACAATGTGCGCACTGGGCTCGGCGGAGAGGAAGTAGATGCGCGCCTTCCCTACACGGTAAATGTAGCCCTGCTCTTTGCGCCACAGGTAGCGCGTGATCAGGTTGCGGGCGAGCACCCGCTCCAGGCGGCGCATGGCGTTCTGCGACTGCGGCTTCCAGGTGGGCGAGACTTTGACGATCTCGGCTTCGGTGTTTTGCAGCAGGGCAAGCAGATAGGCTTCAATCTGCGCCTGTAATTCGTTTTTGCCCGATTGGCGTGGGAAGATGACCACAAAGGTCAACCCCTCTTTCTTAATCACCGAGCGCAGGATGGCTTCAGCCGCCTGGCGTTGATAGCCTCGCAGCCGCACACCGGAGAGATATTCGGCGAATAACCCAATATCGCGCAGCGCAGCACAGAAAGCAGCGATCAGGTTCATCGGCGGGCTTTCTTCAATGATGGGTACACACTTCCTCGTTCACAAACTTCAGACTGCCAATCAGGGCATCCGTTGGCGCGGGCGCGCCCTCAGGTGAGCGCGTAAGCCATCGGCGATTTCACCCATGCTCAAGGCGGTGCGGATCAGAGTATTAGCGTCCGAGGCTTGCATGCCGTGATTGCGCAGCCAGGTTCTGATTTCTGAAACCTTTGTGGTAGCGGGCTTGTCGGTTTTTTTCATAGGTCTTCCTCCCACAGGACGATGAAAGCTGGGTCGGCTTGGATCTCAGCCAGGGTTGTTTCGTCGAGGATGGCTTCGATGACCAGGGCGTTTACGTCGGAAGGCAGGTTTGCGGCTGGGGCGGCAGTGACATCGCGCCAGGCGTGGAGCGGGTAGAAGTCGCTCAGTGTGGGGCGAAAGCCGCTGGACTGGCTTTTGCCATCGCCGGAATAGGGGGTGAGGATGGCGGCGAGTTTATTCATAGCGAAGACACCTTGAAGTGATCTATGGCGTTGGCGGCGGCGTCGGAGGAAACGCCGACGCGAACGTTGCTTTGATGAGAGGTGGAGCTATAGGCGAGGGGAGCGACAGCGTCCACCCAGAAACGAATCGCCTGCCCGTTGAAGGTTGCCCTCAGGATGTGGTCTGCGCCGTCGTTGATGCTGACGGAGGCAGAGCCGCGCAGAGTCCAGATGGAGGCGGTTTGCTCCCAAAGCTCGATGGCGTTAACGGAGAACTTGGCGATCAGCTTCCAGTAGTTCAGGCTGTCGCCATAGCGGGCGATCAAAGACGCCGAGCCGGAGACGCCGCGCACGGAGGCGGTCAGGGCGAAGTCGGCGCGTCCGATATGGATCACCGAAAGGCCGGTCGCGCCCGTGCAGCGGTTGCCGTTGATGGTCAGGTTTCCGCTTACCGTCTGCCAGGCGGCTGGGCTGCGGTCTGGGGTGTGGGCGCTGAGCAATTTTCCGTTAGTGTCGGTGAAGGTATCCCAGACGATGACGGATTGTCCAGGTGCGGACGGCTGTTGTTTCACGATGAAGCGGCGTCGGTCGTGTAGAGTGGTCATCGTCATGCAGATAAAATGAGCCAGGCGACGCCCTCGCCGTTCACCGCCGCGTTCAGGTAGAGATGCGCCAGATTGCCGACAAACTCAAAGATGACGCTCTCGCTTGCGGAAAGGCGCAAGCCGTTTGAGATGGTAACGTTATTGTTGCCGTCGTTGCCGATGGCAATGATGCCGGTATTGGTATCCAGGGCTTTGACCATGAGAGGGGCGTTGATAGCCTGGTTGCCCAATTGCACGGCGCTTCCGGCGGTGGCGACGGTTTTTCGACCGGATAATGCGGGCATAGATTGTTCCTTTCTTTTTTCTGCTCAGGCTTCAAAATTCCCGGAGGCTTTTGAA
>JAGVAD010000001.1 GCA_020060465.1 Anaerolineales bacterium
CAAACGCAGAGCAGTACGCCGCTTAGAGAAACTCGGTTTCCAGGTACAGTTGAAGCCTGTGGCGGCCATAGCCGTCTCTTAGGCTCATTTTCAAGGGAGGTAACCATGAATGGTCATCTGAGACCCGATTATTTCCGCCCTCCTCGTTTTAGCGTTCTTTTCATTCTACTCCTCCCGTTTTTCGTACAAGTGATTGCTTGCAGCATTCCCGGCTTAGGGGAAGTCAATACAAACGATATGTCGGCGACGATCACGGTCATGCAAGCCACAATCAACGCCGAGGCGGCGACTGCCACGCCTCAACCAACATCGCCGCCGTCGCCCACGCCGTTGCCGCCAACGCAGGAACCTCCGACCCAAGAGCCGCCCACCCCGCCGCCTCCGCCAGCGACCTCGCCGCAAGCCCCAGCCAATCTGGAGGAAATCATCCTTTCCTCGCGGGTGTTGCTTTTTGAGGATGTGGCCGGCAATCCCGAAGTATTCCGCTATGTGGCCGCGGCAATGGAGCGGTTGGGTTTCCGCAAAGGTTCCTACGTAGACCTGGGCGACGCTCAAGGTCGGCTGATGGATCGCATGATCGGCAATGCGCCGGATGGCCAGCCCTGGGATTTGATTATCATTGCTGCGGAAGACCGCTCCGGCATCCAAGGCACCTTTTTCGAGGTTTTGGAAGGCATTCTCAATTCCGGCAAGACCTCGGTCATCCTGGAAGCCTGGTATTTAGATGAAGTTCATCTGGGTACAGCCAAACCGATCTTGTTACGCTGCGGCGTGGATGTGGTGAACTGGTTCGGTGGCTCACGCACCCCGGCCGATCTGAAGATCTATGCTTACCAGCCGGATCATCCCCTATTGAATGAGGTGGTCAGTGTGCGGGCGTTCCGCATTGCCGATTACTGGCCTTATGAAGATCAAGGCGATTTGATGTTTTTGACCGGCACCGGTGACGCCCAACTGGTGCTCGGCACGCGACCCGATGAACCGAATAGCTACGGCGTGCTGGCGGAGTGCTACAACGGCAGGCTAATCCTACAAACCATGAGCACGCATAACTATCTGGATGAGACGATGGTCACTTTGTGGGCCAATTACATCCACTACGCCTTGCGAAAGCACCACGGATACTAACGATATTCACCGAAATTGGTTTATCTCGTCGGTGCAAAACGTCCCGCAGGTTTCCCTAACAACAAGCCTGTGTGATCAGAAACCTGCGGGACCGTTCATCACCCAATTATCTGAAGGTCAATAAAGCGATGCCTACTTTACTTGAACGGGTTTCAAAAGTTTGGGATGTCATCCGGCAAAGTCCCTCCTTTTTGCCTACCTGTGTGCCAATCCCGGAGAGCCACGTGGATCGGGCGATCGGCGGCCCTTTTACGCGCAACCAGCACTACTTTCAGGTGCGGCTCAATGAGATGTACCTACCCTATAGCCGACAGTGGGCGACAACTTATCTGCCCATGACGCTGGCGTTTACGGAGTTTCAATATAACCGCGCTGTCCAGGCTGCGCCCATGGTGGTGGGGCCATCCCTGATCGAGGAAAAAGGGATTTCTATACCGGACTCGGGCTTGCTGCTTCAAGATACACGCGTGGCCGGGCTCCATCCTTATACCGGCGGGCGGGTGTCTGTGGCTATTGTGCTTTACCGGGCGCAGCGTGAGAACCTGGTGCGCAAGTTGTTAAGCATTGTAGAAAGCGCAGCTTCGGCGTTGGACTTTAGCGCTTCTTCAGGCGTGTATCTTAAGATCGCGGCGACGGTGCTGGATGGCGTCGAAGCGCTGTTTGACGGCGGTCAGATCCAGCCGCTGATTGGCTATCGCAAGGAATATGACCCGGATGGCAACGAACCATTCACGCCGGGTTATTTTGCCCTGCTTGCCAATCAGCAAAACAATATTGACCCCGCCAGATTGTGGGTAAAGAACAATCGTCTTTGTTATGGAGATACGCTGGCGGAGGCGGTCTCCGTCCAGGAGAGAAACGCTGCGGCAGCTAATCCATTGCAAGAAACCGAATTTGTGTTGTACAGCCTGGTGCAATCGGTCAGCCGCAGCGATGTGGATCTACTGCCGTTCTACCCTCTGTGGGAGCGGGTGCAGCGTGAGGCTGCTCAGCCGACGGAGGAGCATTGGCGCAGCGCAAAGGCAAATATGCTCAGTTTGTATCAGACCATCAGCGCCAGCCCAGACCTGACCGAGCCGCAAGCCAAAGAGCTGGTGGATGAGTATGTGGCGAAGATGCAGCAACTGCACCAACGAGCGGTTGAATTGAGCGGGCTTACGCCAGCTATCCTTATTCAGGGCCCGCCGGACGCCGAGACACTGTCGCTGGATATGACGCGCGATCAGGCGTTAGCCATCCTGGATTTGTGAGCAGACAATATGACTACAAAAAGCGAGAGCGATCAGCATACCGAGGAATCGAAAACCGAAACCCGCCCCGAACCAAAAGATGAGCTGGTTGTCACCCAACACACGGCTACTGTTGCAGGTCAAACCATCTCCTATACGGTCACTTGCGGGCGTATTGTTCTCAAAGAAGAGAGCGAAGGCCAGGGAGAGAAAGCTGGCGAGTCGGAAGGGGAGAAACCTAAAGCCTCAATCTTCTTTATTGCCTATACCCGCGACGGCGTTGAAGATCTATCGCGCCGTCCGATTACTTTCTCTTTCAACGGTGGACCTGGCTCATCTTCGGTTTGGCTTCACTTAGGTGTATTGGGACCGCGGCGGGTGGAGATGGGCGACGCCGGCGCGCTACTCCCGCCGCCCTGGAAACTGGTGAACAATGATTTTTCGCTGTTGGATGTCACCGATTTGGTGTTTATAGATCCGGTCAGCACCGGTTACAGCCGCCCGGTGGTGGGCGAGAAAGCCAAACAGTATCATAGTTTTAAAAAGGACATTGAATCGGTTGGTGATTTTATCCGCCTCTATACCTCGCGCTATCAGCGTTGGGCTTCGCCGAAATTCCTGATCGGGGAAAGTTACGGCACGACTCGCGCCGCGGGTTTATCCGGTTATTTGCAAGAACGGCATGGTTTGTATTTGAACGGCTTGATGCTGGTTTCCGCGGTGCTTAACTTCCAGGGGCACGAGTTCGAGCCGGGCAATGATTTGCCTTATATCACACACTTGCCCACCTATTCTGCAACCGCCTGGTATCACCAACGCCTGGAGCCGGATTTGCAAACCAAAGATCTGCGCTCGCTGTTGAGCGAGGTGGAAACGTTTGCCGCTAACGAGTATAACCTGGCGTTATTTAAGGGCGCCCTTCTTTCTGACGAGGAACGGCAGCGCATCCGGCGCAGCCTGGCGCGCTACACTGGCCTCTCCGAGGATTATATAGACCGTACCGACCTGCGAATTGAGATCTTTCGCTTCACGAAGGAGTTGATGCGCGATCGGCGGCGCACCGTTGGCCGGCTGGACACCCGCTTCTTGGGCATTGACCGCGACTCGGCTGGCGAACATTTCAGCCACGACCCCAGCATGTCGGCGATCATGGGGCCATACACCGCCACGTTCAATCAATACGTGCGCGCCGAATTGAAGTTCGAAAGCGATTTGCCGTACGAAATTTTGAACCCGAAGGTCTGGCCGTGGAGTTATTCAGATCATGAAAATAAGTATGTGGATGTGAGCGAGACGTTGCGCAGCGCCATGGCGATGAACCCTTTCCTCAAGGTTTTTGTCGCCAACGGCTACTACGATCTGGCTACCCCATATTTTGCCACGGAATACACCTTCAATCATCTTGGCCTGGACGCATCTTTACAACCGAACATTCGCCTGGATTATTATGAAGCCGGGCACATGATGTATATCCACATGCCATCGTTGGAGAAGTTGAAAGCCGATCTGTCAAATTTTATTCGCCAGTCGTTTCCCCAGTAGCAACTCCTTGCTGCTTGCAAAGAGTTGATCATTACGAACGTGAAGTTCTGCAAATTACAACTCTCCCGCAGGTTTGGAAGCTGCGGGAGAGTTGATGGTTAATGGTAGGGTGAATCAAGCTGGACAAAACCCAACATTGAATGGGGGATCCGTAGTTGCCGCGGAGGCTATGGCACCGCGATCGTCAGGTCCTGGTTGATGTTCACCTCCCGCCGCTCGGTGCAATCCGTGCCGTTGATATTGCTGCAAAAATAAAAGATATGCACGCCAGCGGGGATGTTGAGGTAATAAATATAGCGCGCTGGTGGGATGGGATCTGTGCCCATCAGACGCCCGTCACGGAAAGCATAAATGGGATAGCCGAGGTTGTTGCGGATGGTTACGGTAAACGCCGTGCGGGGTGGAGTTGGCGTGGGCGCTGGGGTGTCGCTGGGCAGCGGCGTGTTGGTTGGAAGGGGGGGATGGGTGGGCGGCGGCGTGTCAGTCAGCAGCGCGCCGGGCGATTCGAGAGGGATTGAGGTCGCTATCAGTTGCGCGGTAGGCGAAGGGACGAATGTAAATGTCGAGGTAACCGTCGCGGTGGGGTTGATGATGGGCAGAGCAAACAAACCGCGCGTCGTGGGAAAGACCGCCAGACCAATTACGGCCACACACAGGCATGCGGCAAGCGCTGCGCCGATTGCTAGAGCATAGGGCAGTACTGGCGCGATGCGCTTTCGAATGCTGGCGGCCTCGGTTTCGTCGGGTTCAACGGGCACAACTACCGTTCCACCGGGCGACCGGCGAAAACTATCCGGCGTCTGAGGGGGTTGTTGTGAGTAGGTCCCGGGTTGTGAAACTCCAGAGACCGGTATCGTCTCGCCTGGGCGTTGTTCGGCGCTCAAGGTGGGAGGCGCGCTCAATGGAGTAACGATCAACGTCTCGTCGGTTCCGCCGGAGGATGCGGGATAGTTGGGCAACCGCTCCGGCAACTGGTCGGGCGTGTAGCCGGTCACCGCGCAGCCAACTTCTAACATCTCCTGGGTGTTCTGGTAACGGTCGTGGGGGTCTTTCGCCAGGGCGGTGAGAATGACCTGTGAAATCCCCTCTGGAATGGCTGGGTTTAGCATCTTGGGATTCGGCGTTGGCTCGAGCAAATGCGCGGCGATGACGCGCTGGCTCAGCTCTGGGGTGTAGGATGGGCGCGCCGAACCCAAAAAGGGGTGTTGACCGGTGAGTAGTTCAAATAATATGAGGCCTAAACCATAGATATCGGTGGCAGGGGTAACCAGCTCGCGGCGGATCTCTTCCGGCGCCAGATAGCTGGGAATACCCAATATGCCGGTAGAGGTCATCACACTTTCCGCGGTGCGGGCAAAGCCGAAACCGCTCAGCAGGATGTTGCCGTTGCGTTCAATGCGCACATTTGACGGTCTGACATTGCAATGCACCAGGCCGAAGCGGTGAGCGTAACCCAGCCCGGCGCAGAGCGATTTTAGAAAAACCATCGCTTCCAAAAGAGAAACGGGACGCCCGCGGCGTTCACGCAATATCTCTTCTAAAGTTATTCCATCTACATGGCGTTCGACGAGAAAAGCGATGTTTTGATCCTGATATAAACCATAAAACGGGGCAATGTGAGGATGACTTAACGTCTGTAACGTCAGGTTGCCTTGCTGAAAGCTGAGAACGGTTGGATCATAAGGGATGGCGTTGTGCAATACCGTAACCGCCACCTGGAAGTTGCGTTTTAAGTCCGCGCCCAAATATACATCCCCCAACTCGGTTTGGCTCTCTAATCTGTCCAGGCGAAAGCGTTGGACAAGCACGCTGCCGGATAAATTTTGCATAAAATATCTCCGCAGCAGATGCGTAAACTACCTTACAGCGGGCATCAGTTCATCAGAAGTCCAGCTTTCGGTAAGATTTTGCATCTGGCTGCCATCCGGTTTCATTCGGTAAATATCCCAATTGCCTGAGATAGAAGAGGTGAAGTAAATCCATTGACCATCTGACGACCAGGCTGCAGTCGCAGGAGCGTTTTCTTTGTTCACTTTCTTGAAGTAGCTCACTGGAATCTGATACAACAGATTCAAAGTGGGTCTCTCTGCAATGCACAGGTGAAGCAAGTTGCCACAGAAAAAGGCCAGGCGAGACCCATCTGGCGAAATGGCGGGATATTTGCCCTGAGCAATGATCTGAGAGGGAAATTGTACGCCGCTGGCAAAGGATCGTGTTTCAATAATATCAAAATAGCCGCTGGCGCGCACTCCCATCCAGACGAAGAAATCGTCCTCTAGCGGCCAGGAAGCATAGCCCACATCTGAGTATTCATTCGTGGGGCGTTCGGCAATGATGGTTTGGTCTTCCAAATCCAGGACGCTCAAGTACCAGCGGTTATCGTGCAGGGTCTTCATTGCCATATAGCGTCCGCTGGGCGAGCAACCGGGTTGGACAACCCGGAGAGGGGGCGAATACGCAAAAGTTACTGGCTGCACGCTCCCACTCTTGGGATCGTACAGGAAAATCCAGGGAGGCAAATTCATGGAACGATCCTCAGCCTCAAATGCAATGCGGTCGCCGCAAAAGGTTGGCCAGGCGAAAATTTCGTATTCGGTTGGAGCAGGCACCTCAGTCCAGTCTTGCGGATTGTCCGGGTCCATGCGATAGAGCGCCTGACGGCTATCACGGGTGGAGAAGAAAACCAACATGGAAGTCGAAGCTGGCGCAAGGGAGGCGGTGGGCGTGATGGTGGGGTTGGCAACAACAACTGGCGGTTGAGTTTTCACGAAAGTGGCTGAAGGCGAGGACACTGAGGGGGCGTTTGTCGGCGCGATAGCCGCGCTGGGGGAGGTGGGTAAAGAAACGGTTGGCGGTAAGGAGGGCACGATGATCGTCGGCGATGTTGAGCTGAGCTGAAGAACCACGCCTGGCGATTGTCGCGGTAAAAACTGCCGCAAGATGACCCCCACCCCAACCAACGCAGCCAAAATCACCAACGCGGCCAGGGCGAGGGCTATGCTGCGCGGCGAACGCCTGTCTCCGCCCGACGCTGTAGCCGCACGTTCGCCAATGGGTGGCGATGCCCAGGCCAGCTTTGGATCCTTGATCGGCGGGTAGCTGCCTGCTGAGGGTTCAGCGGATTCAGAAGCGGCGTTCGGTTGGCCGGGGAGGGTAATTTCGGCTTCCGACGGAGAAGCGGGTTTTTCCGCCTCGCCAGGCGGGGCAAGATTCGCCACCGCAGGCGCGGATCTGTGAATATCTGCGGGCAAGGGTTTTCCACAGTTGGCGCAAAAACGGATGCCTGGGCGAATTTCGCTGCCGCAGTATGGGCAGGTCGGCATCGCCGAAGTCAGGAGCCGGCCTGTCTTGGGGCAATATTGTGTAGAAGGTGAATGCTCTTCGTTACAATGTGGGCAAAGCATCGTTCTCCCTGATTGAATTGAAGACTCGAACCTTTGCTTACATGTCCAGATCAATCATTCCTACCTATTATAGTAGCAAAATATGGTTTTGAGCGTTGGGATAGAGAACAATCACTTTGTCGTGGGCGGGCGCATAACGGATCCTTAGAAGAGCGCCTCATCCGTGAACTGTGCGCCGGCTGACCATAAAACCCAGGATGATGACAATGGGCAGCATAATCAAGGGGATCCAGACAGCATCCTGCGGATGGACTTCGGCGACTGCTCGCGTGGTTTTGTCCTCTACCATCGCAGTAGGCAGGGAGGCGCCGTTTTTCTCCTCCAGCCAGCGTTCAACCTGCGCCTCGACCTGTTCTGGCGAGGAATGCGCGCGCCACTGTTCAATCTGGCTTTGCAACGCCTGGCGCTGGTCTCGCAGCGCGCTGGGCAACACCACCGCCTGCGTCATCAATGGCTCCCCATAATAGGTTTCACCGCCGTGACGGATGCCCCAGGAAACTTTGACTTGATACAGACCTGCTTTGCGGAAAGCAGCAAGCGTGTCGCTGAAAACGGCGCTGGCCCCAGGCTGTATCTCGCCTTCAAGCGGCAGCCATTGAGGAACTCCCCAAGGGGAAGGGTCGAGGATGAGTTGGGTGGTTTGGATCGTCCAGCTCAGGACGCCCGTGTTTCTCACTTTGAGGTAAAATGGAAAACCCTCCCCTTCCACCAGCACAGGCCATTGGCTTTGTTCCAGCGGCTGCGCGGCGATGCGCGGCGGTTGAGCGGCGATTGCCGCGATGGCCTGGGGGATGGGGCGGTCCGATCGAATGTGCCAACCGCTTTTGCACAACAACTGGGTGGAGCCGCCTCCATCCAGCATCATGACCTTCTCTGCGCCGAAATCGCGCAACACAGCCGCAGCGCTTGATTGAAGCGCGGTCTGAGTGTTCAAGATCAGCACCGTTTCATAGCCATTATGATCATCATAATCGGCGATGCCGATGAATGTGCGTCCCACGGCATATTTAGCCCTTTTGTTTGCGTCTTCGGTAAGCCCGCCTAAAATATTTGGCGCTTCGGAATCATAGAGAGACTCTGCGCTGAGGGGGCGAATATTGGCGCGATCCGGCCAAAGTTCTAAGATCAGCTTTTGTTCGATGTAAGTTTTAATCCCCCATCCTTCGGTAATCATTTGACCGTCAACTTTTAATGGGAATGCAAGGCGAGTGGGGTATTCTGGCATGTAAAAAAATCCGCCGTTGGTCACACAAAAGGCTTCGGCGTCAGTTTCCAGGACCTGTTGCCAGTAAGTTTGCAACGCTGGCGAGGTCATACGCGGGTCTGGTCCACCATACGATCCTCGGGTCGGGCGCGGCTCGGTGATTTGTCCATGAAGCAATTTCAAACGCGCCCCGGCGCTCAGGTCAATCACTTGAACGTAATCCGGGCTTCCGTTAGGGTAATCTTTTTTGTAAAGCTGGATGCCAGGCGCCGAATCGAGCAGTTGGAACCCCACAGGAATGCGCTCATCTGGGGTGGGGACGATGACTGGAGTTTGAGCGAAGGCGACGCGGTTCGTCCAGGCGAAGCTTGCCAGCAGCGCCAACCATATCATTTGATAGAAAACTTTCCAATATGAATTCACTTCTTTGTCCGTTCGGATATACCTGTTTAATTATAGAACATTTGTTCCAGTAGGGCAAGAAACTCCAAATATAGCCTGATTTTACCCTCGGATTGAACAAAGAGCGTTATAAATTAACGTCCGTTCAGGATAATCTCAAGGGTGTTACTAGTATGATAGAAAGCGTTCGGAAATTCCCCTCACTCATGACCCCGCCCTGTACAACACCAGCGGGAAGGGGAGCTAAGGGAGATGGGCAATAAGATGGTTTCCGAACGCTCTCGAAGTTGGGGAAAAGAACTGTCCCGCGGGGCGGAATTGGAGTTGACAAGCGTGGATTTATTTGCGAAAATACCAGTGGAGGTGCTGTATGAAACCGATGCGTAATACCTTAGGGGTTTTCGTTTTATTGGTGTGCTTAGGGGTGGTGTTGATGGTCTCGCCGGTTCAGGCGAAAGAAGTGAAGGATGCGCCGGGCGTGGAAGCGAATGTAGAGGCGAACGGAAAGATCCAGGTCAGCGTTCAACGCTCGCTGCATTCGCGGTTGCCAATCCATATCGTGCTATATGATAAAAACTGGGTTGCTATTTCCGAAGAGAGCAGCAAGGGCGGCGTATATACATTCACGGGGTTGAAGACCGGGTTATATAATGTCCTGGCATACACCGATGACGCCGAAGCTCAGTCAGCGAAAGATGTGCAGGTGATGGGGCGACAGACGACCCGCCTCTCGCTTCAACTGGCGACCGCCGAGGTGGATGTAAAAGCGGCAGATAGCAGGGCAGCGAGCTGCGGCGGGACATCTGCTGATGGCCGATTTATCAAAGTATATCCGACCTTTGGGCAAACGATCATCTATCTGCAATGCGGACGGGTGGTTGCCAGAGTTGAACCCGCCGGCTGCGGTTGCCGCGGTGGGAATTGGCGCTACATTAACGACTGCAAGAAAGGTCCGCCGATCTATGTGACCTTACCCTGTCATCGGGGAACTCATTAAATCGTTAATGACTGTGCGCTGTAATTTTTTATAGGGCTGAAACGCCGCCTTCGCGCGGCGTTTTTCCTTCAGGCAAGATTTGAAAGATGTGAGCCCCCCATGGGGGGAGATCCAGATACAGACCCGGTGAGATCAGCCGGCTGCCCGGACGTACATAGTGTGTTGAGTTGAGCAAATCTTCCAGCCGCCATGAATGATCTCTAAGAGACTCCCATGCCAGGCGGGCGTAACATTGGCTTTGATGGGAGGCGTAATTCACCACTGCCAACAGCGCCGAGTCATCCTGAGTGATCCACAAACTGATGACAAAATCCTCCCATGTCCAGTTGCCATCCCACGCCGGGGAAGGCTCAATCAATATCCAGTCGCCTTGTTGTAGCGCCGGTTGATCCAAACAGCGCAGCAATTGGCGATAAAAGCGTTTCAACTCTTCGTCCGCAGGGTGATTGGGCGCGCGACAGAGTTGCATTGGAATACGTTTGGGATAGCCTTCCAATTGACCATCATGGAAAAAACGCAAACCTGGGAGGGTGTAAGCTGCCGTAGCCGCGGCGCGGTGAACTGGAGCGGGAAATACGCTGGCAGCGCGCGGTTCGTCATGGTTTTCTAAAAAGCGCGCCATTTTGTCAGCATAGGTTGACTGAGCGCGCAGGTGTTCTCGGAGCGGGCGAGCCTGCTGTTGGGTCAAGCGATCGTATAAGCCCTTATCATACGTATAATCGAACCCTTGTTGTTGCAGCTCCCTTTCCAGATCCCAATAAACTTCTGCCAGGAATATAAAATTTGGCTTTTGGGCGCGTAAAGTCTGAATGAGGCGCGGCCAGAAAGGCTCTGTTTTTATTCTCCATGTTCTTTCAAAGACCTGCGGCAGGAGCAACATCGCCATATCGCAGCGTAATCCGTCGCATAGCTCGGCGACTTTTTGCGCTTCGCGGATCATGGCGTTCTGCACCTCTGGATTACCGTAGTTCAACTGGAGCGTATCTCTCCAGGCGGGGAAGAATGGGTCCCGCCCATGCGCTAAAATACGTTCGCCGTAGGTTGTTTGAAGGCGGATAAAATTTTGTGGTTCTTTGACCAGGAGCGTTTCATCTCCTGGAACGTAGTATTCCGGCTGATTGAATGCCCAGGGATGGTCAATAGCGGTATGGTTGGGGACAAAATCCAGCATCAAGCGCAGGCGGCGTTGAGATAAGCGTTGCCGCAGGCGCTTCAAAGCGCGCTCGTCCCCTAACGCAGGATTCACTTCATAGCTAGCGATGGCGAAGCATGATCCACAAATATCGGCATCTCTTAAGTCGGGCAAGACTTGCACATACTCTTTTTGTGACTGCTCATCGGATTGAGCAATACGTCGGCTGGCTTCGCCGTTTTGCCATACCCCTAGCAGGTAAATCCAATCGAAGCCCAGTTCAGCCAGGGCGTCCAGTTCGGCGTCAGTGACGTCGTCCAGGGTGGCTGTTCGTCCAATCTTTTCTGTATAGCGACTGATCCAGACTCGGGCGTTAATCTGGTAGAGTTTGGGATGATTGCGAGTCGGGTCCATGATAAACGATGGGAGACAGATAAGCTTTGCAGCGCGATCAAATTATACACGTCTACGAGGTTCGCGCAACTCGTCCAGGGAAGGCCAAACCGAATATATTAGCTGCCAATCGTGGCACGAATTTTGCACCGAGCGTTGAGTCCGCGTAAAATTTTCACAAAAATTTGTTAGATTTAGAGCGTTATCTATTGAAAAAGGGTGGGTCACAGACTATAATACATCCATAATACTTTACGCAGCAGGCACCCAATCCGGCCGTTGGTCGCCGCCGTATGGCTTCTGCCGCCGATTTTCGAACAATCGTAAAGTGAGGAGGACTACCATGCGAGGTTCCAAACGTTTGCTAATGGTTTTGCTGGCCCTGATCATCCTGGTCAGCGGCGCTGGGGTGACGGCGAAGCCAGCGCAGGCTTCTGGATGTATTGCTTACCATACGGTGCGCTATGGCGAGAGCCTATCCTGGATCGCTCGATATTATGGCGTGTATTGGCCTTATCTGGCTCAAGTCAACGGAGTGCGTCCGCCGCGCTATACGATCTATCCGGGGCAGGTGTTGTGCATTCCGTCCGGGAGCGGCCCTTACTATCCGCCGGGACCATCTCCGATCAATACGGGTGGGCGCACCTGGAGTTTCAGCGTAACCGGCGTGGTCGCTAACGCCAACGTGACAATCCAGACCCACAATTTCCCCAACAATGTGATCTTTAAAGTGCGGATGGGGCGCTACTCAGGCGGCGGTTATGACTGGGTGAATTTGCCCGATCTGGACACCGGCAACGGCGGTTCGTTCAGCGCTACTTTTACCATTCCAGCCCAATTCTCTGGCGCTAACCAGCTTGTCCTGCGCTTGATCCAACACAAGAAGAATGGCAAAACTTTCTCGATGGATCAGGTATTTTACAACCGACCAGGCGGCGGCACGGGCGGCATCCCCGGACCAGGCTACTATCCGCCTTATTATTATTGGGGCATCCCCACGATCTGGATTGTCAGCGTGGTGCGCGATACCTCGGTAACCATACAGACGCACAACTTCCCGCCCGGTTTGACCTTTGATGTCTTGATGGGGCCGATGGGCACGCGCGGCGTTGGCGGTTACCATGTCGGCACCATCAATTCCGGCGCTGGCGGGACGTTGGTCGCCACCTTCTCGATACCGCCCCAGCTTTACGGGTCTTATCAGATCGCCATTCGGACGCAGAACTGGGCTACAGGTTACTATAGTTACAACTGGTTCTACAACAACACAACCTATTAAGACGACTGAGCCTGCAGTCGGATAGAAAAAGCCTGCCGGCGCACGATACGGCGATCGCTGGCAGGCTTTTCGTGTTTTTAACGCCCTCGTTCTTTGGCTGCTCGTTCCAAGAGACGATAGCCTTCGTGGATTAATCTTTTTAACTTCTCCGAATCTTCATAGCTCAGATCGGCATCATGATCCACATTTTGCAACCGCTCAATCCAGCGCAGCAATGCGCCGCGCTGGCCGCTGGCGCGGCGCGCCCAAATCGAGTCAACCGAAATGCGCTCCAGCCGGTTCACCAGCAAAGTCATCTGTTCAAATAAATGCTGTGTCTCGTTCATTTCGTCGAAATAAATTCTGATTTCCGGCGGTGCATCATACCATAAAATTTGTGACCAGCAGGCGAGAGCTGAAATTGTGCTTGTCTGAGGAATTTTATTTTACGTCGCAAGCATGGTTAAACACGAAGCCGCTGGTTGCAAGCGGCTTCTAAATGATGATAAAAGTTCAACGAAAAAAAGATGCTAAATACCCGATACAATTGTACTGTATAAATCTCCCACAGCCGGGCCAAACAGGGCCAGTATGATGATGACAATGAGGGCAACCAGCAACATGATCAACGCATACTCAACCAGTCCCTGGCCGCGGGCGCTCGCCATGGGGAACACGGCCAATCACCTCCTTTCTGAAGAGAGTACATCCTTAATTATACATGAGAATTTTTGGTTGTCATCCGCCTGCTTTCCATTCAATGAGCATACAAAATTGTAAGCGGGCATCGAAAACGCGCCCGCTTACAATTTTTATCTCATGGATATATTCGAGGCATCTATCCTTCGCTGGTCATGATGAACAAAGGATTCATTTCAAAGCTGTGGAAATAAGGCCGTAAGCGCTCGGTGTTGTAATATTTTTGGACATTGACGACTTTTTTGGTGCTGGTGACTACATCAATCGGCATGTTATCGTATCGCCCGTTGCGCAATACCACCAAACGCCCGTGGACGCCTTTCAAAATCAAGTCAAGCGCCAGGTTGCCATAAGCCATGGGGACGATGGAGTCGATAGCGTCTGGATCGCCACCCCGCACCATATACCCCAGTTTTTGGTTAATGACATTGATAGTTCTTCCGTTGTTGAATTTCGCAGAACGCACTTTCAATTCTTGCGAGACCAGGTCGCCAATGCCGCCGAGTTTGGCGTGGCCGAAGGCGTCTGTGGTTTGATCGGCAAAGACCATCTCTCCGCCCTCGAACATCGCTCCTTCGGAGATTAATAAAACGGAATATTTGCTGGGGTTTCTATTGCGGTCATAGACCAACAGTTCGGTCAGCCGATCCATATTGAATTTGTATTCTGGAATGACGCAGCGATCGGCGGCGCCGGCCATGGTGGGCAGCATGGCTGTAAAACCCGCGTAGCGGCCAAAGACCTCCAGCACGAGAAAACGCTCATGCGACCCCGCCGAAGTGCGCAGGCTGTTTGCCAGTTGGATGGTGCGTGTGACGCAAGTGCTGAAGCCGATGCAATAATCCGTTCCTGGAACGTCGTTGTCCATCGTTTTGGGGATGGCGATCACCCTGAAACCTTCGCGGTAGAGGCGCACGCCCACGCTGAGCGTATCGTCGCCGCCGATAGGGATCAAGTAGTCAATGCCCAGAAAGTCGAGGTTTTTTAAGACTTCGGGGATCAGGTCGTTGCGTTCTTCGTTATATTTGTCCTTTAGATGCTCCGGCACATCGGCTTTACTCATCTTCATGGGGTTGGTGCGCGAGGTGTGCAGGAACGTGCCGCCGGTTCGGCCAGCCCGACGCACGGTTTCTTCATCCAAAACCTGATAGTTTTCGCTATTATCAGCTTTGGGATCGCGGATCAAATGGGTGATGCCAGCCCAACCCCGCCGAATGCCGATCACCTGGTAGCCTTCTCGCAGGGCGCGAATTGTGACTGCGCGAATCGCCGGATTGAGGCCCGGTACGTCGCCTCCGCCGGTTAAGATACCAATGGTTCCTTTGAATTTTTTGACATGCGCCATTTTACTACCTCCGATTTGTTATTTATCAGGGCGCGCAAAGAGGCGCGCCCTGTATGATTCAATGGCGTATATTTTACCTCCGATACATCTAAGTTGCAGGCGTCGCTCTCGGAAAGAGAGTCAGATCCAGGTGGGTTCTTCGTAAACGCCGAATACTTCCTTCATCGCGCCTACAATTTCACCCAATGTGGCATACGCTCGAACTGCGTCCAGGATGTAGGGCATGGTGTTCTCGCTCCCCTGGCAGGCGATGCGCAGGCGATCCAACGTCTGGCCCACGCGGCCAGGGTCGCGCTCGCGGCGCACTTGTTTCAGCCGATCAAGCTGCCGTTGGTAACCTTGTGGATCCATTTCCAGTATAGGAATGCTGACCGGTTTGGGATCCGAGTAGGCGTTGACGCCCACAATGCGTCGCAGACCTTCATCTATCTCGCGTTGATAGCGGTAAGCGGCGTCGGAGATTTCTTTTTGGAAAAACCCCTTTTCAATGGCAGGCAGCACACCGCCCAGTTCCTCGATGCGGCGAAAGTACTCATAGGCCTGGGCTTCCAGACGATTGGTCTGCGCCTCGACGAAGAACGAGCCGCCCAAGGGATCAATCGTGTTCACCACGCCAGATTCCTCAGCGATGATCTGCTGCGTGCGCAAAGCGATGGTCACTGCCAACTCCGAGGGCAAGGCTAACGCCTCGTCCATTGAATTGGTGTGCAGCGATTGCGTGCCGCCCAGAACCGCCGCCAATGCTTGAATGGCGACCCGCACAATATTGTTCTCTGGCTGTTGTGCGGTCAGCGAGACACCAGCGGTTTGCGTGTGGAAACGCATTAACCAGGCGCGCGGGGTTTTGGCGCCAAAGGTCTGGCGCATCTCGCGTGCCCAAATGCGCCTGGCGGCGCGGTATTTGGCGATCTCTTCAAAGAAGTCATTGTGCGCATTAAAGAAGAAAGACAGACGCGGCGCGAAATCATCCACTTGCAGGCCGCGCCGCTGCGCCCAACGCACGTACTCCATTCCGTCAGACAGGGTAAAAGCCAGCTCTTGCGCGGCGGTGGCGCCAGCTTCGCGGATATGATAGCCGGAAATACTGATGGTGTTCCATTGTGGAACACTTTGTGCGCCATATTCGATGGTGTCCACCACCAGGCGCATGGATGGCTCCGGCGGGAAGATATATTCTTTTTGGGCAATATACTCTTTCAGAATGTCGTTTTGGGTGGTGCCCCGAAGCTGATCGCTGCGCACGCCTTGCTTTTCAGCGGCGGCGATGTACATGGCCCAGATCACCGCCGCCGGCGAGTTGATCGTCATGCTGGTGGATACCTGGTCGAGCGGGATGCCCTCCAGCAGAATCTCCATATCCTTCAAAGAGGACACAGCTACGCCGCATTTGCCGAACTCGCCCAGTGCTTGCGGGGCGTCGGTGTCGTAGCCCATCAAGGTTGGCAGGTCGAAGGCGATAGATAGCCCGGTTTGCCCCTGCTCCAACAGATATTTGAAACGCTGATTGGTTTCTTCGGCGGTGCCGAAGCCAGCGAACATACGCATTGTCCACAGCCGGCTGCGATGCATGGTTGGGTGAATGCCGCGCGTATAGGGATATTCGCCGGGCAAGCCAAGATCGGCCAGGTAGTCCATCTCCTGGATGTCCAGCGGCGTATAAAGCCGGTTGATCGGCTCTGAAGAAGCGGTCATAAAAGTTTTCTGTCGTTCGGGAAGCGCCCCCAGGCCGCGTTGCAGGGTTGTTTCTTCCCATTTCTCCAGGGCCTGGCGCAACTCATCGAGCTTTTGGCGATCGTACATGCGCATCACTCCTTTGGCGTGGATTTGTGCTGAGGAAGATTATACTGTAGTCCAATCAGCGACAGCGGAGTTTTTCGATGTTTTAAGGAAAGATAAAACATCCCTAGCGATATAACGCCTGGGCAATAGCCTGGGATAATTGTTTCAACCGCGGCGGTTTTTGCAGCCAGATCAGAGTGCTGTCGGCTTCTGGCATCTCGTCCTCTTTTTGGATCGGGTGGCCGGTCATCATGATAAAGGGGATATTCAACCCCTCGCCGCGCACAGCGCGATACAGAGCCGCGCCGCCCATTTCGGGCATGACTACATCACTTAACACCACATCTACCAGGGCAGGACGTTGCCGGATGTATTCCAATGCCTGCCGCCCATTGGCTGCTGCCACCGCGTGATAATTGATCAGGTTTAATCCTTCGATGAGCGCATGACGCGTGGCTTCTTCATCTTCGACCACCAGGATCGTTTGCCCGCGCCCGCGAACCAGAGAGGTTGGATCGGTATCTGGTGAGCGCAGCGGTTCTGATAAGATGGTGGGTAGGAAAATAGAAAATTTTGCTCCAAAGCCCGGGCGACTATACACAGCGATATGACCATTATGGGACTTGACAATCCCAAACACCTGAGCCAGGCCAAGCCCGGTGCCTTTGCCAGGCCCTTTGGTGGTATAGAACGGCTCGAAAATGTAGGGCAAATCTTTGCTGGAAATGCCGTCGCCGCTATCCTGAAACTCTATGCTGATCCAGTCGCCCTCCTCAACTGCGCCGCAGGCGACACAATGCACGCCCTCTTTGCTGTCCATTTTGGCGATTCGTATCGCGAGCTGACCGCCCATGGGCATTGCATCGCGGGCATTCGCCGCCAGGTTCAGGATCATCTGCTGCATTCGTGTTGGATCTGCCTCAACGATAAATTCCTCTGGCGGGGCGAGCAGTTCGATTTGTATGTTCTCCGGCAACGTGCGTTGCAGCAGTTTGACCTGCTCCTTAATGAAAGGCAGCAAATCCATCGGACGGCGTTCCAGCACCGATTGTCGGGTGAAATCCAGGATTTGCTGGATCAACTCCGACGCCCGGCGAGATTGTTGTGTGATGACCTGCAATCTTTCCAGCAACCTCTCGGAGATGCCCGGTGTGTTTTGCGCCATGTCGGCGTATAAAACGATCACCGCCAGAATATTGTTGAAATCATGCGCAATGCCCGCCGCCAATTGCCCAACCGCAGCCAGGCGGTCTTGCTGTTGCAATAATCGCTGAGTCTCCCGTTCGTGGGTGACGTCGCGGATCAACATAACCCAGCGTTGCGGATCGGATTCACCAGCGACCGGTCGGGCGATAACCTCGAAGATTTGTCCGTCTGCCTGCACTTCACGCCATTCGCCTGTGGCAGGGGCGAGGAGCAACTGCTCCAGGGGGATGCCCGCCAGATGGGTAAGCGTATCCCCTACGCCGACATCGGCCAACGTTTTCAGGTTCTTTTGTGCTACAGGATTTGCCAGGATGACGCGCCCATCTTCCTCGATCAGCAATACGCCTTCCGGCGCGGTATTCATGATCTCGCGCACTTGCTGCGCCTGAGCGCGGATCTGCGCCAGCAATCGCTCACGCTCGGCTTCAGCCCGGCGGCGTTCATTGAGTTCAGCGTGCAGCTTCTGGATAGCCTGCGCCAGCTCAGCGGTGCGCTCCTGGACGCGTTGTTCCAGCGCTTCATTGGCAGCCTGGAGCGCCTGTTCAGCGTGCATGCGTTCGGCGATCTCTTGTTGTAGTTGTGCATTTTGCTGTTCGAGCTGACGCTGCAATTTGCGCAAGGTGATGTGCGTTTCAACCCGCGCCAGCACCTCATGGATGTGGAACGGTTTGGTGATGTAATCCACACCGCCAACCGAAAAGCCCTGCACTTTGTCGGTTTGTTCATCCAGCGCGCTGACAAAGATTACCGGAATGTTACGCCAGCGTTCATCTGCCTTTAGCTGCTTACAAACTGCATAGCCGTCCATACCGGGCATGCGCACGTCCAGCAGGATCAAATCCGGCGGCGAGTCCTGCACGCTCTTGAGAGCGCTCAAGCCGTCTGCGGCTTCGCGCACGCGGTAGCCCTGGCTGCTCAACATGCTGGAAAACAGATGCAAGTTGGGCAGCATATCATCCACGATGAGGATTTCTGCGTTGGAAGGGGAGTCGTTGATCTCGTTCATGGCAACTGAAATGATAATGCCAATGTGGTAAAAGTGCAATTGCTTGTGAAATGGCAATTGGGTCGTCTCCCTATTCAGTGTTGATGAACGATGATAACTATGCCACGGAGCGCGCAGAGAAGAGTCAAGAAAATCTCTGTGCCTGCTTTGAAAACAGTCTCTCTGTGAGCTCGGCGGCGACTTCCAGTCGCCGTCTGAAGGTACATAAAGTCGGCTGCGCCGACTCCCAGCCCGCTTCAAGCGGGCTTCGTGACCTGAGGCGTCGGTTTTTAACCAATGCCGGGGCTTTGAACGATCACGTTTTAGCGCGCCCCTTGACAAATTTACTATCCGCTCATAAAATTGCCCAAATTTCAGCTATAAGGTCTAATCTTGTGATGATTTCCTTTATGTCCATGCGCGGGGCGGAGGGCTGTAACCACCGCCTCGCACCGAAGAACCCAGGTACACGCGGCTGACCTGAAAGGGCAGCCGTTGAGGCGGCGGACAGCCTTTCCGCAATTGCAACAAGCAATTTGCGAAACGGCTGTCCGCCGCTTTTATTTTATATCAATCTATTTCACAAAGGAGAAACATCGTATGGTAGCACCATCCATCACCCGTCAGCTTGGTTTCACCACCCGTCAGGTGCATAGCGGTCAGTCGCCCGACCCGACGACCGGCGCGTGCGCTGTGCCCATCTATCAGACTGTGGCCTACGCCTTTAAAGACGCAGATCACGCCAGCCGCCTGTTCGCTCTGCAGGAGAAGGGCAATATCTATACTCGCATCATGAACCCCACCAACGATGCCTTTGAGCAGCGCATCGCCGATTTGGAGGGCGGCGTGGGGGCTTTATCGTCCAGTTCGGGGCATGGCGCGCAGACGCTGGTGATCCTGACTTTGTGCCAGGCGGGCGATCACATCGTGTCGGCTTCAACGCTTTATGGCGGTACCTATAATCAGTTGTGTTATACCTTCCCGCGCCTGGGGATAGAGACCACCTTTGTGGATCCCAGCGACCCGGAGAACTTCCGCCGGGCGATCCGCCCGAACACCAAACTCATTTGGGGAGAGACGCTTGGCAATCCGTTGATCAATGTGTTCCCCTTCGAGGCGGTGGCTGAAATTGCACGCGCGCATGGCATTCCGCTGGCTATTGATAATACCCTGGCCACTCCCTATCTGTGCCGGCCGTTTGAATGGGGCGCCAACATTGTGGTGCACTCCACCACCAAATTTATCGGCGGCCACGGCACTTCCATCGGCGGCGTCATCGTGGATGGGGGTAACTTTGATTGGGCGGCCAGCGGACGCTTCCCCAACTTTACCACCCCCGACCCCAGTTATCATGGCCTGGTGTACGCCGACCTGGGGGAGATTGCCTTCATCGTCAAGGCGCGCGGTCAGATCCTGCGCGACATTGGCGCCTGCCAATCGCCGTTCAATTCCTGGCTGTTCTTGCAAGGGTTGGAAACGCTCAGTCTGCGCATGGAGCGGCATGTGCAGAACGCCCAGGCCGTGGCGGAATATCTCGAACAGCATCCACAGGTGAGCTGGGTAAGTTATCCGGGATTGCCGAGCCACCGAGATTACGCTGCGGCGCAACGCTATTTGCCCAAAGGACCCGGGGCGATCTTGGGGTTTGGCATCCAGGGCGGGGTGGAAGCTGGGAGAAAGTTTATTGATCGGCTGCAACTTTTCACCCACCTGGCAAACCTGGGCGATTCACGCAGCCTGGCGATTCATCCCGCCAGCACCACCCACAGCCAGCTCACGCCGGAGCAGCAGCTCAGCGCCGGAGTCTCACCCGATTTTGTCCGGTTGAGTATCGGCATCGAGGATATTGAGGACATCTTGTGGGATCTAGACCAGGCATTGGCTGGTTCATAATGGAGGAGACTATGCCCGTGATCATCCCTGATACACTGCCAGCGAAAGACATCCTGGAAAAGGAAAATATCTTTGTCATGGGCAATCGCCGCGCCCTGCACCAGGATATTCGCCCATTGAGAATGGCTATTCTCAATCTGATGCCTACCAAGGTTGCCACCGAGACCCAATTGCTTCGCTTGTTAGGCAACTCGGCGCTTCAGGTAGAGGTGATTTTGCTACACATGGCTTCGCATGATTCCAAAAACACGCCGCAGGAGCATCTGCTGAACCATTACCGCACATTCGACCAGGTGGAAAACGAAAAATTCGATGGTTTGATTATCACCGGCGCGCCGGTTGAGCATTTGCCCTTTGAAGAGGTGGATTATTGGTCGGAGCTTCAAGAATTGCTGGATTGGAGCGCAACCCACGTCTATTCGACTTTCCATATCTGCTGGGCGGCGCAGGCTGACCTGTATCACCGTTTTGGCGTGCCGAAGTATCCCTTGCCGGCGAAGAAATTCGGCGTGTTCGAACATCGCGTGCTGGCGCAGAACGAAAGCCTGTTGCGCGGTTTTGACGATACCTTCTACGCGCCGCACTCCCGGCATACCGAAATTCGCCGTCAGGACGTTGAACGGGTAGCAGGGCTGGACATTCTGGCCGAATCCGACGAGGCCGGACTCTACATCCTGGCGACGCGCGACCGCCGCCGCTTTTACATCACCGGCCATTCAGAGTATGACCCCTTGACACTCAAGAGCGAATACGAGCGAGATCGGCAGAAAGGGTTGCCTATTGACCTGCCTAAAAATTATTTCCCTGACGATGACCCCCAAAAAGAGCCGCAAGTGCGCTGGCGCGGTCATGCGCATTTACTCTTTTCGAACTGGTTGAATTACAACGTCTATCAGATTACCCCGTACGATATTGGCAAGATTCCCGATGGAGGTACATATTCGTCTTTCTACTGAGCTTCGGACAATTGGGTTATGATCGTCCCGCAGGTTTGTTTTAGGGAACCTGCGGGACGTTTTGCTGCGTAAGCGCCGATGAGAATATGATCTTGAGTAACGCGAAATTTACTTCGCCCCCGTATTTCTAACTGCCAATTTCGCCCAGAATGCGGATGTAGTGCAGAATGTGCTCGCGGGAAATCACCCCCACGATTTGGTCGGCTTTGACGACCGGTACCTGGGCTACCTGCGCATTGTCCATCGTTTGCAGAAGTTCCAGGATGTGCATGTCTGGGTTTGCCAGGATCAATTTCTCGCGAGGTACCATGGCCTGTTCAGCCAGGACTCTGCTCCAATTGGCACGCGGGATGGCGGTGACATCGCGCAAGGTGAGCATCCCGCGCAGCCGGTCGCCGTCCTCGGTCACCAAGAAGCAGCGATGTCCGCCGGTCAGGATTTTCTCTTCAACCAGTTGATCGAGAGGAATATTGCCGGGCACTTGATTGCACTCCGGCGACATGACCTGAGCGACAGTGACATCTCGTAACATGCGTTGGAGGTTCACCTGGGCGTAGCTGCTTGCCGCGGCGTTTTGCAGAAACCAACCGATGAAAGCTAACCAGAGGCCGTTGAAGAAATTGCCACGTAAAATGGTCAGCAGGCCCAGTCCAATGAAGCCAAATGCCACCGCCTGACCGGCGTAACTGGCAATCTGTGTGGCGCGGTAAAAATTAGCGGTGATTTTCCAGATAATGGCGCGCAAAACTCTGCCGCCGTCTAAAGGGAAACCAGGGATTAAGTTGAAGAGGCCTAGGATTAAATTGATGCGCGCCAGCCAGATGCTAGGCGCAGCCAGGTATGGCTGCGCTCGATCCAGAAGCCACAGGCCGCCGAACAAGCCAGCCAGCGCCAGGCTGGTCAAGGGGCCGGCGATGGCGATGCGAAACTCTACGCCCGGAGTTTGCGGCTCCTTGCCGATCTGCGCCACCCCACCAAAAATGAAGAGGGTGATGCCGCGCACTGGGATTTTGTTGCGCAAAGCCACAACGGAATGACCCAGCTCATGCAGCAATACTGACATAAAGAACAGCAAGCTGGTCGCGCCCCCCAGCAACCACTGGGCGGTTTTGGGCAAGTCTGGATATTCGGTGAGAAAATAACCCGAAGCCAGCGACCAGGTCACTAACCCAAAGACCAAGAACCAACTGATATGCAATCCAACCGGAATGCCCCAAATCCGTCCTAGTTTTACGCTGGCGTCCATTTGTCCCTCCATTGGGAACCGAACTTCATCCTTGCCCGGGCCAAACCGTCACGACTTTCAGGTACCAAAGTAGCACTTGAGACGATTATAAAACATTTGCGCGCTTCAACGGAAGTTTCTTGCAAACGTCGAGAGCCATTGTTGTTTGGCGCAAATAAAGCGGTGTGTTAGATCATTGTGAACTCTTTCGTTGAAGCAGCCGTATCTACGGCTTGATTTTGTCGTCCTATAAAGCAGGACAGATTCTATAGTTGGCACAAAAAATATGACGAATTCAGGAGAAAACGATGAAAAAAGCCTTGCTAATGCTTGTTTTACTTATCTTTTTAACCGCCAGCGTTTCACCAGCTTATGCGGCTGGGCCGCGGCCCAATGATAGAACGCGGGGCAGAACACCCTTTGCGTTGGTTGGAACAATCACAGCAATTGATGGCAGCACAGTTACCGTTCGTGTGGTGGTTGGGAATCGCCTGGTGAAGCGATATTATGGTCAGGAAGTGCCTCTTGAGACGAACGCAGCCACGCGGTTTTTGATGAAAGATGCAAATGGGGTGGTCTATCCGATTATCCTAGGTGATTTGGAAGCTGGCCAGAACGTTAGCGTCAATGGCGTCTTGACCGATAATCGCTGGGTAGCCACGCGGATTACCGTCGGGGCGCGGCTGATTCATCTGCCCTGAGTAGTGCTGTAATGATTTCGACTACCTGAGACCACGCGCCGGAGTGCGTGATCTCAGGTAGTTTCGCGCTTACCGTCGGATGATACTCTGCAATACGAATTCATTTGACCAGCCGAACAAAAACTTGCCCGGTGGATGATACGAGCGCCGCGTTTAGGTGGTGGGCGCCCCGGTTTGCATTATAATCAAAAAGGTATTACGCCTGATCGAATCATTCACTCCTTCCATATATCCTTCAAACCCTTTATCGGAGGTATTCTATGCGCAATTTGGCGATCATCCTACTGGCAATCTGGCTGATTGCAAGCGGTCTCTTGCCGTTGCTGAATGTTTCGATCCCATCCTCGGATGTAATTCTGGCTGTGCTGGCAGTCGCCGCCGGCGTTCTGCTGTTGCTCAACCGCGGCGAGTTTCGTTTGCCGCGCAACCTGGGGGTTTTGTTGTTGGGCGTTTGGTTGATTCTGGCGGGGGCGTTGCCATTGCTTTCCATCAGCTTCCCTTCCAGCGAAGTTGTCCTGGGTGTTCTGGCGGCCGCGGCAGGGGTTTTGATTCTGCTGAAGCGATAACAGGCAAGGGCATCGCTATTGCACAACGCTGATGGAATTCTAATTTTCATGTTGCAGAAATTAATGCAGTCGGGGGAAATTGTGGTACACTATTAAATGGCGATTTCGACCATTGTGAGTACATTTAGCCAGTTCGAGGAGGAAATAAGGATGCTAAAGAAGTCAATCGTTGCTGTAATTTCGGTTTTCACCATCTTGATTTTTGCTGTCGGCCCGGTGGGGGCGGTAACCGATGGGGAGCTGGATGGCAATGGTCATCCCTATGTTGGGCTGATGGTAGCCCAGGATGCTAACGGCAGACCCCTGTGGCGTTGCAGCGGAACGCTGCTTTCTCCCACCCTGTTTCTCACCGCCGGCCACTGTACGGAATTGCCCGCCGCTCATATAGAAATTTGGTTCGACGCGGATGTCGAGTCCGGCATTCCAGCGAACGGTTATCCCTTTACGGGCGACGTGGGGGGAACACCATTTACACACCCGAACTATGACCCCAACGCTTTCTATCTCTTTGATTTGGGTGTGGTCGTGTTGGATGAACCGATGGTCATGAGCGCCTACGGCACTTTGCCGCAGCAGGACGTGCTGGACAGCCTCTCTCGCCGGCGTGGTTTGCAGAACACCCTGTTCACCGCTGTGGGTTACGGCCTTCAGGAGAGTTTTCCCGATGCGGCTTCCTGGAAGGAGCACAACCAGAGAGTTCGCATGGTAGCATATCCCCATTTGATCCAAATCAATGGCGGGCTGGTGGGTGATTTCTCCTTGCTGCTCTCGAATAATCATGCGACAGGCGGAACCTGCTTTGGCGATTCTGGCGGCCCCAACTTCATTGGAGATTCGAATGTTGTTGCCGGAGTTACTTCCTTCGGCCTTAACGGCAATTGCGCCGGCACTGGCGGTGTCTATCGCGTGGATAGAGCAGATGATTTAGGGTGGCTCTACAGCCAGTTTGGCGATCACCTGCCTTAGCCATTCAATCTGATTCAGATCGAGATCGCCTGACAACTATCTGATCGTTACAACAATGATAGCCGCCCCTAAGATTATGGTTGTGGGGCGGCTAAGCTATTAATTTGAGTGGAAGATCGAGATTGATTTGCGCTGATCGAGACGCTTCAGACCAGCGTCGTGTGCTGCCTGGACGGCGGTCTGATATTCCTGGCGCGTGATCGGGCGCGCCAGGCGTGGGTATTGGTTAGGATGGCGGCGCACGTTGTACTCAGGCCGATATTGATCCATGAGATTGAGGTAAGTATTGAGAGAAATATCTTGCGCCAGGAAGCGGACAATCTCTGCTGTCCCTGCCAGGTCGTTGGGCAGCACCAAATGACGCACCAACAAGCCGCGCAACGCCAGACCCTGTTCGTTGATTTGCAGATCGCCAACCTGGCGATACATTTCCTTGACCGCTGCCTGGTTGACCTGTGGGTATCGGGGGACTTTGGAATAATTGCGGGCAATTTGGGCGCTGGCGTACTTCATATCGGGCATGTAGATGTCAATAACGCCGTCCAACATTGCTAACGCAGTCAGCGAATCGTAACCGCCGGTGTTATATACCAACGGTAAGCGCAGGCCGTTTTCGGCTGCGATCTTCACCGCGGCCAATATTTGCGCTACAACGTGGCTGGGAGAGACCAGGTTGATGTTGTGGCAGCCGTACGCTTGCAGTTCCAGCATGACCTTTGCCAGTTCCTCCGGCGTGACCAATTCACCGGCGTCCGTCTGGCTGATGTCATAATTTTGACAGTATTGACAACGCAGGTTGCAGCGGGCGAAGAAGATCGTTCCCGAACCGCGCCAACCGCGCAGTGGGTCTTCTTCGCCCAGATGCGGCCCATAACTGCTCAGGCGCGCCTGGATGCCGGTGCGACATACGCCCAATGCACCTGCCGTCCGATCTACCTTGCACTCCCAGCCACACAGGTCGCAGCGTTTAAGATGCTCGGCAGCGATTTTTACCCGCTGTTCAAGCTGACCATCGCGCAGTAATCTTTGGTAGGCTGGTTCAAACATCCATCGCCGCCGAAGGTACAGGATGTCAGGAAGTATATCAGAATCTGATCTGCTGCGTTGGTTATTCGTAATGCGGGATGTGCTCAAAAGTTGTTGTTAGCGTTCGCTCGGCGTCGGTTCCCAGGGAAAATCTACCACGGCATGTTACAATAGCCGGAACAAGTTGGCTGCAAGGAAGAAACGCTGACTTACAGCGTCGAAGCATCCAACCTTGGAGAACACTTTTTCGATGATCTAAGGAGAGGCGAAGATGGAAATCTCGCTGCGTGAATATCTATCCAGCGGCAAGGTTTTATTCGCGGATGGGGCTACTGGCACCATGCTAATGGCGGCAGGTTTGCCGCCTGGTCAGGCGCCGGAAATTTGGAATGTGGAACAGCCGGAAAAAATACTTAGTTTGCATCGCGCCTACCTGGATGCCGGTTCGCAGATCATCTTGACCAATACCTTTGGCGGCAGCCGCATCAAGTTGGATAAGGCTGGCATAGGGGAGCGCGTGGTGGAGCTAAACCGCGCCGCGGCGGGTCTGGCGCGCCAGGCGGCGGGAGCGCGCGCCTACGTGGCCGGCGATATTGGCCCCAGCGGCGAGCTGATGGCGCCCATGGGTCCGCTGACCTACGAAAAAGCGTTCGAGGCTTTCGCTGAACAGGCGGCTGCGCTGGCGGAAGGCGGCGTGGATGCAATTTGGGTGGAGACCATGACCGATCTGGAAGAAGCCCGCGCTGCCGTGAACGCCGCTTTGCAGGTCTCAGATTTGCCGGTGTTCTGCTCTTTGAGCTTTGGCAAACGTGGGCGCACCATGATGGGAGTAAGCGCCCGGCAGGCGGCGCAGACCCTTTGGCCGCTGGGTTTGGCTGCAATTGGCGCCAACTGCGGCGAAGGCCTGGACATGATCCCAGAAGTGTTGGCACAGATGCGAGAAGTCGCCCCTGAGGCGCCGTTGATCGTCAAACCCAATGCAGGATTGCCCAAGCTGGTCGCCGGGGCGACGGTTTACGATCTTACGCCGCAGGATTTTGCCGCTCGCATGAGCGAATTCGTCCTTCAAGGAGCGCGCGTCATTGGTTCATGCTGCGGCAGTAGCCCAGATTTTATTCGGGAGCTACGCCAGCGCATTGCCGCTTGAATCTTTCGAAGGTTCGGCGCTTCTGAACGCTAAAAGGCGAACAGGAAGGTCAAGTCGTTGACGTTTGTACGGGTGGGGCCGGTGCGGAGCAAGTCGTTAAGTTGTTGAAAGAAATGATAGGAATCGTTCCGTTGCAGATAATCTGCGACGTTTAAACCAGCTTGAGAGGCCCGCGCCTGCGTTTCACCGGTGACGACGGCGCCCGCGGCGTCGGTGGGACCATCGCCGCCATCGGTGGCAAGAGTAATCAGAGCTATATCGGGCAGTCCGGCCAGGTCGGGGATAGCTGCCAGCGCCAGTTCCTGGTTGCGCCCACCGAGGCCATCGCCGGTGAGCGTCACAGTGGTCTCTCCGCCAGCGATGATGCAAGCCGGACGGCCAATTGGCTGGCCAGTCGTCGCTGCCTGGCGTAAAACCGCAGCCAGAAAACGTCCCGCCTGGCGCGCTTCTCCTTGCAAGAAAGTGGTCAGCAGCAAGATGTTGAACCCTTCCCGCTTCGCTTGTTGCATGGCGGCGACTGCAGCTTGATAATTATTGCCAATGATGAGGTTCTGCACACGCTGGAAAACTGCGTCACCGGGTTTGGGTGTTTCCGCTTCCTGGCCGCGCAAGCCGCGCTCCAGATGCTCTCTCACCGAGGCAGGCACACGATCCGTCAAGTGATAGCGTTGCAAGACCGCCCAGGCATCCTGAAAGGTGGTTCGATCCGGCGCAGTCGGACCGGAGGCGATCATATCCAGGGGGTCGCCGATCACATCCGAAAGGATCAAGGTTGCTATTTGCGCTGGAAAGACGAAACGCGCCAGGCCGCCGCCCTTGAGCTGCTCCAGGTGCTTACGCAAGGTGTTGATTTCATTGATACTTGCGCCGCTGGCTAAAAGCATGGAGGTGAGAGCCTGCATATCCGCCAGGCTCACTCCGCTCACCGGGGCGGTCAAGAGCGCCGAGCCTCCGCCGGAGATCAGGCAGATCACCAGATCATCCCCCGTGCAATCGGCTAACAGCGCCGCCATGCGCTGTGCCCCTTCCACGCCGCGTTCATCTGGCAACGGGTGACCGGCCTCGATCAGTTGCAGTCTATCCGAGATTGTTTGCGGCGGCGCGCCGTAGCCCTCTTTGACGATTACCAAACCGGCAGTCAAATCATCGCCTAAGATGACGGCGGTCTGCGCCGCCATGGGTGCGCCCGCTTTGCCGGCCCCCACCACCAGCAGGCGGCGAATACGATCCAGAGCGTAGGTTCTCCCGTTGATGGATAACCGGTGTCCGCGGCGTTGAAGATGCGCAGCGACCGCTTGCGCCGGATCCACTGCGATCAGCGCGGCGGATAGGATGTTCTTGACTGCCTGACCCCAGCGGGCGGCGTCCAGCGTTTTAGACGGGCTGAATACAGGCTGCTGCATCGTTCGCCGGGCTGTTGATCAGCGTGGAAACCGGATAAGCCGTCATTTCATCCGCCGGATAGGGTTGAAGCAGCGCCTGTAAGCGTTCAATCGGCTGCTCGCCGGGCGTCAGCCAGAAATCATAGGCGGCTTCGGGCAAAATGACCGGCATACGGTTGTGGATGGTTTGCATCAAATCGTTGGGGGCGGTGGTGATGATGGCGCAAGAAAGGATGTTCGAACCATCCGGCGCGTTCCAACTTTCCCACAAACCGGCAAAGGCAAAAGGCTTGCCAGATTTCAAATGAATGTACATCGGGGTTTTGACTTTACGCCCGGCTTCTTGTCTCCATTCAAAAAAACCGCTGGCGGGTATCAGGCAGCGCCGCCGACGAAAAGCCGTGCGAAAAGAGGGCTTTTCTGTTAGCGTTTCTGCACGGGCGTTGATCATACGGTTGCCAATGGATGGGTCCTTAGCCCAGCTCGGGATCAATCCCCAGGAGAAGAAATCCAGTACATTTCTGCCATCATTGGGGATGACAGCTACCGGCTGGGATGGGGCAATGTTGTAGCGGGGAGCGACTGCATCGGGAATTTGCACGCCGTTAAAAACCTGGCGTAGTTGTTCGGGGCTGGCGATCAAGGTAAATCTTCCGCACATAACTCACCTGCTTCGATTTGCTGAATTTAACGCTTCAAACTGCCATTGCCAGCCGCAAACGCGTCTGGTATCTTTATCATAACACAAGACAGAGTCAGGGGATGACGTTCAGGCGCGCCAGGTCGGCTCCGAGATATAGTTCAACATCCACGCTGGCGTTCGGCTGAAACTCGATATAGATTTTCCCGGCCGCGATGCGCAGGAGTTCGACCAAATATTTCATCGCGTATGGGCTGCCGGAATGGTCTATCACGGTTGTAGAGGGATAAGATTTATCGGCCTCCGCCGTTTGAACCACGTTCACCCCCAACCCTTTGAGAAAAGCGGCGGCGCGCGCTCCCAGGTTGGGGTCGCCGCTCCCGTTATAAACCGCCACACGGGCATTTTCCGCCTTCATTTGCGCCTGGGCGTCGCCGGGCGTGTGCGGTTGGATGGCGCCTGAGGAAGCGAAGACCTGATCGCGCACATTATGAATATCATCCGGTATAGGTACCAGAATGCTCAAACCGTCTGGCGATTGGCCGAAGATGACGTTATCTTTGTTGATGATAGCGCGGTGGATATTTTGTTCGGGGATCGTTTCAGCCAGCAACGCCAGGCGGATCACGTCATCCAGACTCAGGTTGGTGCGAATGCCGCTGGATAGTTTGTTGTACAGTTGCGGCGCTTTGGTGATCAGGGTGGGCAGCATCTTAAAACTCAAGATCTGCTTACGGATCGCCATGATCACCTGCTGCTGGCGGGCGGCGCGATCGAAGTCCCCATTTTCGGTGTGACGGTTGCGGGCATAAGCCAGCGCCCATTCGCCTGGCAGCACCTGTACGCCGGGCTGGAGCCTCTTCTTGGTGCTGGGGCCTTTGCCGAGCAGGTCAATGGTGATCGGCGCAGGCACGTCAATTTTGACACCGCCGATCTCATCAATGAAGCGCACAAAAGCGCCAAAGTCAATCTGGGCGTAATAATTGATCGGCACGCCCAGGAATTGCTCTACCGTTTTAACAGCCAGCGCCGGGCCGCCGCCGGGCAGTTTGTAAGCGTCGCCCAGGTAGTAAGCGGTGTTGATTTTGCCATGTTTAAAGCCGGGTATGGCTACCCACAGGTCGCGTGGAATGGACAGAATGCCAGCAGTTTTGGTTTGTGGATCCAGCGTGAGGAGAATCATGGTATCGCTGCGCGCCGCCTCGCTCTGCGATTCCCAATCACGATAGTCCAGGCCAAGCAACAGTACGGTTACCCGTCCGGCGCCATCCCAAGGGGCGAGCATAACAGCGGGCATCACGGGGGTGTTGCTCTCCGAGCCAGGCGGAGAGGGCAAAGGCGTGCCCTGCGCGTTTTGCAGCGCGGTTGGATTGCCTTTCTGGATCACAGGGCCGAGCAAACCGCCTGTCCCTGACCAATCCAAAGCGACCTGCCGCATGAGGTAAAACCCCGAGGCAGCCGCTAGGCAAGAGGCGCCGATGGTTAAGCTCAAGAACAGCAAGCGTAAAATCAGCCGCTTCGAACCGGTTTTCTTGTTGCTTGTCTTGATCACCATCCGTTCCATCGAGGCAACCTTTTATAAGCCTGGCGTTTCTGATAGAAGCATTAACCTGGCGCGGGAGGTGGATATACAGGCGGTGTATCGGTAGGCGGCGGAGGCGGGAGAGTGTTCGTCGGGGGCAGCGGTGTGGCGGTCGGTGGAGGCGGCGTATCCGTGGGCGGGGGAGGGGGCAACGTATTGGTCGCCGTGGGCGGCAAGGGGTTGGTAGCAGTTGGGGGAATAGGCGTAGCTCCCGGCTCTGTGCTGGTGGGGGTCAATGGTTCGGTGGGCTTAGGCGTTTTCGTCGGCGGAGAGCATAGCAGGGCAGCCTGATCCCGCTTTTGCTGCACCGTCGCGTCCGCGCCCATGGAAAGCGCCAGCTCATATTGCACCTGCGCCTTGCACCAGTCCTTCAAGCCCATCATATAATCGCCGTATTGCACCAAAGCGGCGCGGTAGCGCGCCGCGGCGGTCCAACCCGAAGCATCGCGCAAACCAGGCGCGGCGGCAGCCACCTGGCTGAAATAGTACACCGCCTGTTCGGGATAGATTTCCCAAAAGCTGGAGCCGAACAAATACAAACGCGCCAGCTCGCGCGCTGAATTGGCCTGCACATCCAACGGCCCGAAACGCGCCGCCAACGTCAGATCGTAAATGCCGCCTTCCAGGTTGCCTTGCCGCCAGATCTTATCCACGCCGCGTTGACGCAAAGAAAGATACAACATGCCATCCACACGGGCGGTCTCGTAATTGGCATCCGCCTGTCGCAATGATAAGAGAGTGTCAATTGCTTCACTCCACTTTTGGTCAGATAGCAGGGTTTTCGCCTGAGCAAATAGCTCCTGCACGGGGCGTAAGTCGCGAGTGGGAGTGGGGGTGGTAGTAGGCGCAGGCTGGGTAGGAGTGGCAGTGGCGTAAAGGACAGCCATAGCCTGCGCCAGACGATCGGCCACGTCAGGGTAATCCGGGTCAATCGTCAGGATATATTCCAATCGCTGGCGCGCCATCTCGAATCGTCCACTTTCCATGTCTTCAACCGCCAGATCATATTGCTCTTTGAGCGATAGCGAGGCTAATTCGGTGGCAATTGCCTGGCGAGTTTGCGCGCCCGAGCGGTATCCAGCTAACGCGCCGGCTGCGGTCGCAATGAGCAGCAATAAGGCAATGAGCAAGATCAGCGCGGCGGATTTCCACCAGCGGCGTCGAGATCGTTTATTCGCTTTTCCCCCGCGCCTTTCAGCAGGTTTTTGATCAACGCCTGGTCCTTTCATTGGTTCAGGCGTCTGGTCAGAACGCTCCATATCTCTTTCGACGACTTGTCCGTCGGTTTGGTTCCTCTCTCACCTTACATTGGTGGAGGCGCGTACTTGCCAATAAACGCTTCAGGGTTTTGAGGGGGAGCTTACCGCGCCTCAAAACCCTGTTTATTATAAACCGATTTGCGCTGATCGTTGGCTGCGCCGGCTGGTTACCGGCTTTATCGGACGTTCATCACCCAATTATCTGAAGGTCAATAAACGGGCAGTCAGGGTAATCTCCACCGCCGAGAGCGCCGCCGAGACCGGACAGCCGCTTTTGGCTGCTTCAGCGATGGATTGGAAGGCTTCGTTATCAATGCCGGGCACCTGCGCTTCGCAGTCCAGATGAATGCGGGTGATGCGACTTTTGCCCTCCACCCGCTCCAGGTAAACGGTTGCCTGGGTCTGGATGCGCTGCGGGGTGAAGCCCGCCTTGCCCAGGTTGGAGCTAAGGGACATTGAAAAGCAACCAGCGTGCGCCGCGCCGATCAGTTCTTCCGGGTTTGTGCCTGTCCCTTCTTCGAATCGAGAGGCATACGTGAATGCGCCCTCGAAGGTGCCGAACTTCATCGTTCCTTGACCATCCTTCAAACTGCCTTGCCACACTGCTTGAGCCTTACGAGTTGCCATGCGCTTTTTCCTCCATAACCAGACCAGAATCAACCAGTATTTGGGAAGCAGGCCGGGTATTCCGGCCTGCCTCTTCTCAAAACTTTTCGGACTGAACCGCCCTGCTTAATCCGTCAGGCCGTAATCGAAATCCCCTATGTTGTCGCCTTCATAATAGGAGTCAGAATACATGCTGGATTCGGGCCGCTCAATGGGCTTTTCTTCAGCAAAACGTCCGCGCACAAAACCTGTGCCTGCCGGGATCAACTTTCCGATGATCACGTTTTCCTTCAAACCGAAGAGTGGATCTTCTGCGGCAGCGATCGCCGCGCCCGCCAGCACCTTGATCGTGTGCTGGAAGGATGAGGCAGACAGGAACGAATCGGTGCTTAGCGAGGCCTTGGTGATGCCCAACAGCACCTCGATGAACTTTGCCGGGCGTTTCCCCTCAGAAAGCAATTGCTCGTTGACGCGTTTCAGCTCCAGGAAGTCAACCAGGTCGCCGGGCAGATAGTTGGTATCGCCTGGGCGAGTTACCTGCACTTTGGAGATCATCTTACGGATGACTACCTCAAAGTGTTTGTCGTGGATGTTCTGGCCTTGCGAGCGGTACACCTTTTGTACTTCGCTCAGCAGATACATTTGACAGGCATTGCGCCCCTGAATGCGCAAGATGCGATGCGGATTGAGCGAACCTTCAGTAAGTGGCTGTCCGGCTTCTACGTGATCGCCATCCTTGACCACCATGCGGGCGGTGCTGGGGATGTCGTAAGAGGCCTCCTGGCGGCTCTCATAGGATACGAATACTTTCGCTCCACTGGACGCGCCGTTGCTACTTTCGCCTTCTTCAACACGCACACGGCCGGCGTTCGATGCGGTGATTACGGCATCTTCGCTCATGTAGGCCAATATGTCGCCCTGGCTGACCTGATCGCCGTCCAATACGGCGATCTTCCAGCCGCCGGGGATATTGTATTCGTCGTGGATCATCTCGCTATGCTCAACACGAGCGATGCGCAGGTCGCTGTAGCGGTCGGATTGGGTGACATGCACCACACCGCTAATTTCGGAGACCACCGCTTCACCTTTAGGAGTCTTGCGCGCTTCAAATAGTTCTTCCACGCGCGGCAGACCGGTGGTAATATCGCCGCCGGCAGCGACGCCGCCGGTATGGAAGGTGCGCAGGGTGAGCTGCGTGCCTGGCTCGCCAATGGACTGCGCGGCGACAATACCCACCGCAGCCCCAACTTCGACCATTTTGCCGCGCCCCAGATCCATACCATAACAGCGGGCGCAGATGCCGTGAGTCAACTCGCAGGTGAGCGGCGAGCGAACTTTCACTTGTTCGATGCCGGCAGAAACGATTTTGCGCACCTCTTCATGGTCCAGCATGTCATTGCGCTCGACGAGGATTTCGCCTGTGCGAGGGTCAACGACATTTTCCGCCGCCAGACGGCCAAACAGGCGTACGCCCATGGACTGTCCGGCTACATCGTCTGTTTTACGGATCCAAACGCCATCCAGGGTGCCGCAATCATCGTCGTTGATGATCACATCCTGAGCCACATCTACCAGGCGGCGGGTCAGGTATCCTGCGTCAGCGGTGCGCAGAGCGGTGTCGGCCAGTCCTTTGCGTGCGCCGTGGGTGGAGATGAAGTATTCCAGGGCGGTCAACCCTTCGCGGAAGTTCGAGCGGATGGGCAGCGGGATGATGCGCCCGGAGGGGTCAGCCATCAAGCCGCGCATGCCTGCAAGCTGCGAGATAGGGCCGAAACCGCCTTTAGTAGCACCAGAAATGGCTTGCGCTGCCAGGTTGCCATCGGGATCCATGGCGCTTTTCACCGCATCCGCAACTTGCGTGGTGGTGCGCTGCCAGATTTCAATCACGCGCTCGTTCTTTTCTTGTTCGGTCAGGAGACCGCGGCGGAAATCGCGCTCGATCGTCTCTGCTTCAGCCAGGGATTTCTCAATGATCTCTTTCTTTATCTCCGGCACGGTGATGTCTGAGACTGCCAGGGAATAGCCGGAGCGGGTAGCGTAGGTGAAACCAATGTCCTTGATCGCGTCAGCGACTTCGGGCGTCCGCTCGTCGCCGCAGATTTCGTACAGGCTGGCCATCAGATCCTTTAACCCGCCTTTATCCAGTTCCCAATTGACGAAGCGTATATCTTCAGGCAAAACGCGGTTGAACAGTACGCGGCCAGGAGTCGTTTCGATGATGCGCTCTTCTGGGTTGCTGAGGCGATTATGGTGATCGTCGTACCAGGTCTTGACCCGCAAGCGGATGTTCGCGTGGATGTCCACCTGTTTCAGATCATAAGCCAGCTCGACTTCGTCCATGTCGCTAAAGATGCGACCATCGCCTTTGTGCGCGCGTTTGGCAGGCAGCTTGGTGAGATAGTAAACGCCCAAGACCATGTCTTTAGAGGGGCTGATGATGGGTTCGCCGTCGGCGGGCTTGAGCAGGTTCTTGGCGGAAAGCATGAGCTGACGCGCTTCCATCACCGCTTTTTGCGAAAGCGGTACATGAACTGCCATTTGATCGCCGTCGAAGTCAGCGTTGAAGGCGGTGGTTACCAGGGGGTGAAGTTGAATGGCGCTGCCTTCGATCAACACCGGCTCGAAGGCCTGGATGCCCAGGCGGTGCAAGGTAGGGGCGCGGTTGAGCAGCACCGGTCGTTCTTTGATCACCTCTTCAAGCACTTCCCATACTTCGGGGCGGCCGCGTTCAATAAAGCGCTTGGCGCCTTTCACATTCGCGGCGTAGTTGTGTTGCACCAGTCGGGAAATGACAAACGGGCGATACAACTCCAGAGCCATGGTTTTGGGCAAGCCGCACTGATAGAGCTTGAGTTTTGGACCCACAACGATTACCGAACGGCCGGAATAATCCACGCGCTTGCCCAACAGGTTGCGGCGGAAACGGCCTTTCTTGCCTTTGAGCATGTCGCTCAACGACTTGAGTTCGCGGCGGCCGCGGCGCGAAAGCGCCTTGCCGCGCTGGGAGTTGTCAATCAGCGAGTCGACCGCTTCTTGCAACATGCGCTTTTCGTTGCGCACAATGACGTCTGGCGCGCCCAGTTCCAACAGGCGCTTCAGGCGGTTGTTGCGGTTGATCACCCGGCGGTAGAGGTCGTTCAAGTCCGAGGTGGCAAAGCGCCCACCGTCGAGTTGCACCATCGGGCGCAAATCCGGTGGGATAACCGGCAGAACAGTCAGGATCATCCATTCGGGGCGGTTGCCCGAACGGCGGAAGGCTTCCACTACTTTCAGGCGTTTGGTGGCTTTCTTGCGCTTCTGCTTGCTGCGTGAAGTGCGCACTTCGTGCCATAGCTCTTCAGCCAGCTTGTCCAGATCGAGGCGGCGCAGGATGTCGTAAAACGCCTCTGCGCCCATATCGGCGCGAAATACCTGACCCCAGCGAGATTTGAGTTCGCGATAGCGCGTCTCGCCCATGAAAGTGAGTGGGCGCAGTTCTAACAACTCATCGCGCAGGCGCGAATTCTCGTCGCGCACCGCCACAGATTGGTCGTCGAGCTGGCCGCGCAATTCCTCCATGCTAAGATCGGCCTCGGCGCGGATCCTGTCTTTCTCTTGCTGCAATTGTTCGTATTCGCGCTGCTTTTGTCCCTTTAGATCTGCCTCGATTTCATCCAGGCGGTTTTTGACTACTTTCTGAACGCTGGTCAGGTGCTGGGTGGTAATTACTTCGCCGGCTTCTACAATGACGATATCCGTATCCGGGAAATGGATTGCCGTGCGCGGGGCTTCGCCCATATTCTCGCGCAGGGTATTCTCCAAACGCTTACCGGCTTCGATCACGGGTTCAAGCTGTTCGGAGATGCGGTCAATATAAAGCTGCTCAATAGCGGCTTGCTTTTGGCTTAGCTCATTAAGGTTGCGGTCGCGCGCGGCTTTGATCTCGGCGATACGGGCGTTGATCTTGGCGGCCTGTTCGCGCTCGGTGACGGTGATTTTGTCTTCCAGACGCTGCAAGGCTTTTTTACGCGCATCCTCATCCACAAACGTGACCACATATTGAGCGAAATATAGCACACGGTCCAGGTTGCGGCGGGAAATATCCAACAGCAGGCCCAGATAAGAGGGGATGCGCCGTGTGTACCAGACGTGCGCCACCGGCGCGGATAATTCGATATGCCCCATGCGTTCGCGGCGAACCGATGAGCGCGTCACTTCTACGCCGCATTTGTCGCATACAATGCCTTTATAGCGAATGTTTTTGTACTTACCGCAGTAACATTGCCAATCGCGCGTCGGACCAAAAATCGCCTCGCAAAACAGTCCATCTTTTTCCGGGCGCAAGCGCCGATAGTTAATCGTCTCTGGTTTCAATACTTCTCCATACGACCAACTACGAATAGTTTCGGGAGAAGCCAGGCTGATCCGAAGTGAGGTTAATCCCTTAGTTTCCACTATTTAGTTGCCTCCTGTGCAAGAAAAGCGCGCGGTCGGCGCAGATGGGTGAAGTTTACGCAATAGAAAAAGTTCAATGGTTTCAATAAGTCAGAAAAGCCCGTTCGCCGGCCAGCGAACTGGCTGAAGGAAACGGACTGCAAGTTTTTACGCGAAGACCTGAGCATTACTTCGCTTAAGGCGCCCCGCGCCTCATCCTGTTAGCTGCGAGAACCACGCAGCGAGTTTCTCGATCTATATGTAGCGTGATCTTCTTTCACCCGGCGCGCGGCAGAGCGCCTATTAGACAGACATTGCATTATACAGGGAAGTACACAATATCGTCAAGATAATTCAGGCGGGATTAATAAAGTCTAATCGTTTGCCAAATCAGTTATCGGCGCAGCGCGCTGTGCGCTAACCAAAGCGCTCTTCTTTCCACACATCCGCTTCATTGTGATAACCGGCTTGTTCCCAAAAGCCGGGGCGGTCTTGAGCCATAAACTCCAGGCCGCGCAACCACTTGGCGCCCTTCCAGAAATAGGGGGTTTTCAAATCATCGCGGCCGGGGATATAGCCCACCACGCCGCGCAGAGGGTAACCATGATCTGGAGTAATCGGTTCGCCGTTTAAATGCGTCGCCAGGAGAAAGTTATCTTGAAGGACGACTTCCAGGGGCAGGTTGACCGTGAACCCATACTCGGCGTGTTGCATCACATATTTCGCCGTTGGCTTGAGCTTGATGTAGCCCTGATCAACCAGATCGCGCACAGATACGCCCTCCCATAAAGTATCGAACTTGCTCCAGCGTGTGACGCAATGGATGTCCATGACCAGCCTGGCGCGCGGCAGTTTCTGGAATTCATCCCAGCTCCAGCGCACTTCCTCTTCTACCTCGCCCCAAACACGAAAGCTCCAGGTCGCCGGATTGAACGACGGTACGGGTCCATAATGCAACACCGGGAATTTCTGCGTCAACGCCTGTCCAGGCGGCAGCCGGCCAGCCTGGGCAAAGCGCGCTTCATCTTCTTTACGGCGGAAGAAACTATCCAACATCATCACCTCCAGATCTGGCTCTCATTATAGCAGACCTGTGTTGTCCAATAAATTAACTATCTATAAAGATTACACCGGCCGGCGTAATCTTTGCGTCATCATTCTGCGAGGTGAGTTGTGGGCGCTTTGCCAGGCTAGATTTCGAAGCTCTCGCCTGGTTTAAGTACATGTACTTGAGCAGGCGTCTCCGCTTCAACGCGCCGCGCCCAGGCATTTGGGTCCTGGGCGATGATGTCCCAGGTGTTGTAATGCACAGGGATCACATGCTTGGGGCTCAGCAAGCGCACCGCGCGCAGCGCATCGTCTGGCCCCATGGTGTAGTTGTCGCCGATAGGCAATACTGCCAGGTCGAGGCCTTCCTCGCCGATCAAGCGCATATCGCCAAACAAACCGGTGTCGCAAGCGATATATACTTTTTTGCCGTCCTTGCTGGTGAGCAAGAAACCGGCCGGATTGCCGCCATAGGAACCGTCCGGCAGACCGGAACCATGCACAGCCTGGGTGAATTTGAGATAGCCGAAGGGGTGATGATAGCCGCCGCCGATGTGCTGGGTGTGATTTTTGACCCCTTTTTTGTCCAGCCAGCCGCCGATCTCGAAATTGGTGATCACGGTTGCGCCTGTGTGCTGGGCGATTTCCACTGTGTCGCCGACGTGATCGCCGTGACCGTGGGATAGCAATATATAATCCGCCTGCGCTTCAGCAGCGCTTAGCGCCCCCATCGGGTTGTCAGTCAAGAAAGGATCAACCAGCAACTGATAGCCGCCAGTTTCCACGCGGAGTGAAGCATGTCCAAGCCAGGTGATTTTGATGCTCATCATTGCCTCCTGTAAAATTTATCGGATTCAGAAAGCGTTCGGACACGATTGATTTATCAACGACAAAACGCTGACAAAGTATTACGGAACGAATGATTTGCTTATTAGAAATTATACCGATATTTCGCGCCTAAGACGATAACGACTTTGCTGTTCTTTTAACGTCCGCTCGCCTAGAACTGTCTGTAATGGATCGTATGACAATGCCCCCAAAAGCCACTGTGAGCTATTTCCGACCGGCAAGGTGGGCGGGTTGTTATGATGATTGCGACAGCACTACCGCCAAGGCAAGCACGGCGTCAAGTGAGGGAAACCCCATCACTTGATCTGCGGATGGTAGAATTGCCCTATGCCGGTTGTATCTGTGTTGATGCCCTGTTACAACGCCGCGGCGACGTTGCCCGATGCTTTGAGAAGTCTCAAGCAGCAGACATTGACCGATTTTGAGATCATCGCAGTGGATGATGGCTCCAGCGACGACACTTTGGAGATCTTAGGATCGTGGGCTGCTGCTGATTCGCGCCTGCGCGTCCTGGCTTGTAGGCATGGCGGCATCATCGCTGCTCTAAATGAGGGTTTGGCAGCGTGTTCCGCGCCCTATATCGCTCGCATGGACGCAGATGACTGCTCCCATGCGCAGCGTCTGGAATATCAGGTGGCTTTTCTGAACGATCACCCTGAGATAGACGTGGTCAGTTGTCGCGTGACGGGTTTCCCAGCGGGTCAGGTGCGCCAGGGTTTTGCAATTTATTTGGATTGGCTCAACGCCTTGTTGACGGATGAGGATATCCGCCGCGAAATTTTTGTCGAGAGCCCTCTCCCACATCCCAGCCTGACTTTCCGCAGGGAAAGCCTGTTGCGCGTGGGCGGGTATCAGGATCGGGGTTGGGCGGAGGATTATGATCTGCTGCTGCGTCTGTATCTGGCTGGGGCGCGCTTTGCTAAATTGGAGGGGTATTTGCTCGAGTGGCGCGAGCATCCTCAGCGTCTGACGCGGGTGGATAGCCGCTATTCCTTGGAGAATTTCCTGCGCGCCAAGGCTTATTACCTGACCCGCGGCCCTTTGGCGGGCCGCGATTCAGTGATTGTGTGGGGGGCGGGCATGGTTGGACGACGATTGGGGAAACATCTGCTTCGCCAGGGCGCGCCGCTAACGGCTTATATTGATATTGATCCGCGCAAGATCGGACGAACGCGCCGCGGTTTGCCCATCCTGTCGCCGGAAGCGCTGCCTGAGCTGTGGCGGCGTTCTTCGTCTCCGGTTGTATTGGCCGCGGTGGGGGCGCGAGGGGCGCGTCAACTCATCCGTCAGCGTCTGACGGTCATAGGATTGCGCGAGGGGCAGGATTGGTGGGGTGTGGCTTGAATAAGAGACAAAGCTCATTTCATTGGAGGAGTGTATGGATTATTCTGCAATGATTCCGGTCGGTTTGCGCAATGAAGCCATATTCGTCGTCGAAGAGCAGTACACGGCGGCGCACATTGGCAGCGGATCGCTGCGGGTTTTGGCAACCCCTAGCATGATCGGCATGATGGAACGCGTCTCACATGCGCTCATCGCACAGCAATTGCCAGAGGGATATTCCAGCGTAGGGACGCTGGTTAACGTCCAGCATCTTGCGCCCACGCCCATGAACGCCAGAGTGCGCATTCTCAGTCAGGTGATGGAAGTGGATGGGCGGAAAGTGACGCTGCATGTAGAAGCCTGGGATGATCAGGAAAAGGTAGGCGAAGGGCAGCATCAACGTGTAATTATTGAAGTCCAACGTTTCCTGCAACGGGTCACCGAGAAGCAACGCCAGATCGAATCTTGAACCATGAAGGTCTTTTACGATGGCTGGTCATTAACCTATCAGCCGAACAGTCCAGAGGCGATCCATTTGATGACCCTGCTGGCGGCTCATCCGTTGGAGCATTCAGCGGTGATTGCCCTGCCGGGGGAATCATTCCATCGCCTGCCTGAATGGGTGGAGGCGCGGTTCGTTCCAACGCCGGATTCAGAGCGATCCAGGTTGCGTTGGGAACAACAGACGCTTCCGGCGCTGGCAGCTCAATCCGAGGTGGGTTGGATGCACGCGGTGGGCAGCGGTTTACCACTTTTTGGGCGTTTGCCGCGCATGGTCAGCCCTGCTGGCTTCTCCGCTGATTTGGGGAGAGGACCGGGTCTGGGCGGTCGGCGGGGGTTCATCGCTCGCCTTCGGGATGCACTGTCGCAGGGCGGATTGTCTCGCGCCCGGTTATGGCTATGGCCGCAAGACCTCCCTGCGGAACAGGTGGGCGGCGCGGTGCATTATCTGCCGCCAGCAGTGCATCCATTGTTTGTTCAGAGTGATTCAAGCGAAGACGATTTCCTGCAAGACTGCCTGGAACTGACGGCTTTGGATTTGCCCGAAGCCTATATTCTGTATCATGGTCCAGCTTCAGAACCGGCGCTGCGGCAAGTGTTAGATGCCTGGAGCTGGGCGGCGGGTTCAATAGGAGAAAATTATCCACTCTTGCTGGTAGGTCTGAACATCTCAGCTCAGGAGCGACTGGCGGCTTTACTGGCGGAATATCAGTTGACCGGTTCGGCGCGCCCATTACCGCCGCTTTCATTGCCTTGTTTGGCGCTGCTCTATCGGCGTTGCAGCGCGTTGTTTCATCCGGTAGCCGCCTTGCCCTGGGGCGACCCAATGCGCATAGCGTTGGCTTGCGCCCGACCAATCGTCGGTCTGGAAGATGAACGTTCCTCGGCGTTGGTTGGTCCGGCGGCGTACCTGTCATCCAGTCAGCTACCCTATACAGCCAGCCGTCGGGCGTTAGGAGCGGCGTTGATCACTGTTATCGTTGAGGAAAGCGTCGCCGCTTCACTGTCTCAAGCAGCGCGCCAGCGTTCGGCGGAATGGGATGTAGAAAAATTGAGAGCAGGGTTGCGGATTTTGTATGCCGCACCGCGTTAAAGGTCAGCGGCCAGGGTTTCTTAACGCCCGCGCAGCATACGCCCGGCGAAGATGGCCACCCCCACGCCAGCCAGTAGAAACAATCCCCCAATAATGCCTAACAGCGGCGATCTGCTTCCCTCTGTAGCCGGGATGGTCGGCGCCTCGGCCAGGGCCTGCGAGTTTGCTTGAGCGCCAAAGTTAATATAAAATTGCTCGCCCGCCGACAGTTTGGTTTCAACGTCGGTTGCAGTGGTGGGGTTATAGCCTTCGGGCAGCGCCACACTGATGGTGTAGTTTCCTTCGGGTAGGTTCTCAAAACATTGGTGTTCCTCGCCTGCGCCGGTGGTTGTTGTTTGAGAGACGGTGCCGACGCGGTTGCCAAAGCTGATGGCGCCGTTGGGTATGGAAGGTTCATTATCCTGACGGATTGAATCTCCGTTCAAGTCGTTAAACAATAACACGCACAAGGTGCCTAAACCAGGCTTTGGCGAGGGGGTAGGTAAAACCGGCGTTGGCGTGGGAGTTGGCCCGCTGGTCGGCGTCACCTCCGGCGGTCCTGCCAATCCCAAGAGCAACTGCTGACCTTCAAAGATGGTGTCGCTGGTCAGATTGTTCAGGGCGCGCAGTTGATCTACCGATACACCGGTGATTAATGAGATGCCCAGCAATGTATCGTTGGCTTTGACGATATATATGATGCGACCATCTGGGCCAGGCGTGGGGGTATAAATGGGGATCTGGCGAGCCGGAGCAGCATAAACGGCAGTTGCGCCGTCCTCACCCGTCAACAGGCTGACCAGGCGGGGGAAAGTCAGCGCGCAAACCGCCGCCAGGCAAACCTGAACGAACGTTCGCAGTTTCATCGAGGGTCTCATTACAGCATAGATTATACCGAAGAAGAAGCGCTTGCAGAAGCCTGAAGTTCGCTTGAGCCCTTTGCGTGGTTGACTGCGCTCAAGTTTGACGCTCCTCATGGATGCTTCGTAGAGCCAGGATCGCAATCAGGTTCAGCGCTGTTACAGCCAGAGCGATGATGAATAAAGGCGACCCGCTGAGTAGTAAACGCCCAAGATTATACAGCGCTGGCGCGACCAGCGACCCCAGCGAGCGGCCTAATGCCGTGCTGGCGATAAACGTTGCCATGAAAGTTGCGCGCGCCGCAGGCAACACTTCCGTCATCAAGGGCAAGCAACTGACGATAGTGAACTCAAAGGTGATATAGAAAAGGAACAATCCGATCAGCGCTCCGTTCAGGCTGCGCCCCAAAGCGAGCAGCGCCAGCGCAGCCAGGATGTTTGCAATCAGTCCGAAAGTCGCCGCACGGCGTTTCCCCAGGCGGTCGGCGAATAGGCTGACCAGGGATTCGCCGCCCAATTCTGAAAAGCCAATAATCATGGAAGCAATTGCCAGAGCGGCGATTTTCACCTGGAACGCGTCCTCCAGCCATACGCCAAAGATCAGGTTCACCAGCTCGTTGGAACCGCTTATCGAAGCGCCGATGAGAACGCCTGCTAACGTCGCGCCCGGGGCAAAAACCAGACGCAGGTTTTTCCACAGGCTGCTATTTTGGGTGGGAGAAGGATCATCCCTGGGTAACAGCCAGAATAATCCAATGAGGGTTAAAAATCCCAGCCCGGTCAGCCATAGGAAAGGCGCCTGCCAGCCCGATCGATCAATCACCAGCCCAATAGCTGGCATGCCCAGGATAAAGCTAAACGACCAGCCAAATTCGGTCAGCGCCATCACCAAACCACGCCGCCGGTAGGGCACCTGGTCGCCCAGGTAGGCTTGCATGGAGGGCAGGAAGACGAAGTTCGCCAGAATGCCCAGGATGAGCATGACGACAAAGGCCGGATAAGAGGGCCAGATTACCATCGCGCCGGCGCCGGCGGTGAACAATGTCGCCCCAAACAACATACCCGTCTTGCGGCCGTGCCGGTCGCCCACCGAGGCCAGAAATGGGCCCAAAAGGCCTGTAGCTGAGCGCAGGGTGAGCGCCAGGGATAACCAGTATAAGTCTACGCCCAGGCCGCGGCCAAACACCGGTAAGAACGGATACGCCATGCGCACCAATGTATTCAACACCGTACGGATGGCGATAAAGACGGGTAATTGTATGTAAAGGGGCTTTTTCAATGCGCGCTTCTGTGTTTCGCCGTTGTTGCGTGTTCAGGGAGAGGTTCTTTCTCATGCCACCACCTGGCAACCTGCCAGGCGGCCAGTAAGGTGGTTGCAAACAGGATCATAAAATAAAGCTGGATGCGCGGCGCGTCCGAATTCAGGATGGGCGATGGAGGGTGCATCACATTTTGCGTGGAGCGCAAAGCGACGAATAGCACAATGACGTAGCCCAGATTGCCGGCTGAATTCCAGGCCAGGCGATTGATCAGAGCCAACCCAACTTGCAACAGCAAGCCGACGACGGAGAAAATCACCGCCAGGCGGAAGCGCGGTTCAGCCAGGTAAAGCCCATTCCAGCTCGTTTGCATCGCCCACATCGAGATAGGCAGGTAAGTGATCCAGAAGAATAGGCCCGTCCGGCCAAGCGCGCGTGACCAGGCGTGCAACGCATGGCGACGATAGACCAGGCCGATCAATCCGGTTGCTGCCGCCGCGGTAAAAGCTGCCAGCGCAGCCCAAACCCAAACGCCTTGTAAATATACGATGCGGGCGTTAGCCCCTAACACTTTCTCTTCCGGGCTGATCAAAGTGATTATGAAGATTGCGAATAACGAGGCCGCAAACCAGAGCGCCGGGCGAGTCGCCCAGGGGCGTAGTGGTCGAATGGAGATGCCTGTTGAGTTTCGTTGCAACGTTTTCGCCGATTCCTGTTTCCTTCTCGTCAGATTCCATTAAAAAATAAGTGGGTTGACTTCACCGCCGCTGCCTGACGGCGTTCAGTCATCTGTATCCTCGCGTGGTGGGCGAGAGGTGGGGGTGGGCGTCGCCGGTTTGAGGGTAACTGTAGGGCTTGGGCTGGGTGATGGCGTAAGCGTTGACGTACGGCTGGGGCTGGCTGTTGGCGTGCTGGAAAGCGTTGGGCTAACGGTTGGGGTGTGTGTTGGTGAACGGGTGGGGCTGGCGGTGAACGAGGCAAAAACCGACGTGACAGCGACGCTTGCCTGGGTGAATGTGGGGGTGGGAGTTTTTGCGATCAGTCCAGTGATGGGGATAAGTCCATTAAACATTGCCCAGGCGAGGGCTGTAAAAAACAGCGCGGCGAACAACCAGAACATCCCTCTCGTTGCCCTTTTTGCGCGCCGTTCCGTTTCGGCGGATTTGGTCGCCCGCCGCGTGGCTGACGGCGCCTCTGTTAGGGTCTCTGCTGTCAGCGTCGCCTGCGAAGCCTGAGTGAGCGTTTCAACCTGCTGGCGCACCTGTTCTTCCAGTTCGCGTTTCGCCTGTTCCAGGGCAGCCAAACGGGCGGCCTCCTCGGCAGCGCGTCGCGCCTCTTCTTCGGCAGCGCGTCTCTGAAGAGCCATTTCTGCGCGCCGTCGGCGCTCCTGTTCATCCCCGCCGGTCAGAGCAGCGAGCTGCTGCGGCGCGGCGGCGAAGTCGGAGACGCTTGCGTAGCGAAGCGCCGGCTGTTGCGCCAGGGCGCGTTCCAGAGCCAGTTCGATTTGCCAGGGGGTTCCCGACGGCCAGGTGTGTGGCAGTTTTAATGCGGATAGATGTCGCGTTCGAATCTCCTCTACCGAGGCGCCATCGAAGAGCGGTTTGTCGGTCAACATTTCGACCAGGATACAAGCCAGCGCATATTGATCGGAAGCCGGCGAAGAGGGCTGACCCTGCCAGATCTCTGGCGCAAGGTATTTCGCCCGCTGCAGGCGTTCACTTTCCGATCCTTGCTCCGCCAGGCTTTGTTCGGTTAGCCCGGAAAGCGCCAGACCAGACAGAACCGCGCCCAGTTCCGAACTGAGGAAAATGCTCTCTGGCGTCACCGCGCGATGCACCCAGCCGCGGGAATGGGCAAAATCCAGGCCCTGCGCCAGTTGCGTGGTCGCCTCAATTGCTTCTTCCCAACTCAAAGGCCCAGACTCGGCTAACCGTTGCGCCAGGGTGGGGCCGCTCACATATCGTTCAACGACGTAGTACTGTCCTCTATCTTCGCCAATTTCCCATACCCACGCCAGGCGAGGATGCACCAGCTCCGCAGCCGTTTGCGCCTGCTGACGGAGACGGCGCATCCCTGTTTCATCGCTCAGCGCGCTGGCTTTGATGGTATGTAAAAACACGACGCGCTTGCGCACCACGTCGTAGGCGCGATACGTCTCTGCCACGCGGCTGCTGCTCAGATGTTCTTCCAGGCGATATTGCCCCAATGGCTGCAGGCTCATGGCGTTGATTATACTCTGAGATGACGAGCGCCGAGTGCGCGTAGATTGCCCGAGTGCACGCAAAGGTTGTTGCCCGCTGCGATGGCAGCGACTGGAAGTCGCCGTCTGGAGGCTTACAAAGTCGGCTGCGCCGACTCTCAGCCCGCCCCAAGCGGGCTTCATAACCTGAGGCGTCGGTTTCCAACCGATGCCGAGCGAACTTTTGACCGTACCCGATTGCCTGAGTAGATGGACCGGCTACGAATGGATTGACACAATCCGGCGAATGTGTCAAGATAGAGGGGCGAATCAGACCCCTCGTTCATCCTTTATCATCTCATGAACCTGGATTTTGAGACCTACCTTTCCCCTTACACCTGGCGGTACGGCAGTCAGGAGATGCGCCGCATCTGGAGCGAGGCGTACAAACGTCGGCTTTGGCGGCGCATTTGGCTTGCCCTGGCCGAAACTCAGGCGGAGTTTGGATTAATCACCCCCGAACACGTTGCGGATCTGCGCGCCCACGTGGAAGAGGTTAACGTCCCCCGCGCCCTGGAGATCGAGGCCGAACTGCGCCACGACCTGATGGCTGAACTGAAAACCTATGCTGAACAGGCCGCATTGGGCGGCCGCATCCTGCATCTGGGCGCAACCTCGATGGATATCGAAGACAACGCCGATGTGCTGCGTATGCGCCAATCCCTCGACCTGCTTCTGGTTGAGCTGCGCAAGCTGTTGCTGGAGTTTGCTGACAAGATCGAAACCTGGGCGGACGCGCCTCTGATCGCCTTCACTCACTTGCAACCCGCCGAACCCTCCACGCTGGGGTATCGGCTGGCGAGTTATGCCCAGGATTTACTCGAAGATTGGGGCGCTTTGAATGCGACCCGTCGTGGTCTGCGCGGCAAAGGTTTCAAAGGCGCAGTGGGCAGCGGGGCAGCCTACGCGGAGTTGATCGGAAGCGAGGCTTTGCCGCGCTTTGAACAACGCCTGTCTGAACGCCTGGAATTGCCATTTTATTTAATCGCCAGTCAGGTCTATCCACGCAAGCAGGATTATCAGGTGCTCAGCGCCCTGGCTGGGCTAGGAGCCACGCTCTACCGCTTTGCTTTCGACCTGCGTTTCTTGCAGTCGCCGCCGATTGGCGAATGGCGCGAACCTTTTGGCGAGAAGCAGGTAGGCTCTTCTGCGATGCCGTTCAAACGCAACCCTATCAACGCCGAAAAGATCAATTCGCTGGGACGATTGCTGGCGCAGGCGCCGCGCCTGGCCTGGGATAACGCGGCTCATTCGTTGTTAGAGCGCACGCTGGACGACTCGGCCAATCGGCGCACTCTGCTGCCCGAATCGTTTTTGATTGCCGATGAATTGCTGCACGTCGCCGGGCGTATTTTGCACCATCTGCAAGTGGATCAGGCTGCCATGCAGCGTAATCTGGCAACGTATGGACCCTTTGCAGCCGTGGAACGCGTTTTGATGGCTCTGGTCAAAGCTGGCGCGGATCGCCAGGAGATGCATGAACATCTGCGGCGGCATGCTTTGACCGCCTGGGAGATGATCCAGAGCGGCGGCGCAAACCCTCTGGCTGCAAACCTTACTGCGGATGCTCACATTCTTCAGTATTTGGATGCCGGTCAAATCAGCGCGCTGATGGATTATAGCCAGTACCTGGGCAATGCTGCGCAACGGGCGCGCCAGTTGGCGGTGGAAATTCGAGAATTGGAAGCATAAGAATCTCCGCGCTCTCTTGGCGCGGAGATTCTTATTGCAAATAAAGGTCAAGGTTGTCAAAAGGCTGGTTCAGTCCGCGGCAATTTGAATGGTGGCATTGCGTTCCGCGCCAACCGAGACGTAACCAACCGGCGCTCCGACAAGCTCCTCGATTTTATGCACGTAAGCCTGCGCCTGAGGCGGTAGATCTGTAAAGCGCCGCGCGGCGCGTGTGGACTGTTGCCAGCCTTCCATCTCGATGTAAACTGGTTCACACTGTTCCAGGCGCGTTGCGTCGATTTCCCAATAACGTCGTAACCGCTCGCCGCTCTCTGGCAAGCGATAGCCGATGCAAATTTTGATCTGAGGCAACGTGTCGAGCACATCCAGCTTTGTCAGGGCAAGCCGGGTTACGCCGTTCAACTGGACGGTGAAACGCACCAGTTCGGCATCGAACCAGCCGCAGCGGCGCGGCCGACCGGTGACAGTGCCATATTCCTGCCCCTCAACCTGCAAGGTTTTGCCCACTTCATCTTCAAGCTCGGTAGGCATCGGGCCGGCGCCGACGCGGGTGGTATATGCTTTGGCAATCCCCACGATTTGCGTGATGCACTGCGGCGCAATGCCCAAACCAGCACTGGCACCGCCCGCCAGAGTCACCGAAGCTGTACAGTATGGATAGGTGCCCCAAATGTTATCCAATAAAGCACCCTGCGCTCCCTCCAGCAGGATTTGGCCGCCTCGCGCCAGCATGTCTTGCACCAGACCGTACGGTTCACGCACACATTCCTGGATTTGCAGGTAAAGATTACGGATCTCGTCAAACACGGCTTCGAAAGACAACGCTGGCATACCAAAGGCTTGCAAGAAGGGGTTTTTGATTGAGAGTTGTACGCGCAATTTCTCTGCAAAGACCCTTTCATCAGCCAGGTCGAACAAGCGAATGCCGTTGTAACTCACTTTGTCGGCGAAAACCGGACCGATGCCGCGTCCGGTAGTGCCGGTGCGAGATGCGCTCTTGGCTTGTTCGTAAATCTTCTCAACCAGCGGGTGGTAGGGCATGATCACATTGCAGCGCGGAGAGACCCACAAACGGCTGCGCACGTCTATTCCACTGCTTTCGATAGACTTGACTTCATTGACCAGCGTAGCCAGGTTGACCACCACGCCGGGACCGATGACACAGGCAGCGTGCGGATTCGAAAAGCCGTTTGGCGTCAGGCGCACCTTAAAGGTTCCCATCGGATTGACCACGGTGTGACCGGCGTTGTCGCCGCCGTTGAACCGCGCCACCAGATCCGCCTCGGTGGATAGAAGATCAACAAATTTCCCTTTCGCTTCGTCGCCCCATTGCAATCCAACCACAGCAGTAACGCTCATAGCAGCGCCTCCTTTTCTGAAATGATGCGTTTAGGCCAAGTTTTGCTGGCGAACAGCCAGATCTTTCTTGAAACGCGGATCGCGCTCGAGGGTGAGCCGTAGCCCTTCTTCCAATGTGAAATGGGGCTGATAACCAAGCCGTTCGCTGGCCAAAGTAAGGTCGGCGCGCATACGCGAGACGCCTGGGTCGCTACGGGGGTTGGCGATGGCTTCCACCTTCACGCCCAACACTTCCATGATCAGACGCACCAAATCGCGCACGCTGGTTTCAACTCCACTGCCGATATTCAGGACCATCTGGTTAATCCCCGGCGCGGTGGCGGCGGAAATCATGGCGCTGACCACATCGTCCACATAGACATAGTCGCGGGTCTGGCTGCCATCGCCGTGCATGACCAGTGTGCTGCTGCGCAGCGCCTGGCGCAAATAATGCGGGATCACCGGTGCATGAGATGGCGGCAGATGTTGACCTGGTCCATAGGCGTTGAAAACCCGCAGAATGACGGTCTCGATGCCCCATAAATCGCCGATGGTGCGCACATAATATTCCGCCGCCAGTTTTGATACAGCATAAGGCGAGCGGGGGTTTGGGCGAGCATCTTCTTTCAACGGCTGCTCACCGCGGTCGCCATACACTGCGCCGGAGGAGATGAACACCACCCGACGCACGCCCACATCACGCATCGCTTCCATCAGGCTGACGGTGCCGCCAACGTTAACCGCGTTATATTCACGTGGGTAAAGCACCGATTCGGGGACGGAAACACGCGCCGCTAAATGATAGACGCAGTCCACCTCCTGGAGCAATGTCCATAACTTGGGGCGATCGTTGACATCGCCGCGGGTGAAAAGCACGTGCGGCGAGAGCGCCTGGGGATCGCCGGCGGAAAGATCGTCCAGTCCGCGCACCTGGTGCCCCTCCCGCACCAGGTAATTTGCCAGGTTAGAGCCTAGAAAGCCGGCTGCACCGGTAATTAAAAAGTTCATAGGTCATTCCTTGATCGGAGCTGCGTATAGATGAGGGTCAACATCCAACACTGCATTATAGCATGTTCGCAGACCTTTCCCGCGGCGCAAGCGTAAAAATCGGGTTATGGTACAATCTTCTTCTGTGCAAAGGGTTATGCATCGAATTGTGCCGATTTTGCGTCGCGGCGTCTTGTTTCTGGCGCTTTTGACTCTAGTAGTAACTGGATTGGGCAGTAGTAGTTCTCCACCGCCCCTGGATATACGCCAAAAAGCGCGCGCTTTTACGCGGCATATCGAGTTCGATTACGTTGGTTGGACGCTCGATGCGTTGCGCGTTAAGTTCCTGGAATTTTCGGTAGGAGCAAGCAACTTTCTTCCAGATGACAAGCGCCGCCGCCTGGTGTTTGAGTATCTGGAATTGGTGAGGCAGATCCAGAATACAGAGGGGCAAATCCGCATGATTTACGCCGATCCGGGTGTCGCTGACCCACAGGCAGTTTCGCAGCCGGCTCGACGGATGTTACAAGAATTGCGCGCCCAATATAAACAGACCGCCCCGCTGGCTGAGGCGGTCCTGCAAGATCAAATCAACACAGTGGTCAGCGAGTTAGGGCTAGATATTGGCGGTCAGGCTTTCCCGCCTGTGTTGTATCATAGCTCGCCGTTGCCAATGGCGTTGATCATCAGCCCCCGCCAGGTCATTCGGCAGGAGGCGGACATTTCGCTCATCCCGGATCTACCCATAGATCAACAAATTGCGCTGGAGGAGCGAGTGGATCGCGCCTTAAACGTTTCGTCTTTGGTGGTGAATATCGGCGGGGTAGGGGTGTACCCAACCATGGTTATGCAGACCAGCGATTTGAATTGGTTGAGCGAGGTGGTCGCTCATGAATGGGTGCATAATTACCTGACGCTCCGCCCGCTGGGGATGAATTACCTGGAATCGCCAGAATTGCGCATCATGAACGAAACAGCCGCCTCTATTGCTGGAAAAGAGATCGGGTGGGCGGTGATTGAACGCTATTATCCAGAGCTTTTGCCGCCCCCACCGCAGGCGGCGCCGCGCCAGGATGAAGCTTCGCCCGAAGAACCGCCGGTTTTTGATTTTCGCAAAGAGATGCATCTCACGCGAATAACCGTAGATCAATTGCTGTCCGAGGGAAAGGTGGAGCAGGCAGAAGCCTATATGGAGGCAAGGCGCAAAATTTTCTGGGATCATGGGTATCGAGGTCTGCGTAAACTGAATCAGGCGTATTTTGCATTCTACGGCGCTTATGCGGATGAACCGTTAGGGCCGGCTGGAGAGGATCCGATCGGCGCTGCGGTGCGCAAATTGCGCGCCCAAAGCCCCACTTTGGCGGCGTTTCTACAAAAGATCGCCTGGATGACTACTTTTGAAGATCTGCTTCGGGCAGTTGGTGAAGGAAATTGATCGCCGGGGATGGGTAATTCCGCTCTTGCGTCTAATGAATTGCTCTGGCGAGGGGCTAGAGAGATGTTGAAACAAAGTATTCGGATCATTGCGCTTTTGCTTGCGTTCTTGTCCAGCGCGTGTGCTGGAGCTGCGTCAACCCCTCAACCGATTACCCCTACCAGCCGGTCGCCTGACGACATACGCTCCGCGCCGACCCGCGAGCCAGGTTGCACGGTTGTCACCCGCAAACCCACGCCAGGCCCCACACGACCAGCGCAGGCGCCCGCGCCGGGTGCTAAGGATTGGTCGAGGGGCGCTTCAGATGCAGCAATAACGATTATTGATTATAGCGATTTCCAATGCCCCGGCTGCGCCTATGTGGAGCCTGTGTTGGCGCGGCTGGTTGAGAATTTCCCGCATGATGTGCGCGTGATTTATCGCCATTATCCTTTGATCAGTGTTTATGACAAGTCAGCGTTGGCGGCGCAGGCGGCGGAGGCGGCGGGTTTGCAGGGGCAATTTTGGCAGATGCATGATTTGCTTTTTGCACGACGCGAAGAGTGGGCGCCGATGTCGGTTGACCAGTTTCAAGAATGGTTAGGATTGCGCGCTAAGGATCTGCGTTTGGATGTTGAACGATTTTCCCAGGACTTGACCAGTAAGAAACTGGTGGATGCGATCCAGGCTGCTTATTATCAGAATCTCGCCGTTCAGATGCCAGGCACACCCTATCTGTTGATCAATGGCGAACCGTATGAGGGGCCGTTGGGTTATGGCGACCTGGAAGCGGTTGTCACGTTAACCTTATTAGAGAAGCGACAGTTCACCGATTGCCCTCCGATGACGATTGATCCAACTCGGCAATATCTGGCGATATTGCATACCGAAAAAGGCGATATTGTTCTGGAATTGTTCGCCGATATTGCGCCGTTGGCGGTGAACAATTTCGTCTTTCTGGCGCGCCAGGGGTGGTACGATGGCGTTACGTTTCACCGCGTGATCCCTGGTTTTGTCGCCCAGGCGGGCGATCCAAGCGGGACAGGGCTGGGCGGTCCGGGTTATGCGTTCGACAACGAGATTTCGGAGTTGAAGTTCGACCGGCCCGGGGTAGTGGGTATGGCAAACGCCGGACCGGGTTCGAACGGCAGTCAGTTTTTCATCACATTTGCCGCCGCGCCTCATTTGAATGGCGGTTATACAATCTTCGGACAAGTGATTTCTGGGATGGATGTGCTGGCGCAGCTTACCCCGCGCGATCCTTCAAAACCAGGGGATTGGCCGCCCGGCGATCGCATCTTGAGCGTCGAAATCCAGGAGAAATAGAGATTGTGACTGAACCAATAAATCCATCCGCAACATCCAGGCGAACAGTGCATTGGCCGTCGGCATTCCAATTTGGCTGCAGCGCCCTGGCTCTGGTTTTCCTGGTGAGCGGCGCCTGGTTGTTGTGGATGATCGGCTTTTCCGCTGCGTTTGCTTCGAATTGGGCGTCGCTGGAACCGCTTTCGGCGTTGTTAATGGCAGCTTCCTTTTTTGGCGTCGCCCTGTTGTTGTTTCCATCAGCGTATTATGCGCTTTTGCGCTTGCTGAATAAACCAGCCCCGGATCTGCGCGCTTTCTTGCGTCATTCTCATCCAGCGCTGTGGATCTGGATCTTTCCCTGGGTGATCTTGGTCGGTTTTCTGGCTTCGCAAACAGCAATCACCTCAATCTTGATCCTGCCTGTTTTCCATTTATTCGGGGTGGGTCTGCCAATTGGCTGGGTGGTTTACCTGGCGACGAGAAATCTACCTTTGGGTTCACCGCAGCGCATGTGGGGGGTGTTTGGCTGCGGATTGGTTCTTGCCCCGGCAATGATTTCAATTTTGGAAGGATTGGCGGTGTTGGGAATGATATTGCTGGGCGCGATCTATGTCTCCACACAGCCAGCGTTGATGACCAAACTGATGAACCTGATGGAGACAGCCCAATATGCCCCGCCGGCGCCGGAAGAGATCATGCAAATCTTTGGCCCCTATCTTTTGAAACCGGGGTTCATCCTGGCGGCGTTAGCGTTAGGAGCGGTGATCGTACCTTTAATCGAGGAAGCAGTTAAGCCAATCGGCGTCTGGCTGCTGGTTGGTCGTCCTTTGTCGGCGCGGGCAGGTTTTGCCGCCGGCGCGTTGAGCGGCGCGGGATTTGCATTTAGCGAAAGCCTGCTTCTCACCAGCAATGGCACAGACTGGGCGTCTCTGGTGGTGGTGCGCCTCGGTACAGGCGCCATTCATATTTTCACCACAGCGTTAATGGGTTGGGCGTTAGCGGTCGCCTGGAAACGCGGTCACTATCACCGTTTGGGCGCGGCTTACCTTTGCGCGGTAACCATCCATGGTCTTTGGAACGGTCTGACAATCTTGACCGTCTTTGATCAGCTTTCTCGGATGCTGGGAGAGGGCGCTTATTCGCTGCTTATCGGCCGGGCAGCGCTAATCGCCCCGGCGGCGCTCATTATGTTAGCCGTTGGCGCTTTGGGGTTATTGGTATTCTTCAACCGCCGTTTGACGGCGCGTCGCCCGACGGCTGAAGCGTTGGGGGATCCCTTGACGGCCGCGTCAATGGCTGCTGATCCAGAGACGCAGCCAGGAGAAAAGATGCTATAATCGGGCATGTTTTGTCGGAAAAGTGTGCTGATGGATAGCACGGATTAAAGAAATGTGGAGACCATCGCCGAATGATTGAGTTACTTCAGTATCTGATTGATCTGTTTCTGCACCTGGATGAACACCTGAGCGGTATCATCCAGACCTATGGGGTTTGGACTTACGCCCTGCTGTTCCTGGTTATCTTCATGGAAACCGGTTTGGTGGTAACGCCCTTCTTGCCGGGCGATTCACTGTTGTTTGCGGCGGGCACGTTCGCCTCTCCAGCCCTGGCGCAGCCCGGTCAGGCGCCGCCGATGAACATCTGGCTGTTGTGGTTTTTGCTGATGGGGGCGGCAGTGCTGGGCGATACGGCGAATTATTGGATCGGCCATTATATTGGCCCGCGTGCTTTTAGCGGCGAAGTGCGCTTCCTAAAGAAGGAATATCTCGACCGCACGCATGAGTTTTATGAAAAACACGGCGGCAAAACGATCATCCTGGCGCGTTTCATCCCCATCATCCGCACCTTTGCCCCTTTTGTGGCCGGTGTAGGCGCCATGAATTATGGGCGATTCCTTTCCTTCAATGTAATAGGCGGCATTTTGTGGGTGACCATCTTCACCTGGGGCGGTTATTTCTTTGGCAACCTGCCCTTTGTGCAAGAAAACTTCTCTTTCGTGGTGCTGGCGATTATCTTGATTTCGGTGCTGCCAGCGGTATATGAGGTATTGAAAGAGCGCATTCAGCCGGCGCGCAAGGCAGAAGCCTGATGTTCTGGCGCGAGAGGCGGCGCCTTTAATTTCCTACAGCCAACGCCACCGCGGCGGCGGTCTTTTGGGTGTGGCTGATACTGATTGTCCAGTATTGCAACCCTTGTTGGGCGGCGATCTGCGCGGCGCAGCCGCAAAGACGTAAGATGGGCTGGCGAGCTTCGCCGCGTTGCACTTCAATCTCGCGCCAACCAACCGCCCCAATGCCGGTCCCCAATGCTTTAGCCACGGCTTCTTTGGCGGCGAAACGCGCTGCCAAAGAAGCAATATTTGCTCCAGCCTCTGCCAGTTCGGCTTCGGTGAATATTCTCTCCAGCAAGCGATGACCGTGACGGTCAACGGCTTGTTGGAAGCGTTCTATTTCCACCAGATCAATCCCAGAAGCGATTTTCACGCCCAGGCTCCATGAAAAGTTGTGATGTCCTCGCGCTCGGTCAAGGCCCGGCAATGGCAATCGCCAGACGATTAACATCCAGATATTTTTGAGCGACCTCTAAGATCTGTTCAGCCTCGACCGCACGAATAAGATCGGGGTAACGTTGATAGTAATCCAGGCCGAGCTGATAACGCTCCAGGCGAATCAGCGCAGCCGCGACGCCAGAATTAGATTCCAGGGAAAGCGGCAACCTGCCGATGAAATTCGTCTGGACATCTGAAAGCTCTTCATCGCTGACCAGTTCAGCGGTAAAATGAGCGACTTCTTTCAAGATCAATTCAATCGCCTTTTCGACATTTTCCGGATCCACCCCGGCGGAGATGCTCCATGGGCCAGGCCCCGGACCGCCGGACAATCCGCTGGCGGCGTAATACGCCAGACCGGCTCTTTCCCGCACGCTCTTGCCGATGCGACCCATCATGCCAAATTGCCCCAGGATACTGTTGCCGATGGAGGCGGGCAGGAAGTCTGGCGAGGTGCGTGCTGGCCCCGCTGCGCCGATCAAGAGATCTGCCTGTGACTTGCCAGGCAAAGTTATCTTCTCGCGCTTGATCGAATCAAGCGGCTGAAGAGGCGGCAGTTGATACGGATCGGGTTGGTCGGGATTTTGCCAGTTTTCGAATATACGGCGCGTCGCCTCTATCGCTGCCTGGGGTTCGATCCCGCCTGTGATCGCAATCACCATGCCGCGTGGCCCGTAGTGTCGTTGATGAAAAGCGAACAGATGCTCGCGGCGGATCGCCTGAATGGTTTCAGGGTAACCATCCTCTGGCCGGCTGTATGGATGCTGACCATAAACGAGCTTGTCGAAGACCAAGCTGGCCATTTCGGCGGTGTCTTGAGCGCGGATCGCCAGATGGGTCAACAGTTGGGTGCGCAGCCGTTCGACATGCTCGCCTGGAAAGGTTGGTTGGCGCAACGCTTCGTTGAGTAATGACAATATCAACTCAAGGTCCTCAGCCAGAGCCTTGCCGCTGAAAGATACGGTATGCGTACCGCTGGAAAATCCCAGGCTCGCGCCGCATGATTCCAACAGGTCGTAAATTTCCTGAAAGCTGTGCTGCTGTGTCCCCCTCATCAACGCCGCGGCGGTAAAATCCGCCAGCCCCAGCTTGTCATCTGGGTCGAACAGTGCACCAGCGTGCACAAAACCGCTGATTGCGACGGATGGGCTGTTGGGGTTGGCGCGGCTGAGCGCTACGATGCCGTTAGTCAACTCGCTCCGCAGGATGTCGTTAGGGCCAGGCAGCGTCTGGATTGCGTTTTGCTGTGGGTGGTCGGTTGGCATAGGTTTATGTTCCATGATTCGCATGCGGCGCAGCGTTTTGCTGAGGGAGATAAACGCCAATCACCCGGTTCTGCGGCTTCAGATAGGTTTGAGCAACTCTTTGCACATCTGCGGGAGAGACGATAGCCAATCGTTCCAAAAAGCCGGTGTACCATTCATAGGAGGCAAACATTTCGGCAAAACCCAGCCAAAACGCCTGATTGGTGATGCGTTCGCTGCCATAGGCAAAAAGGGCGCGCGCTTGCTTCACCGCGCGGGCAAGCTCGTTCTCGCTGGGCGGGTTCTCCTGCAATTTTTCGATTTCTCGATCTATGGCTTCGATCACTTGCGAGGCTTTTTTCTCTGGATGAACGATGGCGGTTAGCTGGTATAGATATGGATCAATCGTTGCCTGCGCGCCGCCGTAGACGCTCACTGCCAGCTCGCCCTCCACCAGGGCGCGATATAAGCGTGAGGTCTTATTGGAGATGCCCTCGCCAAAGAGATTCAAGTTCCCTGGGCCACTGAGCAGGCTGTCTAATGCCAGGAGCGGCATAAAATCTGGATTGGTAGCGGCAGGTGCATGATAAGCCAACTGTAAATAGGTGGTATCGCCTGGCCCTTCCACGGTCACACGGCGCTCGCCGCTTTGGGGCGGTTCAGGGCGCGCAGGATGAGGCGCAGGCGGTCCCGCAGGGAGGCTTTCATAATGTTGCCGGATGCGTTCCAACATTTGGTCGGCGATGAAATCGCCGGCCAGCGCCAGCACAGCATTGTTGGGGTTGTAATATATGCGGTAGTGACGGTATAGGTCATCGCGCTGCATGGTTTCCAGGTCTGCCAGATCGCCAATGACCTCGTGGTGATAACTGTGTACGCGAAAGGCTGCCGCCTGAATTTCCTCGCTCAAACGGAAAAGAGGCTCGTTTTCATTTCCCTGGCGCTCAGAGATGATTACGGTGCGTTCCGCCGCCACTTCCTGCGGATCAAAAACGCTGTTCATCATCCGGTCAGCCTCCAGGCGCAGCGCCAGGTCAATCTTATCGGCGGGCAAGGTTTCGAAGTAGGTTGTCCAATCCAGATACGTCAGCGCGTTCCAATAGCCGCCGTCGCGGGAGATCGCCCGGTCTAACGCGCCGGCTGGAAATTGGGGTGTGCCCTTGAATTGCATGTGCTCCACCCAATGCGATGCGCCGGTATTGCCCGGCCTTTCATCGCGCGATCCGACGCGATACCAGACCCAATGGCTGACCAGCGGCGCGGTATGAATTTCTTTTAATAAGACCAGCAGGCCGTTCGACAATGTAAGACGGGTGATCGGTTGCATTGAGTGAGTATAAAACGGATTGGCTTATTTACATAGGGTGTCTGGCAACGCTCCGCAGAACATCTCCCCCCAGGAGCTTGGCAATTGATCGAAAAGATTTTTATAGGGGGCGATTACCCGTTGTAAACCGTCGAATGGGGTATGTAGTTCGGTTTCTGCTAATGGGATATCCACCGGCACCTTTAGGCTCACCGGCACCTTCAATTCCACCGGGATGGTCTGGCTGACCGGGACGGTTAGATCCAGGTAAATGTCCAGTTTTGTCCCCTGGCGCAATACCAGGTCAGTGGGTACCGCCACGCCGTTGAGAAAGACGGTGGCTCTTCTGATCGGTGTATCACGGGTGAGTATGACAGTCGTTTCCTGCTTAAGGCGTAGAGGAAAGACCACGGGGATTGAGTCTTTGACCCATATCGTATCGTTTACCTCTATAGTGGAGACAATATGCGCCTGATCCATTTTGACAAAGTTTTCGTATAGGCCATTAATCAACTGATCGCCAAGCATGGTTTTAATTTTGAAAAACTGGCTGCCCAGAATCAACAAGATGACGATCAAAATGATGTTCACTGCTAATGAAAGCGCTCCGGTGATCGTCCAAAACGCCGGTTTAAGCTCGCCTAACCGCAAGAATGGCCGTCCCTGGTTGGGCGGTGTTCCTTCGGGCTGAAGCGGTTCTTCGTTTCCCGGCGAAGCGGGTTCGCGAAAAGGCGCTGCAGGGGTGGTCATAGAGTCTCCTCAGCATTTGCACGGATGATGATCATTCGTGTTCGACTATAGCATATTTTGAAGAATTTCGCTACAGAATGTCAATAAAAGTTTAATGATGCAGTTATTCAGGATCACTCAAAGGTTGTTACTTGCCGCAATGGCAGCGACTGGAAGTCGCTGCCTGAAGGTTCACAGAGCTGGCTACGCCGGCCTCCAGCCCGCTTCAAGCGGGCTTTGTAACCTGAGGCGTCGGTTTCCAACCGATGCCGGGTGAGCGTAACCACAACTTTAGAGCACCCCATTTGTTTGGACTACTTGTGCAAATAATCTCAAGCGGCTATAATGGCAAGAACGCGAAAAATATCTGGGAATTGTAGCACACTGCCTGTACCATCTTTTTGGAGGAACCAATGTCGAGCGCAGGAAACCGTCATGTTGTTGCTGTAATTGGAGCTGGGCCAGCGGGCATGTTTGCCGCGCGACAGCTTGCTATGGAAGGCGTGCATGTCGTCTTGATTAATCGCGATATCAAGCCAGGCGGGTTGGCAGAGTATGGCATTTATTACGATAAATATAAAATGAAAGATGGGCTGCGAAAACAATTTCGCCAGATTCTTGAAATGCCCGGAATTGACTATTATGGCAATGTGACCGTTGGGAAAAACGGCGATATAACTTTGGATGAACTGCGGAGTATGGGTTTTCAAGCCATTATGGTCACGGTGGGCGCGCAAGGCACCAAGTGGTTAGGACTGCCGGGCGAGCAATTGAGCGGCGTTTATCATGCCAAGGACATCGTCTATCACTATAACAAGCTGCCGCCCTACAGCACGCAAGAATTCCATGTGCGCGGTCGGGTGGCTCTGGTGGGGGTAGGTAATGTGATGATGGACATTGCCCATTGGGCGATCCGCGATTTGAAGGTGGATGAGGTGATTGCCGTCGCTCGTCGCGGGCCTGCGGAGGTCAAGTTCACCAAGAAGGAAATGGAGTATGTGATTGCCAACCTGGATATCGCTGCTCTGGATGAGGAACTGGCGCGTTGTGCGCCTTATATGCAGGAAGTGGGTCAGGATGTTCAAGCGGCGCGCGAATATATTCTATCGGCCCTACCAAAGGCTATTCCCCCAGTCTCTAATACGCGTTTTCGCTTCGATTTCCTCGCCTCGCCGACCCGGATGATTGGGGATGAGCAAGGAAGAGTGATTGGTTTGGAGGTCGAAGATACCAAGTTGGTCCTGAAAGGTAATGACACCAAAGCCGTAGGGCTGGGCACGCGGCGAGTTCTGGATGTTGATACGGTTGTTTTCTGCATTGGCGATAAGGTGGATGAGAACTTCGGCCTGCCAGTTCAGTGGAATGAGTTCGTTAAGAGTCCCCAGCCTTGCTACCCGGTGGATGGCTTGTCCTATGAAGCCTATGATCCTGAGGCTGAAAAGCCCATTGAAGGCGTGTTTGTCGCCGGCTGGTCGCGCGAAGCCAGCAGTGGGTTGGTAGGAGTGGCGCGTAAGGATGGCGAACTGGGGGCGCGGGCGATGTTGCAATACCTGAGCACGATGCCTGGCGTAGATGACCCGGCGGCGATTATTTCCTGCCTCGAAGAGCGGCTGGAACATAATCACAAACGGGTTGTAATGAAAGACGATGTAGAGCGTTTATTCGCTGCTGAACAGGCGGAAGCGGCGCGGCGAAATCTGGAGGAGTATAAATTTAAGACCAACGAAGAAATGCTGGCTGCAATCGGTTCATAGCTTATTTCGGGTGTCGAGATAGGCCCTCGCCAGCGCGCCGCCTCGCTTATGGTTGGGTGGTTGTTTGCTCCGGGGGCCTCTTATTTTTCGTTTTAGGCGGTGAAGGGACCATCAGAACAAGTCCGAAAATGATAATGATCTGACCTGCCATCACTCCAAAAGCTTGCCATTGCCCAAAGTAGGGAACGGCTGGAAACGGTTGACTGCCAAAGCCGAATACATCCGCCATACCGGATGCCGCAGCCACGACATAACCTGTAGCCACCAGGCGATAACCAATATCCGCGATGATGGTCTTTTCCAGGCCTTCCCATAGCGTATTGAGAGAAGTGAAGCCGCCAACGCAGATCATTGCCAGCCCAACCAGCAATACTGCAATCTGCACAAAACCTACCACTGGACTGCGATCCAGGTTAAACAGCCCTGGGTCGGCGCCCAAAGTGAACAATAGTAATCCTACAATCACTACCCCCAGACCAAGGCGCAATCGAGCTCGCCAACCGCTGCGACGTATCGTAGTATTGTTCATGAACTCTCTGGCAGGACATGTTTCAGCACGCGTAGCCAGTTCTCGCCCATCACGGCTGAAACATCGGTTGTAGTATAACCTTTTTCCTTGAGTGCAGGGATCAATTTGCGCAGGTCTGCAATGCTGTCTATGCCGGGCGGGACGGATTGCAAACCGAATCCGCCGTCAAAGTCGGTGCCAAAACCGACATGTTGAGCGTCGCCGGCCATCTGGCAGATGTAGTCAACTTGTTTAAGAATATCCTCGATTTGAACTTCCTGGCGATGGTCGCCGCGTTTCCAGCCGCTTTTTAGAAATCCATTGAAGGGTACAATGCCGATGACGCCGTTCCGTTCGATAATGCCGCGGATCACACGATCCGAAAGGTGGCGGTTACTGCTCATATTCTTGAGCAAACTGGCGGCGTTGCTGTGCGAGGCGAATAACACGCCGGGGTAGAAGTCCAGGGCTTGCAAAACTGCTTTCTCGTCCATGTGGGAAAGATCCAGCCCCATGCCCAGATCGGCCATGCGCTCCAGCAGTTCGAAACCCTGCGGAGTCAGTGGGCCCGGTTCAAGCGTGCCGCCGCAATAGGCGGTGCTGCGCCAGGCTGGACCGATCATGCGCACGCCGCGTTCCCACCAAACTTCCACTTCCGCTGCTTCTAATATTGCGTCTGCTCCTTCCATCAAGAGTGCTAAGCCAATTGCCGGTTCAACGAGGCTTTCTCCTTCTCGAAGGTCCTCTGGCGGCTCGCTCTGGCTCTCTTGTTCGGTCTCGGGCCTCTGGCTGGCGTCTTCAACCTCGGCGGAGAGTTCGGCGATACGTTCCTTCCAATCCGCCAGCGTCTGCTCAAGGTCTTTGCGCCAGCGAATCAGTCGGAATTTGTCGGAGTTTTCATCAGCCAGCCGTTCGTACAGGTCAATCTGCGCGTGATACAAGCGGTTAGCCCCGCGAGCGTCGTGGTATTGTAAGATTTCCCATTCACCGGCTAAGGCGCGGACTGGCGAGGCGAATAGTGATGCAAAAATGATCCCTACGCCCCCGCGCTGATACTCCTTCCAGCCCAGCAGCGTATCATCATTACGCGCGGGCGTCAGCGAGCCAGCCTCTCTGCGCCTAGTTTCTAGCGCGGAGCGTGTGTAGTCTCGCTCGAACGTGAGCATATTCCAGGCCAGGTCTTCATGGGCGTCAACAATCAGCATGGCTGTTCTACCTGGTTCCTCAGCATGGCTGCTCGGCTGGCAGATGATGGATTGAAGCCGGAACACTGTGTATCGGAGAGCCGGTTTCTTGGGTTTTCGCTTGATGGATCAAGTCGCGCGCGATCAACCGGTCTATCTTGCCCATAGGGTAATCTTTGAGCGCAGCAAGCGACGCCCAGCACAGATCTTCAACCTGTAGCGGACGAGGAAGCGCGCCATCTTTCAGGCTGCAATGATAAGCATGTAACGTCACGCGAAAATGAGTGTAAGCGTGGCGATAAACCCCAATTTCTTGATGGACGCAAATTTCGGCGCCCAGCTCTTCTCGAATTTCGCGCTGCAAGCATTCTATGAGATTCTCGCCGGTTTGAAGTTTGCCGCCGGGAAACTCCCATAGCCCGCCTAACAGCCCATTTTTGGGGCGTTGCGCCAACAATACATGTTCTCCGCTGCGGATCACCGCGGCGGTGACAATATAATGCGGCGTAACCGGCTTTTGCAGTTTCACTGGGCGCTCCTCTTGCACACCCAATTGCCGCGCCTGGCAGAATTGCCGGATTGGACAGCGGTCGCAAGCGGGCTTTTGAGGCGTGCAGATCGTTGCGCCCAGATCCATTAAAGCCTGGTTGTATTCGCCAACCTTGCCTGGCGGCAGGTTGGCCGCGGCCAGCTCCCATAAACGCCGTTCGCCTTGTGGCGAACGCGCCGGTGCGGTCACGTTGAACAAGCGCGCCAACACCCGTCGGATGTTGCCATCCAACGCCGGTGTATCCATGCCAAAAGCAATCGAAGCGATGGCGCTTGCAGTGTAACGCCCCACGCCGGGTAAGCGGATCAAGTCAGTTAAGTTGCGGGGAAACTCACCGCCCATTTGATCCACCACCTGGCGAGCGGCGCGGTGCAGGTTGCGCGCCCGACTGTAATAGCCCAGCCCTTCCCACATCCGTAAGACCTCTTGTTCGCTTGAACGCGCCAGTACCTGGATGGTGGGAAAGCGTTCCATCCAGCGGGTGAAATAGGGAATGACAGCCTCGACGCGGGTTTGCTGTAACATAATCTCCGAAACCCATATAGCGTAGGGGTCATTTAGCCCGCGCCAGGGCAAAGAGCGGGCATGTTGAGCATACCAGGCGATCAGTCTTGCGGTAAATTCAGTTGAGGTCACATCTGGAATCCGGCGCGCGCCTGTACAACCTTGAATTGATAATTCTCTACATAATCCAACAGACGTTGGATAAGCTCTTTCCATTCCGCCGAGGCCAGGACGCGCTGCAAGGAGACGATGCTGGGCATTTGCATCGCCGCCAGGATTTGCGGTTGACCGCCATACATGGTAAACCAGGCGTCGCTTGGCTCCATACCCATGCGTTGCACGCCGGGGATAAAATCGCGAACCACAAACTCGAAATATTCCTGCTCGCGCCCAGGCAAAATATCCCATGTCATCAGCAATTTAACAGCCACGGCTCATACTCCTGGAGATTGTGTACTCATGAACGCTCGCAATTCAGGACTACGACGCGTGTTTCATCGGGTATGCTGCTGGCAGAAATCTTAAGCGAAGGCTGGCTCTCGCTGCTGGCAACCCCCATCTCTTTGAGGAATTTGCTGAGCGGGCCCAGTTTTAGATTTGTACCGGGGATGTGATAATGCATGGGGATCACAATGCCCGGCTCTAACAGGCTGATTACCTCAACCGCTTTGGTGGGGGTTAAGCCGCCGCCGCCGCCCACCGGCACTAGAGCAACATGAACGTTGCCAAGCGCCTCGATTTCGGCCTGACTGGGCACACGGCGCAGATCACCCAGATGTGCAACCGTGATCCCTTCAAAGTCGAACACATACAGGGTATTGCGTGGCTCTTCGAGGGAGCGCCTGGCATACCCGTTGGTTTGCACACCGGTGATGAAAACGCCGCCGATCTCATATTCTCCCGGCCCGGTGATGACGTGACTCTTGCCTTTCACAGCCGCAGCGTAATTATGTCCGGCGGCGTCATGGCTGATGGTAACAATATCTGCTTTCAATTTCAAGGGTTCGTAACCGGTCACTCGATGGTCAAACGGGTCGGTGACCACGCTGGCCAATCCGCGTTCGGTGAGCCGGAAACATGAAAGTCCGTACCAGGTAATTTCCATTTACTCTCCTAAAATTCAAGGTAGATTATACTTCATTCTTGTCAGGGTAAGACAGACCGCCCTGATGAGTGATGGTTATCTGGCGGCTGATGATAAACTGATGGATATTCAGAGCGCTTTACCGCTGGAATTAACGCCCAACTTAACGGCTGGGGCAGAAGTTATTTCCATGGGGCCGCAAACCTGGCGGCTGCAAGTCCCTCCAGTTGTTAAAGGGTATCGCCTGGCGCAATTGGATGATACGCGCGGCCGCCGGCGCCAGGATTTTCGCTGGCAGCCGCCGCTTAGTTTGCAAGTACGCGCCCGCGCTTCAGCGGAAAACATTCCCGGTACATGGGGATTTGGCTTTTGGAACGATCCTTTTAGCATGGGCTTTCTTGCCGCCGATCGCGCTTTGCGGTTGCCCGCCTTGCCCAACGCGGCGTGGTTCTTTTTCGCCTCTCCGCCGAATTATCTTTCTTTGCGCGACGACCTGCCCGCGCAAGACGGGCTGGCGGCGACGTTCTGTTCGCCGCTTTGGCCGCCTGCCTTGCTGATGCTGGGGATTCCGTTATTGCCTCTTCTGGCTTTGCCGCCAGGCGCTCGCCTGTTGCGCCGCCTGGCGCGCCGATTTGTTCAGCAAGACGCGGCTTCATTAGCGTTGAACCCAGTGGATTGGCATACCTTTCGCCTGGAGTGGCAGGCAGAAATGGTGCGCTTCCTGGTGGATGGCAACCAGGCGCTATCCACGCCGGTCGCCCCCTTGGGGAGACTGGGGCTGGTGATTTGGGTTGATAATCAATACTTGGCGTTCCCAAAGGACGGACGCTTACGCTACGGCGTGCATCCATGCCCGGACGCGGCCTGGATTGAAATCGCCGATCTGACGATTAGCACAGACCATTCATCATCGCACGGTCGGAGGCTATCGTAATATGATTGGCATACGGATAGCCGTAAAATAGAAGGCTAAAGGACCTTCGAAGGTAACCCGTCCTTCATAGCCCAATATTTGCAGCCAATAATAACTCTGTCCGGGTTCTACTGTAGAATCGAGGAATTCGTACAGAATGCCTACACCGTGCGGCGCAATGATGGTTGAGTTGAGCTGCTGGCGCGGCCCATCAATGGAACTTGAGCGCAGGATGTTGAAACCCTGGAAATTCTCCTCTTGCGAAGTCGTCCAACGCAGCCTGGCAGATAGGAGTTCCCGGGTAACAGTAAAGCTGGTCACAGTTACGCTGGGCGGCAGATTTCCGCCGGTGAAATCTGTGAGGGCAGCGACAGTCATCGAAAACCGATTGTTGACGGTATCCACCGCGCCGCCGATTTCGGGCGGCGCGCCGCTCTGCAATCTCATGGCATAAATGTAGGTCTCTTCTCCAACGACATCTTCGGCGTCGGAGGCGTAGTCAAAGGTGAGGTTGGCTGAGAAATTGCTGATCCCACTTGTGTTTGTCTTCCAATAACGGCTGAGATAATTCTGCGAATTGTTGTTGGGGTGACGCGCATCAATCACGCCCATGCAGGCTTGTCCACTGGAAAAACTGCCGCTGGTAAACTGCAATGTCCCTGGCGTGTAATTCACTGCGCCGCTGTCATCGCCGACGGGGAAAAGAAAGCTGCTGGCAGAGGCGAACTGCTTGCAAACCAGCCCGCCGTCATCCGCAACGATCATATTGTTGACGCCAAAAGAGCCCGAGATTGTTGCGCTCTGTCCCAGGGTTAAATTATAGGCAGAAAGAGCCAGGCGGGTGTTGTTTAGCGCTAGCGTGCTGTTCACCTGGATGCTGTTGCCCAGGTTGACGCCGTTCGAATTGTTCAAGGTCAGGTTATGGAAAGTGGTGGCCAGGCCGCCGCCAATGGTTTGCGCCGCAGCCCCGTTCAAGATCAGCTCACCGTTGTTGTGGGTAAATACGCCTCCTGAACGGGTGAAATTGCCGCTGAGGGATAAGGTTGTGTTGGGAGCGATCACCGTCCCTTGCTGTATATTCAGACTTCCGTTGAGGGTGAGCGGCCCGGCGAGCGTCAGTGTGGCGTTTTTGTTCAAGGTGACCGACTCCGCATATACGCCGGGTTGCACATTGAGCGCTCCGCCGGACGAGACCAGCCCAATTCCTTCAGTGATACGTCCCTGGCTGCCGGATTGCGGGCTGTCGTCGTCCACCCACAGGGAGGCGTAATTCCCCTGAAATCCGGGGGAGGCGCTGGAGTCGCCGCCGCTGGAGAACCAGGGGGTGAAATCTACGTTCGAGCTGACCTCGGCTGTCACGCCGGCGGTGGTGTTGCTGCCCCACCAATTGGCGGAGGCGTTAACCAAGCTGCCTGTGGTGTTGTTCAAACCAAGCCCGCCATTGGCGGAAAGATCGTTGTTTTCGATGTTCCCTGCCGTCCCGCTAATCAGTTGAATGCCATCCCCGGTGTTCCCGGTAATGAAGTTGTTGCGCGCCTGGGTCAGAGCGCCGCCGCCATCTATACGGACGCCTACCCCATTGTTGCTAACCGTGTTGCCGGTCAATGAAACACGCCCACCGTTGGCGATGTCCACGCCGATGCTGTTGGAAGTGAACGAATTGTCATTATTCGAAATTGTTGCAAAAGCATCTGATCCACTGACCAGGATGCCGGTCCCTGCGCCGATCACTGAAGTATCGTTGGTAACCGTGATCTGTAAGGTCTGGGTGAGTGTATTAGCCAGGCTATCCACAACCTGGATGCCGAAGAGACCGCCGTTAATGGCGACATGATCCACGGTAACTCGCGCCGCGTAGCCTGAGGAAGGGATGCCTGTTCCGGGTCGTACGTTGACGAGGAGAATGCCGCTATCCAGCGATGCCCCAATCGAGCCTCCTTGTATGCGAATATCTGATGTAGTGGAGAGATTCCATAACTGGACGCCATTCAGAACGCCGGAATTGATCGTGTTGTTTTGCATCAACACATTCGAAGTGTCTTTTATCGTGTACAGACGAACGCCGACGTTGATGGTTGAGCCAGCCTCGGTGTCCATCGTATTATTGCTGATCGTGAAAGGTGAGGTGTTTTGGGTGAACTGTTGTAGCCAGATGCCATCCCGTACCGAAGATATGGCGTTGCCAGAAATGCTCGCCGCGGCGCCCGGATTTGGGGCGCTATAGATGCTGGCAGCGACACCAACCCGCACGCGGGTGAATTTATTGTTCACCACGCTGGCGTATTGATTGTTGCGCAGGGCTACGCCGCGGCGGCTGCCGTAAGGCGTATCGCCGCCAGCCATATTATCGAAAACATTTTGGGAAATCAAGTTGTCGCCCTTAGGGATAGCCAGGTCGGAAGCCAACATGACGCCGTAGATGTTGAAATTCGTAAAGACGTTGTTCGAAACTGTCAGACCGCTGACGGGATTTTGCCAGTTATTTAAAGGAGATTCTGTTCCGTTAGCAACACCGCCGGCGATATGCAGATACACTCCGTTTGACTGTTCCCCCACCGCGCCCAGCGCCGGGTTGTTGCCATTCAGGTAAAATCCGTCAATGGTTACATTATTCGCAGTCACGGTGATCAGGTTCTTTTCGGCGGGTTGGAAAGATGGCGGTCGTAAAATTGACTCGCCGCCTGACCGTTCCGCTATTCCGGTAGGACGAGGATCAACGCCAAACTGGGCGCCTTTCAAGCTGAGAGTTTTTGAGATTATGACGGTCTCAATATACTCGCCAGCGGCGACAATCACCTGGCCGTTGGCTTCCACGGCGTTGACGCCATCCTGGATGGTAGCAAAGCGATCCACGCCCCAACCCGGCGTACCTGAATCGTAATCGTCATCTACGTAAACCGTCAACGGGCCTTGTAGAAGCCTGGAGGAAATCGGTTCGAAAGAATGCGCTTGAGGCAGAAATGGATCGGCAGCTAAATGATGATTGCTGGCTGAGACGGGCACAACCCCCAGACTGTTCGCCGCCAGCGCTAAAACCGCGCTGGCGATCAGCATGACGGCGACCTGGACTGCACGAGTGGTTCGCTTTCGCAGTACAGGCAAGATTCGCTTGTAAGAGGATAAGGGCGCTCCGACCTTGTTCATGATGTTCACCTATGGTTTAAGTTAATATGCCTGGCAGAATTTAGCTCGTCTCGCACGGCATTTGCGATAGACGCGCTACGCAGTTGTGCAGTCGGGGTAATCACCCGGAGCATATTCAACCATCCCTGTTTTTATTATAACGGCAATCAATTAAAGATTCAAATTAACATTCTGTGATGAGTACGCGAAATTGCGCACCATTGACTATAAAGATAGTAAAATTGATCCGATCTAATTATCCCGAATTCGGGATCAGGTTTTAGGTGTCATCGCGAGCCGCCACAGGCGGCGAAGCAATCCCCTTGCAGACTGAGAGATGGCTTCGCTACGCTCGCCATGACACGCGAAGGACGTATATATTCGTTATCCCGAACCGGCGTTCGTTAGTGGTATATTGGAAGATGGTGAGCAAGGACTGTAGGCAAAAGATGAGGATTTATACCCGTTGGATTTGGTCTATCCTGCGCGCGATGCTGCTGGTTACGCTGGTTTTCGCCAGCTTAAGCGATTCTGTCTATCCGCTTCGCCAGGCCAGGGCGCAAGAAGTATTTTGTAGCCAACCGCATCAGGATGTTAGCACGCCTTTAAACGATCTGGGCGCACAGGTTTATATCAGGAGAGATGGTCAGAACACCGGTTTTACGGGCGGTCTGTACCCGAACGGCAGCAACCTGCGCCCGGCAGCGCATGAAGCGGCTGGTGTTGCCATCGCGCGGCAAATTACTCCCTTGTCTGCCGAGGGTGCGCCAGACCCGCTCAATGGGAAGATCGTCCTGATCTCCATCGGCATGTCCAATACCTCGCAAGAATTCCTGACGTTCATCCGCGCCGCGGAAAATGAGCCGTTGATCAATCCGAAAGTTCTGTTGGTGAACGGCGCCTCCGCGGGTCAGGTGGCGGAATATTGGACTTCTCCCGATGCTCCCAACTGGCAGGCGGTGAAAGATCGGCTGGCGCACGAAGGCGTCACCCCGCTGCAAGTACAGGCGGCCTGGGTTAAGCTGACGCGCACCGGCAGCGGCGATTTTCCGGCCAAGGCGCAATTATTGCAGTCGGACCTGAAAGCTGTGGTGCGAAACCTCAAGTTCCATTTTCCGAACATCAAGCTGACCTATTTATCCAGCCGCACTCGCTCCTATTTGACCGGAGAAGGCCTGTCGCCGGAACCGGCTGCTTTTGAAACCGGTTTTGCTGTCAAATGGCTCATCGAAGACCAAATCAACGGGGATCCGGAATTGAATTATGATCCTGGGAAAGGGACGGTGGTTGCCCCATTTCTTTCTTGGGGTCCGTATATCTGGGCGGATGGCATGAACCCCCGTTCGGATGGGTTGATTTGGAGGCAGGAAGACCTGGCGCGGGATTGCGTCCATCCTTCCAGCAACGGCAAGCAAAAAGTCGCTGTAATGTTGATGGACTTCTTTCTCCACGATAGCACAACGCGCTGGTTCCTGGCTAATCCGATTGACATCTTTTATCTGTATTTACCCTGGCTGAGTCATTATCTTCCCGAATTCCCCATGTTGATCCGCTAGACAACCTTTTCAGCCAATATTTTATTGGTGGGCAGGTCTTCTATGGCGTCCAATGTTATAATGTGGACAATAAATATCCTTTTATAGTTGAATGGGCGAGGTTTACAGGTATGGACGTTCCACGCAAAATTAAACAGATCATCGAGCCGCAGTTTGTGATCGAAGGGGCAGGCGTGTTGCTGCGCCGCTCTTTTGGCCCCAACCGCGCCAACCTTTTTGATCCGTTTCTGTTGTTCGATCATTTCGCTTTTAACGACCCAATTGAAGGCCCGATCCGCGGTTTTCCCACCCACCCGCACCGCGGCATTGAAACGGTCACTTATATGCTGGAGGGCAATGTGCGCCATCGGGACAGCCTGGGGAACGCCGGTGTCATTGGACCGGGAGACGTTCAATGGATGACCAGCGGACGAGGTATTTTGCACGAGGAAATGCCGCGGCGTGGTCCCAGCGGTTTAATCATTGGTTTTCAGCTCTGGGTGAACTTGCCTGCCGCTCAGAAGATGAGTCAGCCGCGCTATCAGGAAATTAACGCCGAAAGCATTCCCATGATCGAGGAGAATGGGGCTAAGGTGCGCGTGGTGGCCGGTGAATATCACGGTGTGACGGGACCCGTGACCGAAATCGCTGCCCGCCCGCTATACCTGGATGTTGCCCTCGAAGGCGGGGCGCAAATTCACCTGTCGCTCGCCGCGGGCCATTTCGCGCTGGCGTATGTCTTTGAAGGCGAGGGACTCTTTGGCGAATCGGGTCAATCAGAGGAATTTGTCCAGGCTGTCCGCATGCTCGTCCTGGGGGAGGGCGACTCTCTGGATGTTCAGGCTGGCAGGGGAAGCGGGGTGCGCTTCATGCTCATGGCGGGCGCGCCGATCCGAGAGCCGATCTTCCCTTACGGTCCTTTTGTGATGAACACGCAAGAGGAAATTCAGCAGGCTTTATTAGACCTGCGCAATGGGACGTTCGTGCAGAATTGAAGCGGAACTTTCGAGCCAGAATCAAAACAGCAGGCGCAGCACACGCCTGCTGTTTTCTTTGTCAATCCAGCGCCTCAGTTCTTGGCTCCAACCTGACCCAACTCGTGGGCTGGGATGCTTTGACCAACCTGGCGAAAGACCAGTTTGTCGCTCGCCTCATCCACATCCACGATGATCGTGTCGCCCTCCGAGAATGCCCCGCCAAGCAGGTTGATCGAAAGCGGGCTTTCCACGTGTTTCTGCAAAGCGCGCTTCAGCGGGCGAGCGCCGAAGGCAGGATCGAACCCCTCTTTTGCCAGCCAATTGCGGGCGGCGTCGGTCAATTCGACATTCAGGCCGCGTTCTCTTAACCGTTCAGCCACTTCTTTCATGTTCAGGTCAACAATCTGCGTCATTTGCTCCAGCGTCAGCGGCGAGAAGGTGATAATCTCATCAATGCGGTTGAGGAACTCGGGGCGGAAAGTACTCTTCAACGCTTTCTCGATCTTTTCGTGTTCCTGACGTTCATCGCTGTCGCCGCGGTTTTGTAGAAAGCCCAAGCTGCCCGAGCGGCGCACGTATTCGGTGCCCAGGTTGCTGGTCATAATCAGAACGCTGTTGCGGAAGTCCACCGTGCGACCCTGACCATCGGTTAAGCGCCCATCGTCGAGAATTTGCAGCAGCGCGTTCCATACTTCGGGGTGCGCTTTTTCGATTTCATCGAACAAAATCACCCGATAGGGGCGACGACGCACCGCTTCAGTGAGCTGTCCGCCTTCCTCATAGCCTACATAGCCGGGCGGCGCACCGAACAGACGCGAGACGGTGTGCTGTTCGCGATACTCGCTCATGTCAATACGCACCAGTGCATCCTCGTCGTCGAACAAGAACCAGGCCAGCGCCTTGGCCAGTTCGGTTTTGCCTACGCCCGATGGGCCAATGAAGATGAATGAGCCGATGGGTCGGCGCGGATCTTTCAATCCAGAGCGCGCCCGCCGGATGGCGTCGGAGATGGCCTTGATGGCTTCCTCCTGACCAATGATGCGCTCATGCAGACGCTCTTCCATGTGCAGCAGTTTTTCGGCTTCGGTCTCCATCATCTGGCTCACCGGGATGCCAGTCCATTGAGCAACCACTTCGGCGATGTCTGCGGAATCCACGACCTCATCCAATTGATGCTCGCTCTCCCATTGATCGCGCAAAGCATTGAATTCGCTTTCCAGCCGCAGGCGCTCAGATTTCTTTTGAGCCGCGCGTTCGTAATCTCGTTCGGCGCCGGCCTGTTCTTCTTCAGCCGCCAGGCGTTCGATCTCAGTCTTTTTCGCCTTCAGATCCGGCGGCAGCGAATACAGCGCCACGCGCAATTTAGCCGCTGCCTCATCTATCAAATCAATGGCTTTATCCGGCAGTCGGCGTTCGGTCACATAGCGCGAGGATAGCCGGGCTGCATCTATCAGCGCCTGGTCAGAGAAACGCACCTTGTGATGCGCCTCATAGCGGTCGCGCAGCCCGCGTAGCATTTGGATGGTCTCTTCCACGCTTGGCTCTTCCACATACACCGGGGCGAAGCGACGCTCCAGGGCGGCGTCTTTCTCAATGTACTTGTGGTATTCATCCAGCGTGGTGGCGCCCACACATTGCAATTCGCCTCTGGAGAGCGCCGGCTTGAGCATGTTCGAGGCGTCCATGGCGCCCTGAGCGGCCCCGGCGCCCACCACCGTGTGCAACTCGTCAATGAACAGGATCACCTCGCCCTGGGCGCGCTGGATCTCCTCCAAGGCGGCCTTGAGGCGTTCCTCGAATTCGCCGCGGAAGCGAGAACCGGCGATCATGGCTCCCAAGTCCAACGCCAGGACGCGCTTGCCAGAAAGGATTTCCGGCACATCGTTGGTGGCAATCTTCTGCGCCAGCCCTTCGACGATGGCGGTCTTACCCACGCCAGCCTCGCCGATCAGCACCGGGTTGTTCTTGGTGCGTCGGCACAGGATTTGGATCACGCGTAAGATCTCCGTATCCCGCCCAATCACGGGGTCGAGTTTGCCTTCGCGCGCCAACTGCGTCAGGTCGCGCGAGAAGCGTTCCAGCGTGCGGTAACGGGTTTCGGCTTGCGGGTCGGTGACGCGCTGGCCGCCGCGAATTTGCTGGATGGCATCGTACACTCGTTCGCGGGTTACCCCGGCGCCTTCCAACAGGCGCGCCGCAGGCGTGCTGCGCTCACTCAAGATCGCCAGAAAGATATGCTCGGTGGAGATATACTCATCTTTCAAGCGGTTGGCTTCTTCGTTGGCCAGATCAATGATCCTCTTCACCCGAGGCGTGATAAAGATTTGCCCCGCCCCGCCGCCAAAGATGTTCGCTTTGGGGCTGGTGCGCAAAATGTAATCCAGGCGTTCGGTCAATGCCTGGGTGTCCACTTTCAGATATTCTAAAATTTGGGGGATAACCCCCTGCGGCTGCTCGATCAGCGCGAGCAAAATATGCTCGGTGTCAATCTGATTGTGACCATAGCGCTGAATAATCTCAGCAGCCCGCTGAGCAGCCTCCTGGGCTCGCTCAGTGAAACGGTCAAATCGCATCATCGTCGTATCCTTTTCTACACAAATAACCCATAAAATCTATCCGAAGGAATTATAACATTTCACTAGTTAACATTCTACAATCAACACGTTAGAAATCTATATGAAACAAGCGGAAGTAGCTCGCAGATTGGGAAATCATTGTCATTCGGGAACCAGCATTGCACTCAATGCGTCTTATCCGGCAGATGTAAAAATTCAATATTGTATTGCGGGTTATCGCCCGCATTGGCATATCTTTTATTCAACTACCAGGAGGAGGTTTATCATGCGTACCAAAAACTATTGGATGGTTGCTGTTTTGTTGTTGGCGGTGTTGCTGAGCGGTTGCGCGGGGACGGCTTTTGCCCAGACAGGATCCTCAGGCGAACCGATCAACCGCACATTGACGGTCAACGGGAGCGGTAAGGTTTATCTGACGCCCGACATCGCCTATGTCACCATCGGCGTTCATACGGAAGGCGAGAATGCGGCTGAGGCTGTGGAAGCCAATAACCAGCAAGCGCAGAAGGTCAGCGATGCGCTGATAGCGCAGGGCATTGCCGACAAAGACATTCAGACAACCAACTTTAGCATTTACCCTCAGCAAGAGTATGATGACCAGGGTAAACCGACCGGGAAGATCAGATATATTGTAGATAACTCGGTCTTTGTCACCGTGCGCGATGTCAATAAGGTCGGCGCTGTGTTGGATGCCGCCGTTAAGGCGGGCGCCAATTCGATCAACGGTGTTCAATTCGACGTAGCGGATAAAACTGCCGCTCTATCCGACGCTCGCAAAGCGGCTGTGGCAGATGCCCGAACCAAGGCGGAAGAACTGGCGAGCGCCGCCGGCGTCGAGTTAGATGAGGTGCAGACGATCAGCGAGTTCACCAGCGGCGGACCCACCCCCATGTACGATCTACGCGCCGCAGCGCCGGTCGCTCAGGAAGCGGCTTCTGTACCTGTGCAGCCAGGGCAAATGCTGCTGACGGTGGATGTGAATATCGTATTCACCCTGCGTTGATCGAGATTTTCGTCCTGAAATGAACGGGTCCCCAGGCTAGCCTGGGGACTTTTTTATTCCAAGTTTGGGGCGCTGTGGTATAAATCGGTGCATGGCCGATGAATACATCTTCCAGCCCGACCGTCGCCTGGGGATTGTTTTCCATCTGGCGGCGCTGCTGTTCTTTGGATTTATTGGCTTATTTGGTTTATGGCAGGCTTCGCTGGCCGATATAGGGCCGGCGTTCTTGTTGTACCTTCTGCCAGCCCTGGGGGCGATTGTAATTTTGCCGGCGCTGGCTTATCGCTTGTTTGCTCTGCGCAGCGCCATGTATTCGCTGGAGCGCGAGGGGGTGCATCTCAAATGGGGGCTGCGGGTGGAAGATATTCCCATCGCGAATGTGACAGGGGTGTATTTGGCGGCTGAACAAAATTGGCCGCTTCCTCTGCCGCGCCTGCGCTGGCCTGGCGCGGTGTTGGGGCATCGTCGCTTGCCCGGCGGCGAAAATATCGAGTTTTTGGCTGCCGATGTGCGCAAACTGATCTTGATTGCCACGCCTGGGCGGGTGTACGCCATTTCTCCTGCCAACCCGCAAGCCTTTCTGTTTGCTTTTCAACGCTGCACAGAACTGGGTTCGCTCTCGCCAATCGCTGGCCGTTCGGTCTATCCGACCCTGATCCTCTCGCAAGTCTGGCAATCTGCGCTGGCGCGGTTTTTGCTGCTGGTCGGGCTGATTTTTAGCCTGGTTCTATTGATCTGGGTTAGCCTGGCTATCCCTGGACGGTCTCAAGTGATTTTAGGAGCGCGGCCTGGCGTGACGGGCGATGCAGCACCGGCGGTGCGTTTGTTGCTGCTGCCGGTGATCAATTCGGTATTCTTCCTGATGAATTTTTTCCTGGGCCTGTATTTCTACCGGCGATCAGAAAGCCAGGTGTTCTCCCACCTGCTCTGGATGAGCAGCGCAGCGACAGCCTTTTTGTTTCTGATGGCGGTCTTTTTTATCTTGCGAATGGGATAAAGCGCCACGTAGTTCTGCGCCGATTCGCCGATCATTGTTGAGCGACATTTCTTCGATACATGCATCTCACTAATCTCGTTCTCGGTTTTACCATGGGGGTGGTCATTGCCTGGTTGGCGCAACGAGCTGGGGCGCTGAACCGCAGCGGTGCGGTCGCTGCGGCGCTCACTGGCGGGTTGATCTTCGGCCTGGGCGGCCTGGCCTGGGCGACATTGTTGCTTACCTTCTTTGTTTCCTCCAGCGCGCTCTCGCGCGCTTTTGGACGGCGTAAAGTTGCGCTAAGCGAGAAGTTCTCGAAAGGTCATCAACGCGACGCCGGGCAGGTCCTGGCGAATGGCGGCTTGGGAGCGTTGTTGGCGCTTGCGCATCTGCTCTTCCCAGAGCAGATCTGGCCATGGATTGCCTTTGCTGGGGCAATGGCGGCGGTGAATGCCGATACCTGGGCGACTGAATTGGGAGTGCTGAACCCAACGCTGCCGCGCTTGATCACCACCGGTAAGCGCGTTGAGCGTGGCTCGTCGGGTGCCATCAGCTTGTTAGGAAGTCTGTCGGCGGTGGGCGGCGCAGCGCTCATTGGCTTGATTGCCGCCAGCTTTACGCTGCGCATGACTTCTTCCCCCGGCGCGTCGGCGCGGGTCTATTGGGCGGCGCTGATCGGCGGCGTGTGCGGGGCGTTTGCCGATTCCTTGGCTGGGGCTGTTGTACAGGCAATCTACTGGTGTCCGCGTTGTCTGAAGGAGACCGAACGGCATCCGCTGCACACTTGCGGCGCGCAAACGACGCAGCGCCGCGGCTGGCGCTGGCTGAACAATGACATGGTCAATTTACTTGCCTCGCTGGTGGGGGCGGTTATCGCCGTCCTGCTCTACAGTTTATAGAGAACGCTTCTCTCGATCAGCAGGCATTTGTCCTGAAAATCGCTCATCCCCCGATTTCGCTCATCACCCGGTTCAGCGGAATCACCCCTTCCGCCAGACCGTGTCCCCACGGTTTCCACCAGATGCCGTCCAGGATCAACTGGCGCAAGTCATCCAGCGTTGCGCCGGCGCGCAGCGGGGTGAGCAGATCTACCTCACCTTCGCGCAGCAAGCACAGACGCAGACGCCCATCCGCGGTAAGGCGCGCCCGCGTGCAGGCGGCGCAAAACGGGGCAGTGACCGAGGAGATGAAGCCAATTTCGCCTTTGGCGTCTTTGAGGCGATAGAGGCGCGCCTCGCCGTCCAGTTCGCCGCCGTTGGCGATCTCGACTTCGCCGAGCTGCGCCTGAATGCGCTGTAACATTTCTTCCGCGGTGACCGTCTGTTTCACCTGAAGGTCGGTTGCGCCAGCAAAAGGCATCATTTCGATGAAACGCACCTGCCAGTTATGCTCCAATGTCAGGCGAGCTAAATCCACCACGTCGGCTTCGTTATAGCCACGCACAACCACTGCATTGAGTTTAATGGGGCGCAAGCCGGCTTGCTCGGCGCTTAGAATGCCCTGCCAGACATCCTCCAGCGTTCCCCAGCGGGTGAGGCGGCGGAATTTCTCGGCATCCAGTGTATCCAGGCTGATGTTGAGGCGTTGTAAGCCAGCCTCGGCCAGGGGGCGCGCCAGCCGACCAAGCAACACACCGTTGGTGGTCATGCTGAGGGAACGCACCCCTGGGATGTGAGCCAGCTCGCGCACCAGATCCACCACATGCGCCCTCACGGTTGGTTCGCCGCCAGTCAGGCGAAACTTGTCGAACCCCAGGTTAACGAATAGCTGCACCAGGCGGAGGATCTCATCATCTTGCATCAATTCCGCGTTGGGACGGAAGATCATATCTTCCGGCATACAGTACACACAGCGTAAGTTGCAGTGATCGGTCAGGCTGATTCTGAGATAATGGATATTCCGTCCGAAACGATCCAGCGCCATTTTTCACCACCAATAAAGATTATCATATTTTTATGATAATTATACTCTAATTTGGTATTAAAGGCAACGAACTGACAACCCGCGGTACGTAAAAAGTTGTTCGCCCGCTGTCACAAAGATGGCTGCTCTCATCGGATGAGCGCCGATTTTCTCTCCCCACTTCGCTTGGGGCGAGGGGAGCACAACCCACATTTTCAACACAACATGCCGTTGGCGGCCTTTTGCGCTGCCTCCAGCCTCAGATCTGCTTGATGGCAGCCACCACCCCGCCGGTCATCTTCGCCAATTCGTCTGGCGTGAGGCGGAACACGGCGTGCGGTGTTCCGGCGGCAGCCCAAATCTCTTGATATTGAAACAAATCTTCATCAATAATGGTTTCCAGCTTTTGGATGTGTCCCACCGGCGGCACGCCCCCGATGGCGAAGCCGGTCTGTTCCCGCACAAAGTCGGCATCGGCTTTGCCCAACGGTTCGCCGATCAACGCCTCCAGTCGCCGCTCGTCCACCCGATTCGCTCCACTGACCGCCGCCAGGATGGGACGCTGGCTGCGTTTGCCCTTGAACACCAGGGATTTCACAATCTGCCCCACCTGGCAACCCACCGCTTGCGCCGCCTCTACGGCGCTGCGGGTGGAGTCGGGCAGCTCAACCACTTGAAGATCCATTCCTAACGATTGCAGAGCCTCTTGCACCCTGCGGGCGCTGGCGCTGAGTTCTTGGGTCATACTTCCTCCGTTTGTTATGAATTATCCTTGCATCCACCCCATGCGGCGCATCCAAATATACATCGCCGCCGGCATGGCGATCATGAGAACGCCCGCCAGGACGAACATCGGACGCGTCATCCACTCGGTTAGAGGGTCGGGAGTGGCAAAGAAGTTCATGCCAAAAAAGCCAGCCACAAACGAGATTGGCATAAAGAAGGTCGTAATCAAGGTAAGCGTCTTCATGATATCGTTCATGCGGTTGTTGGTTACAGAGAGATAAGTGTCCAATGTGCCGCTCACCAGGTCGCGCACGCTTTCGATGATTTCGTACAGACGCACATAATGGTCGTAAACGTCGCGGAAATAGATGCGATCCTTCTCGTCTATCATCTGAAATTCGTCCCGCGCCAGTTTGTTCAATACCTCTCGTTGCGGGGCGATGATGCGCCGCAGATGCAGCATGGAGCGTTTGATGGCGAAGATGCGCTCCACCAAAATCGGCCTGGGTCGTTCAAAGACCTCGGCCTCGATGGCGTCGGTCTCGTCGTCCAGCAGCTCCACGGCGAGCATGGTGGCAGAAGCGGTTTCGTCAGCCAGGCGATACAATACATGATCTGGCCCACCCCGCAAATAACGTGGGTCGCGCTCGATGGAAGACCATACTTTTTGCACCGCTTCGATCGGCGCGTCGTGGTGGGTGACAATGAAGTTATCGCCCAGGAAAATATCCAGCTCCAGGGTCTCCAGCCGGTTTTCGGGCGTGGATCGAGGCGTATGCAGGACAATATACAGATACTTTCCCCAATCGTCTAATTTCGGAAAGTGAGATTCTTCCAGAGCGTCGTCCACAGCCAGCGGGTGAAAACCAAACGTATTGAGCAGCATGGGTTGACATTCTTCGGGTGCCATGCCCTCGAAGTCCACCCAGAACAGTCCATGCGGATCCTGCAGGGCGAAAGCGATGTCTATGGGCTCCAGGCCGGTGCGCAAAGCGCCCTGGGCGGGTAAGTACATGGTCCTCAACATGGGTCAATCTCCTGGTAGATGGATGCTGATGGTCGCCACACACGCTCATACCATTGCTGGTCTTCCAACAACCATCCTTCAATGGTTTCCGCGCCGTCGGTGAGCAGACGAACGTACCACCAGGTCGAACCACCCTGGCGGGTTGGGCCGGCGAGGATTTGAAAAATATCTCCTGGGTACAGGCGGCGCGCCGCTTTGGATGATCGCCCTGGCTCGACGCGCAGATTCAACTGGCCGGCGGCCGGCGTCAGGCGGTAGACATCTCCGATGCGGAAAGCCAGCACATCCACGGCGTTGCCCTCCGCCAGGTAGAGCGCCGCAGCCCATTCGGGCGGCGTTGCCTGGTTGTTCGCCAACATCTTGCGCCATTCATTGTCGCCCAGCGGTTGGTTCAGCGTGTTGACAAATTCGTAGAACGAAAACACGCCTCCCTGCGCCACGAGCAGTTCTCCGCCGACCGGCGTCAATACATAGATGCGATCTACGCCGCCCAGCGCGACTTGCAAATCTTTGCCGTTCGCATCTTTTAAAGTAATCATGGTGGCGACGGGCGGCATTTGTAACGGATTGCCCGTCGAGGCGCGCTGACTGGCGGCCAGCCTCTCTTCCGCCGGCCCGAGGGGCGCCAGAATCAGTGCCCAGTCGTCGGCGTCCAGAGCTGCGCCGGATAGTTCCTTCGCCGCCAGATCGCCCAGGCGCTGGATCCGGTCGCCCAAATCCAGCAAATCCAGCGTTAATTGCTTCAATCCCGTTGGGTTGGGCGTAGTGGAGAAGACGCCGGTCAGCCCACGTTGATCCAGTCCCTCGGCAAAGGCAGTCGCCAGCCGCGCCAGGCGGTAAAAGACCTCTGGGTTTGGTTCAACATAGGCGGGCGGCGCGCCAGATACGAGCTGCGGTTCCGGCGCCGACGTCTCCTGCGCCGGAAGGGTTTCAACGGTCTCGCGGCGCAGGCTGACCCAGCCGCCTAATGCGCTGTTCAGGTCTTTGACTGCCCAGGAAGAGGAGCGCATCATTGCTGGGTAGCGTTCATCTTTTTCGGCGACCTGCGCCCGAAAACTGTAGAGCCAGGAGTTGCCCGTGGAGCCAAACCAATCCTCCGCTCTTTGGCTGGCGAGCAGCCCGCTCAGATGAGCCACTCTCTCTGGGTAGCTTGGGTCGCTGGCGCCGAACGCCTTTTGACGGATGTCCAGAGCCGCTGGGGATCCGAGGGCTGCCATCAGATCCAGGCTGCTCGGCGGGGGATTTTCACCTTCCGCAGATGATTTTGCTTTCTCTTGTTGCAGCGACTGTAAAATAAAATGATCCAGGCGAAACCCCTGCCCCATAAATCGCCAGTCGTTCAGCGGCTGGGCGGCTGCCAGGGGGCTGGTGGAAGAACCGCCGAGTTGAGCGGCGGGCATTTCGCGCACAAAGCGTAAAAACTGATCCCACTTGCCCGCATCCGCCAGCCCGACCACGGTCACGCCGCGCCCATAGATCTGATCCATCAGCGCCGCGTATTCAGCAGGTCCATACCCTGGCCCGGCGCCTCGCAGGAAAGCCAGGGTTTCGCGCACAATCGCCCATTCCTGCGCCGCCGCGCTGGATCCAGAAGGGAACGCCTCATCCATCGGAGCGCGGCGCAGCGCCAACGTCAGGATCAAGGGGACGCGCCCTGGCGCGCCTCGAGCGTCTATGGGGAAAGCAGCCCGTTCAAACCAGGTCATGCCGCGATAATAGGCTTGTAAGTTGGGGTCGTCCTGGTAGCGCCCGCCAGGCTGGTAGGCGCGGAAATCGTCTCGATAGCCCGGAATCAACACCGACTCCTGTAAGCCGCCCGCTTCTGAAATCTGGGCGACCTGGGCGTTTACCGCGCTTTCAAGGATTGGATTGATCGCCGCTTGCGGGTCGAGCAGGCGCAACCCCACCCCTAAGTACGCAGCCGCCAGGTGGATCTCCTGTTCCAGTTCGCCGCCTTGCGCCAAAGGAAGATAACCCAGGGTCTCGTTCATCATCGCGCGAACGACGGCGGTCATGCGGCGGTGCAGCTCCTCTTTTTCGAGGGCGGCGAGCAGCTCGTCCAGGGTCAAATCCAGGGCGTGATAGACCGCATCGGTGGTCAAAAAGTAGGGCTGACCGAAGCGCAGCGCCACCCGCTCACGCACCGCGCTGAATTGAGCTTCCTGCGAATGCAGGATGACAAAGCCGTTCTGCGCCAGTTGCGCTTGCTGCCGCAGCGTCAAGCCAGCCAGCACTTGCCGGTTGGCGATCTGTTCCACGGAGGCTGGCAAAGCGACCTCTGCGGATTGCGCTGGTCGGCCTGGCTGCCATTCCACGGATTGTATTTCTGCGAAGGGGCGACCAGCCTGGTATGGAAAGGGCGGTAGGTCGCTGGGTGGGCGCGTTTCGGCGGTTGGCAAAGAGGCCGCACGCGCGGCGGCAGTCACGGCGATCGTCGTCTCAGGGGAAGCCAGGGCGGGCGTGGTGGGGCTGCTGCGCGGGGTTGTCTTCAATGCTGGCGGGGTCGGGATGACCTGACAGGCCAGGATCAGCAGCAGCGCGGTAACCAGAATTGCTTTCGTTTTATTCATCCTGATACGATCTTCCCGCGCCGATCATTCCAGATGGGTGGAGGTGGTCAAAAGGCGATTCATCTACAGACGAAATTCTACCATGTCCACCGCGAGCTTGCCGCGTAGGGACGGCGAAGCAATCTTCGATTGTCTCCCTCTTGAGCGTTGGCATTGCCCCGAAGGATGAAAATATCGCCACCGAGTTCACAGAGTTCACAGAGAGATTATTTTCCTCTCAGACGCAGCATCGGCGAAGATTTCCTTCCATTCTCTCTGGCTCTCTGTGGCTCAAAACCGAGTTCACCGAGAGACGATTTTCCTCTCAGACGCAGCATCGGCGAAGATTTCCTTCCGTTCTCTCTGGCTCTCTGTGGCTCAAAACCGAGTTCACCGAGAGACGATTTTCCTCTCAGACGCAGCACAGGCGAAGATTTCTTTCCACTCTCTCTGGCTCTCTGTGGCTCAAAACCGAGTTCACAGAGGTCACCGAGAGACTGTTTTCCCTCTCAGACGCAGCATCGGCGAAGATTTCTTTCCATTCTCTCTGGCTCTCTGTGGCTCAAAACCGAGTTCACCGAGAGACGATTTCCTCTCAGACGCAGCATCGGCGAAGATTCCCTTCCGTTCTCTCTGTGCTCTCTGTGGCTCAAAACCGAGTTCACAGAGATCACCGAGAGACGATTTTCCTCTCAGATGAAGCATAGGCGAAGATTTCCTTCCATTCTCTCTGGCTCTCTGTGGCTCAAAACCGAGTTCACCGAGAGACGATTTTCCTCTCAGACGCAGCACACGCAGGGATTTCCTTCCATTCTCTCTGGCTCTCTGCGGCTCAAAACCGAGTTCACAGAGGTCACCGAGAGACTGTTTTCCCTCTCAGACGCAGCACACGCAGGGATTTCCTTCCATTCTCTCTGGCTCTCTGTGCTCTCTGTGGCTCAAAACCGAGTTCACAGAGGTCACCGAGAGACGATTTTCCTCTCAGACGCAGCATCGGCGAAGATTTCTTTCCATTCTCTCTGTGCTCTCTGTGGCTCAAAACCGAGTTCACCGAGAGACGATTTCCTCTCAGACGCAGCAAACGCGAAGATTTCCTTCCGTTCTCTCTGGCTCTCTGCGGCTCAAAACCGAGTTCACAGAGTTCACCGAGAGACGATTTCCTCTCAGACGCAGCATAGGCGAAGATTTCTTTCCATTCTCTCTGGCTCTCTGTGCTCTCTGTGGCTCAAATATCAATCCCATTGGTCATCAACACTACGCAGGGAGAGGATCCGACCTTCCGGCAGCCAGAAAACGACTTTGGCAGGGGATTGCTTCAGTCGCTGCGCTTCTTCGTAAGGATATTTTTCCATCTAACGACCACCTTGACGCCCTTCCCCTGCCGCCTTAAAATGGGGTGAGAAATCCACGCCGCTCGTTTGGGGAACATTCGCCATGCCACTGACTACTGGGACCGTCCTGAATAACCGCTATCGCATCGTCAGGCTGCTGGGACAAGGGGGTTTTGGCGCCGTCTATCGCGTTTGGGATTTGAACATGGAATGCCCGCGCGCCCTGAAGGAGAACCTGGAAACCTCCCCGGAAGCGCAACGTCAGTTCAAGCGCGAAGCGCAGCTCCTGGATAAGCTCATTCATCCGCATCTGCCGCGCGTGATTGACCATTTCATCCTTCCTGGTCAGGGGCAGTATCTGGTGATGGACTTCGTGGAAGGCGAGGATTTGCAGCAGCGGCTGGAGCGCGCCGGCGCGCCGCTGACGGAGAGCGAAGTTCTGCCCTGGATCGAGCAGGTATGCGACGCCCTGAGCTACCTGCACCGCCAGAACCCGCCGGTGATCCATCGCGATATCAAGCCCGCCAATATCCGCATCACGCCCGAAGGCAAGGCGCTGCTGGTGGATTTTGGCATCGCCAAGCTTTATGACCCCCACGCCCCCACCACGCTGGGGGCGCGGGCAGCCACGCCGGGATACTCGCCGCTGGAACAATACGGGCGCGGCGCGCACACGGATGCGCGCAGTGATGTGTACGCCCTGGGGGCGACGCTCTACACCCTGCTCACCGGTCAGGTTCCGCCGGAAGCGCCAGAGCGGGTTTTGGGAGAGGCGCTGACCCCGCCGCGCCGGTTGAACCCGGCGCTCTCGCCGCGCCTCGAGCAGGTCATCCTGAAGGCATTGGCGATGCAGCCGAGATCGGAAGAGCA
>JAGVAD010000018.1 GCA_020060465.1 Anaerolineales bacterium
CCTTCATCGACTCCTTGAAGCGAATTTCATCTATGTCGGTGAACGGCCCATCTACTACTACCGTCGTCCCCTTGTATTCACCCGCCATCGCTTTCTCTAAATAGCCGCCAGGCGGGGCAACCAGCTCGCCAATCGCCATCGGTTCAGTCGCCGCAGGAGCTTCGGTGGCTGTTGGGGCTTCCGTTACAGCCGGAGCGGTTGTTGGTGTGGCTTGCGGCTGGCAAGCAGCGGCGATCATTGCCACAAGCATCAGAATCGCCGTCAGACTCCACAGGGCACTTTTCTTGTGCATATTCCTTCTCCTTCAAAATTCAGACTAAAAGGTTCCAAGCGTATTCAAGAACTGATTCTCTCTTCATGAGATAATTCGGTCAATTTTTCCGCGCTCTTCCTCCTTTCTCTTCATCCTTGTAGACTTGTAGAAGCATAAGATACGCCGCACGATTCTCTGATGATTAACTCCGTATCCAGGATGATGCGGTCGCATGGGATAGGATCTCCGCTCAGCAAAGCGATCATAACTTCGCTGGCGCGGCGAGCCAAATCCGAAACCGGCAAGTGAACGGTAGTCAGCGGAGGGTCCATGTAACGGGCGAAGGGCAGATCGTCAAAACCCACCAAAGCCACATCCTGCGGTACGGAGAGCCCGTGCTCGCCGAGCGCGGCGCGAGCGCCTAAAGCCAGCGTATCGCTGGCGACAAATGCTGCGGTGAACTTTGCCTGCCCCGCCAGCAGACTGCACATCTGTTCATACCCGCTTTCGATAGTGAAGTCCCCGTAACGCACCAGCGCAGGATCACAAGCGATGCCAGCCTCTTCCAGGGCGCATTGATAGCCGCGCAGACGTTCCACCGCGGCGGAATAGGTGAGTTGGGCATTGGTAATGCAAGCAATTTGGCGGTGTCCGAGACGAATCAAATGCGCCACGGCAGATTTCGCCGCGGCGCAATTGTCTATATCAACCATGCAAAGCTTGGTGTCTGGAAGCTGTCCGATTAACACCGTTGGAAAGCCATCCATCTCCAAGAGCTTCAACGCTTCATCGTCCAGTCTGGGACCAGAAAACAGGATACCATCTATGCGCTTTGCACGCGCCAGTTGAATGTAAGCTTCTTTTGTATGATCCGGGTCCACAATGTCAATCAATAAACACATATCGTGCTGACGAAAAACATCCAACAACCCCTGCATAATCGGATTGATAAAGGCATCGGTGGAAATATGATGTGATTTACGAGAGAGGAGCAGGCCGATAATTTGCGCCCGCTGGCTTGCCAGCGCTCGCGCCGCCGCGTTCGGCACATAGCTCAGCCTCTCAGCCGCGTCCATTACTTTCTGACGAGTGGCGGGGCTGATCTTAATACCCTTGACATTATTCAACACCAGAGAAACTGTGGTGCGCGACACGCCAGCTTCTCTGGCGACATCCTGACTGGTAACCCTTTTTCCGCCCAAGCCTCACCCAGCCTTACCGTTTGGTTCTACAAATCGCTCTGATGAGCTTTCAACTAACGCGGTTTAGTAACACGTGTTAGTTATCTTACCAAAGGATGACGCAGCCGTCAATAGTATTGCAGCAAAATTTAACACTCACCGATTATGATGGAACCGTTTCCATTTTACCCCCCTTTCATACCCATGTCAAGCGTTCATTCTCCAATTAACTCTCGATCCAGGCGCACGGATAAAACCGGCAAACCGGCTGTTTCCGCCACCTCGGCGGTTACATTCGGCAAGTACAAATGGCGCAGTGCGTGCGCGCTGTAAGGCGACCCCAGACCGATGAGGTCGTAATCACCTCGGCGCGCTTCGTTGAGGATTTCTGTTACAGGGCTGCCATGCAACACTTTAAAATCCAAAGACAAGCCAGCTTGCTCGATGGCCTTCATCGCCTGGCGCAAATTACGCCCTTGCGGCGTCTCCGTCTGCAAGATTTTCTCCCAATTTTCCATCACCTGGCGGGCGATGGGATAATCTAAGGTCACCGGCTCCACCACATGCAACACTGTCACCTGCGCGCCAGCTTTCTTCGCCAGATAGATGCTCAAACGCTGCACCCCAAGCCCATACTCCAGCCCCCCCAGGCAAAGTAAAATGCGCCGCAACGGCAAGCGCAGGCGCGGCACGTACAAGAGTGGGGTTTCGATCGCCGCCATCAGGTGGCGAAATGAGCGCCCTTGCACAAATCGCCGCCAGGCGGGCCGCCCCAACGGCCCAAACACGGTGATAAACTCCCCGCGATGCGCCCATTGAGCAATGACCTGAGACGGCTCGCCAGCTTCGATCTGGATTTGGCAGGCAATGTTCTTCTGTTCAAGCCGTTGGGCGGTGAATTGCACCAGCTCATCCACTGCAAAACGGTTCTCTGGCTGTTCAACCACTCCCAACAAAACCACCGGCCAGCCCAGCAACTCCGCCAGCCAGACGCCGTATTCCAGCGCCGCCTGGCCGGATTTAATCCCATTGGTGCATAATAAGAGGCTTAGCGGCGCCTTACTCATCGGAATAACACGACCCCCATCAGGCCGGCGCCCAACAATACCAGCGGCGCAGGCGCTTTCAGCAGCAATGCCGCCAGACTGATCCCGGCAATGGCTAACGTCCGCAGACCCAGGCTGGCGCCTGCCTCGCCGCGGAAAATCTGCCAGGCGACCACGATCATCAACGCCGCCACTGCCGGTGACAGGCCGCGCACGAAGTCCCCCACCCAGGCTTCACCGCGCAACTTTTGCAAAATGCTCACAATCGCCAGCATGATCACAGTGGGCGGCAAAATAGAGCCGAGCAAAGCCGCCAGCGCTCCGGGGATGCCGCCAGCGGCATAGCCCACAAACATCGCCATCTGCAAGGCATCGCTGCCCGGCAGGATGCTCGAAAATCCCACCGCCTCGACGAATTCGCTCTCTGTCATCAGCGAACCAACCGCTTCTTTATAAAGCAGACCCACCGACGCCGGCCCCGAGGTGGTCAACAAATTCACTTTAATAAACATCCAAAATAATATCAGCCACTTATCCACAAGCGGTTGTCTCCTTCAGTCAATAGAATTGCTTTGTTTTTGCAGAGTTGCGTCCGGGTCAGAGGGGCTTGACCATGTAGAGTTCACCGCTGGAAAAGCCCTGTCGCTGGTAATAACGCCGCGTTCCGACGGCGGAGATCACCGCCAAGCGGCGGTAGCCGCGGCTGCGAGCAATCTCCTCCGCCTTTTGAATGAGAGCCGCGCCCAGGCCAGTGTGTTGCGCCGCGCCACGATGGTCGGTCCCCACCGGCAGCGACTGTCCAAAGACGTGGACTTCGCGAATAATTGCTGCCTGCTGCAGATCGGCGATGCCCGTCTGTGGCGCCCCAGCCAGTGGGAGAGAGAGACGCAAGAAAGCCGCCAGCCGATCATCTTGTGTGTTGAAGGAAAGAAAATTCTCTTCTGCCCCGCGCGTTTGATAGATCTGGTTACGTAATTCCAGGCGCGCCGGATCAATCTTTTGACCTCCCACTTCGCGGCAGCGAATGCACTGACAGGAAACGCCTCTGCGTTGCAATTCTTGATGGACATCCTGGCGCAGGCTGGTGCGCTTATTCCCCTCCACAACGTAGGTGGACGGGATGTCTCGGATCACGCGGTTCACCCGACAATAACGCGGGATGGTCAGCTTGACGTCGGCGATCAAATCAATCAATTCCGCAGTGGTGTAGGGCTGATATTCGCCGCGCAGCCAATAGGCATATAAATCGGTGTTTTCCAGCAACTGATTGGGATAGATTTTAATTTCGTCGGGGCAGAAATCTTGCCATAGCCGAACAAAATCTTCACGATCGCTTTCTGGCGTGGCACCAAACAGGTTCGGCATCCAATGCAACACGATTTTGAAGCCTGCGGCGCGCAACAGATCCACCGCCTGCAGGCTTTCTGCAACCGTGTGACCGCGCTGATTGAGAGCCAAAATCCGGTCATCCAGGCTTTGCACGCCCATTTGCACCTTGGTTACACCCAGATAGCGCAGCCAGGTCAATTCTTTGGGGTCCACATGATCCGGCCGGGTTTCGATGACCAGGCCTACATTGCGGCGGCGCGCTGTTTCATTGATCCGTTGCGCCTGTTCCAAAGTTTCAGCTTCGACGCCATTGAGCGCGTCAAAGCAGCGACGCACAAACCATTCTTGATAATCCCGCCGATATGCGCTCCATGTGCCGCCCAAGATCAGCAATTCGACCTTTTCCGTGGGATGACCGACCGCTTCTAGCGCCTCCAGGCGCGAGGCGACCTGATCAAATGGATTAAACTCATGTTCCAATGCCCGCCGAGCGCCGGGTTCATCCGGTAAATAACTCTTCGGCATACGGATATCGGTTGGGCAGAAAATACACTTGCCCGGGCAAGGATAAGGCTTGGTCAACACCGTGACGGTGGTCACGCCGGAAAGTGTGCGAACAGGTTTCAGGCGGATGCGCGCCAGTAAATCCGCGTCTTCGGGCCATTCGCCGCTTTGGGTAAGCTGGCGATACGCTGCCACCAGCGTGTTCTTCCCAATGTAACCGCCATCTGGCAATGGCCTCTGGCGAACAGCTTCCATCACCTGATGACCGCGGCGAATGTCTTCCAACACCAGGCGCGCCAGCGCCAGCTTTTCCGAAGTGACTCTCCGTGATTCGATCCAGGAACTGTCTTTGTTATTCATACTCTCGATCATTGCTTATGCCAGCGTTATAATACCTGTAAAGATTGGCTCGCATGAATCCAGATACCTGTAACCGACTCATCGAACTCAACCATCAATTTTACCAGACCTTTGCCCAACCCTTTGCAGACACCCGTCAACGGTTGCAACCAGGCGTAAAACACCTGCTGGCAGAGATGCCTGATCAATCCCGTGTTCTGGATATTGGCTGCGGGAACGGCGAATTCGGGCGCAGCCTGCTCGCCAGCGGGCGCGCCAGCGCATACCTGGGGCTGGATTTCAGTATTGGGCTGTTACATAGCGCCGCGGCCGGGTTATCTTCTGAAGCAACGAATTCAGCCAAAAAATTTGAACTTCTCCACTTTGACCTGGCGTACGACGACTGGGAGCTTATTCGGGCACGCGGCCCATTTGATCTGGCGGTTGCTTTCGCGGTTTTGCATCATCTCCCAGGCGAAGAGCTACGCCTGGCGACGCTGCGCAACATTCGAAGCTGTTTGACTTCCACTGGATTGTTTTATCACTCAGAATGGCAGTTCCTGAAAAGTACACGTCTGCGCGCTCGCATTCAACCCTGGGAGGCGATTGGATTGAGCCCCGATCAGGTCGAGGAGGGCGACTATTTGTTGGATTGGCGGCGGGGCGGCCGCGGTTTGCGCTATGTGCATCACTTTACGCCCACCGAGCTGGCATCACTGGCTGAACGCAGCGGCTTTCAAATTCGTCAGACTTTCTATTCCGACGGCGAAACCCACGATCTGAGCATATACCAGGTTTGGGAAGTCTGCAACCAATAGTATAATAGCCCTCTAACCCATTCCACTATTCTGCGAAATTGCGAACATCATGCGCGCCCTCGTCATCTCCGACATTCACGCCAATCTGACTGCTTTAGATGCTGTTTTAGAAGCCGCAGGCTCCTTTGACGCGGTTTGGTGTCTGGGGGATTTGGTCGGTTACGGACCAGATCCCAATGAGTGCATCGCCCGCGTACGCGAACTGCCCAATCTGCTCTGCATCATCGGCAACCACGATGCTGCGGCGTTAGATCAAATTGACGCAGACACCTTCAACCCGGAGGCCAGATCGGCGATCCGCTGGACGCAAAAATCATTGAACCAAAGCAGCCGCTCTTTTTTACAGGGATTGCCGGAAAAGATTCAACTTGAACGGGTTACGTTAGCGCACGGCAGCCCGCGCCATCCCGTCTGGGAATATCTACTCGATACCCGCACCGCAACGCTCAATTTCGAATATTTTGAAACGCCCATTTGCATCGTTGGCCACACTCACCTTCCAGTGATCTACTCTCTGCTGAATAGCAATCATCTGGCGCGCTTAAGCATACCGGAACCCAATCAAGTCATCACGCTGCCTGAACACGCCATTGTCAACCCCGGCTCGGTCGGTCAGCCGCGTGACCGCGACCCGCGAGCCGCCTTTGCGCTTTACGACACAGAAGAAAATTTATGGGATTATCGGCGCGTGGTTTATGATGTCCTTTCCGTTCAAGAAAGGATGATCCAGGCTGGATTACCAGAGCGCCACATCCAACGCCTGGCTGCCGGTTGGTAAATCAACGCGGCAAAAAGATGATCAACATCCATTACGGGGGATCAGGAAGACTGCTTGGAACAAACCGCTCCGGCTTTTCGTCTTGTGTGCAGAAATCCGATAAAATGTATGAAAGTACGGAGGAGAAAAGATGGCCGCCCCAAGCAAACACATGATTTTGAAGATGGTTACCGTCCTCGTTAGCGCCAGTCTTATTCTGGCAGCCTGCGCCCAGGCCGCCGCGCCAGGTGGAAACCGGCAAATCGCCCCCATGGAAAGCGTTGTGCTGGAGACTGTTGCAGTATCCAAAGAAATGGAAATGCCGGCTGCGTCTGCGCCTGTCGCCGGCGTCAGCGATGCAGCTCAAACGGTTGAGCGCATCGTTATTAAGAATGGCAGCCTGACGATCGTCGTTCCAGATCCATCGAAATCTATGGAAAACATCAGCGCCATGGCGGAAGAGATGGGCGGCTTCGTCGTATCGGCCAATCTATATAAGCAAACCATCGGCAATGGCGTCGAAGTGCCGCGCGCTTCGATCACTATTCGGGTGCCAGCCGAACGCATGGACGAGGCAATGCGACGCATCAAGTCGGAAAGTAAACAGGATGCGCTGAATGAGACCATCAACAGTCAGGATGTGACCAGCGAATACACCGATTTGCAATCACGCTTGAAGAACCTGGAGGCGGCAGAGACTGAATTAACCGAAATCATGAAGGACGCACGGCGCACCGAAGATGTACTGGCTGTGTATAACCAATTGGTGCAGATCCGCGAGCAAATTGAGGTAATCAAGGGACAGATTCAATACTATGAGCAATCTGCAGCACTTTCAGCGATCTCGACCGAGCTGATCGCGGACGCCGCCGTTCAACCATTACAGATCGGCGGTTGGCAGCCGCAGGGTGTAGTCAAAGAGGCGGTTGAGGCGCTGGTGCGCACCATGCAGGGCGTTGTCAACGCCGCCATCTGGATTGTGATCTACGTGCTGCCCGTGCTGCTGGTGTTATTCATCGTTTTCATCCTGCCGCCAGCGCTGTTGATCCGCGCCTGGCTGCGGCGGCGCGCCAGCAAAAAATCCGCCCCGCCTCCTATAACGACGGTCGAGAAATAAGGATGAAGGACATGTAGAGACGTTCCCCGACGGCGTCTCTACATGTATAATCCAGTGTATGAAAGAACTGGCGCAGCACGCACGCAACCTTCTAGGAATTCAGCTCACCCCGGCCCAATTAAACGCTCTGGAGATTTACGAACAAGAGTTATTAGCCTGGAATGCGCGGATTAATCTCACGGCCATCCGCGAGCCGCAGCAGATCCGCATCAAGCATTTCCTTGATTCGCTCACCTGCCTGCTGGTGATGCGCAACTCTGCTGTAGAGCGTGTCGTTGACGTGGGCAGCGGAGCCGGTTTTCCAGGCATTCCCCTAAAGATTGTGAACCCGGCATTGCAGCTCACGCTGATCGAGTCGGTTGGTAAAAAGGCGGAATTCTGTCGTCATATCGTCAAGACCCTGAGGTTAGAGGGCGTGCAAGTGCTTCAGGAGCGCGCCGAAAGCGTAGGGCGTATGCCAGAACACCGCCAACAGTATGACTGGGCGCTTGCCCGCGCCGTGGCAGTCTTGCCGGTTTTGGTGGAATATTTGCTGCCGTTGGTCAAAGTTGGCGGCGCCATGATCGCATTGAAAGGCGAGAGCGCCCCGGCGGAAGCTCATGATTCAGAATACGCCACACGCTTGTTGGGCGGCCACTTGCGCAAACTCATCCCTTTGACGCTGCCTACAGTGGTTGAAGAACGTTACCTGGTAGTCATTGACAAGGTCGCCGCCACGCCGCCAGACTTTCCGCGCAAAGTTGGAATACCTACCAAACGCCCGCTGCTGCCCGCTGGCGTTCATATTGACCATTGATGATTGGTCAATACTTTGATGAACAGGGGATGCCAGGGCTTACCTGGAATTTATTACCTGACCAGCCTGGATCTGCCAGACTTTCGATCTGTTGACAAACTCTGAAGTGAAAAGATCTAAATCGGTGGTGGTCAACAGCGATTGTTCGCTTTCCGCCAACCGTATAAGCAAGTCGGCTCGGCGAGCAGGGTCCAATTCCGCCAGCACTTCGTCTAACAACAGCACCGGCCATTGGCCGGTCTTTTCTTTCATCCAGGCCACTTCCGAAAGCTTGAGCGCCAGCACCGCAGTTCTGCCCTGTCCGCGCGAGCCATAATCGCCCAAATCAATGCCATTGCTGATAAAACGAAGCTCGTCGCGGTGCGGCCCGATCGTGGTGAGGCCACGGCTAATTTCGTCTTTGCGCTGTTTACCCAATAATTCCAAAAAGCCCTGACAAATATTTTCTACCGGGATCTTGGAACGATCAATGGGCGACAGCATAGGTAGTTCAAACTGCAAAGGAGAAGTGGGGAACGGGTCGTAAGAAGGACGATAGTCAAGCCGCAAGACTTCCTGCCCGCGGGTTAGCTGCTGATAATAGGGCCGCGCCAGACGCTCCAACTCTTGCACCGCATGGATGCGGGCGAAAATGATCTGCGCACCCAGAGAAGCCACCTGCTCATCCCAATAATCCAACTGATCGGGGTCGCCGCCGCGTTCATTGAGCAACTTAAGCAAAGCATTTCGCTGGCTGAGAGCGCGTTGATAATCCGTCAAGTGACCCGCGTAACGCGGCCAGACCTGGCTAAGAGCCAGGTTCAGATATCGCCGGCGTTCTTCAGGCGCGCCTTCTACCACATCTAACATTTGAGGCAAGAAAAGGACAGCATTGAACACCCCAATCGCCTCATTAACCTTTCGCGTCACACCATCCACCAGGATCTCCTTGCGTAAGCGAGGCGCACCATTGAGATTATCTCGGATGATGCGCACCTCCAGGCGATGCATGCCGGGCAGGGCAGATGGAATTTTCGGGCTGTCTGGCGTATAGCGAAATTCAGCAACGATTCGCGCCACCGCCAATGGCTCGCGCTCAGCCAAAAAGTTAATCAACTGACGGTCGCTCGAAGCATGAAATGAAGTAAAGGTCGCCAGGAAATAAATCGCTTCCAGCAGGCTGGTTTTCCCCTGAGCGTTATTCCCCACCAACAGAACCGGCCCGCCAGGCACATCTATGTCCAGGCGGGCAAAGTTTCGAAAATTCGTTAAAGACAAACGCGTCAGATGCATTCAATACAACGTCAGCGGAGCCGCTGTAAAGAGGCGCTGCTCCGAAGGGCTTAATCTTGCGGCACGACCTCGCCCTCTTGAGGCTTCCACACCCGCAAGGCGCGGTCGGTGAAGAGTATCCCGTCCAGGTGATCAATTTCATGCTGAAAGATGCGCGCCAGCCAGCCCTCGGCTTTGATGCGCACCGGCTGACCTCGACGATTTTGGCCCTTAACGGTAACGCTCTTCATGCGATCCACATCGCCGATAAAACCGGGGATAGATAAACAACCTTCGGTGCCTACCACCATTTCATTGCTGGAACGCACGATTTCCGGGTTGACCAGGGTATAAAGTTTGGGCGGTACGTTTTCGTCCTCTTCATCGCCAAACTCCACCACAATGACCCGCAGAGGCACGTTCACCTGCGGCGCAGCCAGCCCAACGCCGGGCGCGGCGCGCATTGTTTCCACCATATCATCAATCAACGTTTGAAGCTCATTACCAAAATCGGTCACCTTGCGCGCTTTACGGCGCAGCACCGGCTCTGGAACAGTGACAATTTCTCTAAGCGCCATACCAATACACCTCTATAACAACGATATTTCAACCGGCGGGCTTCTCATTCGAAGCGCTGTTCGCATTCTGATGGTAAATTTCAAGCAGTCTCAACATCTGCTGCCGTTCGCGAGCTGATTCCATCTTCTGTTGTTGAACGCGCAATTGTTGCACCCGCAAAAATATCTCCTGCTGAATACGGGCGGGTTCATAGACGCCCTGGAAAGTGAACTTGGCGTCTCCAAAATTGATTACCACATTCCCGACGTTGAACAGATAACCCAGAAAACCCGGCCGCTCATGCTCCAGACTCAAAATTCGATCCAGAGAGCCAGACTTGCGGATTTCTGTGCCGAACGGTTTGCGTTCGATATCGAAAATGTTCTTCTCGGTCAACTGGTAGATGTCATTCCGCCAGTCAGCGTAATTATACAACCACCACGGGAAGATCACCAGAACAATGAACATCATCCCTATTGCAATCAGCCCGGTTGGCGATAAGAATTTCAGGTCTTTTGAATAATAAACCACGCTGTAAATCACAAGGGCGGTTACGATCAGCGTCATTGTAGTCAACGGTTTCCAGGACTTGCGTATCAGGATCAACCAATGCTTGCGATAAGTGATCGTATTGCCTTCCTCAAATCTCATTTGGAAAATATTGCTAAAATAGGTCTCCCAAAAGCTGGGTTCCTGATACCCTTCGGATTTTTCCTGCCGAGCAGGCTTTGGAGGAGAAACCGGCGCTGGCTCTTCTTTGCCGAGGATACGCATCACAGAACGCACCAGCTCTTCCTGATCGGCTCTCTGATAACTCCGCACTGCCCGATGCCAATATTCTTCGATTAGCGCGACCATTTGATAGGGTTCACCCACATGACGCAGCGGGACTTTACTGGTGTACGTGGTTACAATTACATCGCCATAGCCCAGCAAACGCCCCAGGAAAGTGGTGTTTTGATTCACCGCCTGAATCATGTTCAATGGCGCTTCAGAGCGGCTTTCATACAACCCAATGATCTGCTCAATCCACACAACGCGCTGGTTGGTGACGATATAATAATCGTTGCTCCAGTCGAACACATTCCACGTGCCCCATAATATGCCTGCCAGGAAAAACGCGCCTGCCAGAACCAATAATGCAGTCTGCGCCAACACGGGGGGAATCACTGCCACCCCAACCAAAGCCACCATCAGCGCGATGAGGCAAACCGACGCCGGCGCTAATAAGGTGACCAATAGATAAGCGATATGTTTTCGCCGCACCTGATAGACCACCTCATCTTCGTTCAGCCAATCGAAGCGATGCGTGTGAATGAAATGGCGGCTTTGGATGATTCTGTACAGGTCATCCTGAATTTGGGGGAAGGCTACGATCAACTCGTGAAATTTCCGTGGATCTGCTTTGAGCAGGGTTGTTGGTCCGACGGTTCTTGCTGTCGTTGGATGAGGTCTGTTCAGCAACAGAGCTTCTTCGCCCAGAAAATCCCCGCTTACCAGTACGTCAATCTGAGCGTCCTGATCATTGATGCGATGCGTTAAGGCGACCTCGCCTTCCAGGATAATATAAAAGCCGTCTGCTTTGCCCCCGGCCGTAAAAATCGTTTGACCGGCTTCGAAGCGAACTTCGTCAAATAAGCGAGATGCCCTGTTCAATTGAGCGTCATCCAGCTCTTTGAACAGGTGCATCTCTCGCAGCACCGAGATCACCTGAGCGTGTTCCACGCTAAAGCTACACTCCCGGTTTCGTAATAACCATGCCGCTCCAGTTATGCGGTGCGCAATCTGCGGGCCAGGATAATGATCACGATTAGTAACACCGCCATCCCCAGCATGGCTGGTAACCCCACCTCATCCGCAAAGCCGGTCTTTGGAATTTCGGTCGGCTGCAGCGGACGCGCCGTCAATGTGCTGACATATAATGTGGCGTTGGCTTCCAGCGTGGCATGGAGGGCGGTTGCAGTAGCCATATCCGGCCCCAGCGTGGCCGTCGGCGCGCCAGCATCGCCAGTTGCCGCCGCCACAACCGGCGTCGGGCTGGAGGTGGCGGTTGCAGTGGGCGGAACAGGCGTCTCGGTGGGAGTGGCGGTATAAGCAGCGGCAATCGCCGTCATCTCGCTGGCTGTAGAGGTCGCCGCAATAATCGCGGCCACTTCCGTTTCTTGCGCCTCCAGCGTCATGCGCCGGCTCAACTGCGCCTCACGCGTGCGCGGCAATAACACCAGGGCGTAAACAGCAATGCAGGCCAGAGCCAATAAGGCGATTCCTCCTAAAGCGGCGGCGATGATCAAGAATGTTCGATTGCTCGATTCCTCCGGCGAGGGACTCTCGTCGTCTGGCAGATTATTATCCAGATTCAAATTATCGAAAGCCATGGAAGCTCCTCCTCAGTGTTCTCAACTTCATGCGATTAACTCAAGGTTGGCAACGGGTACGACCACATTTTGTCCATTTTCCAGCCGCACTTCAACCGCCTCTGCGCGCAATCCATTTTGAAATGTCACTCTGCCTTTATGGGCGACAATCACGCCTGTTTCGCCGCTATACGGAGAACGCAACAGCCGAGCCGTCTGATTCGCCGCCAGCGGTGCAATTTCAACCGGCTGACCAACCCCACTGGGAACTGCCAGAGGGATAATCACCTCTGGGCGCGCCGTGGAGAAGGAAGAACTCATTTCAGCGTTGATCGCCGCCGGACGTTGTTCATTGGTTGCCAGCAGTTTATAAGCCGCCGGGTTATAAGCATATTTGCCAAACCCCTCCAGGACGATCACCGGAATAGAGAGCTTTACAGCCAGCGGTATGCAGCGCGCCGCCATACTAGAGAAGATTAAACCTCGCAGAGGCAATTCCTCAGCATTTTTCAAGACCTCTTCCTCATTACAATATCCAGCAAGCACAATGGAACCTCGCAAGCTGACATCCAAATCTGCTGGCTTAACCTCAAACTCTGGCGACTGAGCCAACACCCGGATGGCGCCAAACTCTATCTTTCCATTTCCCCAAACGCCCTGAACCAACGCGCCGCCGGTTTCGATAATTGCACCCCGATCGGGGATTAAATCTACCACTTCACCTGGCAGCCCCGCTTTCAATTGATAAGGTTTGCCTGCGATCTCTAACAGGACCTGCCCACTGCCCACCAAAACTACTCGCCCTTCGCGGGGCGAGCGGATCAGCCGGCGCGTCAGGCCAATCGGGCCGGCGATAATATCCGCCTGGGCAATTTGGTCGCCGACCTGACATTGAATGATCCGATCCGCTCTTTCAGCAGAGATGCGCAAAGCGCGTGCAACATCTATCAGCAGATACTCTGGATATAAATTGGTTTCTGCGATGACATCCGCAACGTTGACTTTTTGCCCGGCGCGCACCACCACTTTCCCAGGCGACGGCAACACCCTCTCGCGGCGGATTATGGTCATCGGAAAAATGTGCTTGACGGGCGTGTACATATCACTGGCCTCCCAGCGTCCACTGCCACTTGCGGAACAGCTCCTGCCGACGATTGCGATCCGCTGGCGGAACAAACGGCCTGCCACGCGCATCAATAATCACTCCTAAAGCCCCTCCCATCACCTTTAGGCCGCCGCCACGGCCTGGCGCTCCCATACCCACATCGGCGCGATGCAGCGGTTGTAAATGGAGTCGGGCCGTCTGACCCACGGGCAACGGCAGAACCTCTAACGCGCCTTGTTTTACCTCCACATGGGTTTCATGACCACTTTCATAGGTCATCTTCAACCGCAAGACGGGCAGCCCCATTCGAGCGCGACTCGCCGGCGCGATGATGGTTCCTAAATGCAGGAAAGAGCTCGATTCCAACACCTGAACTACCAATAATGGATTGATCGCCGCAGCCGCGCCCAAAGCTGGCATGATTTGATTCAGGTCGAGTACCAATGTGGTCACCCCGGTCGGTTGCAGACCATCCAACAGCATGAGCGTCGCCTGAGCCAGATTAGGCGCACGAGTGAACACGCTGCCTGTGGCTACAATGGCCTCGAACGGCTGTAACAAACCATCTTTTATAGCGCCGTATGCTGCTTCTTCAGCAAGAAACCGGCTCGCCGCACCCGATAATATCTGGCGCGCAAGCGCTTGCTCAATCGCCATTTCCTCATCGGTAACAGGCAACGACGCCGGATACAAAGCCTTGTTATAGAGATAGTTCGTCAACTGATCTTCCGATACCTCAATAGCCAACCAGCGTTGAATGTCGCGCAATTGAACATGGTGCAACATCTCTGCCAACGAGCGCCCAAGACCAAACTGGGTGAATACCCTCAAAGACAGATCGCCGTTCTTTCCCAACGCCAGGGTGGTGGCAGAAGCGCCAACATCAACCCCAAGCACCCCTTTCGAGGTGGCAAGTTCTTTTCCAAGAAATCGGATCACCCGCCCAAACGCCGTAGCGCTTGGAATCAATCCGCCGTTTGCCCAGAGATTGAGTTCCGCCACGCCCGGCATCTGCCGCGAGCGTATCTCTCCAGCGAGCCTGGCAAGCGCAACGTGAGCCGGATCCAGTTGCTCAACGTCTAAATCCGGGCGAACATTGGGTGCAAAATGTAAATTTACCAGGTCGCGAAAAGTGTTCTGAAGCTCATCATGAATCGCCTGATTGCCAACATACAACACTTCAAGGCGCTGGTTGTGGGGGCGCAAATAGCCAGCTAAGCCCACCGCTTCCAACAGGCGCACGACCGATTGGGACGCCCCATTCTCTGTACCGCCGGCTGCCACGATCAAATCCGGTCGCAAACGAACAACAGCGTTCAGACGCGTATCTGTCCGCCGCCGATCGTTCAGATTGAAAACCTCCACGACCTTGCTATAGGTGGTTAACGCCAACCGGCGGGCGCTTTCCATAGAAATCGACTCCAGCAACCCAATGGCAATTACTTTGACTGGCTCGCCCGCCGAGATCGTCGCCGCGAAGCTATCCACACCCGACCCATCTGGCATGGCGGGCATGATTAATTGCTGATCGCTGCCAATCAATATGCGGCCAGTGATTGCCTGCAATTGATCCAACGCCAAACGCACGCCTTCGCTAATATCGTGATACGGCGCTCCAGCCGTTGTTGGGGCGCTGCCGCTGGCAATAAACCGATAGCGCCCTTCCACCACATCAAATAAAACAGCGCGGGTCGTCACGGACCCGACATCCACTGCCAGAAGCGATTCTGCGTCAACGCGTGAAGTCATACTATGTCGCCGGATTGATAAACCATCGGATAAACTCAACGAGCGCGTCCAAACGCTCGACCAGGGCTGCTAACGCAGCCATATACACGCCTGCAAAGACCGCCCCCAGAGCAATGGCAATCATCGCCTGCCCTGCCCACGAAACCGCTTGCAGCCACAATGGTTTGGGCGTGCGCACATGAAAATGAAAATACGCCAGCGAAACCAATGCGCCAACCAGCATGATTGTCCCATTGAATAGCCCCGCGCCCAAAGGCTTGCCACTGGTTTGCATGGCCTGCATGTCAAAAAGATTGATCGTAGCAGCCGCCTGGGGGAATAGAGTGCCCGTCACCGCCCCGCCGACCACCACCGCCGCGCCCACGCCGGCCAGAAATGCCATGACAGGCGAGCCAAACTTATTCAACCGGGATGTAGCCTTCGCCAATAGCAGACCGCTAAGTAGAAGAGGGATCGCCGCCAACAAACGTTCTTCGGGTAAGCCAGACAACACCGGTGAGAGCAAGCGCGGCCAAATCACGTTCAAGAATGCCATCGAGACAACATACCCGGCAGAAACGCCGATAAATACATGTGTTGCAAAACGAAACAGGGCGTTATCTCCAAGCAAATAACTGAAGATAAGCAATGTAAAAACAAAGCCCACAAACATCCCGATCACGCTGCTGAGGTTCGCCAGGTCTGTCATTTGCTCTTCGTCTCCTGACGCTGCTTTTGGCGGACAATTCGTCCAGCGATCAAATTCATCACGCCGCCCAGGAACATCAATAAAACTGCAACCAACAAACCAATGTTGAAAGGCGTCCAATAAAGACTCGCTGCGCCGTTCTGAACCGTAGCAGCTTCATAGGCTGTCGCCCCAAGCAAACCGCTCACCAGACCCTGCACCTGGGCTGGGGCAGCGTCATAATAGGGTCGAATCAAGGGCTCAGCCTGGGCGCTGACGATCATGACCAAGGGGGTTCCCTTCAGCCTCGGAGAAAGCTGTTCAACCCAGAATCGAGCGCGGTCGGGGTTTTCCACTGCGACAACCACCATCGCAAACTCGCCTACCGAACCAACATTCTGCAACTGCGGCCTATTCCACAACTGCCCGCCCTGAATATCCAACGCGAAGTATGCCCGCGGCGTTTCGGCAAAAGCAGCCAACGCAGCCGCCCCGCCAGCCAGATACCCTAAATTGGCGTACTGTTCGGTTGGCGCCAGGCTCTGACCCGCGGCTTTTCCCGCCATGTTTAGCAGGCGCTCAGCCTGGATAGGACCCGTGGGAACTGTGGAAATCATAACCGGATAAACATTACGCCTCAATAAATGCCCTAATACTGCACCAGAAACGGCGTCCATCTCGCCGCTGTAACTCGGTTCATAATCAACCGCGAACAAAACCGGCGACTGTGGAGCCAAATGTTCAATCATCTGGCGCACAGCCAGGATTTCGCTGCCTGGCGCTGGCCGAGCAAACTCAGGCAATCCTGAGACGACTCCTATTAATACTGACAAGATCAACAACACCGCCATCACCAGGCGAAGCACAAACTGCGCCGGTAGAACAGGAGCCTGCGGCAGAGGGCGCGGTTGAGCTTCAGCTTCGATCAAACGGCGCAACAGATTCGCCTGCTCTTCTTGCGCAGCGGTGACTTGTAGGCGAATTGGGAAGGCGGACGGTTTCGTCCCTTGAGAAACATCTGGTTCGGCAGGCAGTACACCGCGCAACCCCGCCAGAGGTCCAGCTCCCTCAACTTGCTCTGTTTCGGCAGCGCCAGCGTCGCCTGATGGCTCACCCGGAACGCCTAGAGGGCGCATGGCTTGCAACCAACTGGGCAATTCAGCGGGCTGTAAACTTTCTTCTTCATCTGCCAGCGCTGGCGCTTCTTCGCCCTCCGGCTCGGTTTCAGATAACCAGGATGGAAGACCCTCTACTGGAGGGGGAGATAACCCTTCGGATTCGAACCCCTCAGACAGACCGCCAGCGCCCTCGCTGGCAATATCCACTTCTGGAAGCAAATCCGAATAGGCGGTCTCCAGCTCGCTCAACCAGCTCAACTCATCTTCGGGGATCTCCGGCGGGATTTGTAAATCTTTGGCCGATTTTGACCCCTCAGATTCCGCCTCAAGCGATGCCAACCATTCCAGCGGCGAAGGTTCGCCTTCTTCCATCTTGAAAGGCAGCTTGGCGTCGGCTGCTGGAAGTTCGCTTTCCTCAGGCTCGGCAGGAGTGGGCAGCGGTTCACCGCCGCTCGATGACACTGGAGGCGGTGGCTGTTCAAGTGGAGAGACGAAGATTCCGCTTTGCAACCATTCGGGCAAATGGCCTTCTTCGTCGGTCATCCAATCGGGAAGTTCGCGCTGAGCAGCCTGCTGCTTTGCCTCTGTTTCATCTGCCAGTTGCTGCGCAGGGGAAATATCTTCGCCAAACCACTCCGGCGAAGGGGTTTCCTGGCTTGGAGGAGCTTGCTGCTCGGCTGGTTCTTGCAGCATTTCATCTTTCAGCCATTCCGGTAGCGCTTGTTCTTCAGATGCTCCCCACTCCGGCGTCTGCGCTTGAGGCGCAGAATCGGTTTGTTCGGGCGGTTGCTCTGCCAGAGCATCCGGCTTCAGCCATTCCGGTATTTCATCCTCGAATGATGGGGGCGATAATTGAGACGCCTCTTCACCTGCTTCATCGCTGCCAGGCGCTGGCTCGCCCGACCTGGCGTCTGTTTCCTGGATGCGCGACAACCACGAAATACTTTCTTCAGATAAATCCCCCTCGAGCTGACCGCCCAATCCAGCCTCGGCAGGCTCCTCGTCTGAAGCAAAGGTACTTCCGAACCATTGCGAAGAAACGTCTGGCTGATCCTGTGGAAATTCATCCGCCGCTCCAGGGGGCTGATCGGCTTCTAAGGGCGCTTCAACATCCGAAACATCTCTTAAGCCGCTTAACCAATCCGGCAGCGCCTCTTCTTTGCCTTTCTCCGCCTCCGGCTCGCTGCGCAAACTCCGCAACCACTCGGGCAGATCGTTGTCGGAGGCAGATTCCAGAGGTGCGGATTCCCAGATCGGCTTGAGACGCGCCTGGCAATACTGGCAGACATCCAGTTCTTCAGGATTAGCTTTCCCACACATTGGACAGCGAACTTCTGCCATGAGTTACCCGCTATAAGGGCGATCCGAGCCAATCAACACACGCAGACCTGTAGCAATTGCGCCCAGAGCAACTCCAAATAAAATGCCACGAGCGCCAGCCGCCGCCCAGACCTGCATGACCCAAGAACGTATGTCACGTAAGCCAAACACATCAAATCCAGACCATGCAAAAGCAGTGATCAATATAAAAAGCGCGGTTCCCGCGAAAATTAGATTGAAAATTGTAAGACGACGGTTGATCATACGCGCAAAAGCATAGATCAAAGTCACCGACAGTACAGCCAGAAGACTGGCTTCGACGGGAACTAATGCGTAATTAAACAGCCACAAAGACCAGGCAGAGGTTGCGCCGCCCAAAAAGATCACAACTAGAATGGTCAAAACCAAAGATGTCAGCGTGGTCAGGCTGAACACAGCCCCAGGCTGTCCCGTTCGCACTTTGCGCCAGTGCACTTTTGCCAGGTTGGCAACGCCAACAATCGCTGCTACTGCGGTTAATATGACCGCCCAATCCAGGAACAAACCGCGCAAATCGCTTAACCCTGGCAGCGTAACAAAATAACCCACTAAAACGACCAGCCCGCTGAGCATTGAAATTGCAGCTAAAAAGGGGACGCGCAGGTTCGTCTTCACCACACACCTACCAGCCTGGCAGCAGCCCCTGCCAGGATCGCAACAATCAATAGCCAGCGAAAAATATCCTGGGTCATCAGGCTGGCACTGTGCATGGCGCCCGCTTGCAGGTAAGCGCCGGCAGCGTAAAGCTCTTCGCCGATTAAAGGTTCCTCGGTGCAAGCGTAAAACACCGCCTGGGCGGTCAAATTCTCGCTGCCTGCCAGGGTCATACTACCTGTGCGTTCCGCCGCGTCGGCGATCAGCGCCGCCTCGCTGCCAAACGAGCCGGTCAGCACATTGACCGAAACTTGCTGATCATACACGACCGGCAGCGCGCCGGCGGCGTAAGAAAATGGAGATAAACCGGTGAGTTGTCCGCTATGAGGGTCGAATTGCGTTTCCGCGCCGATGGCCTGATACACCGCTTGAAACACATCCTGGGATAAAATCGCCTGGACAGATTCGCCGCTGGTGGCGATCGGAGGTACATCACTGATCGAAGCGGTTCTGGCAATTCTTTGAAGAATAGTAAGCCCCATCAAAGTTGATGCGCCGGGTTGTCCCAGCATCCCGCCGTGTCCCAGGGAAAGATGGAGACGTCGCCCCGACTCCACAGCCGCCCCGATTCCGCCTGCCAGGCGAGTGAAAGCTGGTATTTCACGCAACTCACGCTTCGCGCGGCGGCTGGCTGCCCCCAATCCGAGGAGCAAAACAGCGAACAAAAATATAAAAACCAGGCCGAGCCAATTCACTGCGATGGCGCCTCCCGCAACAAAGTTATAAACGCCCGCAACCTTTGCGGCTCTTCCAGCAATCTGGATAGCGCATCAAGCTGCGCATCGGGCATGGCGTATCTGAGGTAAGGCTGAACCATATAAACCATCTGCGCTCCCAACAGGGACACAGGCTCAGCGCTTTCCAAAAGCGAAGCCGCCCATTGATCTACCCCCCATCGTTGCAAGAAGTTTGCCCAAACCCGCCAGATATGCTGGTCTTCATCCATATTTTTTAAAGTATAGCACAAATCCAATTAAATTGGAATCTTTGTCAAAAAAATCAGTAAGATTTTTACGAAGCTGTCGAAGTTGTTTTTTGCGCCCCTCTTCAAAGAAAACCTTTACTATCCTAAATATGACAGTTCGCAGGTATTTTTTATACCATAAATCACTTTCTGAATCTACTGGAACGCACTACACTTAACAATTGAAACACTTGCGGCAATGATTTATTGTCGTCAATACTACGCCAGAGAAACAGCTCTTTCAAATAAAAGACGGAGTAAAACATGAAAAGACCTTTGGTTACGTTAGATGGCAACGAGGCGACTGCCTACGTTGCCCATAAACTGAGCGAAGTTATTGCGATCTATCCTATTACCCCTTCATCTCCCATGGGTGAATTTGCAGATGAATGGTCTGCCCAACGGCGCACCAATATTTGGGGCACTGTGCCGATGGTGATAGAAATGCAATCCGAGGGCGGCGCGGCTGGCGCAGTCCACGGAGCGCTTCAAACCGGTTCGCTTGCCACCACCTTCACCGCCTCACAGGGTCTGTTGTTGATGATCCCTAACATGTACAAAATTGCCGGTGAGCTGACCTCCACAGTATTCCATGTCTCGGCGCGTTCGTTGGCTGCGCAAGCCCTGTCCATTTTTGGGGATCATTCAGATGTGATGGCCACGCGTTCCACCGGTTTTGCGCTTCTGGCTTCCAGTTCTGTCCAGGAGGCGCAAGATATGGCGCTCATCGCCCATGCCTCCACTCTCGAAGCGCGCGTGCCCTTCTTGCACTTCTTTGACGGCTTCCGCACCTCGCATGAAGTGAACAAAATCGAGCAACTCGTTGAAGACGATTTGCGAGCGATGATTGACGACCACTTGGTGCAGGCGCATCGGGCGCGCGGACTCTCCCCGGATCGGCCAGTGCTGCGCGGCACCGCGCAAAACCCGGATGTTTATTTCCAGGCGCGCGAGACGGTCAATCCCTATTATCAAGCCTGTCCGGAGATTGTCCAAAAATATATGGATAAATTCGCTGCCCTGGTTGGCCGGCAATATCGCCTGTTCGATTACATTGGCGCTCCCGACGCCGAGCGCGTTATCATCGCGATGGGTTCCGGCGCAGAGACGGCAGGCGAAACTGCCAAGTATCTGATGGAGAAGGGCGAAAAAGTCGGCGTGGTCAAAGTTCACTTATATCGCCCATTCTCGGTCAAGCATTTCTTACAGGTGCTTCCTGAAACAGTCCGCACAATCGCAGTGCTCGACCGCACGAAAGAACCCGGGGCCGCCGGAGAACCGCTCTACCAGGATGTCGTCACGGCCATCGCAGAGGGGAACGGCATCAAGCCACGCGTCATTGGTGGGCGCTACGGCTTGTCCTCCAAAGAATTTACCCCGGCCATGGTGAAAGCCGTCTTCGATGAGGCTGCAAAAGCGCAGCCCAAGAATCATTTCACGGTCGGCATATATGATGACGTGTCCAATACCAGCCTGGATTACGATCCCGCTTTTGACATCGAAGCGCCGGAAACGGTGCGCTGCATCTTTTGGGGTCTGGGGTCAGATGGCACAGTAGGCGCTAATAAAAACTCGATCAAGATCATCGGCGAGGAGACCGATAACTGGGCGCAAGGATACTTTGTTTACGACTCCAAAAAGTCGGGGCAGGTCACACTCTCCCATCTGCGTTTCGGGCCCAAACCCATCCGAGCGCCCTACCTGATCACCCAGGCGCAGTTTGTCGCCTGTCATCAGTTCTCTTTCCTGGAGCGTTTCGATGTACTGAAATACGCCATGCCTGGTGGGGTTTTCCTGCTGAACAGCATCTATGGCCCGGATGAGGTCTGGGATCATCTACCTATCGAGACGCAGAAAGGCATCATTGAGAAAAAGCTACGCTTTTACGTGATTGACGCCAACGAGGTCGCCCAAAAGACCGGCATGGGCGGACGCATTAACACCATCATGCAGACCTGCTTCTTTGCCATCAGCGGCGTTCTGCCCCGCGAACAGGCGATCAAAGAGATCAAAAAGGCCATTGAAAAGACCTATGGCAAGCGCGGCGAGGCGGTTGTTCAGCGCAACTTTGAAGCGGTTGACCGCACCCTGGACAACCTATTCGAGGTCAAGGTGCCAGATAAAATTACCAGCAAACTTACCCGCCGCCAACCCGTACCTGAAAATGCTCCCGAATTTGTGCGCAATGTTCTGGGGAAGATCATCGCCGGCGAGGGCGATTCCCTGCCCGTGAGCGCCTTTCCGGCGGATGGCACTTTCCCCACCGGCACCACTCAATGGGAAAAACGCAACATCACTTTGGAGATCCCGGTTTGGGAGCCGGATTTGTGCATTCAATGCGGTAAGTGTTCATTTGTCTGTCCTCATGCGGTCATCCGCGAAAAAGTTTACGACCCAGCATATTTAGAAAACGCCCCCGCAAGCTGGCTATCCGCCGACGCGCGTTGGAAAGAATTCCCCGGCATGAAATATTCACTGGTGGTCTCACCTGAAGACTGCACCGGTTGCGGCTTGTGTGTGGAAGTTTGCCCGGCGAAAGACAAAAGTCAGGTTGGCCGTAAGGCCATCAACATGGCGCCCCAACCGCCCATCCGTGAGCGCGAGAACATCAATTGGCAGTATTTCTTGACCCTGCCGGAAGCCGACCGCACGCAATTTAGCGTCAAATCGGTCAAAAATTCGCAGCTATTGCAGCCTTTGTTTGAGTTCTCTGGCGCCTGCGCAGGCTGCGGCGAGACCCCGTATATCAAGCTGCTCACGCAGCTTTTCGGCGACCGTATGGTGGTCGCCAATGCCACCGGTTGCTCCTCTATTTACGGTGGGAATCTACCTACCACCCCCTGGTCGTTTAACAAAGAGGGCCGCGGCCCAGCCTGGTCGAACTCTCTATTCGAAGACAACGCCGAGTTTGGTCTGGGCATGCGTCTGACCCTGGACAAACAAATCGAATATGCGCGCGAATTGCTGCCGCAATTCAGCGCCCAGGTGGGCGAAGATCTGGTGAGCAATCTGCTCAACGCAGACCAATCCAGCGAAACCGGCATCCGTCAACAGCGTGAGCGCGTCACGCTGCTCAAACAACGCCTGCAAACCATCAACGATCCGCGGGCGCGCGATCTGCTAAGCCTGGCGGATGTGTTGGTGCGCAAGAGCGTATGGATCATCGGCGGAGATGGCTGGGCTTACGATATCGGTTACGGCGGTTTGGATCACGTGCTGGCTTCAGGCCGGAACGTAAAAATTCTGGTGCTGGATACTGAAGTGTACTCAAACACCGGCGGCCAATCCTCCAAATCCACGCCGCGCGCCGCCGTGGCGAAATTTGCCGCTCAGGGCAAAGGAACGCCTAAGAAAGACTTGGGCATGATTGCCATGTCTTACGGTTATGTGTATGTCGCCCGCATCGCAATGGGCGCCAGCGACCAGCAGACGCTAAACGCTTTTCTGGAAGCGGATGCCTACGACGGCCCAGCTCTGATTATCGCTTACAGTCACTGCATTGCACATGGCTACGATTTACGCAAGGGCCTGGAGCAGCAGAAACTGGCGGTTGAATCGGGCGTTTGGCCGCTCTACCGCTTCAACCCGGCGCTGATCGCAGAAGGCAAAAACCCGCTTCTGATTGACAGCAAAGATCCAACCCTGCCGGTCAGCAAATATGCATACAACGAAACGCGCTATCGCATGTTGCTGCTTTCCGACGAGCAGCGCGCCGAGGCGTTGATGCAACTCGCCGAGAAGGATGCCAAGAGCCGCTGGGCAATGTACCGTCAAATGGCAGCCATGCATTACAACGACCCTGCCTCTGGAAACGGCAAGGACGGAGACGGTCAACACGGGTAATTCATAGCCCAACAACGATCGGCGGCCAGAGCATGTATTCTGACCGCCGATCGTCAATACAGTCGTCGTAGTGAAACAGCCTGATAGGAAAGGGAATATGATGGTGGACCTAAGCACAACCTACCTCGGTTTGAAACTCAAGAATCCGGTCGTAGCCTCATCGTCACCACTCACACAAAAATCTGAGACTGCTCAAGCACTGGAGGCAGCCGGCGTCTCCGCAATCATCATGCATTCGCTTTTCGAGGAGCAAATCATTCGCGAAAGCTTGAAACTCCACGAAGATTTATCGCGCGGATCAGAGTCTTTTGCCGAAGCTTTAGATTATCTACCCACTTATGGCCAATACAGCGTTGGTCCGGAAACTTACCTGGAGGCATTGCGAAAGATCAAAAGATCAGTCAACATTCCCGTTTTTGGCAGTTTGAATGGCGTCTCCACCGGCGGTTGGATTGATTATGCTCAAAAAATCCAGGATGCCGGCGCGGATGCGCTGGAGCTAAACATCTATTATCTGGCAACAGACCCCGACCTGACCAGCTCGGAATTAGAGGAAGCCTATATCACCCTGGTCAGTGACATCCGCAAACGGGTGAGCATCCCCATCGCGGTGAAACTCAGCCCCTTCTTCACCGCTCTGCCCAATTTTGCCAGGCGGTTAGCCGAAGCCGGCGCGGATGGCCTGGTGCTGTTCAATCGTTTCTACCAGCCCGATTTTGACCTGGAAACGCTGGAAGTGACGCCAAATCTAGTCTTAAGCCATTCAAATGAAATGCGCTTGCCGCTGCGCTGGATTGCGATCCTTTACGGGCGCGTGGCTGTTGATTTCGCCATGACTGGCGGCGTGCATAGCGGACTGGATGTCATCAAAGCGGTAATGGCTGGCGCATGTGTGACCACCATCGCTTCTGAATTCCTGCAAAAAGGCGCAGGACGCGCCGCCGGAATCCTGGAAGAGATGAACGCCTGGATGGAGGAAAAGGAATACACCTCGGTGATGCAGATGAAGGGCAGCATGAGCCAGAAAGCTGTGGCTGAGCCGGCATCCTTTGAACGCGCCAACTACATGAAGGTGCTTTCTTCGTATTGATAGCGCAATGGTTAGATAAGCGTACGCAATCTGCCCCAGCCTGGAAACGGCTGGGGCATTTGTTATGGCATCAGGGTAGTGAAATACTTCTTTTGACCATTTTGAATAGATAGAATGACCGCGCTCTTGATGGGATTGTGTTGAGCGTCGAAGGTGATCTTGCCCGAAACGCCTTCCCAGGTCAGGCCAGCCAGCGCTTCGGCTACCTTGGCCGGGTCATCCACCCCGGCCTTCTCGATGGCTGCAAACAGCAGGTTGGCTGCATCGTAAGCCAGCGTCGCCAGAGCATCCGGCACCTTCGGGTTGCCG
>JAGVAD010000056.1 GCA_020060465.1 Anaerolineales bacterium
ATTCAGCCCCATACAGCGGCAACCAAGCGCCTCTTTGTCCGCCAGGTCCATCTCCTCGCGAATATCCTTATCCAGTTGCCAGCAGGCGTCAGCGGCTACATCTGAACCCAAACCGGTAATACCGACAATGGGTTCGAACGCCCAACGCGAAACCGTGACCGCGCTGATCGAGGATGGCATCGGTATGAGCGCCCCGCCCAAAACCACCTGCGGGATGATGAGCAGAATCACAATCAGGGGCGCGGCGTTGGCGTTGGGCGCCACTGCGGAAGCCAACAAACCTAACATCATACCGGCCAGCGTCGCCAGGGTCAGCGTCAGATAGAACAACAGAAACTCCAGCGTCCCGCCGGGCATCTTGAATGCCAGGTAATGAATGATCGTATAGGCGGCAGCCTGATACAAAGCCAGCAAGGCGGCCACCCAGATCTTGGACATCACATAGGGCAACACTTTCAAGTTAACCAGGCGCTCGCGTTTGAAGATTTCCGCCTCTTTGACAAACTCCCGCATTTGCGAAAGCCCGCCAATCATGATGGCGAAAATGATCGGCTGGAACAAGGACACGATGGCGTTGGCTGCATCTCCTTCGGAGAAAGAGAACAGGTCACGCCCCAAAATCACCGCCAGCAGCACATCCAACATGGCGGTCAGTGGGGCTGAAACCAGCATTAAGACCAGGCTGGCGCGATCGCGGAACAGGATCTTGATATTGCGCGCCGAAAGGATGGCAAACTGGCGCAGCCCAGACACCCGGTTGCGCAAAGGCTTGTAAGCCAGCCTGTTTGCCGACTCTTTCGCAGTGGGCGACTGGATCACATCCGAGATATTGCGCCCCAAAGCCTGAAGTGGGTGGACAACGTGTTCTTGATAAGCAGGATGCTGAAGATAGCGCCTGGCCCACTCTTCGGCTTTACCTTTGGAAGGATCATCCAAGATGGCATAGATCTCATCAAACTCCATGGGCTTCGCCCTTCGGTCGCGCTCCTCACGAAACTGGTCGAAATATTGCAAGGCTTGATCGGGCGGCCCAAACCAGGCCACATACCCGCCGCGCGCCAGAAAGACTACCTTATCCGCCAACATGACATTCTTGGTGGCGTGAGTGATGAGAATGATCGTCCGCCCCTGGTCTGCCAGGCGTCTCATCAGGTGCATCAACGCCGTTTCTGTGCCAGGATCCAGACCCGAGGTGGGCTCATCCAGGAAGAAAAGGCCCGGCTTGGTGAGCAATTCTACGCCGATGGAGACGCGCTTTTGTTGTCCGCCGCTCAAGCCGCTGATTTGCACGTCCTTGCGGTGCGCCAGATCGAGATCCTGCAACACCTCCATAATGCGTTGATGGCGCTCTTCGCGGGTCGTGTCTGCTGGCATACGCAATTTAGCGGCGTAATCCAGCGCCTGATATACAGTCAACTCCATGTGGATAATATCTTTTTGTGGGACAAAGCCAATCTCATTGCGGATCGCATCGAAGTGGCGGTAAATATCTATATTATTGACCAGAACCTGACCATGCGTCGCCGGGCGAAAGCCCGCCACCGCATCCAGCAAGGTGGACTTTCCGCCTCCGCTTTGCCCCACCACGACGATGAACTCCTTAGGTTGAAAGAGCAGCGAGATGTTCTTGAGCAAATTCAGGTCTTTGCGCACCCATTTATTCAGCCCAAGAATCTCCACCTGCATACCGCCGCCATCTTGCACCTGGGCAAGCTGATCCTCGCCGAGGACGAAGCGATGAGGGCCAATATGGATGACATCGCCGGCCTGCAGCCAGACTTCCCCGCTAATGCGCTGTTCGTTGACAAAAGTGCCGTTCGAACTGTTTAGATCGCGCACCCGATAGCGCTGCCCAATGCGTTCAACCACAGCGTGATAACGCGACACCGTTGGAGAGGCAAGCACAACATCGTTGCTGGGGTCACGCCCAATTTGCAACCGATCTTTGCCTGCAAAATTGATCGGCTCAGCTTTGGACTTTTGACCGGCTTCAGCCGGCGATAGATAGACCAGGGTTACCATCATGCCTGGGTCCTGGCTTCCGATGCGTAATGTATCGCCATCGCTCAGGCGTTTTGCCTCTCGAAGTGGTTCTCCAGAGAGCAGGATCGGGTTTGCCGCCTCGGGAAGCGCCCAAATTCGGTAGCCGTCGCCGCTTCTTTCCAGCACAGCATGATGACCAGAAACGATACGCGAAGCCAGGACAATCGAATTGTCGCTGGCGCGCCCCAAGGTGACGCGCTCATCTTGCAAGATATAGGTACGGGGGCTGTCTCCGGCGACGGTAACCAGCAATTGCGGCGCGTTCCGCTCGTGCACGGGGTGGGACTCCTCTCGCACAACGGTGGTCGCCAGGCCAGGCGGTGGCGTTTCTACCATCGTTTCGCGCAGCAGAGCCGGCCGCGCCTGAGACGATTGATCCGCCACAGTGGCCGAACCGCTGATCGTCGCCGATGAAGAAACAGGCAACCCAGCAATACTCAGGCGGATGGCTTGCCCCAACGCCAAACGATCGCCGTTTTGCAAAAGTGTGGGTTTAGAGATGCGCTGCCCATTGACAAAAGTGCCATTGGAACTGCCCAGATCTTCAACCACATATTGGTTTTCCTGCCGCGAAATGCGCAAATGACGGCGTGAAACAGCCGGAGAGGCAATCACAAAATCAACGTCGGTTTCGCGACCAATGACGAACTCCGCTTTCGTAAGGATGACTTCCTGCCCAGGGTTGGGTCCTTCTTCGATAACAAGCTTTGGAAGAACCGGATATGCCATTGATCCACCGCCTCAAAAGGAAACCAAACGCCCTACAAAATAAGTAAGGCGATAATTCAGAGCTTAATTTGTAGTATTTGTGGATTATATCCTAAGAGGGAGAAGTGTCAAGGAAAATTGAAGTTTGGGATTTAAAATACAAACGGGGCGGACGTTTTCGTTCTGCCCGCCCCGTTGATATGGAGGCCCTCAGGCTGCCAGGCCTTTCACCTGGCGGATCACCATAACCACTTTGCCTTGAATTTCGACCACCGATGGATCGTCAATATAGATCGGCTGCATGGTGGGATTTGCCGGTTGCAAGCGGACGCGCCCTTTTTCCAGATAAAAGTATTTGAGCGTGGTTTCATCCCGGTCGCTCAACCACACAGCGACCATTTCGCCATTGCGGGCTTCGTTAGCGCGCTTCATGATTACCAGGTCGCCGTCATACACCATGGCATCTATCATTGAGTCGCCTTGTACCTCCAAAGCGAACAATCCCTCGCCTTTTTCACCCCTGGGCAACAGACTGGCAGCTACATCCACCATGCTGTCTGGGTCAAAGTAAGAGAAGTCCGTGGAGGGTATGGGCAACGGCAAACCGGCGGCAATTCGCCCCGCAATGGGGATCTGGAGCATCTCGCCGACCGTCTGACCCAAAGTTTGCGCCGCTTGACGCACACCAGCGGCGGAGACGCGTGCCGCGTTGGCTGCGGCTGCAAAAGCGTTGCTCAGCGGGCTGATGACTTCTACGGCCGGCTTGAGCAAACGGATACCGCGGGATACCCCCTGATCCCGCTCGATATAACCCATCTCCTCCAATTGGTCTAAGTAATAATTGACCACCGAAGTGGAAGAGATGTGGGCATGTTCGCATATTTCGCGTATCGCCGGGGGATACCCATTCCGCCTCTGGAAGTTATCCAACACTTCCAGGATTCTTCTTTGTCTTTCGCTCAAGCCTTTGCGTCTTTGTCTGGCCATCATAACTCTTCCTCCATGAACCCAGCCGATAAATCGCTTATTTGTTCGAATTAATAATAACAGAACATTCGTTCGATGTCAAGATTAAAAAATAAATTGTCAACTATTTTCAATGACATGTGACACTTATCTGAACCAGTAATTTATGCAATAATCTTATAATAACGGCAAACTTACGGAGGTATAGATGGCGACTCGTTTGTGGCAACCGATCAATATTTGTTACTGTCACCACGTTGATCGTCTCGTTGCGCTGGAAGCAGAGATGATCTACCCGGCTGAATGGCTGCCGGATCAGGCGCCTCGCATTGCGGCGCACCGCTGCTCGCATGGATTAGACTGCAACCTGGATGGAAGAGCCAGTTGCATCTGGGCCGGAACAAACCCCAACCTCGACCCGTTCCAGCAACTGTGAAGTCATCCGCAGGGTCAGGCTTACGCCTCACCCTGCGGTTTTATCATTATCAATGCACGACGCCCAGCTTTTTCCCAACCGCAGAAAAAGCCTCTAACCCCCGATTCAAATCCTCTTTGCTGTGCGAGGCGGAGATCATCACGCGGATGCGCGCTTTGCTACGGGGCACTGTGGGGAAGCCGATCGCCATGGCAAAAACGCCGGCTTCAAACAGTTCGCGGCTGAACTCCTGCGCCAGGGGCGCCTCTCCCAACATCACCGGCGTGATGGGTGTGACGCTGTTGCCAATATCAAATCCAATTGCTTTCATCTCAGCTTTGAAATAGCGCGTGTTCTCCCATAGCCGATCCACCAGCTCGGTGGACTCTTCCAGCACATCCAGCGCCGCCAGGCAGGCGGCAACGTCTGGCACCGTCATGGCTGAAGAGAAGAGAAACGGGCGGCCGCGCTGGCGCAGCCATTCCACCACCACCGGATTGCCCGCCGCCACTCCGCCGACCACGCCAAACGCTTTGGACATCGTCCCTACTTCAATATCCACCTTGCCGTGCAGGTCGAAATGGTCCACAATCCCGCGCCCGCCGCGGCCCAACACGCCTTCCCCATGAGCGTCGTCCACCATGAGGATCGCGTCATATTTCTGAACCACCTCATAGATGCGATCCAGCGGTGCCACATCGCCATCCATGCTGAACACCCCATCTGTAATCACCATAGCTTTGGGATAATTGGCGCGTTCTGCTTTGAGAGTCCGTTCCAGGTCGTCTGGGTCGCAATGCGCATAACGGATAATGCGCGCGCCAGACAGGCGGCAGCCATCAATGATGCTGGCGTGATTCAGTTCATCGGAAAAAATGGCATCCTCTTTGCCAACCAGCGCCGGGATGACGGCGACATTGGCATTAAAGCCCGACTGAAACGTAATCGCCGCCTCCACCCCTTTGAAAGCTGCCATCCGTTCTTCCAATCGAACATGCAAATCCATCGTCCCGGCGATAGATCGGACAGCCGCCGGCCCAAGCCCATACACATCCATGGCCTGTTTTGCGGCCTGCAAAATGCGCGGATGGTTTGCCAGGCCCAAATAATTATTTGAACAGAAGTTTAGCACGCGTTTGCCGTCCACGATCAGCCAGGCGCCTTGCGGGGAGCTGAGCGTGCGGATGCGGTTATATAAACCCGCATCTTTCAAACTTTGCAATTCTTTCTCGATCCACTCCAGTTTATTCATGATTTGACTGCCTCACGTTGATCGGGTTCTAGGGGTTTGGTTTAGATTTCGTCCGTTTTCCTATGCCGAAAAGCCGGCTGAACATGCCCGGTTCTTCGGGTATATCCAGATGGGGCGCGCCATCATTAACATATTCACCGTTTAACCGTCCCTTCCACCATTTCTCACGCCCCGAGCGCGCCCGCGAGAGGCGCTCATCCAACGCTTCATGGTCATTCCTCTCAATATCACCGCGGATAGCATACAACGCGGCAATCGCGCTGTCCAACATGCGCAGCGCGTTCTCACGGTTAAGCAGCGCCATCGCCGACAGGCTTTGCACATCCCGCAACAGACCGATGGGCGCGGTACCTTCCGCATAGGGACGCCCGGCGATCTTGCGCCCTTCTCGCCATCCAGGTTGATCCATCGTCGCATTCAGCAGGGCTGCGGAGATAAGCTGCGGCAATAAATATGTAGAGGCCATCAGTCCATCCACCTCAAGTGGGTCAGCGAATAGCGGCGCGGCGCCCAGCAAGCGCGTCAGGTCGGCGGCCATTTTGATTGCCGCCGAATCGGTGTTGGGCGGCGCGACGATGGCGATCAACCCACCTTTGAAGAGATCTGGACGCGCCGCTTCAATCCCCGAGGTCATCTCATGCAGATAAGCCGCGTTGATCACCGGCGTCAAGCCGACATAATGGCAGCCCTCGGGAAGCAGTTCTTTCGCCCAGATCGCAACCACTTCCTTAACCGGGCCGGTGTCCATGACCACGCAGCCCTCTTTCAGATCCTGGCCGATGATTTGCATCGTCTCGCGAATTTGATCAAATGGCAACGACAGGATCACCAGATCCGCCTCGCGCACCGTGTTTGGCAAGTTGATGTCCACCCGATCCACTGCGCCCATTTTCTCCGCCAGCCGGGCTGTCCCCAGTTCTTTGTCATTTCCCACGCGACGCAACAACTCCTTCTTCTCCCCCAACGCCAGGCCAATCGAAGCCCCAATCTGGCCTAAACCGATAATAGATACTTGAAGGGTCATTTTTACACTCTCAACTTTCATTATCCAGGGATTGCAAGCGAACCAACCAATGTTCCTCCTGGCGGTCCGCTGACCATAAACGTGCGTCGAGCCGGACAGGCTCCTGGTGACGGCGGATCAATTCCACCGTCGCCGGAGATGCGCCGGCCTGCGCAACCATTTGCGCCCCCCACTCAGCATGTTTTTCGGCGACGACGAACGGCTTTTTCCAACCGCTTAGCTCCCCCTGCCCCCAGGATTTTGCACAACCGGGCAGCAACGCCTTCACCAACACAATAGCAACCCTCTCGCCGATCTGCAAACGATAGAGGCTTTTCCCAACATCGTGAAGCAAAGCCGCCGCCAGCAAATCTGGGTTGGTTTCGCCTTGATCGCGCAGCCGGCGATAAACCGTCAGGCTATGCGCCTGTTCGCCAGGGTGCATTTGCTCGAACAGACGCATCAGCGCGGGTGATAGGGTTTTGCTTGCCTCAAAAAGATCTTCCGAACGCGGCGCGGCCGTCAAAGCCGACCAAAACTGACGAATCCGATACAACCAGCGCACAGAATCCCTCAACCAACTAACAAACGCAACAAAAGAAGCATGGGGGGGCCAATGATCTCTCCCAAAAGGTTAAACCCCAAAAAAGAGCCGCTGACCACCAACAATAATAAAATCATGGGCCCGTATGGTCGTATCCTGTCGAACGTCTGCGCCATGTTGGGGGGCAAAAAGTACGCCAGAATCTTGTCGCCGTCCAATGGCGCTAACGGGATCAGATTGAATAACATCAACAGCAAATTCAAGTACACAAAATAAGTCAAGACCATATCTGGCGTGGGTAAGAATCCAGAGCCAGCGGTGGGCGAAAAACTCATCGAAACCAACCCCAGACGGAACGGTATGGACGCAAGAATCGCCAGCAACAGATTCGATAACGGCCCTGCCAGCGACACCAACATCAGCGCCGCCGGCGAACGACGCTCCAGGGCATACGGGTTTACTGGCACCGGCTTGGCCCAGCCGAAGCCAGCAAAAATCAGCAAAAGTGATCCCATCACATCCAAATGGGCCAGCGGGTTTAGCGTCAAGCGTCCCATTAAACGCGGCGTATCATCACCGAACATGGTCGCCGTCCAGGCATGCGCCAATTCATGGATCGGAAAAGCTACAAATAGTACCACCAGGCTAGAAATTAACGTTGCGGGATCCAAACCAAGCATACCAATTCTCCTGAACCCATTATACCATTCGAGGGGTTGCTAAATTGACGCTGGATAGCGCATGATATAATGCCCATTATGCTGCCCGAAATTGAGATCGAGGCCGTGGTACGATTACGCAAACCCCATGCCTGCGGCGGTTACGATTGGAAAATCTACCGCCTGGGGGCAGATATTGGGCTGGAGTGTCTGAAATGCAGGCGGCGCATCTTGTTGGACCGCCGTACTCTGGCCCATAGACTAAAAACCATTCTTCCGAAAGAGGAAAGTAAAAATATATGAGTGCTGTCTCATTTTTTCGCATTGCATTACTCATTGTCTTGCTACTAACTTCAGCAGGCTGCAATCTACCTGCCAGCGAGACTTCACCGACGCCGGACATCACTCAGGCATATCAAACCGTAGAAGCGCGCCTGACCCAGGCTGCCACATTGACCGTAGCCGCTTCGCCGACGCCCACTACCGTCACGGCTACGCCGGAGGCGACGACCACCTCTGCCGCGGCGCAACCTACCATCGCCACACCGCTGCCCAGCGCCACCCAAAGCGTGCGCGCCTGCGATCAAGCCGCCCCAGGCGTCCCCATTGATGTCACCATCCCGGATGACACCCGCATGGCGCCTGGGCAAACTTTCACCAAAACCTGGCGCTTGCAAAACACAGGCACCTGCACCTGGACGACCGATTACTCCATTGCCCTGTTCTCAGGCGATGCCATGAATGCGCCGGCCAGCGTCCGCCTGCCCGGTAATGTCGCGCCAGGGCAAACGGTGGACATCTCTGTGGACCTGGTGGCTCCGCTGACCGCAGGAACCTATACCGGCAACTGGAAGCTGCGCAACGCCGCGGGAACCTGGTTCGGGATCGGACCCGGCGGCAACTCGCCGTTCTGGGTGCGCATCGTTGTCGCCGGCACCCCTGTCAGCACCATCACCGTCACCGTTACGCCGACCCAAAGCACGCCCTATCCCGGTCAGACCCCCTCCCCCGGCACGCAAGCCAGCGGTTCGCTCACCCTGTTGCCCGGCGATCTGGTCAACCTGGATACCAACCAGATCAATACCGGCGCCGGCGAGGACCTGGCCTATCGCAGAAAAGACAATGGTAAGCTTGAGCTAGCGCCAGCCAACATTGCGCTGATCGCCGTTTTTGGCCGCGGAACGCCCACCATTGACGACTGCGCCTCAGCGGCTCTCAGCAGCGCGGCGCTAAAATTGCAAGATTTGAGCGCCGGCACGTATTTATGCTATCGCACCGATCAAGGGCTGTACGGCTGGCTTCGCCTGCTGAGCCTCAACGAGAGCGACGGCGCGCTGGGTATTCAGTTCCTCACCTGGTCTCTACCCTGAACGACGTGGGCACGCTCTACCTGGTAGCCACACCCATCGGCAATCTGGAAGACATCACGCAGCGCGCGCTTCGCATTCTCTCCGGCGTTGCATTGATCGCTGCAGAAGACACACGCCAGACGCGCAAGCTGCTGGAACATTACCAAATCCACGCCAAAGTGGTCAGCTACCATGAACATAATAAACTGACGCAGATCGAACCCATTTTGGCGGCGCTGACGACGGGCGATGTGGCGCTGGTATCCGATGCTGGCACGCCGGCCTTGAATGATCCGGGCGTCGAGCTGGTGCAGGCGGTCTTGAACGCTGGCTTTGCCGTCAGCCCCATCCCTGGCGCCAGCGCGCCGATCGCGGCTCTGGTCGCGTCTGGTTTGCCCACCCATTCATTTCTCTACCTGGGATATTTGCCTCGCAAGACGGCGGAACGTCGCCAGATGCTGGAGAAAGTTTCCGAACTACCCTACACTTTGATCTTTCTGGAGACGCCGCATCGTCTGCTGGCGGCGCTGAGAGATTTATACCAGACTCTCGGCGACCGCCCGATGGCAGCCGCGCGGGAGCTGACCAAACTTCACGAGGAAATCTTCCGCGGCCAGATCAGTCAGGCAATTCAGCATTTCTCCGATTACGAACCGCGCGGCGAGTTCACCCTGGTGATCGGCGGCGCAGCGCCGCCAGCCCACAAATGGAGTGAGGAACAGTTGCTGGCTGCTTTGCGCCAAAGTTTGGCGCATGGCGACCCACCATCGGAAATCGCCAGCCGTCTGGCTGCTCAATCCGGCTGGCCGCGCCGCCAAATCTACCAGTGGTGTATCCGCCTAGCGCGCCGAAATGATTTGTCTGCTGGAGCAGAAGGGAAATAAGCTATGAACCTGGATGACCCAAAGGCATTTGCTGCGCTTGACCCAGAACAAATGTTGGAGCATATTGACGGCCTGCCTCGGCAATTACAGGCCGCTTGGGAACTTGGCGTTCAACAAACCTTACCTCCATGGAGCGGCATTCAACATGTAGTGATCGCCGGAATGGGGGGATCAGCAATCGGTGCGGATCTGCTGGCAGCCTATGCCGCGCCGCGCTGCCAGGCGCCCATCTTCGTTCATCGCGATTACGAATTGCCCGCCTGGGCGGTTGGCCCTGGTTGCCTGGTGATTGCCTCCTCACACTCCGGGAACACAGAGGAAACGCTCTCCGCCCTCCAACTGGCGTTGCGTCGAGAATGCCGCGCCCTGGCGATCACCACCGGCGGCGGTTTGGAGAAACTGGCGAGCAGCGCCGGCGCGCCCGTCTGGAAATTCGAGCATCATGGTCAGCCGCGGGCCGCCGTGGGGTATTCGTTTGCGCTGATCCTGGCTGCGCTGACCAAACTGGGGTTGATGCCGGACCCGAAACCCGATCTGGACAGCGCCATCCGCGCCATGTTGAAGCAACAAGAATCCCTGCGCGCCGATGTACCAGCGGTGAAGAACCCCGCCAAACGCATCGCGGGGCAGCTTATTGGACGCTGGGTAGTGGTGTTTGGCAGCGACTTGTTAGCGCCCGTCGCCCGCCGCTGGAAGGGCCAGATCAATGAGCTTGCCAAAGCCTGGGCGCAGTTCGAGATTTTGCCCGAAGCAGATCACAACACCCTGGCTGGCATCCTCTATCCAGAGGCTTCCATTTCTCACATTGCGGCTCTTTTCCTGCGCAGCCCGAGCGATCATCCGCGCAACCGCGTGCGCAACGATCTCACTCGTCAGACCTTCATGTTAGAAGGGATCAGCACGGATTTCATTGACGCTCAAGGTGATACCGCATTGGCTCAGCAATGGACGCTGTTGCATTATGGTGATTATGTGGCGTATTATCTGGCCATGGCTTACGGCGTGGACCCAACTCCGGTGGAGGCGATCGAAGGGTTTAAACAATCGTTAAAGGCAGCGGGTTGAAAGCCAGGATGCCCAGCCCGATCAGCGCGCCCAGCAGCGCGCCGATCAGCACATCAGACACGTAATGTAGTCCCATCGCCACGCGGGCAAATATCACCAGTGGCGCCCAAACCAATAATATTAAGCCCAGCCAGGTTGGCCCCAGACCCAGCCCCAATACCGCCAACAGCGCGGCGCGCGCTGCATGGCCGGAAGGGAAAGAGTGCGGATCGGTTTTGCGATAGATCTGCCCCCACTCGCCCTCCGGCCTGCGCCGCCTGACGATGAGCTTGATCGAGAACACCAAAGCGGCGGTAACCAGAATGCCTGCCAGCATAACCGCCGATACTTGAGCATACGGCTGCCGACCCAACAACGCCAATGGGATCAGCGCCAAAATCCAAAACCAAGAATCCCCTGAATGCGCCAGGAAAATGGAGAAAACGCGCAAAGCCCCTTGCTTTTCGGCCAAACGCAGCCGCTGTGTATAATGCGCATCCAACGAGGATAGCTTCTCAATCACCCAATTCCTCCCCAAAGTTCAGACGTGCATGCTCATCCGTTGTTCCAGATCGGCGCGCAGGATTTCGAGTTGATGGGGCTTATCCACATCCATGCCGATCTCAGCATAAGGGCAGACCAATGCTCGCCCCGAGAGATGCAAGCGGCGGGTTACTTTTTCGACCGCCCGCTCCAGGGTGATCTGACGCATCAGCAAGAGCAGCAAAGTGTCCAATCCCAGTAAAGCCGCCTGTTTGAGGGCGTTTTTACGCGAAGCAATGATCCGTTCCCAAAGTGCATCCCTGCCCTGCACCATGCTGGTTCGCACCACATTCAAATCGCCGCCGCAGACTTCTACATCTTTCAAGCGGACGTATGAACGGTTCGAACCAGGGTAACGCGCCTCCATTACCTGACGGGTAATGACATTGTAATAAACATCTTCGCGGCTCTGCATGGCGCTGTTGACCACCCAATCTACATGTTGAGGCAGGATGGCAGGGATATCCGATGAGACCACAGCCACATACTCCGCCGCCGGGTGTATGGCCAGCGCCTGCTCCACACCGTAACGAATGTTGGGCAGAATGTCGCCTTTGCTTTCCGTATATGCGCAGACTTTCGCCCCAGCGGCTCCGCAATCCGCGCCCAGTCCAACCACGATCACCCGCTCGATGGTTTCCGCACCATCCAAAGCATCCAAAATCCATTGGATCATGGGTTTGCCCGCCAGTTCGAGCAACGCTTTGGGCTTCCCTTGAGTAAATGAAAATAAGGGATCACCGGGCGTTGGCGTTCCACCAGCAATAACAACTGCATCCATTTTCATATCAGGCTTCCTCTATCGGCGCGATTTCGGGATTTCAGTTCAATTGTTGAAGCTGCGGCTCAAACCCCAGACGGTCTAGCAATTCGTTCAATTCAGCGTAGGTGAGGCGGCGTTTTTTGCCAGAAATTGCAATCAAAGCAGCTTCCATCATATTTGTGCCAAACGAACGTCCTTCCAAAACCGGCGTGCTGGTCACCAAATATTTCACCCCTGCCTGGCGGAATTGCTCTACATCCGAGGGGGTGGTAGTGTTGGTGGCGATGACTTTACCTTCCATACGATCGGGCATGTGGCGCTTGACATAATGACAGTCTCCAGCCACCACCGTGCCCCAGGCATAGTAATTTTCCCATTTAGGGATGCGCTTGTCTTGCTTCTCGCCGGTGGGGTACAACCATTCGAATGGCAATCTGCCGACGATCGGTAACAAGATGCGCGCCAACCGCTTGAGGCTTCTTTCAGAGCGCACCGCCAACGGCAGCCCCAGACCAAACATCAAGTCGCCAAAGATGCATTCATAACCCGCGTCCAGGAACGACTTTGACATGCCCCAGCGGTCCGCGCCGCTGACGATAAAAGCCTTTTTGCCCCTCGCCGCCACATAGTCGCCGATTTTTTGATCTATGAATGTTGCCAGCTTGTTTTCAAGCGTATTTTTCAGACCCGCGCCATCCACCACCGGGGTTTGCTGAATATACCGCACCATTGGCTGGACAGAATAAAGCGGATACCAACGATCCTCCACTTGCAGCCCCAGATCCGCTCCGCCAACGCCAAAGGCGTCCACCTGACCATCCAATTCTTTGTATAGTTGGGCGGCTTTCTCCATATCGCCATCGGTGCCGATGCGCTCAATGACAACCTTTTCTCCCAAAAGCTCGACTTCGACGGCCTTGTTGCGCTTGGATGAACCAATACTAATGCTGACCGCGCGCTTCATCCAGACGCCTCCTTTCTTTATAGATCATTTTTTGAAATTTACACCACACCGGGGTTATTCGAAACCTGCCTGTGGTGCGTTGAGTATACTCTTAACCGCGCAATTCTGTAAGTCTTTGACCCTCGCCACATCGCGCCGATTCAGCATAGTGATATAATCCGAGTACACCTCTAACAGAAAGGAGGCGAGATTATCCCCTGTATCCCCCTTCGTTCCATGAGTCCAATTTCCGACTAAAATGCAACCATTAACCCGCCCTTAGCAGCGTTCTGCCTTGTATCACTCCTCAAAGGAGAAGTCCTGGATGGAAATTCCAAAGTACGCTTTCTTCCGCGGCAAGATCGTTCCTTACAGTGAGGCCAAGGTCGGCGTCCTCACCCATGCGCTCAATTATGGCACAGCCGCCTTTGGCGGCATGCGCGGTTATTGGAATTCAGACGACGAGCAACTCTATCTTTTTCGCCCACAGGATCATTTCCGGCGCTTTTTGAATTCGGCGCGGATGCTGTTGATGAACTTCGACTATACCCCGGAAAGCCTGACGGACATCACTACCGAATTGCTTCGCACAGAAGGCTATCGTTGTAACGTATATGTACGCCCGTTGGCTTTCAAATCAGATGAGTCCATCGGCGTGAAACTGCATGATCTGACCGACGAAATCTCCATTGTAGCCATCCCATTTGGCAGCTATGTAAAAAACGAGACCAACGCCCATGTCACCATCTCATCCTGGCGGCGGGTGGATGACAATATGATCCCTGCGCGGGGCAAAATCAGCGGCGCTTACGCCAACTCAGCCTTTATTAAAACTGACGCCGTCCTGGCAGGCTTTGACGAGGCTCTGGTGCTCACCCAGGAGGGGCATATCTCCGAAGGCAGCGCTATGAACGTGTTTATGGTGCGCGATGGCGTGGTGGTTACGCCCCCGATCACCGAAAACATCCTGGAGGGCATCACGCGGCGCACCGCGATTGAACTGCTCCGCCTGGAACTGGGTGTAACTGTCGTTGAACGCCCTATTGACCGCACCGAAGTATACCTGTGCGATGAATTTTTCATGACCGGCACCGCGGCCCAAATTACCGCCGTAACGCGCGTGGATTATCGCCCGATCGGAAATGGCGTCATGGGGCCGATTACAAGCCGGCTTCGCCAGGTATTTGATGAGGTAGTATACGGTAGAAAGCCGCAATATCAACCGTGGAACGTGCCGGTTTATAAAGAAGTAACGGAGGCGGCGGCTTAATCATATTTTCCTGAGCTGCGCCTGTAAAAACCACATCGTCGAGACAGGCGCAGCTTAATTTCACAAGGTATGGAAGGTATGGGCAGTGCATCGGGCACACAAAAATTTACTGGTTGTTAATAACCCTGTTCAAACCGTTCCAAATGGTTCCCTTTCCCATTTCACATTGTTCAAGCTTGATATTGCCTATTGATGCCTGCGCAGCAATCTCCGGCGTCTTAGACCTCTGACGCCGCACAAGATAACCTCGTGCCTACAACGCATAGCCTGACCGCTTGAAGCGGACAGCGCTGCAAAGGCGACATTTTTCCCGTCCATATCGGGAGGGCGGAGCGCGCCCGCGGCTATTGCTGTAGAGGCTCACCTTTGATGAACAACGAAAGCTATTACCCGATAAAATTGCTACTAAGGTGTTTGCGCCTGGAGACGCCTGAAAAGAAAGCTCAGGCTTTGACCATCTATACGCCCGCGGATTGGGAAAACGTACTGGACGCGGCACATCTGCACGGCGTCCAACCGCTGCTTGCCTGGCATCTCAGCCGCTTGCCAGAACAACCTTCGCTGCCACAAAACCGTTATAGAGAACTGCAACACAGTTTATTGAACTGCGCCGGCCGCAACATCCAGCGCTTTCATGATTTAGACGATATTCTTTCACGGCTGGCTAAAATTCACACGCCGGTTATTTTATTAAAAGGCGCTCACCTGGCAAAATTTGTCTATCCACATGCCGGACTGCGTCCAATGGGCGATCTGGACCTGTTGATTCCACAGGATCGGTTGGGTCAGGCTCACCAGGCGCTGGTCTCATTGGGTTACACTGCCAAACGCAATTTTTCTATCCAACGAGAAAGAAAGACGCACCATCACCTGCCACCATATCACCGCCACAACAGAATCGTTGAACTGCATTGGACGATTGCCTCACCGCTCAGCCCATCGAATATTGACCTGGAAGGGGTGTGGCAAAGGGCGCGCCCCGCTCCCGGCCACAACCCACCCGCCTGGTTGTTATCGCCGGAAGATTTGTTACTTCATCTCAGTTTGCATCTGTTACAGGATGAATTTTCCAGCGGAATCAGGCGTATATACGATATCGCCCAGGCGTTGGATTTTTATCAGGCGGAGTTGGATTGGGAGATGTTAGCCTCCCGCGCCCACCAATGGGGAAACAACAAAGGGTTATTCCTGATCTTCCGTCTGTCCGCTGAGTGGTACAACGCCCCGCTGCCCAACGGCTATCTGGAGAGCCTGCAACCACCGGATTTCACCCCTCAGATCGAGCGCCTGGCGCTTCAAAGGGCGCTGAGCGTCGCCCGACCATCAAAGTTAGATTTGCATCCCAATGTAGCCCGCCTATGGCGTCGTCAACCGCTGCGCCGAAAGGTCGCCGCGCTGTTTCATTCGCTTTTTCCTGCTCCAGAAATCATTGCCCAAAAATATCATCTGCAACCCGACACGCACAAAGTGTACTGGTATTACGGCGTGCGAATGAAAGATTTGCTCGCTCAATACGGCGGTCAAGTGCGGCGTTTACTGAGCGGCGATCCCCAACTGCATGAGCTGGCTGCTCAGGAAAATTTGCTCAGCGACTGGTGTTTAAAGTCGTAAATCGTAACAGCATTCCTTCTCAAAACCGTCATCAGGCTGTTCCAGATCAACGCATCGGGGCGCAGATAGTGATAGTAATAGTTCAAATTGCGCACCGCCATCGTCCACCTTTCTTCAGGGTGCGTATAAAGCTCAACGACTTTTGCCGCGCATTCCTTCGCTGTTGTAAATTCCAGATAATTTTTGCCAGCCTTGAAATCGCCGGGAACGAAGTGATTCAATCGCTCAGCCACAATTGCCTTTGAAGCAGCCACGTATTCCGCCAGTTTCCAACTGTTTGAACCCTCCAGGCCGGCTGTCGTCACGCAAATATCCGCCTGGTGCATCAAATTCAGATAACGATGTTTATGGATGATCCTTGCATCTTCCAGCACAACATCAGGATAATACTTCTGCGCATACTCAGTGGGGATCAAACCGCCCACAAAGCGCGCTCCAAATTCCTTGCGCAACAAACGAATGCAATCCGCTCGCATCGAGTTGATATGTTCGCGCTCATCCGCCTTTTCGGCCGTGGCAGCGCGCTCCGGCCTCCAGAGGCGGGTGATGAACAAGATCAACGGCTCTGGATTCGTCTTTGGCGTGCCTTCAAAACGCCCGATTTCGGAGGTGAAAACCGAGGTTTTGATCATCAAGAGCCTGGACAGCACAGCGTTTGCTCGCAGAAGCTGAACGACCACATCGCGCGGATCGGCGCTCCACAGCGCCCGCCGATACAAAAAGTCGTGTCGGCTATAAACCAGATAACCCAACCCTAAAGGATGAATTTTATCGCCCTGCGGCAGCTCCATCGCCATTTCCGGGCGATAACTGCGTTTGAAATAAAAATCCACCTCGTTCAGGTCAACCTGATGAGATAAATGATGCGTATCCGATGTGTCATAAACCACCCGATAGCGGCGCTCTATTTCGGCGCGCAAAACAGAGTTTCCAATCATTTTCCCCGAATAACCCGGCATACGGATGGGATGCAGGCGGATCAATTTTCGATTCGCCAATTCGCTGAAACCAGCGTAAATTTGCAGCAAGTGCTCAGAGGACGAGGAACAAAACAGTTTGCATTCAATCATCGTAACCTTCCCATCTCCAGCTCGTAGAGATTCTACTTGATGCGGAGCAGGTTTGGCATTCGAAACAACTTCTCCCTTTAAACAAGAAAAAGTACATATTCATATCGAACCCACGCATGGCTGGGTCGCGCTCCGGCTGTATGAATTATGGGAATATCGCGAACTGCTATATTTTCTGACCTGGCGCGATCTCAAGGTGCGTTATAAACAAACTGTGTTTGGCGTTGCATGGGCAATCATTCAGCCGCTTTTCACCATGATCGTCTTTAGCCTGTTCTTTGGCAAACTGGCGAAAGTCCCCTCAGATGGCCTTCCTTATCCAATCTTCAGCTATGCGGCATTGCTGCCCTGGAACCTCTTCGCCAGCTCTCTGGGGCAATCTTCCAATAGCCTGGTGAACAGCGCCAATTTGATTAAAAAGATTTATTTCCCGCGCCTGGTTATCCCTTTTTCCAGTGTGCTCTCCGGGGTGATAGACTTTGCCATTGCCTTTGCAATCCTCCTGGGGATGATGGTCTATTACGAGGTTCGCCCCACGCCAGCTATCTGGCTTTTGCCCTTTTTCGTGCTTTTGACGTTGATCGCTGCTCTGGGAGTGGGAGTCTGGCTTTCGGCGTTGAACGTTGAATTTCGAGATGTACGCTACGTCATCCCTTTTCTGACCCAGTTCTGGTTATTTGCCACTCCGGTAGCATATCCTAGCAGCCTACTCGCAGAAGGGTGGCGCATCCTCTACGGGGTAAATCCAATGGCGGGTGTGGTCGAGGGCTTCCGCTGGGCGTTGCTTGGAACGCAACCCCCCAGCGCGATGATCGGAGTATCGGCGTTGATCTCTCTGGCAATCTTGGCCAGCGGTGTGCTTTATTTTCGCCGCATGGAAAAAAGTTTCGCAGATCTGGTGTAAGCATGTCGAACATCGCCATTCGCGTCGAACACCTGAGCAAAAAATACCGCCTTGGCCGGCGACAGAGCAACAGCAAGTACCGCACGCTGAGCGAATCTTTGCTCAAATGGGCCAGCACTCCCTGGCGCAGGCTGAGTAGCAAAGACCACCGCCCTCCAGAGAATATTGTTTGGGCGCTCAAGGATGTGTCCTTCGAGGTTCAACATGGCGAGGTGCTTGGGATCATTGGGCGCAACGGGGCTGGAAAAAGCACGCTGCTCAAAATCCTCTCTCGCATCACGGAACCCACCGAAGGCTCGGTGGATCTCTATGGGCGGGTCGGGTCGCTGCTGGAGGTAGGCACAGGCTTTCACCCAGAGTTGACCGGCAGGGAAAACATCTATCTAAACGGCGCTATCCTGGGCATGAAACGCGCTGAAATTGAGCGCAAGTTCGATGAGATGGTGGATTTCGCCGAAGTGGAACGGTTTATTGATACACCCGTGAAACACTATTCCAGCGGCATGTACCTGCGTCTGGCCTTTGCGGTAGCGGCGCATTTAGAGCCGGATATTTTACTGGTGGATGAAATATTGGCAGTCGGCGATGCGCAATTTCAAAAGAAATGCCTGGGGAAAATGGGACAGGTGGCGCAGCAAGGGCGAACGGTCCTATTCGTGAGTCACAATATGGCCGCAATCAGTTCGATGTGCAAGACGATCATCGTGCTGGAGAGCGGCAAGCTCAAGTTGAAGGGGCCGACTGCTCAATCCATAGACGATTATCAATCCACGCTGAACGCCCCAGATGACGAAAGCAACCCTCCTTTACAACACGGCGTTGCAATATTTAGAGGCCCAACCATCGCTTCGGATCATAGAGTTGGGACTTCAATACAAAGCGGCGATCCTTTTTCGGCCTGTATTGATCTCATCGTCGGCAAAGAATTCGTCGGTTATGACCTGTTTTGCATCTTAATGGACAGCATCGGAAATATCATCGTTCACGCTCATACCGATAACCGTAATTTCCACAACACCCTTGCGCCAGGCGTGCTGAAAGTCAAAGTAACCTTCCCGCCCTTGTGGCTAAAACCTGGGGTCTATAGCCTGCATTTCAAATTGATCGGCGCCACCCTGGATGGCGAGAAAATCAGGCTGCTTTCTGACCATATTCCACTTTCCATAGGTGGAGAAGCGGCGGGAGAGGCGCTGCTTGGCGTCTTAACCCCACCGATTCATTGGGCAATAAACAGCGCCGATCCTGGCCATTGATTGCTTTGATTTAAAACGTAACTATTGTACACGGAAGAGCAAATCCGAAGACATCCACTTGAGCAAGATGAATTTCTTAATATTACTAACTGAAGGTATCGGGCTGCGAAATTTTTTTATGACGCGTTTTTTGTCCTTGCTGTGCGGCGAAGGAGAGGTCGTCATCTGGCATGCTTTGCCAGAGCAAATCGTTCACGTCCACGATCATCCAGCCGCGGACAGGCTCCGCTGGCAATCTATGCCAGAGCATCACGAGGGGCAACTGCCTTTTCTGTTCCGCCGCGCCAAGCTAATCGCTCAACTTTACTGGCAGAACGAAGCAGGGACAGAGATGGTACTGAAGCGAACAACGCTCAGAGGGAAAGGGGTGTATAAGCTACGCAACCGTTTAGCGGAAGCAATTGGCCGCGCTTGTGGTCGCTCGCATAACCAGATTCTTTGGTTGGACGATATGCACGCCAGAGCAGTGAGACAAAGCCGCTATTTTGTGGACTTCTTGAAGTTCCTCAGCTTTGAACGCCCGGATGTCGTTTTTTGCACGCATCAACGCTCTCCGTTGGCGGTACCTGCCATGCTGGCGGCGCGACAATTGGGCATTCCGACGGCGACGTTTATTTATTCCTGGGACAACCTGCCGAAGGGACGCATGGCCGTCCACGCCGATTATTTTTTGGTGTGGAGCCAGCACATGAAGGATGAGATGCGAAACTATTACCCGGATGTACCTGAGGAACGCATCTTTGTTACAGGGACGCCGCAATTCGAGCATTATTTCAATTCGGCGCTTTTTGAGCCGCGCGAAAAATTCCTGCCCAGCTATGGTCTGGACCCAAGCAGACCTGTGGTGTGTTTTTCAGGCGACGACCTGGATACATCCCCACATGACCCACAGTATTTGGCCGATCTGGCTGAGGCGCTTAAACCACTTCCGCTGTCGGAGCGCCCGCAAATTCTTTTTCGTCGTTGCCCTACCGACGCCGGCAACCGCTATCGTCCTGTTTTGGAGAAACATCCAGAAATTGCGAATGTAGAGCCGCAATGGTTAATCCTGACGAATAATGATTGGTCCAAAGTGATCCCAACGCAGGATGACGTAAAACTGCTCGTCAATACGGTAGCCCATTCAGACGCGGTGATTAATGTCGGGTCAACCATGGCGGTGGATTTTGCCATTCTGAACAAACCGGCGATCTACCTGGCGTATAACCCCTCTGGCTGGAAAGCCAACGACGGCTGGAGCATTGAGCAAATTTATCGCTTTCCCCACTTCAACCCCATGCAACATTTTGAACCGGTAGCGTGGTGCAGATCAAAAGAAGAGCTTTGCGCAGTGGTAATCCAATCTCTGCGTGATCCACAGTGCAGAGCGGAGAATCGTCGCGCCTGGGTGGAATTTTTAGCGCAAACGCCCCTCGACCAGGCAAGCAACCGCTGCGTCGAAGCGTTGGTCAGAATATCACAAAAAACGTAGAACCCTTAGATGCATGTTGTATTTATTTGTAACGAATATCCGCCATTGCCTGTAGTGGGCGGAATAGGGATTATGACTCGCAATCTGGCTCAGGGATTGGTCAAAAGGGGGATTCAGGTGAGCATTGTCGGTCTTTACCCTCGCGAGCAATCCGGTATATTTACAGATCAGGGAGTGGAGGTCATCCGCCTTTCTCGTTTTCAACACCCCTATATCAATGGGCTGCTCAATCCAGTACTTCTCTCCCGCGCCATTGCCCGCCTGGACAAAAAGAACCCCATTGACATTGTAGAAACGCCTGAGATGGGTCAGGCTTACATAGGAGGCGCCAGGAAAGCTCAAAAAGTGATTCGCCTCCACGGAGGTCATCACTTTTTCCGCTACACTCTTGGCGAAAAGAAACCCCTACTCTGGCGCGGGCTGTGGGAACGCTGGTCATTTTCACGGGCGGATGCGCTGTGCGCTGTGAGCCATTTCGTCGCCGATACAACTCGTCGGTTGTTAAACCTGCGAGCAATCGAAATTCCAATCCTTCCCAACCCGGTCAATACAGACATCTTCCGCCCTTTTCCAGAAATTCCCGAAACACCCGGAGCGATACTTTTTATTGGCACGATTTGCGAAAAAAAAGGCATCCGGCAATTGGTTCAGGCCATGCCAGAAGTAACCGCTCAGGTTCCCAACGCACACCTCTGGGTTGTAGGAAGGGACACCACTAACCCGCACACTGGCTGTTCCTTCATTGCAGACCTGCAACAATATATTCCCGATCAATTGAAAGACAAAGTTACATATCTTGGATCCATGCCCAATGAAGACTTACCGCGTCTCATTGCGCGGGCACAGGTATGTGTGTACCCTTCACACATGGAAGCGATGGGGATAGTTTGTGTAGAAAGTATGGCTTGCGGCAAGCCAGTTGTCTTCAGTCAGACGGGACCGGGACCTGAGTTGATTGATGATGGGCAGAATGGCTTGTTATGCGATCCTTACGATCCTGCTTCTATTGCCAGTCAGGTGATTAAGCTTTTATCCAACTCGGAGTTGAGGCGAAAACTAAGCAGCCAGGCGAGACAAAAAGCGCTCCAGCAATTCTCGCTAAACGTCTTGGTGAAGAGAAACATCGAATTCTATCAAAGATGTCTGATCTGACATGGCGAAAATGTTGCAGATCCAAAAGCTCCTGGTTGTCACGCATGTCGTCCATTATCAATGGGAAAACCAGTTATTTGCTTATGGTCCCTATGCACGCGAAATAGACATCTGGGCGGATTTGTTCCCTCAGTTGCTGATCGCTGCACCCTGCCGTTGTGAGATTCCACCCAAAGACGCTATTCCCTTTACCCGTCCCAACATTCACATCCGCCCTCAAATTCAAATGGACGGGCGCAAATGGAAGGAAAGGATCATCCAGCTCCTCTTTCTGCCTCGGCTGACATTGGGTCTGGCGAAAGCGATGCATCAGGCAGATGCTATCCAGGTGCGGTGTCCGGGCAGCCTGGGGCTCGTGGGATCCATTCTGGCGCCCCTGTTTTCACCCTATCGGATTGCTAAGTACGCCGGGCAGTGGAATGGTTTCCCTGGCGAAACGTTGAGCTGGCGATTACAACGCAGCCTGCTGCGTTCTGGCTGGTGGGGGGCACCCGTCATAGTTTATGGAAAGTGGCCCAGACAACCCGCGCACGTTATCCCTTTCTTCACCTCGATCATGGATGAGAGAGAAATCGAGAGAGCCAAACGCTGCGCTTCAATCGAGCGTCCGCGCCGCCCCATGCACATCCTTTATGTTGGCCGCCTGACGCTGGAGAAGAACGTGCACGTCTTGCTCAGCGCGTTGCAACGTCTCCAACAAGAAGGCTTTCAATTTGAATGTCGCATAGCAGGAGGGGGAGTATTGCAAGAAAAACTAGAACGGCAAGCCGCTTTGTTACATTCCGCAGTGAAAATCCTGGGGCCTTTGCCGGTTCAACAGGTGTTTGAACAATATGAATGGGCCGATATTTTGGTGCTGGCATCTGAAACCGAAGGCTGGCCGAAAGCCATCGCCGAGGGGATGGCTTTCGGTTTGGTTTGCATTGGCTCCAATCGAGGCATGATCCCCAAGATGCTGGGCGAAGGGCGAGGGATACTCGTCGAACCAGGAGATGAACAGGCGTTGATTTCGACTTTGAAGGCACTGTCGCAAGATACGCAAACCTTCCTGTCCATCTCACAAAAGGCTTCAGCCTGGGCGCAGAACTACTCTTTGGAAAGGTTGCGCCAGGCCATATCCGAATTATTGACCCAAACCTGGGGTCTATCTCCGCTTGCGCCTGAAAATCCTTAGGGAGTAAAAGACCTTTTCATGAAAACAGGCGTGTTGCACCTTGTGGATAGCCTGGAAATTGGCGGAGCGGAGCGGATGGCAGTCAACCTTGCCAATGGGTTATCACGCGCGCAGTTCCTGCCTCATTTATGCGCCACACGCCTGGGCGGCCCGCTGCAGAATGAACTGGCTCCAGATGTTCAATACCTCTCTCTAAATCGGCGCGCCCGTCTGGATCTGCCCGCCCTATGGCGTTTGAAAAATTACATCCGTCAAAACCGCATCCGCCTCATCCATGCTCATGGGACTGCATTGTTCATCGCCAGTTTGACCAAGCACCTCTGCCCCGAAAGTAGATTGATCTGGCATATTCACGCCGGCGCGTTAATTCACCAGAGGCGCGTTCCGATGGTTTATCGTTTCCTCACCCATAATACAGATGCCATCTTCGCGGTGACGCGCGCTCTGTCGGACTGGGCTAAGATCAAGTTGCGTTTTCCAGCCAATAGAGTCTGGTACGCGCCCAATTTCATTCTCGCCAACCCGCATGAGGCAACCAAAACAGTTGAGCTTCCAGGGATAGCCGGATTTCGTCTGGTTTGTGTGGCGAATATTCGTCCTCCCAAAGATCATATTACCTTGCTACGAGCGTTCAAATGCGTGGTCGAAGCAGAGCCGCGAGCGCGATTGATTTTGGTAGGTGGCGAAGGAGAAAGCGCCTATGCCCGCAAAGTTTGGGCGGAACGAGAAGCGCTGCAACTGGATGGGCAAGTATTCTGGTTGGGGAAATGCGACAATGTTCTGAGCATCCTTTCCGCCTGCGACATTGGCGTTTTATCCTCCAGATCGGAAGGATTCCCGCTCACCTTGCTGGAATATGGATCAGCCGGCCTGGCAGTTGTTGCCACGCAGGTGGGGGAATGCCCTGAGATTCTCGACCACGGAAACGCCGGAGTGCTGACGCCGCCGCATGACCCCAGCGCGCTGGCTCAGGCATTAATAATATTGTTAACCAATCCAGATCGTCGCGCTGCGCTTGGGCATGCCCTTCAGATGCGGATCACACATCATTACAGCCCGGAAGCGATCCTCAAAGCGGTCGAAGAGACTTATGCACACATTCTCTGTCTTCGATAGGTTAACTTCATGAAATATGGGACAATGTTCAGCGGCGTCGGATGGATCAAGATCACATCAACTTTTCCTCTAAATTTCCCTGGCGCTCCATACAGCCCGAAAACATGGCGCAAATGACATCCGGCGCGCAGGAAAACTCGTCTTTGTTACGCCTGAACTTGCCCATGTTCGTGTTCTTCGGCGTGTTCACAAGCTCTGTTTGGTGGATTATCTTTGAGTACGAAAAAGGGGCCGAATTGATCGCTGCCAGCTACTTTATCGTTCTGGCCTTCATGGGTACATTGATGTTATTGCGCAGAAATATGATCGGCGCTCTCATGCTTGTTGCGTATCTTTCCGTTCTGCAGCCCGCTTTCCGCGCTTACTCTCCAATCCTCCCCTATCTGGCTTTAGAGTACTTGGTCATCCTTTGGGCTATATTGACCTTGCTCATTCAACCCAGGCGTTCGCCGCTGAGCGCGCCGATCTTGTTTTACAGCGCTTATTTGCTTCTCGAACTGAACGGAACTGTTTTTTCAAAAAACCCCAATTTGATGCGAGGCGTCCTCGTTCCAAGTTCAGCGTTGGGTTTCACCCTCCTGATTTCTACACGAATACAGATCAATCACTCACAATTAAATAACATCCTCACCGCCTATTTGATTGGCGCGCTCAATCTGGCGATGATCATAAGCCTGAACTACCTGAACGGCGCGACGATCCGCTGGGGAAGCGACTCGAACCTGGACGCCGCAGGAGGGATGGGGCCCAACCAGATAGCCTCTCTACTTGGGATCGGTGTCATCATCTGCATCATTTTCTTTGAAGAGAGCGGTCAATCCAGTAAATGGCTGCACCTCTTCCCCGCGGCCTGGATGGCACTCTTGATGTTGCTCACTTTTTCGCGCACCGGATTAGCTTTAGTCATCATTGCCCTGCTCATTTATTATGGCGTCTTTCAGGCTAACCGCTTACGTTCGTTTACCAGCCTCATTTTGCTCAGCTTGCTGGGCGCTCTGATTTTTATGCAAGTAGTTGATGTTACCGGTCAGGCCGCGGTAAATCGCTACACCGACTTAAGCCCCACCAACCGCTTGGATTTGGCGCGCTATGGCTGGCAACTATTTCTGAACAATCCTTTGTTGGGGGTTGGCACCGGGAATTTTCACCTCTACATGGAATCCACTGCCTACTTTGGTCAAACCAGCGGGGCGCATAACGAATTAATCCGCGCCGCAGCAGAACATGGCATTCTGGGCATTGTTTTTTGGAGTGGGTTTGCCATAAGCAGCCTTTGGTTAGCCTATCAATCTGCCGCCGGTAAGGCGCGCGCCATACGCATCCTGTTTCTGGCAGTCTGCTTCGCCTACACTTTCACCAGCGGCCTGAAACTGATGACCCAGCCTTTGCTGCTGTTATTAGCCTACTCTGCGCTGCTCCCGGAAGAACCAGAAGAAGTTGACGCTCCATGGGCATATCCAATCTATCGAGGAAAAGAAGTCCACTGACAACGGTTCAGTCCTTCAGCACGATGCAGCCGCGCTTATGTTTTGTTGGCTCCATGTTAGGCAAACACGCCGGTTATCCACCGGATTACGCAGAAACGCTGGCTCATCTGTTCACTCAAACGGGTTATTCGGTCAAGCTGGTTTCCTGCGCGCCGTACCGTCTGCTTCGCCTGGCAGACATCGTAAGCTCGCTGATCGCCTGGCGCAACCAAACCGACGTCTTCTTAATCAATGTGCACAGCGGAAAAGCATTTGGGCTGGCAGACGCCGCCAGCCTGACAGCCAAATGGCTCCATAAGCCTGTGGTTCTCATGCTGCACGGCGGCAATTTGCCCGATTTTTCCAGACGCCACCCGCAGTGGACGCGGCGCGTCTTTTCTCGTGCAGCGGCGATTACCGCCCCTTCGCGTTACCTGGCGGAACGTGTCCCTTTGCCCCAAACCGCACATATCATTCCCAACGTCATTCCCATCGAAAATTACCCCTTTCGCCTGCGCCGTCGGTTACAGCCACGCCTGATGTGGATGCGCACATTTGAGGCGGCTTATCATCCTTTGATGGCGGTTGAAACGCTCCGGCTGTTGCTAAAATCCTTTCCCCACGCCCATCTGACCATGGCCGGTCAGGATCAGGGACTGTTAGAACAAGTACAAAAACAAATCGTCAAAGATCACCTGGAGAAGCACATTCGCCTGGCTGGTTATTTGAACAACGAGAAAAAATTGCAGGCATTTTCTCAGCACGATATATTCCTCAACACCAACCGCATTGATAACATGCCTGTCAGCCTGATTGAAGCCGCCGCCTGTGGGCTACCCATTGTCGCTGCCAATGTCGGCGGCATTCCATTTCTGGTTCAGCACGAGACGACTGCGCTGTTGGTGGAAAGCGGCGACGCGCGCGGCATGGCTAATGCCGTGAGGCGACTGCTATCTGAACCGGAGCTGGCCGAGCGGCTTTCTCAAAATGGCCGTCGGCTTGCCGAGTCATTCACCTGGAAGCGAGTGCAAGCGCAATGGGAGGAATTATTCGCACAACTACTACAACGATGAAAACCGTAATGCTCCTGGCGATTATGGCCGCTTTTCTCATTTGGTTTCGCCAGGAAATCTGGCGCGCCGCGCAAACCAACTATGCAGGTTGGATGACAGTTTCTACCCTGATTGGCAACAAGGATTTTCCCCAACTGGGCTCATCCTTACAACGCCTGGCGCGTGAAAATTGCCGCCTGACCTGGTTCCAAGCCGCCCTGGCTGGTCAAAGGTTTGATCTTCAATCACAAAGAGAAAACTGGCTCGAAGCCATGCGCTGCTCGCCCAGATATATTCCGCTGGTGCGTAAGTTTGCGCCTCAAGACGAAGAACTGGCGCAGCAGGCGACGCAGATGCAACCCGCCAGCGCCCAGGCCTGGTTCTGGCTGGCAGAGCTGACCGTTGAAGAGTCGCCAGAACAGGCGATCCATTACTATCGCCGCGGCTTAGCGATAGACCCCAGCAGCGGCTGGGATTGGGTCAGGCTGGGCCGGCTGCTGGAAGAACGCGAGCCACTGGCTGCCATTCAAGCATACGCCCACGCCTGTTTTTTAGATGACCCAGGCTTGCATGGCTGTTATGGCGCAGGTTATATGTCCGAAAAAATCGGCGATATTGAAGCAGCCATCCGGTTTTATCGGCTCTCATCTTTCCCGAAAGCGCAAGAGCGCGCCGCTGAACTGGAACGCCAAATCTCGCCCTCACCCTGAAGCATGACGACAGCGCAACTGGTCATCCGCAAACTCACAGAAGCGGACATCGAGGCTGTAACAGCTATTCATCTGGAGCAATTTCCCTATGCTCGCTCTACCAGCCTGGGTAAGCCTTATCTGCGAAAAATGTACCATTGGTTCATGGAGACTCAGCCAGCGTTATCCTTTGTGGCCGTACAGTCTGACCGGGTTGTAGGCTTCGCAGTGGGAGCAATTGGCGGTTATGGCCGCAATATCTTTCGCTATGCATTGGCTGAAATCATCCTGGGGCTGGCGCGGCGACCAGGTTTGCTTATTCAAAAAAAGACCTATACCTTGTGGAGCAGCTATTTACGTGGGTTGTTGCCCACCCGACGCTCAACGCCCCTCCACCAGGCTGCGCAAGTGCCGATCATCGTACGCTGTTCTTTGAGCAGCATCGCCGTCGCCCAAACCGCGCAGCGACATGGGGTGGGCAAGGCGCTTATCGCCGCGCTGGAAGAAAACGCCCGCCGTCTGGGTGCGGCGCGCATGTCATTGAGTGTGGCCAGCAACAACCTGCCGGCGCGTCGCCTGTATGAAAGTTGCGGCTGGCAGTGCATCGAAGATCGCGTGCCGCAAGCCTCTATCGTTTATGTCAAGCATCTATCTGACTGACCGGTCAAGCCTCTTTGACCGTCTCTATTCCATCGCCCCGGTTTGGCTGCAAAACGTTGGGATCAGCGTTTATGGCATCCTCTGGCGGCAGCAACGCTTTGGCGGTAATTTTCCAAAACTGGTTGCTCAATTTCAAGAACGCGAACGTTTCTCTTTCAACGAGTGGCGAGAATATCAAACCAGGCAGTTGCAAGCGCTGTTGCAACACGCCAATCGGACGATCCGCTATTATCGCGAATTGTTTAACTCCCTGGGGCTGCAATCTCGATCACTGGAATATTTCACCCCCGAAGACCTGCCCAATCTGCCTCTGCTGGAGAAGGAAACCATCCGCAGCAACCCAGATAAATTTCTCAACCAGGAGGTTGACCGCCGTCGCCTCCTCATAGACTATACAAGCGGGACAACCGGAACGCCCCTGCCCGTCTTGAGGTCAACGCTCACCAATCGAGCAACCAGCGCTGCCTATGAGGCACGCATCCGGCGCTGGGCAGGAGTGAACTACCGTATGAGCCGAGCGATGATTGGCGGCCGAATAGTCATTCCGCCTACTCGCGCCAAACCGCCATTTTGGCGCTACAACCTGGCCGAGAGGCAGCTCTATCTTTCCGCCTTTCACATCTCCCCAGCCAATACATCCAACTATGTTGCAGCTCTAAACTTCTTCCGACCGAAATACCTTGTTGGTTATGCTTCTGCCCATTACTTTTTGGCGCGCAACGCCGAAGAACAAGGTCTGCAACTTTATCGCCCCCAAGCCATTCTGACCAGCAGCGACAAATTGACCCCAGAGATGCGTCAACTGTTGCAGCGCGTTTATGGATGCCAGGTATTTGATGGTTATAGCGGCGTTGAGAATTGCTGTCTGGCGTCCGAATGCGAACATCATCGCATGCACCTCAGCCCAGATGTGGGCATCGTCGAACTGGTTGACTCAGATGGCCGCCCGACGCCCCCCGGTGAAATGGGTGAAATTGTGGCCACCGGATTGTTAAATTTCGACCAGCCGCTCATCCGATACCGCACCGGCGATTACGCCATCCTTTCTCCCGAACCTTGTCCCTGTGGAAGACAAATGCCCGTTCTTGAAGAATTGGTGGGCAGGTTAGAAGACATCGTCATTGGACAGGACGGACGTGAAGTTATCCGTTTTCAAGGCATCTTTCTCGGCTTGCCCAACGTCCGCGAGGCGCAAATCATTCAAAAAACGCTGAAGTATTTTCAAGTCCGGCTGGTAGTTAACGCCGGTTTTAGCGAGGATGAAAAACGAATACTTTATCAACGCTTCGTCGAGCGGCTTGGACCCATCAATCTGGAATTCCAGTTGGTTGATCAAATCGAACGCACCGAACGAGGCAAATTTCGGGCGGTCGTTTCACATGTTCCGCGCGCGCAGAGGACATCCTGCACATGAGTAAAAAC
>JAGVAD010000008.1 GCA_020060465.1 Anaerolineales bacterium
GCGAAACGCCCGCCGCGCTTGACCCCCAGGCGTTGCAAGAGCGCATGAAAAGCGCCAATATCTTGCTCTATGAGGACATGGTCGCTCATATAGATACCAAACGCTACGCCAAAGAGACGCTGCTACGCATGGGTCTGCCGTTCAAAGACGACGGCAACGCCAAGGGCTGGTTGGCGAAGGATTTGGAGAACAACGCGCCCAACGGCGAAGCGTGGGACCTGGTGATCCTGGCGGTGGAGGATAAAGTTGGCGCGCAAGGGGAGTTTTTCAATTACGCCTTGCAAGCGCTGGACAAGGGCGCTTCGGTGATCCTGGAAGTGTGGTTCATAGATCAAACGCAGGGTGGCAGCGCCGGTCAACTGCTCAATCGCTGCGGGCTGGCATACCACGGCGACCGCGAAAAAATACCGCCTGCGCAAATGGCGCTCTACGTGCTGGATGCTGATGACCCGATCCTTAACCAGCCGAATCCGAAGCTATCTTTCACGGCCAACAGCAACTACTGGTGGGATGCGAGCGGCAGGCGATCCTACGACACGGGCGATTTGCTCAAACTCACCCCAGACAGCAGCTCGCGCCTGCTGGTTGGCGCGCAAGCAAAGGAAATGACGAGCCACGGCGTCCTTGCGGTGTGTGAGGATGGACGTCTGATCTTGCAGACCTTTTCATCCCACACCCTGACCTTCGACGCCGGTACGCTGATCTGGGAGAATTACATTTATAATGCGCTGCGTAAGCGCTTTGAACCCTAAACGATGACCATCGGTCGCTTTTTAGGTGGGGTGGCTGCCCTGATCTGGGACGCCAGGACGGACAAATATCTGCTCCTGCGCCGCTCTGCGCAGAAGGATTTTCTGAGCGGGGATTGGGAATGCGTCACCGGCAGAGTGGAGCAAGGCGAAAGCTATACGCAAGCCGTATTGCGCGAAGTGCAAGAGGAGATCGGGGCGCGCATCCAGATCGAATTCATCATCGGCGTGACACACTTCTACCGCGGCGCGGAACGGCCAGAGAACGAGCTGCTGGGGGTGATCTTCGGCTGTACCCTTCAAGATGGACAGGTTGCTTCCTTTGGCGAAGAACATTCCGAACTGCGCTGGGCGACAGCCGCCGAGGCGGAGGCGCTGCTGCCAGATCGTCACTGGCTGCGCGAGGCGATTCGTCGGGCAGAAAAGCTGAAAGCGTTGTTGCCAGAGGCATTGCGCCAGGAGTTCCGCACAGTTGGGTTTGAGATTTAGCGCGGGCAAACAAATGAAATTCGTCAAGTACCAGGCTCTCGGCAATGATTATCTGGTGATCAACCCAGACGAGTTGAGCAGGGAACTGACCCCTGAATGGATTCGGCGCTTGTGTCAACGCAACGAGGGCGTTGGGGCGGACGGCGTTCTGTTGGGCCCGCTGCCAGCGCAAGAAGCGGATTTCGCGCTGCGCATCTTCAACCCGGATGGCAGCGAAGCGGAAAAAAGCGGCAACGGTTTGCGCATCTTCTCGCGCTATCTGTGGGAACAGAGGCGGCTAAAACGCAGCCCGGATGGAACGACGTCCGAGCCTTTCACCATTCAGACGTTGGGAGGCGTTGTACGTTCTCAGGTTCTGCAAAGCGGGCGCCTGGTGCAAGTAGAGATGGGGCAAGCCAGCTTCGACAGCCGCAAAATCCCGCTCAGCGGCCCGCTGCGCCAGGCGATTAATGAAACGATGCTCATTCAAGGCGAGAGCCTGCGCTACTGCGCCCTGACGCTGGGAAACCCACACTGCGTGGTGTTCTGCGATCAGACCTCAGAAGCGCAGGCGCGCCGATTGGGTCCCATCATAGAGAATGAGGCGCGCTTCTTGAAGCGCACCAACGTGCAATTTCTCGAAGTCGTCAACCGCAAGGAACTGCGTATCTATATTTGGGAGCGCGGCGCGGGCTACACGCTGGCTTCCGGCAGCAGCAGTTGCGCGGCAGCGGCAGCGGCTTTTCGACTGGGGCTTTGCGATGGTGAAGTAACCGTTCACAACCCGGGCGGTGATATTCAAGTCATGATTTCGCAAGATCTCTTTCTTACGATGACCGGCCCAGTCGCCAGAGTATTTCACGGCGAGTGGGAAGAGGAGGAGGAATGTTGAGAAAGAGCTGGCGCAGCGCCATCCTTCTCAGCGCCGGCGGGGTCGCAGCGTTCACTGCCACCAGCGCCATCTTGAATATGCTCATCCCTTACCTTGCAACGGGCGATTTTCGCCTGGCGGTGGCGGACCCAGAGCGGCTGAGCAGCACTGCGGATCTCATTGCCCTGGGCGTTATTCTCTTGGTCGTGTTCTTGCTGCTGATCGCCATCGGCGCGTATTGGCTGTATCGTTTCTTCGGCGAGGCGTATTACGGGGGGCGCGGGGCGGCGCGCTGGGCGCTTTTCGGTTCAATCTTTGCGCTTCTGATCAAAGCGCCTGGTTGGTTTCTGCCGCAAGGATGGTGGCTGGCAAAGAACCTGTTCCTGGCAGCCAGTGTTTTTCTGGCCTTCTTCCTGGCGCGATGGATCATCCCCTTGCAGCGCAATCGCTCTGGCGCTTCATAACTTCACCCAAATCAGCGGTTAAGGCTCTACGGGTAACACCCCGCCGCGCGCCACGTTGAGGATATCAATCTCCGCCGCGCCAACGCCAGCGATCTGCTGCGCTTTGCGGCAGATCTCCACTGCGATGCGCGCCAGCTCTCGCTCGGTTAGCCGACCATCCGACTCCAACATGGCGCGGAAGCGCGGTTCAGTGCCGGAGTAGCGCAGGTTCACCCGTACCAGGCCAGGACGATTGGTCAACAGATCGTTGGCGGTTTCATCCAATTCGACGCGGCTCAACCGTCCGCCGTTGCCCACATAAGCAGAAGCAATGATCTGCGGCGTCTTGCCCACTTCGGCGGCAAACTCCGCCAGCGATCCGGCACCCGATTCAAAAAAGGCGCGCAAGATATACAGCGCCGTGCGAATGCCATCGCCTGTTGGGTGGTCGTCATCTACGATTAAGATATGCCCGGCCTGTTCGCCGCCCACACCCACCTGGTCGTCGGCCACGGAGGCGCGGCGTATTTCAAAGATCTTATCGGTCACGTACTTATCGCCTACCGGCGTTTCATGCATCTGAATGCCGGCCGCCTCCAGCCAGGCTTTCAACCCGCTGTTGCGCATGACCGTAGCGACTACCGAACGCGCCAGGAGCTGGCCGCGCTGATCGAAGTAGCGCGCCAGGATGCCCAACATGTGGTCGCCGTCAATCAGCCCGCCTTTCTCATCCACGAAGACCACCCGATCCGCGTCGCCATCGAAAGCCAGCCCAAACCTGGCCTCATGATGGCGAATGAGCAGATTCATTTCATCTAATGAGCGGCGCACATGCTCTGAGCCAGCGTCCACGTTGATGTTCAAACCATTGGGTGAGGTATGGATCGCCACCACCTGCATCCCCAATCGGCTGAAGACTTCGGGAGCGATGAACGAAGCTGCGCCATTGGCGCAATCCATCACCACCTTGACGCCATCCAGATTCAGACCGGGGTGTTCTGCCAGCAGGCTGCGCTGATACAATTCCTGGAAAATCTCGCCGTTATGCACATGACCCATGCGGCTGTGCACTTCCAGCGACGGAAGGGATTGATGGCGTGCTGTTGGCAACAGGCTTTCAATGGCATCTTCCATCTTTTCAGACAGTTTTCGCCCAGAGCCATCGAAGAACTTAATGCCATTTTGGTCTGCCGGGTTATGAGAGGCGGAGATCACCACGCCGGCGTCGGCATTCAACTGGCGCACCAACCAGGCCACGCCTGGCGTGGGAACGATCCCTAAATCAATCACATGTACGCCGCTGGCCATGAGGCCGGCGTCCAGCGCTTCCTGGAGCATGGCGCTAGACTGACGCGTATCGCGACCGATGACGATCGTGGCCTCGCGCCGGTCACCGCGGATGACGCTGCCTGCCGCCTGCCCCAGGCGCAGGGCAAAGTCTGGGAGCATGGGCCACTCGCCGACAACGCCGCGAATGCCATCCGTGCCAAACAGATTGGGCATATTGGCTCCTTTAAAGTAGTGTCGAAGCACAATTATACCCAAGCCCTTGCCCTCCGGGAAAATCATCCCGCAATCTTAGTCCGAACCCACTCGGTGCGAAATTCTCTTCGCCTTTCTATCTGGCATATCTGGTTGTTCTGACGAAACAAGCATCAATGCTTTGCCCTCGAAGTCGTTTGCTCGTGCTTCACTCACCGCAGCTTCATTTTGATGGATTACAATTCGGAACAGATCATGGATATGATTGTCAGAAGAAAATCAAAGGATGGAACAAAATGGACATTCAGCGTATCCTTGTGATTGTACTAGACGGTGTAGGCGCTGGGGAAGCGCCAGATGCAGCCGAATATGGTGATGTGGGCAGCAACTCTCTGGGGAATACCGCACGGGCGGTGGGCGGGCTGCATTTGCCGAATATGCAGGCCATCGGCCTGGGATATATCACGCCGATGGAAGGCGTGCCGCCTGTACCCAACCCCAGCGGTGCTTTCGGCAAGCTGACTCCCCGTTCGGCGGGCAAGGACACCATTTCCGGCCATTGGGAACTGATGGGTGTGCGTTTGACGAAACCATTTCCGACCTATCCAAACGGCTTTCCGCCAGAGGTGATCGAAGAATTCAAACGCCGCATCGGACGCGATATCCTGGGCAATTACCCGGCTTCCGGCACCGAGATCATCAAATCGCTGGGGATGGAACACATGCGCACCGGCAAGCCGATTGTGTACACCTCCGCCGACAGCGTGTTCCAAATCGCCATGCATGAGGAGATTATTCCAATTGAAGAGCAATATTGGATATCGCAGCAGGCGCGCGAAATGCTACATGGTGAACACAACGTCGGGCGCGTCATCACCCGGCCTTTTATTGGCAACAGCCCGGAGACCTTCCGGCGCACCGAGCGGCGGCGGGATTATCCGCTGCTGCCTCCCACGCGCACCATCTTGCAAAAAGCGATGGACGCCGGGCTGGAGGTGTGCTCGGTGGGAAAAATTGACGACATCTTCGCTCACCAGGGCATCACTCGCAAGAACCATACGCCGAACAACGCCGATAGCCTGGCGGCGACGCTGCGCTTGCTGGAAGAGGACTTCAAAGGTTTGATTTTCGTCAACCTGATCGAGTTCGACATGATCTACGGCCACCGAAATGACCCGCAAGGGTACGCACAGGCGCTCCAACGCGTGGACGAGGCAGTGCCGGAGATTTGGAAGCGGCTAAAAGCCGGCGACATCGCCATGTTCGTCGCCGACCATGGGGTTGACCCGACCACACCCAGCACGGATCATTCGCGCGAATACGCCCCGCTGCTGGTGTTTGGGCCGGCAGTGCGGGGCGGAGTGAACCTGGGGGTGCGCGAATGCTTTACCGATGTCGGCGCAACGATCGCCGAGGCGTTTCACCTGGAGCCGCCAGAGTATGGCAAGAGCTTCCTGAAAGAGATTGCGATCTAAGGCTGACGGTGCGGCTCAGTAACCTCGCTGGCGCACATATTGCTGCACATCTACATTAAAGACGACTTCCTCGGTGGTGAACACCGCCCAGGCGCTGCCATCTTCGAACCAGGTCGCCGCTCCTACAACACCGGTGAGCTGACCATTCAAGCTTGCCCACTCCGCGTTCTCGGTTATCCACAGGGATCTCCTGGCGCTCTTGGAATCCCGATACCGCATGGCTTCCATGTACCGCACCAGCCCGCTTTCCGGGTCAAAGCGTACCACAAAGCGATCTTCACCGTCTTTGAAAGGGACAATGAGCAGCGCACTGTCATCGCCGAACGGCTCCCAACGCACGCGTGGATCGGTGAGAAAGACTGCCGGCATGGTCATTGTCTCCGCCCATAGCCCCAGGTTGGCGGCCTGCTCCACCTTCGATCCTTCATCGGTGACGCCGAAGGGCAGCTCTACCTTACTGAGGCCATCCACATAACGTTCATTGACTTTCATGATGGGAAAGCCAAAGAACGTGGCTTCGATATAGTGGCGGTAATTTTTGCCAGCCTCGTGAATGAAGCGAAAGCGCGCCGGCAAGGTAATCCCGGCGAATGGGCGGATTTCGGCTCGCCCGCTGATCACCGCTGAGGTGATGACAGGTATGCGGTCGCCATAGACCTGGCGGTAGAAACGCTCCACCGGCGCAGGCAGACCAGGGGGAAGGGGGATGGTCTCGAACTCGGTCACTCCGCCAGGGTAGGGCGGAAACGGCGCAGGCTTGACCTTCAGCCCCAACCAGATGAGCAGGACCAAACCCACAAGCAGGCCGATCAAAATGACAATGACTTTCATTCGTAATTCTCCTTAAAAGCATTTGTTTTTTTGGTTTGCCGGGTAAATCGGATTTTTTGGGTTTTACGGTGGCGGGTAAGTAAGCTTCTCAAAGCATACCACTTTCTGGATGAAGCGCCCACCCCCTTCTTGGTGATGAACGTCCCGCAGGTTTAAAAGGAAACCTGGGGGACGTTTTGCACCGAATTTCCACCCTTAGCGTAGGGATTTCAAGGGGCCAATGGAGAGGCAGGAATTTTTTGGATCTTGATCGTAATAAGCTTTACAAACCGAAAGGCAAAAATAGATCGCCCGACCGTGCAGGAAAATGCACGGCGTGTTTGCGGCATAGAGGATCATCTCCCCACAGGCGGTTTGCACCGGCGCGCCAATCGGCGGCGAGGGAGGCAAGCAATCCGAATATTCCTCGCCCGAAGATTCATCTTGAGCTTTCAGGCTCATTTTTCTTTCTCTTCGAGCGACTGTAAAGTCTCCAGGTCCTGGATCGAATTGCGCCGACGAACAATCAGGCTGACCAGATAGAGCGCCATCACGCCAAAAATTACCACGTATCCGGCGATCATATAATTACCCGTTTGGGCAGGTCCTTCTTGCAAGAAAAATAACATAGCGCCTCGCGAATAATGACTATACGTTGAATTTGAGTTTGAGTTGTTCGACCTGATCTTGCAATTGCCCCAAGCGAATGCGGTGCCAGAGCAGGTCCACAAAAATCACAGAGAAAGTGAACAGGCTGAAAAAGAAGACCAGGCGCATATCGGCGGTCATATCAAATGCGCCCTCCGCCCCTGGCTGGTTCGTACCAATCACCACCGGGTGGATGGTGCGGAATAAGCGCGCCGAGAAAAAGGTCAAAGGAACGCTGATAAAGCCCACGATGGCGTACACTGCGCCGAAGCGCGCCCGACGATCGGGGTCTTCAATGCCGGAGCGCAGCATCAAATAAGCGGCGTAGATCAGCAGCATGATGGTGGCGGTTGTCAGGCGTGGATCCCAGGTCCACCAGGTATTCCAGATCGGGCGCGCCCAAATCGAGCCGGTGACCACATTAATGAAGGCAAACGCCATGCCAATTTCCACCGAAGCCAGACCGACGATATCCCACTTGCGTTCGCCGCGAGCGAGATAGATACCGCCAACCATTGCGGCGACCAAAAAGCCAAGCATCCCCACCCAACCGGCAGCCACGTGGAAATAGAACACTTTTTGCACCAGGCCCATCACACGCTCCAGCGGCGCAAAAAAGAAGACCAATCCAGTTGCAACCAGAAGCAGAAGGATGGTGATAATATCCAGAATTTTTAATGCCACAGGTTTAGAAGCCATTTTGATTCATTCCTCCACAATATAATCGAAGACCATAAAGGCCACAGCGATAAAGACCACATCATAGACAAGCAGCAAATTCAGCCAGGGCCAAATTTCGTCCATGGGGATGCCCTGTAAAAAGCCGCCGCTGGCTTTTACGGCAGCGATAAAAAGCGGGATCATGACCGGAAAGAGCAAAATGGGCAGCAAGATGTCTCGCGTGCGGGTCTGCACCGCCATGCTGGCAAGCAAAGTGCCCACTGCCACATAACCCATCGAACCCAACAGAGTGACGACGATCAACCCTGGCTGGAACAAATTGACATTATATAGCAGGCTGTAAACCGGCAGTACGATGACCTCTACCAGGAGCATGAAAATCAGGTTGCCGAACATCTTGCCAAAATAAATGGCGCTGCGATCCACCGGCGCCAAAAGCAAACCATCCAGGCAGCCGCGATCCTTTTCCATCGCCATCGAGCGGTTCAGCCCCAAAGTTCCAGCAAAGGCAAAAGTGACCCATAATACCCCGGCGGCGACGTTATACCGCGTTTGGGCATCCAACTCCAGGGCAAAGTTAAAAATCAAGATCACCAGTAAGGCGAATACCAGCATGGCGGAGAGCAATTCGCGGCTGCGAAGCTCGGCTGCCAGGTCTTTCCAGATGATCGCCCCCAGGGCGCGCAAAAAACCAGCGCGCGCGGGAGGACTCTCGATAGATAAGACGGTCTCTATCATAGGCGCAGGTTTTTCAATCTTTTGCGTTTCCATAGAGACCCTCAAGAACCTTGCAGCGCCTGACGGTAGAAACCCAAGAGCTGATCGGAAGTCATCTCCGAACGAGCGGCGGAGGCGACGATGCGACCGCGCGAAAGCACGTCGAAACGGCTGGCCAAATCGGCGGCGCGCGCCAGGTCATGCGAGGTCATCACCACGGTGCGCCCACGCGCCGCCACTTCTCGCAACACGTTATCCAGCATCTGGCAGGCGTCCTGATCCAGGCCGGTATGCGGCTCGTCGAAAAGCATGACCTCGGGATCATGCAGCACCGCGCGCCCAATTGCCAGGCGTTGCTGCATCCCGCGCGAGAACGTACGCACCAGATCGCGCCGCCGGGCAGTCAGACCGACCAATTCTAAGACTTCCTGAACCCGCCGTTCAAGCCTTGGGATGCCATAGATGCGCCCATAGAAATGCAGGTTCTCTTCGGCGGTCAAATCGCCGTATAGGAGCGGCAGATGCGAGACGACCCCCAGGATACGGCGCACTGCAGCCGCCTGCTGCGGCAAGCGGTAATTAACGATACGCACCTCCCCCATGGCCGGACGCGACAAGGAGGCCAGGATACGCAAGAAGGTGGTTTTCCCCGCGCCGTTGGGACCCAGTAAAGCGACGAACTCGCCCGGCTGCACTTCGAAATCCAGGCCATGCAACACGGTTTTCAGCCCAAAACGCTTAACCAGCCGTTTAACCTGGATGATGGGGGGCTTCTCCATCTTGTTCCAAGCTCCTATGTTTCCATTAAGTCTTTGAGCTGTTGTTTCAATTCGGCGCGGCGCTGAATGTAGGCCTCTTCGGGAAGCTTCCCCTCTTGATAGAGGTCATCCAGGGCGAGAATAGCATCCATAATAGATTCGGCGTTCTGTGGAGGCTCCGCAGCAGTCGCCGCCGGCGAAGATTCGACCCCTATCTGGCGGTTGCGGCTAAACAGCCAGGCGCCAGCCAGGATCAACGTTACGCCAAAAGCGGCGATTCCGATGAACAGATTCGATTGCGAACCTAACGCTAAGGTCGGCGATCCGCCCGACGGTTTGCCGGTGATGGTCAGGCGCAATTCACCGCCCGGCGAGATGGCGGAGCGATTATACATGTGATATTGTAAACCCTGGATCTCACGCGTACCCGCGTCTTCCAATTCATCGCCTTTGATCTTGATGCCATCCTCAGGGACCAGGATCACAACCGCTTGCGTATGCAGCGCCACCGGGCGCGAGAGTTCCAGCTTGCGGTCGTAAGGCAACTCGTAAGAGTACAACACCTGGTAGTTGCCCGCTCCTGGGCGAATGGGCAAAGTATCGCCGAAGCCATCTGCCGTTTGAATGTAACGCTCCCCAAGCTGACCGCTTTCGAACTGCAAGTTGGAGGCGCCCGGCGGCAATGTGAAGCGAAGCACCGGTTCACCTTCCTGCGGCGCGATGATCGTCTTGTCGCCAGAATTTGAAATGATATACAATTCCAAGACGCGAAGCGTTTGTTCGTCCACAAACTCGAAGAAATAATGCAGGCGATCCACCGATAACGCCGAGGTGTCGCTGGTGGATTTGTAGATCGTAATGGGAAGATCCAAACGAGCCGCGCCCTCTTCCGCCACGGCCACATCAGAGCCGTATATGACCCCCTCATAATCCAGGGTGGTCAAAAACGCCCGTCCGGCGGGCATTTCCAGATCGGAAAACAGATAAGCTCCCTCTTCATTGGTGGTGGCAGTGGCTGTATAAACGAGCTGCATCTGGTCAAAGGCGTGTAAGTTCACCACCAGTCCGGCTTGCGCCGGTTCGCCGCTGGCATCGGCGACCAAACCGCCGACCGAGCCAAGTGCCAGGGTTGGGGTAATCGTAGAGGCTTCGGGAAGCACGTCGCTGGTCGGCTGCGGCGCAACCGGCGTTTCAATCGTTGGGCGCGGGGCGGCGACGGTTGGCGAAGCAACGGCGGATGCCTGTTCGCCAGCGGAAACGAACGTCAGCGAGCGTAAGAAGGCCGTTAAAGCCCAACGCTCATCTTCAGAGAGTTTGTCACTGAAGGCTGGCATTTGAGCGCCGGATCCGTTGCTGATCACCCCGAAAAGGTCGGCGGCGGATTTAACCGACATCCGCTCCTGGTCGGTCAGATCTGGCACGGACATGCCGGCGGCTTGCGCACCATCGCCCTTGCCCCTATCGCCATGGCAGGCTGCACACTGAGCGGCGTAAATCTCAGCCCCTTGTTCCACTTCGGCTGGCGAAACGCTCAAAGAGAAGGCATACGCCACAACATCCCAGCGTTCGCGATCGGAGAGGCTGCGAAAAGGGGGCATGAAGCGCTCCAGATTCCCCTGGCTGACGATGGTGAACCAACTGGCCGGGGCGGCGGCGCGAGCAACCTGAGGAGAAGCCAAAGCAGTGACCGGGTTGGGCAGCGAAGCAGCATTGGGGCCATCCCCCATACCGGCAGAACCATGACAGGGAGCGCATTTCTCAACGTATATCGCAGCTCCTTTGGAAGCGTCTGGAGGCACCAACGGGAAAACGACCCCAGAGACCGCGGGCGCGGAGGATTGATCTTCAGGCGGCGCGGTGTAACCCGGAGGCGGAGTGACATCTGCAGCCAGAGAAAAGTTACAGGCAGACAAAAACAATAAAAGGAACAGGGAGATGTAAAAACCGCGTCTCATAGAATCTTTGCGCCACACTTTGGACAGAAACGATCCGATTTTTGCACCGGCCCACCACATTGCGGACAGAACCCGCCAGCTTTCTCTCGTCGCTCGCGGCGGCGATTGGCTAACAGAGCTTCCAGGCGGTCATCCGGCGCGGCAATGGCAACTGCCGCCGATTTGCGACCGTTACCCACTGCGCCTTGCGCCGCAACGCTATCGGCGCGGCGGGCGGCAATGGCAGCTTCCAGGCGCGCTTCAGCATCCTGGTGAGCAAGTTGCGGCGCCAGCGTATCCAGCGCCCGCAGAACATCTGCGCCCATTTGCACCAGGCGCATTCGCTGGGCCGGATAATCCTCTTCAGGGATTTTCCCCAATGTGTAATCAAAGTCCAATTCTTGAAGCGCGTTCAGAATGCGATCCCGCTCGGCCAGCAAAGCCGAACGTTCATGATCTACGGTTTTAAGCTGAGGCGCTTCCTGAGGGCGCTCCTTTTCAATCAACGGGCGGCCGACAAACAATGCCACCAGCATTAAGAGGGCCAGGATCAAGAAGATTGAGCCAATATCCATGCGAACCTAGTCCTCCAGCAAAGGATCAATTGCAGATTTCAGCTCTTCAATGGAGAGGAACGGGCTTAGCTTTGCATAGGCAAGCACGCCGTTCCGATCAATGATATACGTTTCTGGAACGCCGGTGATGCGATAGGCTTGCGCCATGCGCGTGCCTAAATCGGGGCCGTTGGGGTAGGTGATGCCGAATTTCTGCAAATACTCTAAAGACTTCTTATCCGTGTCGGTCCAGGCGACGCCCAAGAAGAGCACATCGCCGCGAGGCTGGTAATAACGCCAGGCGGCTTCGAGCTCATCCGCCTCTTGTTCGCATGGCTTACACCAGGAAGCCCAGAAATTAACCACCACCACCTTGCCGCGCAATTCTTCCAGGCGATAGGTCTGGCCGTCAAAAGTGGTCAGCGTGAACTCTGGAGCGCGCGCGCCGATACGTTTTCCTCCCGATTGCGTACGCAGCAATCCAAAAAACAGCAAGGCCAGCAAAACAGCCAGTCCGCCCCAGGCAAGAATTCGCCCCCATGGGGGGCGGCTGCGCGCAGCGACTTTCTGTGTAGATTCGGTTATGACTTCGCTCATATTGTTCTCCTACCGATTGCGCAATTCCTCTTCCAGGCGGCGCACATATTCATCGCTGGCGGGGGCCGAACCGGCGGCGGGCGGCGAGGCCTGGGCAGGCGGCGGAGCGCTGCGCCGCCAGGCGCGAAATGCGCTGTACAAGAGGAACACGCCCAAGAGAATGGCAATGGGCGGGATCACATACACCAGCCAGTTCAAGCCACGCGCCGGCGGCGTCGCCAGCACACGGTCGCCGAAACGATCTACAAAATATTGTTTGATCTGAGCCTCGCTCCAGCCTTCAGCCAGCTTTTCACGGATTAATTCTCGCCATTCAGCGCACGCCTGAGTGGGACATACGTCCAACGGCGTATTTTCGCACACCGGGCAATACATCTCTTTGGCAATGGCGTTCACCTGATCATCGCTGATCGCCGGCGGGGGCGTTGGGTTTTGCGCTGAAGCCTGGGGAACGAAAATCAGGGTCATCCCAGCCAGCAACAACAGACCCACCATCCAGAGCAGGGCGGCTGTCATGCGGCGCGTTGGAGAGACGTCTCGAAGGGGTTGATTATTGCGCATCCCGATTTTGCTTTTCCATTTGCGATTTTTTAAGACGACCTTTGCAAAACACGTTTTGTTGTTCAAACAGCGCTGACCGCGCACAAGGTTCAGACCTGCGCTCCAGCATAAGCCGAGCGCGGCGCTCGCTCGACGGCTTCTTCAGGGTCTTTCTCCGGCCAGGCTGCGATTAACGTCCCCAGGATGAACACCAAACCGCCCAACCACAACCAGTTGACCAGCGGATTGTGATAGATCTTAAAGGTGGCCCCTTGAGAGGAGACCGGCATCCAATCCACCAGCAACACATAAAGATCGTCTTCCATGGTGCTGCGCACGCCGGGGATGGTCATGGGTTGTTGCGACTCGAAGTAATAGTCGCGGCGCGGGTGAAGTTCGCCGACATACTGGCCGTTTTTCTCAACGCTTAGCACCGCGCGCGCCACATTGCGCCCATCGGGGGTATCGAACATCGCCAGCGATTGGTAAGTGACTGTGTAATCTCTCAGGGAGAGCGACCCGCCACGCGGGATGGTGCCTTGCGTTTCGGTCTGGAACATCTCAATGCCGATGATGCCGATCGCCATCAACACCACGCCGAGATGAATGACGTAACCGCCATAGCGCCGCCGATTGCGTCCAGCCAGGCGCCATAGGGCGAGCGCCAGATTCTCGCCGGATTTACGCCGCCGCGCCAAAGCGCCGCGCCAGAATTCGTACAAAGTCACCGAAGCGACGAACGCGCTGAGCCAAAAACCCAACAAGGCGGCCCAGTGCCGCACACCCAGGGCGAGCGGTAAAAGAACGCCAACCAGCAATGAGAAGATAAACGGTTTCCAAATCGCGCGCCCCAGCGTCTTGGCGGTGGAATGTCGCCAGGCGGAAAGCGGCGCCACGCCCATCAGCAATAACAAACCGGCAAACAGGGGCGCTGTCGCCCGCTCGTAAAACGGCGGCCCTACGGTGACTTTCTGGTTGGTAAAAAGTTCGGAGATCAGCGGGAACATCACGCCCCAAAAGCACACCACCAAAATGCTCATGAACAGCAGGTTGTTGAGCAGGAAGAGCGCTTCACGGGAGAGCATGGAGGTCATGTGCGTATCGGCTTTCAGGCTATCCCAGCGCTGCATCAAGAGATACAGCGAGGCAATAAATGTCAGACCGATGAAACCGAAGAACATGGGCCCGATGGCGCTTTGAGCAAAAGCGTGCACCGAGGAAAGCACGCCCGAACGAGTCAAAAAAGTGCCGAAAATGACCAGACAGTAGGTCAAAATGATCAGCACCATGTTCCAATGCTTGAGCATACCGCGCTTTTCCTGGATCATCACCGAATGCAAGAAAGCAGTTCCGGTGAGCCAGGGCATAAAGGCGGCAATCTCCACCGGGTCCCAGCCCCAATATCCGCCCCAGCCAAGCACATCGTAAGCCCAACGCCCTCCCAGGATCAAGCCGAGAGAGAGAAACAGCCAGGCGACCAATGCCCAGCGGCGTGTGATGCGGATCCAGCGATCATCGGTGCGCCCGGTAATCAGCGCGGCAATGGCGAAGGCATAGGGGATCACAAACGAGACAAATCCCAAATAGAGCATTGGCGGGTGAATGATCATGCCGGGGTGACGCAACAACGGGTTGAGACCCTGCCCATCGCGCATCATAGCCAGACTGGCGCCAGCGGGTTGAAACATAGCCACAATGAATTGTCCATTGGGCGCTCGCCAGATGCGTTCAAAAGGATTTTCAAAGAAGATGGTCAAGATCAAGAAAAACGCCAGGGTGATCAGCGAAACCACAATCACCCAGGGTAGAAACTCGCGATCGCGATCCCAGCGGCGCAAGGTCACTGCGGTGGCGAACGCCGACATGAGCCAGGACCAGAAGACCAGTGAGCCAGCCTGTCCACCCCATAAAGCGGTGATACGCAGATAAATGGGCATACTGTTGCTGGTCACTGAGGAGACAAACTCCAATTCGTAATGGCCGCTCACCAACAGCACGATCAAACTGAGGGCAACGACTGAAATCAGGGGGAAGGTGAGCAGCATCGCTAGCCGGGCGCTCTCCACCCAGGCCGGCTGATTCCTGCGCACGCCATAGATTGCAGCTCCGATCCCATATAAGGAGATCAGGAGTGTGATTAACAAAGCGCCAAAACCAAAGTTTGCCAGCATCGTCTATTTAGGATTGCCATGAATAACAATCAAGTACCTGCCTGATCGGGGACTGCTTCCTCGTATTTGGTGGGGCATTTGAGCAGCAGCTCGTTGGCGTAAAACACACCATCGTCGCCCAATTCACCGGTGATGATCGCCTGCGCTTCATTGCGCAGCAAATCCGGCTTTGGTCCGTTATAGGAAACAACCAGGCGAGCGCGGTTTGGATCATTCACCGCCTGTTTCAACACTTCGGCCAGGCCGCCCTGGGCTTCGATCTCTTTATTGTCGCCTGGAATAGCTGCAATGGTGAAAGACAGGGTCAGGGTTTGGGGATCGTACTGGATCGAGTCGCCGATCACTGCGCCAGAAATGCGCAGATCGCGACCTTTGACGCTTTCGCCTTTGGTGATTAATTCATCTACCGTTAAAAAGTACTGAGCGCTGGCCTGGGTGGATGAAACGATCAGATAGATCACCGCAGCCACAATCAGCAAGCCGCCGATAACAAATTTCATGCGTCCTGGCGAGCTTTTTTCCATCATAGCAGTCTGTTCCATGGACAATCAACCTCCGAAAACGCTACATTGTTATTTGTAATTGGATAAATTTTTACAAACAAAGCAAACGCTTACGAATTTTGTCATAGGAAGATTAAGGTAACCTGAGACACTGTAAATAAACCTATTAGAAAGGCTTAACATAAACTCCGCGCCTGAAAATGTTGGCCGAGAGCGCGTTTCCTTGACACTAACTGAGCTTGAGTTTATAATGCCCTTCGCCTCGAACAGAGAATATTCCTCGATAGCTCAATTGGCAGAGCGGGCGGCTGTTAACCGCTAGGTTCCAGGTTCGAGTCCTGGTCGAGGAGCTAAACTTGTACCGGGGACCTCAAGGTGGTGGATTCTCAGCACCCTTGAGGTCCCCGGTACACTTTATGGTTTACACCAAGGGCAATTTAAGTAAGGGGAGAGCTAAAGGTTTTTACCACCCGTATTAGGTTTAGAGACAATTGAAAGCAAGAGAACGGGAGCTGCAATGATTGTCCGTAATATATGAGGAGGCTAATTGATAAATCTCTTGAAATATGGGTTACGAACAACAATTGACATCGAATAAACACCCCTAAGACTCTAATGGTAGCAATCTTCTTATGGATTTCCCCGAGTCAGAGCAGGGCACTGATGGGGATTTAATTATTTACAATTTCTAAGGGGAATTTTTTATTACCAAGGGGAGAAAAATCTGATGCCCATTTACACTTGTGAAAGGGAGTCCATCCGCCAGAATGGCATTACCATAAGTAGACCACATTGGACTTGGTCTGTAACCCTGGGGATAATACGATGCCTCACCATTAGGACATGTTTGTCCCCCGTTATAGCAATGTGAGAAATAATCGTAATGATATGGATAATCGGATAGGTCCCAATGCCAGAAACCCAGATGTAAATGTGGGTCGGCACAATTTCCAGTACAGCCGACCCTCCCGATGAGTTGACCTTCACTGGTATTGGCTCCTGACTGTACATAAACGGTACTTAAGTGGCCATAAATTGTTCGGAAACCAGATGGATGGTTTATCTGGACAAAACAACCATATCTTACATCTATGCATTGAGCGTCAATAGCTGAAACAGTCCCATCGGCTACAGCCAAAACCAGGGCGTTTGCATCATTGCCATCGGGTTTATTCCAATCGGTTGCGTAATAACTATTGTAATAATTGCAATGATGATTGTTTCCATAGAAGGAACCTGCTCCCCCCACAATCCATGTTTCGCCAATTAAAAAGGCATTTGCAACGAAATAGTACTATTATGAGCTTCATTCCCTGGAAATGTGCCTAGATTACATGTGAAGTCTTCAACTGTAAGAGCAAGGGTTTCAGTTTGTGTGGCTAATTCTGGAATGAGTTCTTGTTCGTCTGGCATTTTTAAACCTGACGAACAAGAATCAAAATCCTTGGCGTTTAGAGTCTCCAATAAGGAAATTGCGTCAGAAATTGAAGGCGAGTTGGCTGGCGTGATAGTAATAATTAGCACGCGGGTATCATCTACCAGTAAATTTATCGATAATAGAATAGTTCCGGTAGAGTCGGTTACGGAATATGCTAATCCAGTATAGCCAGCGAGTTTATATTCATAGGGTGAGGTCGTTGTAGTATTATATAGGGTGCCCTGTTCTGATGAGATGGTACGTTCTATAACCGCACTAATCCATTGTTCGAAGTTCTCCTTATCAGATATCTTGGCAGACGATACTTGTACTTTGATAGCATTTGGTGGTAATTCAATAAAGCCGTGGTTTGACTTTACTTCATCATGGGAATAGTTATAAAAAACGGATGCTCCTCCGACGCCATTAATATCTGGTGGCCCATCCGTATGCCATCCTGTTGGAAGTTGAAGACTGAACTGATTAAGTTGGTCGATGAAGCATGTTGTTCCATTCATTTCTTGAGTTGGCGTCGGTTGATTTTCAGGGGGTGGAGGATACGGATAAGGTGTTGTCTGGCTTTTACTAGAATCTTCTTCAGGAGGTGGATATGCCAGAGAAGCTGGTCCGGTTCCTTTTGGTAAAAAGAAATTCAAGGTTACTATCAGACCGAGAACCAGCATGCATAGTGTTATAAATTGGAAAATATTTTTCATCACTTGTGCCATGCTCGAGTCCTTCCATCGATGTGAATGACCTCATTCACCATTCAATATTAACTATACACACAATCTATCCCGAGTCAATAGGGTTCATATGTAGTGTCTGTCCCATAATCGGTTGGTGAGTGGCAAACCACCACCTGTGGCGGCTAAAATCAGTTATCTAGCACCATATATGCAAAAACCAACCAAAAATGGGACAGACACCATATGTATCACCTGAAAATTTTATCTCTTGTGAAATGCTGGTTTGCAGTGGTTTTTAATATAATTATCGAATCGTCTGCCTTGCCCTCATAATTCTTTATAGGTTTATTTCTTGACGCCCCCAAATCGTTGGTTTAAAATATAATCACCTTTGCAGTCTCGATTTCCGCTCTTGACACAGGGCGGCGATTTCTTTAAAACGAACCTGAGAGCTAGCGGTAGTGTTTTACCAGAGACCTCACGGTATAGCTGAAAAGAGCTACCTTGCGGTCTATGGTTGAGAGCTTCAGATTCGCGGCTGTTAACCGCTAGGTTCCAGGTTCGAGTCCTGGTCGAGGAGCTAAACGTGAACCAGAGACCTCAAGGTGGCTGAGAATCTACCACCTTGAGGTCTCTGGTTATACTTATTGGTTTACACGAAGAGCAATTTTGGTAAGAAGAGAGCTAAAGGTTTTACCACCCGTTTTAGGTTTAGAGACAATTGAAAGCAAGAGAATTGGAGCAATAATTGTCCATAATATATGACGAAGTGAATTGATAAATTTCTTGAAGTAAGATAGTCAAGATTTAATCTGACACTGTCTATCCGATTAATTATAATGCAGGAAGGAGTGAACAGATGACGAACGAACAAAAGATCATCAAAAACAAGCTTGGGCTACTCCGTTTGGAAAAGCAGTTGGGAAACGTCAGCCAGGCGCGCCTTACAAATAAGAAATTACAATTCCCACACGGCGACCATCTCCCTATTAGGATTGATCACTAAGCCACAGAGCGCACAGAGAAGAGCTAAGAAAATCCCCGTGTTCTCCGTGCCTGCTTTGAAAATAGACTCTCTGTGAGCTCGATGGCGACATTTTCATCCTTTGGGGCGAATTGTGCTAAAATCAATTTTTAATAAACCGTACCATTTCAGGCGCGCTGGGAAGCCTCTGCGGCTTTGCTGTTTTAACTTCCTCGGTTGTTTTTGATCGTAATCAATTGTAAATGAAAAAGAGCAATTGGACATCCACTGCCAGTTTTCGCTATAGCCTGGGGGGAGTAGTCTTTGGGTTCATGTTTCCTCTTATTGCTACCTGGGCGCATTTTCATCAGCAAGGTATGGAGTTCACGCTCGCCAGTCTCTGGAAATTGCAAAACGAAGACCCTATTTTTTGGATCATAGATACGGCGCCGCTCTTTCTTGGCGCGCTGGCTTATTTCGCCGGCAGACAGCGCGACCACCTGACAAAGCTAATGGGAGAGCTAGAACAAAGAGTGGCGCAGCGGACCGAGGAAATCACCGCGGCGAACATGCAGCTAACTCGCGAAATTGAAGAACGCCGCCAATTAGAGATTGTCTTAAGCCATGGCAAGAAAGAATGGGAAAGCATCTTCGATGCAGTTTCAGACCTCATACTGGTTGTTGATGGCAAAGGTCAAATTTTACGCTGCAACCGTTCAGCCACCCAAGCCCTGGGAACAAGCTTTGATCAACTGGTGGGAAAAAACATTACGGAAGTCCTCGGAGCAGACATCCTCTCTCGGCAGTCATCCGTTTCCTGTATTGAAGGGTTGCAAATACCTGGTCTGAACGACTATTACGAAGTTTCCTGGTATGCGCTGGGTGATGGGCAAGAAGATGCAAAAACGATCTACAGCTTACATAATATATCGGAGCGCGTGGCAGCGACGGCGGAAATCCAACGACAAGAAGAATTCTTCCGGGCGCTCTTCGAATACAGCCCCGTAGCCGTCGTTCTGATAAACCTGGAGCAGAAGGCGGCTGACTGCAATCCGGCGTTTGAAGCTCTCTTCGGCTACCCAAAAGACGAAGTCATCGGAAAAGATCTGGATACCCTCATTGCGCCGGATTTCGCCGTAAAGCAGGCTACATTGTTGACCGAACAGGTGTTGCGCGGCGAGGCGATCCGTTGGATTGACCAGCGCAAGAGGAAAGATGGGCGACTGGTAGATGTCGAAATCTTCGGTGTGCCGGTGATCGTCAACGGCGAACGGGTGGGAGTATTGGGGCTTTATCACGACATCAGTGAGCTGGTTCAAGCGCGTAAGGCAGCAGAGGCGGCAGACCAGGCCAAAAGCGAGTTCCTGGCGAACATGAGCCATGAGATCCGCACTCCGATGAACGGCGTTTTTGGTATGCTTGAATTGGCTCTGGATACACCTCTTACTTCTGAGCAACAGGATTATCTCAAAACTGCCCTGGAGAGCGCTGAGGCGTTGCTCAATCTGCTCAACGATATCTTAGACGTTTCAAAGATCGAGGCGGGAAAGCTGGATCTCGAGGAGATTGATTTCGATCTGCGCGTTGCTGTGGAGAGCGTGGCAACAACTATGGCGCCGCGAGCGGAAGCCAAAGGGCTGGAGATGGCTTGTATGGTTCATCATAATGTACCTGCGTTATTGCGCGGCGATCCAGCGCGCTTGCGCCAGGTGTTGATGAACCTGGTGGGAAATGCTATCAAGTTCACCCAGCGCGGAGATATTGTCATTCGGGTGATGTTGGAAAGCGAGACGCAGGATTCGGCTACCTTGCTCTTCACAGTGAGCGACACCGGCATCGGCATTCCCGCCGAGCGGATCAACCATATCTTCGAACGCTTTACCCAGGTGGATAGCTCAACCACGCGCAAATACGGTGGTACGGGTCTCGGCCTGGCGATTTCAAAGCAACTGGTTCACATGATGGGCGGGACGATTGGTGTGGAAAGCGAGCCTGGGAAGGGAAGCACCTTCTGGTTCACCGCACGCTTCCAGAAGCAACTTGCCGGAACTCAACCGATTTCTTCGATCGAAGAGATTCATCTTGAAGGCATTCGCGCTTTAGTAGTGGATGACAACACCACCAATCAAGTGATCTTGCGGAAAATGCTGGAAAATATTGGGGTACGGACGGCGATTGCCTCCAGCGGGGCAGAATGCATTGACCTTCTGCTGACCGGAGCAGATACCAACGACCCGTTTGACCTTGTGCTGCTGGATATGCAAATGCCTTCCATGGACGGCGAGCAGACCCTGCAAGAGATTAAATCTCATCCGGAACTCAACAAGACGGTGGTAATTGTATTGACTTCGATCGGGAAGCGCGGCGACGCCGCCCGATTGGAGGCCATAGGTTGCGCGGGTTATCTATTGAAACCCATCAAGCAGACTCAACTCTACGACGCCATTGCAGCGGTGCTGGGAAGAAAAGATGCCCCCACAAAACCAAACACTTCTCAACTGGTCACGCGGCATACGATCGCAGAAGGGAAACGAACAGGGGAATGGATTTTGCTGGCTGAGGACAATCCGGTCAATCAAAAACTGACGGTGGCAATGCTGCAAAAGGCTGGCTATTCGGTGGAGGTCGTGGAGAACGGGGCACAGGCGATTGAAGCCTGGCGTTCCAAACCGTATCGCCTGATCCTGATGGATGTGCAAATGCCTGAAATGGATGGATTTGAGGCCACTCGTTTCATACGAGAGCATGAGGCGTCTGGTCAACATATCCCAATTATAGCCATGACCGCTCACGCAATGAGCGGCGACCGCGATCGCTGTCTGGCAGCCGGAATGGATGATTACCTTTCCAAACCCCTGGAGCGCGAAGATGTGCTTGCAACGCTGGAAAAATGGTTATCCAAAACATCGCCTGTTCCTCAGGAGCCGGCGCCGGCTGAGCCAGGGGAGGCCGCCCCTTCGACGAAGGACGACCCCATAGATATGGAAGCAGCCATGCCACGTTTTGGCGACGATCATGCGTTTTTCGTAGAGTTGCTCTCGGAGTTCATTGACCACATGGATGAACGAATCGATCTTTTTCATCGCGCGCTGGAACACGAGGATGCGAAGGAATTGGCCCGCATGGCGCATAATTTAAAGGGCGCGGCTTCGAACTTTAACGCTCAACCTCTGACAGACTATGCGTATGAGCTGGAACTACAAGCAAGATCCGGTAATATGACAAAAGCCAGAGAATGGATTGATAAAATTCAAGATGAAGCGCCTCGCTTGCGCCAATTCCTGCGCCGACAGCTCAACCAAGAAGAGAAAAAACAATCAGCCCAATCGAGTGGAATCTAGCAGATGAAACGCCTGTTGATTGTTGACGACGAAAAAATCTATCAAATGATGATCGCCCATGCAGTGAAACCGCTGGAATTTGAAGTGCATGTGACGGATGACGGAGAAAAGGCACTTCAGGTGGCCAATCAAAATCCGCCGGATGTCATGATTGCAGACGTGCTCATGCCAAAGCTCAACGGATATGAGCTGACGCGTCGCCTGCGGCGAGATCCACGTTTTGCGCATATCCCGATCATGATTTTGACAGCCCAGGCCGACTTGAACAACAAGCTTGAAGCTTTTGAAGCCGGCGCAGATGATTTCATGAGCAAACCATTTGAACCTGCCGAGCTGGTTGCACGCCTGAATGTATTATTGCGTCGCAGCGAGCCGGTTAAAATCGTCGAATCTGCTGGAAAAGCCGTTGCGCGCTCAAAGGCGCGCTTTTATGCTGTCCACAGCCTGCGAGGCGGGGTGGGCTGCTCAAGCATCGCTGCCAATTTGGGGGTGGCGCTCACCAAGGCGCACTCGAAAACCACCCTTGTTTTGGATCTGGTATTAACCGCGGGTCAAATTGCTTTGATGTTCAACATGCCTCTCAAGCGCACCTGGGCGGATATCGCTCATATCCGCCCGGATGAATTAGATTGGGAAGCTTTACAAACGATTATAGGGAAGCATGATAGCGGGGTCTTTGTCATCGCGGCGCCCACATTTCCGACCGAAGCCGAACTTCTATCGCCGGAGTTGCTCACAAGCGCCTTGCAGTTGCTTCGATCCAATTTTGATTATATCGTGGTTGACCTGCCTCACGATTTCAGTGGGCCCGTCATCGAGGTGCTGGATTTGGCTGAAACCATACTCTTACTTCTAGCGCCAGAAGTAGCTTCTGTGCGAGCCGCGGCGGCTGCTTTAGACACCTATCGCAGATTAGAATACCCTACCGAGAAAATCAAAGCAGTGTTAAACTGGACCTTTGAACGACGGGGCATTCGGCGCAAGAACATTGAAATGGCATTAAACCACCCAATTGAACTCGTCTTACCGTTTGCATCGGAATTATTCGTTGAGGCAATTAACCACGGAAGGCCCTGGGTATATGAACGCCCAGACGAGAAAGTCTCTGAAGAGTTGCAACTCTTCACCAGACAATTACTTCAGCCAAAAACACAACCTCTATGAGCCTCGATTATCGGTATCTCTTATCTCATCTAAATCTTGAGTTTGACATCGAAAATGATTTCGACCCGCTGGCAAAAGACTACTTCGATCTGGGCACAGTAGAGGTCCTGAGCGGCAATTATCAAAAGGCGGTGGGGGCTTACGAGCAGGCAATTGCCATCGCGCCAGAGTACGCGCCGGCTTACCTGGGGCGCGGCATCGCCCTTGAACGGCTGGGGGAACTCGACTCAGCGATCGCTGACTATACGCGTCTCATTGAGTTGAATCCGATGGATGACTACGCCTATAAAAAACGCGGCGATTTACAAACGCTACTGGGAAATTATCCACAAGCGGTTGCCGATTATTCCAGGGTGATAGACCTAAACCCAGCTTGGGCTTACGCCTATCAAAAACGCGGCGACGTATATTTCCAGATGGGCGACTACCCTCAAGCGATCGCAGACTATACCGCCGCAATTGAGCGTTCCCCTAAAATGGTATCGGCATTTCAGAATCGGGCGGCGGCGTTTGAACGCCTCGGCAGCCTGATCAACGCCCTCTCTGATTACTGTCGGGCAATCGAACTCGAACCGAAAGACGGATTTCTGCTCAAAAAACGCGCCGCGATGTATGAGAGGATTGGCGACTACGAGCGAGCCATGGCCGATTACACCCAGGCAATTCACATCCACCCACACGACGCCCATGCATACGAACGGCGCGGCGTCCTGTTTGAGCGGATGGGCGACCACGTTGCCGCGATTCAAGAATTGAACAGGGCTATTGAACTGGATCCATACTGCTCAACGGCCTTTTATAACCGCGGCGTGGCCTATGAGCGTAAGGGCAGCTACCGGCACGCCATTGCAGATTACACCGCTGCGATCCAAATGGGATTGCATAACGCCCAGGCATATACCGGTCGCGGCAATGCCCGTCTCCAGTCTGGAGAGACGAAGGCGGCGATTGAGGATTACACCCAGGCGATTCGGTTAGAGCCGACGCAACCTTCGGCGTATCAAAACCGCGGCGTTGCTTACGAACGATTGGGCGATTATCAGAGAGCGATTTCGGATTATTCTAAGGTGATTGAACTGGATGGAAGCCGCGCCTCGGCGTACTTTGCGCGCGGCAACGCTTATGGGGCGATTGGGGAATTCACCCTACAAATCGCGGATTATTCCAAAGCCATTGAACTCGACCCGGCTTTGGCGGCGGCGCATTTCAACCGGGGGACAGCCTATCTTGCCGCCTCCCGCCCCGAAGCGGCGATCGCCGATTTCACCCAAACGATTGCGCTGACGCCGCAGGATGCCCAGGCATACCTCAAACGAGGCGAGGCGCACGAGCAGATGGGCAAGCATCAGGCTGCCTGGGAGGATTACCATGCAGCTTTGGAGTACAGCCAGGAAGCGGATCTGAGTCGTCTGGCGCAGAGGAGGTTGAGGCGTCTGCGCAGGCGGTCTATATGGCGCAGGTTGTTTCGGCGCGGCGATTCAATCAGCTCAATTCGATAGGCCCATCGAGCGGCCCACCAGGCATTCAATAAAACAACGTGCGCCTGAAATGGAACAGGCGCACTTCGACTTATATTCGTATTCCAAAACCTAACGGTATCAGAGGCTATTCGTCTTTCGCGGCTGGGCTTGCGTTCGATGAACTGCCGTCGCTGGATGAGCCAGATTTTTCGCTGCTCCCCTCATGTGTTTTGGCAGAGGAGCCGCGCCCCTGCCCAGAAGGCGAACGGTGATCGGTGGCATAGAAACCAGAGCCTTTGAACACAATCCCAACCGGTTGATAGACCTTATGCAAGGTCTTCTTCGAGCACTCCGGACAACGAGTCAGAGGAGGATCGCTAAATTTCTGTTGTTGATCGAATTGCACACCACAGTTTGAGCAACGATAGGTATATACTGGCATAAGACACCTCAAACACGCAAGCAAGTCACGGAGTCACCGCAAAACTGGATTATAGCGCGCCCAAGTGGGGCTGGCAAGGTCGTCCGAGTAATTCAAACAAAACTCTAACACTTCATGCAAGCCGCCTCAGCCAGGGGTGGGCGACGGGGTGGGGCTGGGAGGCGGTGTGCGCGTTGAGGTGGGTGTGCGAGTTGGAACAGGCGTCCGCGAGGGCGTGGGAGTGCGCGAAGGCGGCGGCGTACGCGTGGGCGTGGAAGTGGCAGTGGGGGTGCGGGTGGAGGTTGGCGTGGGCGGCAAGGGAGTGGCCGTAGCTTTGAGTCGTTCTTCCGCCAGGGCGCGCCAGGCAGGTGGAACAGCGTCTTCGGGCAAAGCCACTAACGCTTTCCAGTCCTTTGCCGCAGAGATCATATTTCCAATCTTTTCATAGGTCTGCGCCCGCCAGTAATATACCTGGGCAAGCTCGGCGTCGCTTTCAGCGAGATCCTCGGCGCGGTTGATTTGAGCCAGAGCGTCACTAAGCCGGTTGGCGACCAACAGCGCCCGACCAAAGTCTAGGTTGGTTTGGAAGGAACGAGGGTTAGCCTGCAAATCCAGATATAAATCGTTAACCGCCTTTTGCCCCTCGCCCAATTCCAGCAATGTCAGACCGCGCAAGCGATATGCCTGCGGCAAATTCTTGTCCAGGCCAATCGCCTGGTTCAGCGCCTGCAAGGTCTCGCTGTACTGACGGGTTTGATAGAGAGCCTGCGCCTGCACAAGCCACCCTGCCGGATCATCGGCCACATAGGTCAGATACACCTGGATTGCTTCAAGAGCCTCGCGAGCGTTGCCATTGGCAGCGGCAGCCTGGCCGCGCACGCGATAAGCGTCTAGCAAGGTCTGGTCCAATTCATTGGCCTGGCGAGCCGCCTGCAAAGCGGCCTCGCCATCTCCTTGAGCAAGATAGATGAGAGCCTGATACAGAGCAACCAGCGGCGAATCCGGCAACAGCGTCTGAACTTTTTGCAGGTTGGCTGATGCGCCCTCTGAATCACCCATTGCAAGCTGATATTCCACCAGAGCCAGATATGCTTCGCCAAAGTTGGCGTCCTTTTCGATGGCTGTTTTCAGATCGGCGGAGATGTCTGCATTCGGCGTCAGAGCTCGCTGCGCGCGGGCGCGCCCCAAATACGGCGGGGCAAAGTCCGGGTTTGCAGCAATGGCTTGCTGATAATAGTTCAGCGCATTGGCAAAATCGCCCTGTTGCCGGTAAACCTCCCCGATGGCGTAAAAGATATCCGCGGGGTTGACTTCCGAGCGGGCAGCCTGACGGAAGTTCTCCAGCGCGGCGGCTAAATCGCCGCGCCGCAAGGCTCTCTGAGCGATCTGATAAGATTCATTGGCTGCATGAGGCGTATTTACGTACAAGGGAGTAGGAGTATAGGTAGCTTCGAGACGCATCCACAACGGCGGGGGGCCGGAAAAAGTGGCCGTGGCCGTTGGCGTGCGCGGAGTTTCATTGATTGCGGTGGGCGTGTAAGTATATGTGGGAGAGGGGCCGGGCGTGTTGGTGGGGATGCGGGCGGCCACGCTGCGCCGATTGACCCCCTGTGTATAAACTCCCAGAGCGATCAAGGCGAGGACGAGCAAAGACAAAAACGAGAAAACAACGATGCGAACAAGCGGGTTCGCCCAGAGCTTCTGCAAACCGCTGAGTTCACGCACATCCTGCACTGCAACTTCCCAGCGACGACGGACAATCGGCGCCGGGGCAGCGTTGCCCTCTGGCGCCAACGCCCCCAGCAAAATCAATCCCTGCCGGGCGGCGCGGTTTTGCGGATCCAGCCGCAACACGGTTTGCAAGCAGTAGATTTGCTCGCGGGTGGTGTCCACCACGGCGCTCATCCACAGCCAGTATTCGGGGTTGGATTGATCGGCGCGCAATAAACGCGTCAACAAATCACGCGCCCGCGCCCTTTGGCCCTGGCGCACGGCATCCAACGCTTCGCGGAGCATGATATTCTCGGTCATCTCCGTCCTCGTATAGAGGCGATTATACTATGCATGGCGTAAGCAAGGCTTGCAAATGCGTTGGGTGCGCAGGATGAGGCAGGAACAACAAGCGACATGACCCAAATCAGCCATGTCGCCGGTCATTGGTTCATCTTCAGCCAGAGGCGCCTAAAAGCCGCCAGCAACTGCCTGCACCAATGGGACAGGCGTAAATACTAAGAAGAAGATCAAAATCCCCAACCAGGCAACCGCCCGGCGGCGAGCATCTAAGGGAGTGATTTGATCCAAAGGCTCGGCGTATAAACGGCCAAGCATGAAGATCAACAACGCCCATAGCCACCACCCAGACCAGGCAAAACCTAACAGGATTAAGGCAATCATAATGGCGGGCCAAAGCTGACGGGCGCGCTTGCCCAGCAACACATACATGACATGGCCGCCGTCCAGTTGGCCAGCCGGGATCAAGTTCAACGCCGTCACCAGCAGGCCAGCCCAGCCAGCCCATGCAACCGGGCTAATCAGCACATCCACTCCTCCCAAGGGGAGCGGCTGGCTGGTAAAGAAGTAGCGCACCCAATAGAGCAGAGGCGAGACGCCTCCATAAGAGGCGGGGGCCGGCAACAGTTGCCCAAAAATCAAAAACTTGGCAGCCAGGTAGAGCAGCGAGTTACCTTCCAGGGTAAAAGCCTGCCCAGGATGCAGGGTGATAGTATCCAGTTTTGACAATGATAGCCCGTATAACAACACCGGAATTGCCACCACCAGGCCGGCAAGCGGGCCGGCAATGCCAATATCCAGCAAAATGCGTTTATTTTTGGGCGGCTCTTTCAAGCGAATAAAGGCGCCCATTGTGCCGAAAGGACTCAGGGGGAAGGGGATGAAGTAAGGCAGGGTTACCTGGGTCTTATGATAGCGCCCGGCAAGATAATGGCCAAACTCGTGCGCCAATAAAATCGCCAGCAGACTCACGGCAAAGGGGACGCCGCTGGGCAGGCTGCGCAGGATGTTCAGCAGCAAACCGCCTGCGCTGGAGGGCTCAGGGCCATCATAGGCATAAAGCGCTCCCGCAAAGATCACGCTGGCCAAAGTCAAAAGAAACAGCACGAGATTTACCCAGCCGTTGGAAGGCTGCGGGCGTATCACGCCGGAGACCAGCAAAACGGCGTGTTGCTCGCCGTCCATGCGAAAGAGAGGCGTGATTTCGTAGGGCTTAAGCAGCGCGGCAAGCTGATCATACGCCTGAGCCGAATCAACCAACAGTCGGCCGCGAAAACGCGCCAGATAATGCTCCCGCTCGCCGCCGAGGGTAATGTCTTCAATGTATAAAAAACGCCGCACGATGGGCGTCAGAATTTCAATATCTACATCCACAGAGATTTCTCCCACCAGAACACAAGGTTTACATCCGGCTTCTTAGATAGAAGAGGCGGGAGCGGATGGGAGTCGAACCCACCACGGCCCGCAACGCGACCCGTCACCGGTTTTGAAGACCGGGGAGCCCACCGGGACCCAACCACTCCCACGAAGCTTAAGCATACCGCAAGCCGAGTGAATTCACAAGACCAAGCTGGGAGGATTTCACGCTTCTTGCAATTCGGCGATGAAGGGTTGCCAGGCTTCAACTTGCTGACCACGGATTAATCTCTCGTAATAGCTGCGAGCAATATCGCCTTGCTGCTCCAGGTTGAAGTCTTTAAATTCCCAGCCAGAGGCGAATTTTTCCCGCAAGCCGTCTTCCCCGCCGAAATCGTAAGCGTTAGCGCCCTGACGAAATTGAGCCTGAAGCGCCAGGGCAAGGTAACGCCAGCCCATGTGTTGATACTGCCAGGCATGGGTCAGTTCGTGAATCAGCCAGGGCAGCTTGTAAAAGTCGCTGTGATGCGGCGGGACGAGCGTATCCAGCAATCGCACTGGGAAGTAGCAATGATTCCCTAACGTGACCGCGTTAGGGAGGTTGTCGTATGGCAACCGCCTCAGGCGCAGCCCAATGCGATGGATGGTGTCTGGCCAGGCTGCACACTCGTGAACGCGCACCGATTCGTAGATCAGTCCACCGGCAAAGACGCGCCGCGCCTCCTGAATTTCCCAGGCGTACAACGATCGAACCAGCGGGCGGCATTCCTCGGGCAATCCGTATCTCACTTTGGTCAATGAATTAAGGCAATCATTATGACCATTCTCATTCTAATATACCATAAGGCAAGTCCTGATTGACGAATTGCAAGGGCTTTGCTAGAATGCGGTAATTCAAAATCAGGAGGTATTATTTTATGGATCATCGAGATTTAACTGCCCGAGTCAAAGAGGACGGAGTAAAGTTCATTTCATTGCAATTTACCGATGTAACCGGCGCGGTGAAAAGCGTTGATATTCCGATCAAGCGCCTCAGCGAGGCGATTCAGGATGGGATTTGGTTTGATGGATCATCCATTGAGGGTTTTGCACGCATCCAAGAAAGCGATATGCGCCTGGTGCTAGACCCGAAAACATACGCCGTTCTGCCATGGACGCCAGAAGAGGCGAAGCGAGCGCGTGTCTTTTGCGATATTTACCTGCCCGACGGCTCGCCGTTCCCTGGAGATCCACGCGGCACTTTGAAGCGGGCGCTGGAGCGCATTCAGCAGCGCGGCTGGACATACAATGTGGGACCCGAACCAGAGTTCTTTTTGTTTAAACGCAACGGGCAGTTGACCATTAACCCGGTGCCGCATGACGTGGGCGGCTATTTCGACTTTTCCGCCAACGACCAGGCTGTGCGGGTGCGCACAGAACTGATGGCGGCGCTCGAAGGCATGGGATTGGAGATCGAGATGGGTCACCACGAAGTGGCCCTGGCGCAGCACGAAATTGATTTCCGCTATGCGAATGCCCTGGAAACGGCGGACAATGTCCTGACGCTGAAATATACAGTGAAAGCGATTGCCGCCCAACACGAGTTGGTGGCTTCGTTCATGCCCAAACCGATCTTCGGCATCAACGGCTCAGGGATGCACTGTCACCAGTCATTGTTTGATGCACAAGGAAATAACCTCTTCTTTGACCCACAAGATGAACACCACCTCTCGAAGCTTGGTTATGGGTTCATCGCCGGGCAGTTGAAGCACGCCCGCGCCCTGGCTGCGGTGGTGGCTCCAACGACCAATTCATATAAGCGGTTGGTGCCGGGATACGAAGCGCCGGTTTATGTGGGTTGGGCGCAGATCAACCGTTCGGCGCTGATCCGCATCCCCTACTACACCCAGGGGCGGGATAAATCCATGCGCGCTGAGTTACGCTGCCCGGATCCATCCGCCAACCCCTATCTGGCTTTCACGGTGATGCTGGCAGCGGCGCTGGATGGCATTGACCATCAATACCCCTGCCCGCCGCCTCTGAACAATGTGAACGTCTATCATCTGACGCCGGAGGAGCGGCAAGAACTCAACATCGCCGAGCTGCCCGGCTCGCTGGCTGAAGCGATGCGCGAATTAGAAAACGACCCTGTGCTTCAAGAGGCGCTGGGAGAGACGACCTATCAGGCCTTCCAGCGAGCAAAATGGGCAGAAATCGAAGAATACCGCACACGAGTAACAGACTGGGAGCTAGAGCGTTACCTGGAAATGGCTTAGCGCCTCAACCTCTTGGATGAGGATTCTCCGAAGTCCGCAGCGATGGACTGGCTGCGGGCTTCGCTATTTAACTTTGAGGGTCATGCGGCAAAAAGCGCATTCGCCGGGAGCGGAGGTGGGTTGACCGCAGGTGGTGCAGGCATGAAGCGACTCGGCGTTGGGGTCAGCATGCGGTGCAAACAGGCCATTCTCCTTGGCTTGCAAGAAGGAAACATAAAAACTGAGCTTCGCCCCTGGCCGGTCGGCCTCCATGCGATTGAGCAACTCTTTGTAATAGATAGATTTTGATCCTTCGGCGTAGGGACATTCATCATAAATGTACTCGATGCCGCGCAACATGGCATAAGCTGCCATTTCGCGTTCATAGATGCGACAGAGCGGTTTGGCTTTGCGCGCCAGAGCAGGCGGGCGAGCTTCTAACACCGGCCATTGACGAACCAGATGCCCCGTCGCCCAATTGAGTGTATTGCCAAACAGGGCAGCGGCTTCATCATCCAGGTTGTGGCCGGTGACCAGCACATCATAACCGCCCTCGCAGGCTATTCTGTTCATGATGTGACGCTTGGTCAGGCCACATACAGCGCAGGGTTTGGTTTTGCCGCGCCTCGTACGGTGAGCCATATCGGGGATGGCTTCCCCATATACATCCGGCACGCTGACCACCACCAATCGCAGACCACGTTCATTGGCGAATTTTTCTGTCAAACGCCGCGACTCATCGGAATATCCAATACCGCCGTCTATCCCCAAACCAATGTATAACCCATCCACCGAGTAACCCAGGCGCCAAAGAATATCCCAGAGCGAAAGCGAGTCTTTGCCGCCTGAGACCGCCGCCAGGACGCGATCGGAATGGGTAAACATCTTATATTTTTTGATAAACCGCTCCACCTGATCGGGAAGCCATTGCAGAAAATCTTTGGCGCAAAGCGCCAGTTTATGCTGACGCATTTGCACAACTGCCTTGCCGCCGCACTGATTACATTTCATCGCCGTTTATACCCAATAATACTGCTTCAGTTTTATCATCCTCATAACCGCCGGAAATGACGGCGATTAACTTGATCTCATCGCCATCCTGAAGGATCTCATCTTCGGTGATCATTTCTCCCTGGCGCGTGGCCAGCACCGCCTCTGGCAACACATCTATCTTGGATAGCGAATCCCGCAAGGTCATCCCCGGTTTTACGATAAATTCCTTGTCTCGCAGGGTCAATTTAACGCTCATCTCTGCTCCTTACATGTTGCTGCGCCTCGGGCAGTGCAGTCCAGCTCTCTTGGCGCAAATTCTGGCAGGGCTGATTGTATCGCGCTCGTCTGAACCAGTCAAATCACACAAGTACACTCCGAATTCTTGCAGGGGAATGACATTCGAATCAGGGGACGATTTGAGCGGGAATTTCCCACAGGCGAACAGTCCCGTCCTCCGAACCAGAAATGATCAGGTTGCCCTGAGGAGAGAAATCCACATCATTCACGCTTTTTTCATGACCGATAAACATCGCGCTTGGCGTGCGAGCGAAGTCGCCAGATTGAATTGACCACAGGCGTAAAGTGCTGTCTTTCGAGGCAGAGACCAGCCAGCGCCCATCCGGGGAGACAGCCAGCGAGGTAATCGCCTGAATGTGATCTTTAAGCAACGCCAGCAACACGCCATCGCTGACGCGCCAGATACGAATAGAGCCATTGGCGTAACCTGCCGCCAGCCAATCATCCTGCGGTGAGAAAATCACACTCGTGGCGGAGAGGGAAGTGCCTTTCAAAACCAACCGCCATTCCCCGGCCAGGGTGCGCACTCTCACCACCCCATTCGCTTCAGCCCAGGCAATACGAGTGCTGTCAGATGAAAAGACGACGCTATTGATCTCCGCCATCCCTTCGTCAATTGTCTGCATGAGACTGGCGTTGGATAAACGCCAGATCCGAACGGTGAAATCATCCGAACCAGAGACCACAAATTGACCGTTGGGGGAAATATCCAGGCTGGCGATCCAACCCGCATGACCGCGCATGGTGCGAAGCAAGCCGCTGTTGGCTACCTGCCAGGCGCGTAACAGCCCATCCATGGAGCCAGTCACCAATTGTGAGCCATTTGGAGTAAATTTCAGACACAAAATTGGGAACGAATGACCCTGCATGGTGCGCAGCAATCTGCCCTCTTCAACCGCCCAGAGCCGGACGGTGTTATCCACCGAGCCAGAAGCCGCTAAACCGCCATCCGGCGCAAAAGCCACCGTCAGCACGCTGGCGGTATGTCCTTCCAGGGTCAGTTTGGGCTGTAGGTAGAGTATCTGGGGAGTGGGCGTGGCAAGGCAGGCGGCAGGAAGAGCAGGCAACTCCAACAGGCGCGAAAAGCGATTATTGGTTTCGTCGCTTTCGTTCACTAAAGAAGCCGCATCCACACGGATCTGCGGCAGGGTATTACTGATTGCAAAGGTAAGGTTGATCTGGTCGCCCGGTTTCAAACCAGACGGCGCAGCTTGAAAGGCATCATCGGCCTGGACGGTGAAGGGTCCAGCAGCCAAATTTCCGCGATTGACCACCACCACATGCAGACGGATCAGATCGCTGGGTGAATTACAGACGCCATCTGGCGGCATGACGAGATCATAATAGACGTTTTCCACCACCAGGTCTGGCAACGCCGTCATGGTATCCGTAGGGGGGATCAAAGCGGTCGGGGTGGAGGTGGGCTTATGGTTGTTCATCTGCCAGGAGCAGCCGGCGAGCAGGGAAAAAACGAGCATCGCGGCAGGTAGGAGCCGTAAAGCCAACCCAATGCGCCTGACTGCCGGGATGCTCATCATTGCAGACTTATGCAGAGTGTTACGGATTGTATAATCTACAATCGAGTTCCTCCCGCGTGTTAAACGCTGAGCTGCGTCTCCTTTGAACGCATGGCATTGAAGGCAGCGATGGATACCTCCAGCATCTCCAGGCTGGGTTCACGCGTGGTCAGGCGTTGCAGGGCCAGGTTGGGCCTGATCATCCAGCGCACCAGAGGCGATTGAACATGCGCAGCCGTCCAGCGGATATACTCATAAGCCAGTCCAGCCAACACCGGCAAAAGCAAAACGCGGCTTGCCAGCCGCCAGAATACAGGTAACGGCCCCAACAAACTGAACAACACCACCGAAAGCAAAACCAGGGTGAGAAGAAAGGCAGTTCCGCAACGGGTATGCTCCAGTGGAAAGCGCGCCACGCTTTGAGGAGTCAATTCTGCGCCGGCTTCAAAGGCGTTAATCGTCTTATGCTCTGCGCCGTGGTAGGCAAAAACACGGCGAATTTCTGGTACACGACCAATGAGCCAGATATAGGCAATGAGCAGCGCCAGGCGGATTCCCCCTTCCGCCAGATTGCTCCACCAGGCGTTCATCCCCAAGAAATGTTCGCCAAGTTGGCCGACCAGCGCCGGGGCGAGGAAGAAAATAGCCACACCCAGGGCAAGCGAAACGCCCAACGTCAGATATAACGCCGGGCCTTCTAACTTCTCTTCCTCCCCGCTCTGCACATTCGCCGAGAGGGTGAGGGCGCGCATCCCTAATCCTAAAGCGTCCCACAATGCGATGAGGCCGCGCAGGAAAGGAATTTTTAGAATCCGGCTGCGATAGATGGCAGATAATGGCTCGGTATGCACGATGATTTCGTGGTTGGGCGCTCGCATGGCAATCGCCAGGCTTTGCGAACCACGCATCATCACACCCTCAATCACTGCCTGTCCGCCATAAGTAGGTAATTTCTCTTGCATTCTATACCGCCAGTATTTATAAAATAATCTCTCTGATGAACCAGGGTCATCCTTCTCCCATCAAGCTAAAAAAGCGAGTGAGAGCTTCGATGCCGCGGTAGAAAGTGGGCAAATGCAATTTTTCGTTTGGAGCATGCAGATTATCATCTGGCAAGCCAAAGCCGGTTAGCACCGAATCGATGCCCAACAACTGGCACATTTGGGCGGTCACCGGCACGCTGCCGCCCTCGCGGCGATAGAGTGGACGGACGCCCCAGGTGTCTTTCAGGGCGCGGTATAAAGCTTTTACGCCGGGCATATGGATATCGGTGACGGAGGGCGAGCCTCCTGCAAGTTTGATCAATTCCCAACGCACGGTGGGGGGTGCGTGCGTCTCCAGATATTGGCGCAATTGTTGATGCACCTGCTCTGGATTCTGATCTGGCACCAGGCGTGTGGAGATTTTCGCCATCGCCCGCGCCGGCAAGACGGTTTTTACACCTTCGCCGGTGAAGCCAGAAAGCAAGCCATTGATCTCCAGAGTAGGGCGCGCCCCCACCCGCTCGTTGGAGGTGTAACCCGCCTCGCCATAAAGAGCAGGTACGCCGGTTTGTTCCAGATAGAAGGCGTCATCCATCGGCAGGAGAGCCATCTCGGCGCGCTCTTCGGCGCTTAAGGGGCGGACGGAGTCGTAAAAACCGGGTAATGTGACGCGGCCATCTGCATCGTGCATACCGGCGATCAATTCACAAAGCGCCTGCGCCGGGTTATGAACTGCGCCGCCATACAAACCTGAGTGCAGGTCCTGTTCGGGGCCTGAGACGCGCAGCTCAAAATAAGCCATGCCGCGCAAACCATAGGTGATGGTGGGCACCTGTGCGCCAATCATGCCAGTATCGGGGTTGAGGGCAAAATCGCTGGCGAGCAAATCTTTATGATCGGCGATAAACCGCTCAAGATTCGGGGAACCGATTTCCTCTTCGCCTTCGATCATAAACTTCACGTTGACCGGCAGGCCGCCGTTGCGCATGAGGGCTTCAACCGCTTTGAGAGTGATCACCACCTGACCTTTCATATCCGATGCGCCACGGGCATACAAATTCTCTCCGCGCTGGGTGGGTTCGAACGGCGGGCTGTTCCATAGCTCAAGCGGCTCCGCCGGCTGGACATCATAGTGACCGTAAACCAGGATGGTGGGTTTGCCTGCCCCGGCGGCGAGAATTTCGCCATAAACGACCGGGTGGCCGGCGGTGGGCAAAATTTGCACATTCTGACAGCCCAGTCTGCTCAACTGGTCGGCGACCCATTCCGCCGCCCGCAGCATATCGGCTTTGGCGTTGGGGTCAGTAGAAATGGAAGGGATGCTTACAAAATCTTTTAGGTCATCCAAGAAGCGGCTTTGGTTTTGCTTGAGGTAGGAAAGCGCCGCGGAAAGTTGATCTGCCATCATTCAGCTCCTCTGGATTGAAGGTATCGCCAGGATCATTTCCTGCTCTCCTGGATTATACCCTCTCATTTGGAGATGATCGAATTTACAAATCTAGGGGATGACGCTATTTGCCGCATATACGAGAGTCAAAAGCCTCCAGTTCAGATTACCAAACCCACCGATGCAGGGAGATGAGTGCACGAACGTCCTGCAGGTTTCTGATCACACAGGCTTGTTTTTAGGGAACCTGCGGGACGTTTGGCAATTTCGGTGAATATCAATAAACGACCGTCTCCTTATTCGGTGTTGATGAACGATAGTATTGATTACTAAACCACAGAGAAGAGTGAAGAAAATCTCCGTGTACTTCGTGCATGCTTTGAAAATAGACTCTCTGTGAGCTGGGTGGCGACATTTTCATCTTTTGGGGCGATTTGTTGTTCTTGACAACCCCATGCTGAGATTCAATCACCAACGCTCAAGAGGGAGACGATACAATAAATGGATTTCTATTAAGCGAATTGAAGCGAGGCTTTAAATTTCCTTCCCGGGCCGATCCATGGAGATAAACATCAGATAGCAGATCAGCAGGAACAGAGTGAACAAGGCGGTGAACCCAAAAAAGCGCAGGCTGTTCAATGGGTTGGCGAGGGGTCGAATGACATCTGCCAGGATGCGCTCCGAGTGCGAGAGAATGTCCCAACTGTTCCAACGCTCAAAACGGCCCAGGTAAATGCCGACGCCGGCCAGCGCCAGGGAAGAAATCGCAAACACCCAGCTCAAAATTGCACCCACGCAGGTTTTGACCAGGCGCTGCATGGTACGCAGCGAGGCTATGGCGAGAAAAATGCCCGTCCAAGAGAAAACGATCAAGAGCAACATATCGTACCACAACGGCGTACCCGGCCGCGGCGAAAGGTGAAAGAAGTCGGTTAAGATATAAGGCGCATTGGGGAAAAACAACAGCCAAACCACACCTGGGGCGACTAACAACCACCAGCGGCGCGGAAAGAGACGGTATAAGCCATCCGCCACGATACTGAAGCCGTAAGGGATCCAGGCGAGGAACAGATTCCATACCAGGTTGGAATACACCACCAGGGCACCGCTGACGACCACCCGCCCAATATAAAGGGAGAGGGCGAAAATGCTGGAAATAAAGATGGGATAGAAAGATTGGTCGGCTAGAAACCGATGAAATTTTTTCAGAAGCTCCATGAAGGTATTAACGTCAATGTTGTAGTTTCAGGTTCCCAAAATGCATCATAAAAAACGTCCAACGCGGAACGATTATACGGGATTTTTTGAATTCTGGGGAGCGAAGCAAGGATAGCGGAGGTCTAACCTCTGGCGAAGATTTCCGTGCTAAAATAGTGATCTCTACGACGAGACCGGGTTGCTGGAAGCAGCAATTCAATGGGCGGCAGGCGAAAAGTTTGCGCCACATGCCGAAAATTGTCAGACAATTCGAGTATATCATTTCCTTAATCGGACCTGCCCTACGAACTATTGACCTTCGGATAATTCGGATATGAACGTTCCGCAAGTTTCTGATTACACAGGCTTGTTTTTAGAGGAAGCTGCAGGACGCTTGGCAGCGACGAGATCAACCATTTCGGTGAATATCAATAAATGAACGCTCGTATGCATCGAATTGAGATGAAAGAAGAAAAAGGCGCACCGCGCTGGCTGGAGTGGGCGCGAGAAATTCAGGCATTATCGCAAACCGGACTGCATTACGCGGGAGACGATTATCAACGAGAGCGTTACCGCCGTCTCAGCGAGATCGCAGCGGAGATCATCAGCGAATACACGGATTTGGAATACCCTGCGCTCATGCGCACCTTCCAGGCGCAAATCGGCTACGCCACGCCGCGGGTGGATGTGCGCGCGGCAATCATCCAGGATGGCAAACTGCTGATGGCGCGCGAACGGCAGGATGGCGGCTGGACAATGCCAGGCGGCTGGGCAGATGTGGGTGATACACCATCCGCCGCGGTGGAGCGCGAGGCACTGGAAGAGACCGGCTTCCGCGTCAAAGCGCAACGGGTGGTGGGCATCTACGACGCCAACCGGATGGAACCGCTAGAATTATTCCAGGCATACAAAATCGTCTTTTTATGCGAATTGCTGGATGGTGAGGCGCGACCCAGCAACGAGACTGGCGAAATCGCCTTCTTTGCCCTGGATGAGATTCCTACGCAGTTATCCGGCGAACGAACCAGGCCGCGCCATATCCTGGACGCTTTTGCGGCGCATCAAAACCCTGACTTCGTTGCCGTGTTTGATTAGTTGAGAAAAGGTGGAAAGATGTTAATCACCAATGCGACCCTGATTACCTGGGAAGAAGAGAATCGGGTGTTGCCCGACTATGCAATTTTGATCCGCGATAGTCGCATTGTGGAGATCGGCGCGCAGGCAGAGATGGCGGCGAGACACCCGCAGGAAGAGCGCGTGGATGCGCGCGGCCAGTACGTGATGCCCGGCAATATTTGCGCCCACACACACTTTTACGGCGCATTCGCTCGCGGCCTGGCGATCCCCGGGTCGGCGCCAAAGGATTTCCCGGAAATTTTGCAAAAGCTATGGTGGCCGCTGGATCGTTCGCTGACGGATGAAGATGTACGCCTGTCGGCGCTGGTGATGCTGGTAGATGCCATCAAGCATGGCACCACCACGCTGATTGACCATCACGCCTCGCCAAACGCTATTGACGGATCATTGGATCTCATCGCCGAGGCGGTCAATCAATCCGGCTTGCGGGCAGTCCTATGCTATGAAGTCACCGATCGAGATGGGATGGAAAAATCTCGCGCCGGCATCGCGGAAAATGTGCGCTTTCTGCGCCGTCTATCCAACGAGCGCCTGGCAGGAGGCCGTGTGGCGGCGACCTTTGGTCTACACGCCAGCCTGACGCTCTCGGAAGCCACGCTGGACGCCTGCCGCGAAGCCGCGCCGCAGGGGGTTGGTTTCCATATCCATGTCGCCGAGCATGAGGCGGATGAGTATGACAGCCTGGCAAAATCTGGCAAGCGAGTGGTGGATCGGCTGCACGACCACGGCATCTTGGGGCCGAATACGATCGTGGCGCACGCCATTCACATTGACAGCCGGGAAGCCTGTCTGTTGGCGGAGACCGGTACAACGGTGACGCACCAGCCACGCTCAAACATGAATAACGGAGTGGGCGCGGCGGATGTAGAGAGCCTGATGCGCCTGGGGGTCAACGTTTGCCTGGGCACCGATGGATTCTCGCACACGATGTGGGAAGAATGGAAAAGCGCCTATCTACTGCATAAGGTCATGCGCCGTGATCCGCGGCGCATGAACGGGGCAGATGTGGTGAAAATGGGGGTGTATCACAATGCGCGCCTCGCCGGGCGCTTTTTCCCGGATGCGCCGTTGGGTGTGCTGACGCCAGGGGCGCATGCCGATTTGATCTTCGTGGACTATCACCCCCACACCCCACTCACTGCGGGCAATCTGCCCTGGCAGATTATCTTCGGTTTCCACGAGAGCATGGTCACTTCGACGATGGTCGCTGGCAAATTTCTCATGCGCGAGCGCCAATTGCTGACCCTGGATGAAGTTGAAATTGCCGCACAAGCGCGCCAGCAGGCGCCTGCCGTCTGGGAACGATATTACCGCCAGTTCCAATAATCACTTTTCTCTCTGGAGCGGCTGCACTCTAGAGAGGTTCATCGAGGAGAAGGGATGTCTGAAAACAAACTACCTACCATTGCGATCCTGGGCGGCACCGGCAAGGAAGGGCCTGGGCTGGCCATGCGCTGGGCCAGCGCGGGTTATCCGATTATCATCGGGTCGCGTCAGGAAGAGAAAGCCCAGGCAACTGCCGCTGAGTTGCGCCAAAAGTTGAAGCTGGAGAACATTCACGGCATGGAAAACAGCGCTGCGGCGCGGCAAGCCGACCTGTGCGTGCTTACGGTGGTGCAAGCGGCGCATCAGTCTGCTTTAGAGGGTCTAAAAGAGGCGCTACAGGGTAAGATTCTGGTGGACGCCACGGCGCGGGTGGATTTTCGCGACCCGCGCCCGCCGGCGCCGCCTTCCGCCGCCCGCCTGGCGCAGAATATTCTGGGCGAGGGGGTGCGTATGGTGGCAGCTTTCCAAAATGTACCTGCCCACGCCTTGAAGAAAAATCCGGGGCAACCGATGGATGCCGATGTATTGGTCTGCGCCGATGACGTGGAAGCCGCCGAACAGGTTATCCGCCTGGCGGAAGCGGGCGGCATGCGCGCTTACTACGCTGGCGGCCTGGATAATGCGCTGGTCGTCGAAGGCATCACTTCGCTCTTGATCAGCATCAACCAGCATTACGGCGTCAAAACCGCCAGCATCCGCGTCACCGGTATTGACCATTCATGACGGCACTTACGCTAACCCCACTGCCAGGCATTCCCCTCATCCAGCCCGGAGATGACCTGGCGCAGGTCATTTTAGAGGCGCTGAAACGGGCGAACATCGAGCTGTCAGACGGCGATATCCTTGTCCTGGCGCAAAAAATCGTCTCCAAGGCGGAAGGACGTCTGGTGAACCTGGCGGAAATACAACCTTCGCCGCGGGCGATAGAATTGGCGCAAAAGGCGCAGAAAGACCCGCGCTTGGTAGAGGTGATCCTGCGCGAAAGCCGGGAGGTGCTGCGCACGCGCCCGGGGACGATCATCGTCGAACACCGTCTGGGTTTCATATGCGCCAGCGCCGGCGTGGATCATTCCAACGTGCAGGGTGGGAGTGAAACCACGCAAGATTGGGCGCTCTTGCTGCCCGAGGACCCCGACGCATCGGCGCGGGCAATCCGGGGGCGATTGGAGGCAGCCAGTGGCGTTCACATCGGGGTGTTGATTATTGATTCGCACGGGCGCGCCTGGCGGCTGGGCACGGTGGGCGTGGCGATTGGATTATCGGGGCTGCCTGGGTTGGTAGATTTACGCGGCTGTCCAGACCTGTTCGACTTTCGTCTGCAAATCACCCAGGTGGGCGCGGCAGATGAACTGGCTGCCGCCGCGTCGCTGGTGATGGGTCAGGCCGCGGAGGGCACACCTGTGGTTCACGTGCGTGGTTTCCCGTATCCGCTCAGAGAGGCCTCGTTAAGTGAGCTGCTGCGACCCAAAGAACAAGACCTTTTTCGCTGAAAAAAAGCTGTGTTAGATTTTTGGGATTATCTGGATCGCCTGATTGCAGAAAGCCGTATTGTGATTGACCGCCCACGCGGCTCGGCGCACCCTCATTACCCAGAATTGATCTATCCCCTGGATTACGGCTACCTGGATCAGACCCATGCCATAGATGGCGCTGGGGTAGATGTCTGGCTGGGTTCGCAATCTGAACGCACGCTGGAGGCAGTGGCGCTGACGGTAGATCTGCACAAACGGGATGTCGAAGTGAAGCTGCTGCTGGGATGCAACGCGGCGGAAAAGCAAATGGTGCTGGATTTCCTCAATGGCTCTTCGATGCGCGCTGAAATCGTCTATCGGGATGCCGGACTGGCATGGTTGAAAAGTCGGCGTTCGGTGCGCCGGTTTTCATCGCAGGAGGTTTCGCGTCATCTGATTGAGCAAATCCTCGCCGCGGCGACCTGGGCGCCATCGGCGCACAATCGCCAACCCTGGCGCTTCGCGGTGATCGCCATGGCGCAGCATAAGACTCGCCTGGCGCAAGCGCTTGGGGAGGCTTTTCAGCGCGACCTGGCTCTGGATGGGCTGCCCGAACATGAAATCGTCGCCCAGGTGGAGCGCTCGCGTCAGCGCATTCAACAAGCGCCGGTGGTCATTTTGCTCTGCCTGGATCGCTCGGCGGGAGATGTATACCCGGATGAAAAACGCCAGCAAGCCGAATATCTGATGGGCGTGCAAAGCGCAGCGCTGGCGGGCGGCTATCTATTGTTGGCGGCGCACGCAGTCGGTCTGGCTGGGGTGTGGATGTGCGCCCCGCTCTTTGCACCGGCGACCGCCCAACAGGCGCTGGATCTGCCACTGACCTGGGAGCCGCAGGCTTTGATTTTGCTGGGTTACCCCGCTCAAGTTCCGCCCGCCCGGGAGCGGCGACCCATTGAAGAAATCGCTCGTTTCTGGTATTAAACAAAGCATAAATGACAGCAAATTCTGCAACCCAAGCTCCCACACCCTTGCCTGTCGCGCCGCGCGTGGTTGCCCTGGCAGGCGGAGTAGGCGGCGCCCGCCTGGCAGATGGCCTGGCTCAGGTGTTGCCGCCGGAAAACCTGACCATCATCGTAAACACCGGCGATGATTTCGAACATCTGGGGTTGTACATCTGCCCGGATGTGGACACAGTGTGCTACACTCTGGCCGGGCTCTCCAACCCAGCCACGGGGTGGGGGCGCGCCGACGAAACCTGGCAGGCGCTGGAAAGCCTGGGCGCGCTGGGCGGGCCAACCTGGTTTCGATTGGGCGACCGCGACCTGGGGCTACACCTGGAACGCACCCGCCGACTACGCATGGGGCAAAGCCTCAGTCTGGTGACGCAGCATTTTTGCCGCGCCATGGGGATCGGCGCAGCAGTGCTGCCAATGAGCGATGACGCGACGCCGACTTGGGTGTATACTATCGAAGGAGATTTGCCGTTTCAAGAATACTTTGTGCGCCACCAATGCCAGCCAAAGGTGACGGGTTTTCGGTTCGAAGGCGCAGAACGCGCCCGCCCATCGCCTGGTGTGTTGGAGGCGCTGGACAGAGCAGACCTGGTGGTGATTTGTCCATCGAACCCATGGGTGAGTATTGATCCAATTTTAGCCATTCCAGGCATCCGCCCGGCTGTGCAGGCTCGCCGGGTGGTCGCTGTTTCTCCGATCATCGGCGGGCAAACGGTGAAGGGGCCGGCGGGGAAAATGTTCCTGGAATTGGGCATTACGCCCAGCGCGCTGGCAGTAGCGGAACATTACGCCGAGTTACTGACCGGTTTTGTGCTGGACCGGGTGGACGAAAACCTGGCAGAGCAAATTCAAGCGCTGAAGGTGCAAACTTTGGCGACGGATACGATCATGAAAACGCCCCTGGACAGGGCACGACTGGCAAAGGAGGTGGTAGAGTTCGGGTTGAGGTTATCTCATTCATCATAACAAGAAGAGGATTCGCCCTCACGCCAACCTTATGAAACAATCCATGCAGTTCAGAACCTTCTAAAGAAAGGGAGATGCTCGGATGACCCTGTGGGCGATTGTCCCTGTAAAACCTCTACGCTCTGGAAAATCTCGCCTGGCAGAGGTGCTTACGCCTGACGAGCGCGCCGACTTGAATCGTCGCATGTTGGCGCACACGCTGGATACGTTAACGGCAATCCCAGAAATTGAGCATGTGTTGGTCGTCAGCCGAGACCAGGCTGCCCTGGCTCTGGCGCGAGAATATGGAGCGCGCACGGTGCAGGAAAACGGCGCTCCCCAATTGAACCTGGCGCTTGCCAGAGCGACCATTGTGGCGCAGAACTACGCCACTCGAGGCGTGCTGGTGGTGCCAGCGGATTTACCCCTGATTACCCCTGAAGATGTACGTTTAATGTTAGAGCGCGCCCAGAAACCGCCGGTGGTCGTCGTCGCGCCAGATCGCCGACGCGAGGGGACGAACGCTTTATTGGTTTGCCCGGCGGGTTTGATTGAATATGAATATGGGCCTGAATCGTTCAAACGGCACTGTGCGCGTGCCTTGCAAGCCGGGGCGCGACTGGAAATTTGCGAACTGCCCTCGCTGGCTTTGGACATGGATTTGCCGGAAGACCTGGAACTGGTCAGCGAGACGCTGGAAAATGATTAGACCTGGATTGATTCCCTGGAGGAACTATGCCTGAACGCGTCGCACTCTATCTACAAGATGCGCATGATTTGCGCGATGGTCTGGAATACGTTCGATATGCAGAGCAACGCGGCTTCGAAGCCGTGTGGCAAGCGGAGTCGCGCCTGGTGCGGGATGCTATTGTCCCTATGGCAGCCTACGCCGCAGTGACAGAGCGAATCAAGGTGGGCTCTGGCGTGATCAATAACTGGACGCGCAACATTGGATTGTTAGCAGCCACATTCTTGACTCTGGACGACCTGGCGCCCAATCGCATCATTTGTGGAATGGGCGCCTGGTGGGACCCCCTGGCGCGCAACGTCGGCATTGAACGCCGCAAGCCGCTGGTTGCCATGCGTGAAACGGTTACGGTGATGCGACGCCTGTTGAATATGGAGCGGGTCACCTTCCATGGAGAATTTGTGCATGTGGATGGCATCGAGTTGGACGTGGTGCATGGGCGGCGAGAGCCACGCAATGTGCCGATTATGATTGGCGCCACAGGCGACCAGATGATGGAAATGACAGGCGAAATCGCCGACGGCGTGGTACTCAATTACTGCGTGCCGCCGGAATACAACGACCGGGCGCTTGAACTGTTGGAGAAAGGGGCGCGCAAGGCAGGCCGATCATTAGACGATCTGGATCGGCCGCAACTGGTGGTGTGTTCCGTAGATTACGATCACGACCGGGCGATTGACACCACACGCGAACTGCTCACTCAGTATCTGGCGCAGCAACCGCATATCGCCAAAGCCTCCGGGGTTTCGCAGGAAGTGGTGGCTGAAATTCAGTCCATTCTAGGCTGGCCGGCGACCAAAGAACAGATCCGACGCGCCAAACATTTGGTGCCGGAAGAGTTAATCCATCGCATCAGCGCATCAGGCACGCCCGATGAAGCCCGCGCCAAAGTCAAAGAGTATATCCGCCACGGTTGCACTTGCCCGATCCTGTACCCCGTGGGCGGAGATGTGAAGCTGCTGATTGACACCTTTGCGCAGGCATAGCCGACCTGCGGGTCATGTCAATAGAGCCTGGATCTGCTCAGCGATCTCTGCGGTCGGCGAGGGATAGCGTCAGCGCAATGGTGGAGCTACGGCGCGACTGCAATCTGGTTGCGGCCGTTGGATTTCGCAACATAAAGCGCTCGATCGGCGCTGTCCACCAACTCATCGGCCTGATCCGCATGGAGTGGGAAGGCGGCGATCCCCTGGCTGACCGTCGGGTTAGCCAGTCGTTCATCGTTCTTGATTTTTAGTTCGGCCTGCGCGAGTGAGGTCTGGATATGTTGTGCCAATTCCTTAGCTTCTTCTGCCGCCGCGCCGGGCAACCCAATGGCAAATTCCTCTCCGCCCCAACGCCCCAGAAACGCCTTTTTGGGCAGGCTGCAAAGGACCACCTGAGACAGCAGGCGCAGAGCTTCGTCGCCCACCAGATGACCGTACAAATCGTTATAATATTTGAAGAAATCTACATCCATCATGATGAGCGAAAGCGGGGCATTTTGTGTGCGACATTCCTCTAAAGAACGCGAGAGAAGGGTGAGAAAATAGCCGTGGTTATAGGCGCCGGTGAGCGAATCGCGCCGCGCCTGCTCTTTGACCTCAGCGTGCTGCCGTGCGTTATCCAGCGCCAATGCAGCCTGGGAGGCCATAGAGACCAGCAGGCTTTGATCGTCCTCAGAGAACACGTTGGGGGTATAGCTTGCCAGGGCTAACAACCCCAAATACCGCTCTCCAGCCGCGATGGGCGCGCCCAACCACGATTCAGACATCCGATTCTGACCCACCTGTATGGGTTGCACCAGCAGGCGATCGCTTTCCAGGCTCAGATGACGCACCAACAACGGCTGGCGATTTTTCAGCACCCAACTGGCCAGACCGCTGCCAACCGGCACTCGGGCAGGAGGGAAACGCACTCCTTCATCTACCAGGATGCGCACGTCGTGAACGTTCTCTTCTGGATCATAGAGGCCGACGAAGTACGTATCGCAAGGGATGGCCGCGCTGAGCTGCTGATAGATCAATTCCAACAGGTCGTCCATTTCGATCGTGGAGCCAATCGCCCGCGCCACTTTATTCAACATCTCCATACGACCAACCTGACGCTGCGCATCTTCAAATAAGAGCGAGTTGTAAATGGTCTGAGAAACGTGCGCGGCCAGGGCGTTCATCAGATCAATCTTTGCCTGGGTGCATGGTTCGCGTTCGATCCGCCGCGCCTCGCCGACCACAATCACCCCCAGGCGTTTCTGTTTTGTAATCAGAGGAAAGATACAAATCTGATTCATGCCGCCAAAGTAAAATGCGGTGCGTTTGGCATCCAAGATCAGATGGGCGATTTCCTCCTGGTGGAACAAACGGTGTTCACCCTGTGAAAGAATCTTTTGAACTTCCGGCAGGTCGTTCAGGGCGAAATTACTTTCCAAAGAGGTCGCCGCGTCTTTAAAGGGGCGCAAAGGGTAAACGCCGTAGGTGATGAGATTCTGCTCTTGCGCATCGAGCAGCAAGATGCGGCAAACCGTTACCGGCGCATCGCGGGCGATGATCTCGGCAATTTGCGATAACGTCTCTCCCAAAGGTTGCGGCTGAGAGGCTAACATGCCCACTTTTAGCAAAACAGAAAGATGGCGATTTCTTCTTTCTTGTTCGGTGGCGGCAACGTATAAAGCGTTGCCCAGTTCGCTGACCAGGAAACCAACCAGCAATATGAAAGCGGCGTTGACCACCAGCGCCGGGTAGTTCAGCGCAGAAATAGAATCGATCAAGATGCGGGTTACAACTTCGGTTGAGGCGGCCACCCCTGCGGCAATGCGCGCCGGCCGACGACCGCCGCGCATCCCCAAACTGGCTACCACTCCCATATAGAGAATCTCTGAGTGGATGTCATAGCGCTCTAAGAGAGGAGTAATGCTAGCGAGCAGAAAAACAGAACCATACGCCCCCAGCCAGTTGACCCAGGGGCGGGAGCCATACCGCGGGATTAACCAGTGAAAAAACGCCAGGGTGAACAGAGAGGCGGCTACTGTGAACAGATTCAAATGGTAGATTTCGTCCCTGCTCATCGGCAACAACCAACCCAACGCCCGGATCCCCAGGATGCCCGCCCAGTAGGAGAACTCAATGGGATGAAATAGCAGGTTTGAGCTGCCTTTCACAAGCCGCAACAATTTGTCCTGTCCGTAAATTTGTCTGGATTTTTAGGCCTTATTTTCTCATAAGATGACCAAAAGATATAGCCTTTTGGTTCAAAAATTGCAAGATTGTAATCTCTGAAGAGGGGAAATGGATGCGAACAGAAAATCAATTTCAGCGGATATGTCATCCAAAGCCTGGTAAATCATCTTGTGAAATGTTTATATCATTTATTTTATAAATGAAACAGCTATTGCATTTACCGCCAATTCGTGGTATATTGGTTACATGTCTGAGGTGGTTCTCCCCAACCATTATCCAACAGATGGAAGCCTGGAAGAACGCATCTCCGCCTGCCGCGATAATTTGAGTCCAAAACAGAAACGTCTGGCGCATTTTATCCTGACACACCAATATTTCATGTCTTTCGCCTCCGCCAGCCAGGCGGGTGAGAAGATCGGCGTCAGCGCTGCAACGGTGGTGCGTTTTGCACAAACGCTTGGTTATAGCGGTTTTTCAGAGATGCAAACCGCCATCCGCGCCGACCTACCCAGCTATGGCAAAGCCATCGAGCGCATCCAGGAACGCTTAGATTCCCCTCTACCTCCCGATAACAACCCACAAAAAGTTTTTTACACCGACATTCAAAATATCAAACAGACGGCGAACAACATTGATGAGACCAAAATTAAGCAAGCTGTTGAAGAGATCATCAAAGCCAAGCGCATCTTTGTGGTGGGCAGCGGGTTGTCGGCTGCGCCGGCGCAGTTTTTAGCTCACTCATTAAAGATTATTGGCTTCGATGCTCACGCCTGTCTGGATGGTGGGCTCTCACAGGCAGCAAATGTAGCTTTACTCGAAGAGGGCTGTCTGATGATTGCGATCGGTCTTTGGCGCTACGCCCGTTCCACTGTTCAGGCAGCAATCAATGCCAAGCATTACGGCGCCCGAGTCATCGCCATCACTGATAACTCGCTTTGCTCTCTGGCAATTACAGCAGACTATGCCTTTGAGGTGGCAACCAGAGGCGTCGCCCATAGCTTTTCAGTGACGGCAGTTTTTTCCCTGTTGAATATTCTGATCGCTGTCCTATCTGACCGTCTGCCTGAGCAGGTCATACGATCGCTGCGTCGAGTGGACGCGGCTTACTTAGAAGCCAATCTGCTGATCATGGAGTGAGGATGCGCATCGCCATCTGCGGAGGCGGCAATGCAGCCCATACGCTGGCGGGGCTGTTGTCCGCCGCTACAAGCAATCAGGTGAGGGTTTTTACAGCGTTTGAAGATGAGGCCAGACGCTGGCAACAAAACATGGCAGAAGGGGGTGTGACGGTAACCAGCCGCCACGGTCAAATCACAGGCCGCCCCGAGTTGGTCAGCGCCGATCCTAAACAGGCGATCTCTCAGGCAGAGCTAGTTCTACTGGCCACGCCAGCCTTTGCTCACCAACCTGTGTTAGAAAAGATATCGCCCTACCTGGAAAGCGGTGCTTTGATCGGAGCTATCCCTGCTCGCGGTTGTTTCGATCTCTGCGCCCGTCGTGCGTTGGGAAAGAAATTCCCTCTACTGGTTGTCTTTGGAATGCAGACCTTGCCCTGGGCCTGCCGTATCGTGCATTATGGGCGCGAGGTAAATGTGTTGGGCATCAAGACCGCGGTCGCGCTGAGCGCCTTACCAGCTCAGCGCCAGGCGGAGGTAGTTGAAACAATCACCCAACTGATTGGCATTACAGCAACGCCGATAGCTAATTTTCTCAGTCTGACTCTTGCAGGCACAGGCCAGTTGATCCACCCAGGTATAATGTATGGTCTGTTCCACGCCTGGGATAACCAACCATTTAAAAGCCCGCCGCTTTTCTATCAGGGCATTGACAACGCCACTGCAGAGATCCTGCAAGGGCTTAGCGACGAGGTCCAACGGCTACGCGTTCACTTAGAGGAGCGTTTTGTCGGCCTCGACCTCTCAGATGTTCAGCCCCTAATTCACTGGCTGCAGCGCTCTTATCAGGAAGATATCGCGGATTGTTCCAGCTTGAAGAGCAGCTTTGTCAGCAACCGAAGCTACGCTGGTCTGCGCGCGCCTATGAATCCAGTAGAAGGTGGTTTCGCGCCGGATTTCAATGCCCGCTATCTCTCAGAAGATATACCTTTTGGGCTGATCGCCACCCGCGGAGTGGCTGAACTATGTGGGTTGGAGACCCCGATCATAGATCAAGTCATCCTTTGGGCGCAAGACAAATTAGGTAAAGAATACCTGCGCAAAGGTCGGTTGGACGGCAAGGATGTGGCTGAGACGCGCGCCCCGCAGCGATATGGCTTTACCACCATTCGGTCTTTGATGGATTTGTACTGCCCTGATTATTGAAGTCAGGTGTAGTTTTTCTCATCTCTCGCGAATATGCAGGAGATAAGCGAATTAATGTTCAACCACTAAGGCGAAGGAGGATGATTGTACAATGTCTAACCGTGTCCCAATTACTGGTAATCAAGCAAACAAAGCGCCCAGCAAGCGACGTGTAATGGTCGGCGCGATTGGTAAATGCGTCCATAATCTGGGCGTCGAAAATTTCGCTGATTGGATGCAAGATCTCAACGCTGGTTATGTTTCGGTGAAATTGGGTCCTGCTGTGCCCATTTGGGAAGTGATCAACAAGATCCGTGAGGCCCGCCCGGAAGTGGTGGGGGTATCCATGCGTCTGGGAGATTTACATGTAGATAAGCTGATCTCCGAATTCATCGAGGCTGCCACAAAGTATGGATTGCACCCGCGCGAGAGCGGCATCCGCTATTCTTTTGGGGGTTTACGTCCAGCGGCTAACTTGGTGCGGGCAATGACCGGTATGCCTTTGGAGGAGGACCGCTTTGTGCGCGAGGACGAGAAACATTATGATCTGGAAAAGGTGGCAGAGGAATATAAGAACAAGGAACACTTCCAGGGCTTTTTTGAATTGGTGGTGGATGATTTTGTCACCATGGAGGAATTGGAAAGCTTTGCAATGCGCCGGCCTACACAACGTGCTCAGAAAGATGCCCCTTGGTCCGATTTGCTGGTAGAGCGCGTTCGTCAGGTGCGCGAGCGCGAAAATCGGCCAATTATTCGCGCCCATATCGGCATCGCTGCTGAGACCATCGAGCCAACCATCAAAGCCATTGAGAAGCTGGCAGACGCCGAAGCTTTTGAGATCGTATCATTGGCGCCTGACCAAACCTCTCAAGAGATGCTGGCCAAGTTTATCCGAGGGGAAGAGGATCCTTCCAAATACCTGGCTGGTCAAGGCGGCGCTCCTATTCGCTCCGTGGAAGATCTGAAACGCCTAAAGGCTGCCACTCAACGCGGCAATTATCCCATGACACGCATTTATACTGGCACCGACGAGCTGCTAGCACTGGCGCGTTTGTGGGAAGAACATCTTAACATCTGTTTTCCGGCAGTGCCGATTTTCTTTTACAATGAACTAGATGGCCGCGGACCAATCAGCATCCGGGACTCGTTTGATGAACATTTCCGCACCATCGAATATTGGGCCCAGGTTGGCAAGCCGCTGGAGATTAACGACCCGCATCAATGGGGATTGCGATATGCCAGCGATGACATGCAAGTCACCGACCATGTGCTATGTGCTGTCATTGCACTCAAGAAGGGCATTCGAAACTACGTCATGCAGATGATGTTTGAATTGCCGCCAGAGATATCCGCTCTGGATGACCTGGCGAAGATGAAGGCCGCCTATGAGCTGGTCAGTCCGCTCACCCAGCGCTTCGACTTTCATATCCTGCGCCAGACTCGCTCTGGATTGCCTGGCTTCCCGCCTAACCTGAACCAGGCAAAGGGTCATCTGGCGTTTGGCATTTATACACAACTCTATATGCAACCGGATATATTGCACGTCGTTACGCACTCCGAGGCGCATCACGAGGCCAGCGCCGACGACATCATCGAATCGTGCGAGATCGTCAAGCAAGTTTGCTGGGATTTTGCCAAAGGCAATGTACCAAATATTTGGGCCGACCCTGCGATGAAAGCCCGCATCCATGAGCTTAAGCAAGGCGCCATGTACAATCTCGTGCATGCTGCTATCTTAGGTGGGTATAACGGACCGATCCGACCAGAGAATTTCGCAGAATGGGCTAAAGAACCAAAAGAGGACCCGGACAAGAACTATGAAACAATGCTCTTCAGTCTGATTGATGAAGCCAATTACCCAAGCGGCAACTGCGGGATGATTGCGGGCGATACTCTCGATCTGGCTTTACAAATCGGATTGTTCCAGGGGCCGCACATCACTGTGGTTGATCGTCGTTACGAGATGGCTGGAGCATGCCGCACGAAGGTAGTCAACGGCATGTGCAGAATTGACGAGTGGAATGGCATCAAGGTTTATTCTGAATTCGAAAGAGTTGATCTGGTACGGAAGACCTATCCCTGGTACTTTTATAAAGAGGTCAGCCGCGCGAATGAGGCGGTCTACATTGCCGATGATGCACAAGTAGAAGAGGTGGATGAAGAAAGTGTAGCTCACTTCCGCCGGCAACTTGGCATCACCGGCTTAGCCGATGAGAAGGTGCTGGTGGTGGACTTTGGCAGCACCTATACCAAGATTGGCATTTTCGATACGCGTGACGAGACATTCGAACTTGAATATGTGCCTACGACAGTAGAGGACCTGCGAATTGGGCTTGCTAACGGTTTGGGCGTGCTGGAGGCCTGTCGAGAGAGCAAGAATTGGGATCCATTATCCAGAAAGATGCGCGAGTTTGCGGTGCGCTTGCCATGCTCTAGCGCTAAAGGCGGCTTAAAGATGGTCACAGTAGCCTTAGTAAAGGAGGAATCTGGATTCGCTGCGGAACTCGCGGCCCTCACCGCCGGCGCCAAGCTGGTGGGCACGTACGATGGAGCGCTCAGTCCTGAACAGGCCCGTCATATTTATGAAGTAGATCAGCCTGAGATCATTCTGCTAGTGGGCGGTACCGATCAAGGCGGGGATACTAAGACCCAAATTCATAATGCACGCCTGCTAGCCAAGTATGCACGCCATGCCACCTACAGCGATTACGGCGTACCGGTTATTTATGCTGGCAACCAGGATATTCGTGATCGCATACACCACATCTTTAAATATCACAACATTGATATCCGCATCACACCCAATGTCATGCCGGAGATCAACGATTTTCGTATTGAAGTGGTCAACGAGGCCATCCGCGAGCTATTTCAAACGGTGATCATCCGTTCCAAAGGCTTCGATGTGGTCGAGGAATACATGGATGCGCCTTTCATTCCAACCCCTCGGGCAGCTTTCCGCGGCATTAACCTGCTGGCCAACGGATACGGCAACGAGCCAGGAATTGGTAACATTATGGCTTTGGATATCGGCGGCGCTACGACGGATTTCTATTCTAACGTCAATGACAATCCGCTATACGTTTTTCGCGGTGATGACGCGCGGCGTAAAATGAAACGCACCATCCTAAAAACGCCTAATGTGCCGCTTATCTTCCGACGAGTGGAGGGCAAATACGGTTTAAGTTACAACGCCGAAAACCTCAAGGAGATTGAACGTTTCACCGATGGCAGTCTGGCTCATGATCTCAGCCGCTATCTGGAAAGCCGCTTCCCCGATGAGTTTGCTCCAGGCGAGGACCAATTCCGTCGTTTTATTGTACATCGAAATGGTAGCAACTGGCTTGACCTAGATGAATACTTGAGCTGGGTTAGCCAACATCCTCATCAAACACCCCAAACCCCGTTAGAGAATGCTGCCACGTCTTATCTGGCCAGCGAGATACTAGCCCTAGCCACCGGAAAGCACGTTGGTCATGTAGATGAAACTGAGACCTATTTCTTACAATACGGGGTAAATTATCTCGACCAGCCGGTTACGATATTGCTCATCGGCGGCACTATTTATCACAAATGCCGCGATCGTGAACCCGGCTACCTGGAAGATTTAGGGGTCATCGCTGGCGGAGCGCTTTATAACCCTTCCGAACCCCATCTACTGCGTCCACAAGGCAAAGTACTGCTGGACGCCAAATACCTGGTGAGCGTTTTGGGTGGTCTTTACGGGCGGGTGGCGCCGGAGCAGGCCTTGCGCGTCATGAAGCGCGAATTAATCCCCATCGAATCCATCCAACAGCCGCATCTCGTGACAGCTACCCAACCATGATTGCCATGCAAAATGGACTGTGATAGGCCTGTCCAGTTGTGGATCGTGGAAGAGCAACGAGAAGAAAGGAGAGATAAAGAAAAAGAACATAATCCCTGGGTAACACAGCCATCGGCAAAGCGCTAAAGTCTGTTAATCAGTCAGGTCTAAAGGAGGAACACGCCATGAAGTTTAAATTCTTATTCGTCTCGGTGGTGCTTTTCAGCATGATCTTATCCGCTTGTGGAGGCGCTCCGCCAGGCGCCCAGGTGACTGCGGAGGAAAAAATCGTGCGAGAGACTGTAGTGGTCAAGGAGACGATCGTAGTAACCCAAGAGTTGGAGAAAATCGTCACACCAACAGCCGCACCCAAACGGCAGACGATCATTGTTGCTTTATCTCAGGCTCCCACTTCGCTTGATCCAGCGGATCATCGCAGTCGGATTTCGGAGACTGTGATCCGCAATATGTTCGATGGGCTGGTCACTCGCGATAACGTCAGCGGCGTGCACCTGGAGTTGGCCGAGGAGATAAACTGGGTAGATGATCGGACTCTGGAAGTTAAGCTTCGTCAGGGGGTAAAATTCCATGACGGGAGCGAGATGACCGCAGATGATGTTGTCTTCACATTCGATCGCATCATCCAGGAGAACAAGATCGAGTACCCTGAGCTGCATACTTCGCCGCGCAAAGGGCTGATCGCGCCGCTCGAATCCATTGAAAAGACCGGCAACTACACAGTGGTGATGCACTTCAGCGGGCCTTGGCCTCCAGCGTTGCAACTCCTCGTTCATCAGCAAATTGTACCCAAGAAATACCTGGAAGAAGTCGGGACAGAGGGCTTTATCGCCCATCCCATTGGAACTGGCCCATTCAAGTTTGTCTCTGCTCAACCCGGCTTTGAAGAGGTGGTGATGGAGCGCTGGGAAGACTATTACGGAGGCGCGCCAGATCTGGAGCCTGTAGGGCCAGCATGCGTAGAGGGCGCCATCTTTCGAGTCATCCCAGAGGCTTCCACTCGCGTGGCGGCCCTGCTGGCTGGCGAGGTGGACATCATTCAAGCTGTGCCTTCCGAGCTAATTGATACGCTCATGCAAACACCTGGCATCCAGGTTAAGACTGCTCCAGGGACACAACCCAAATGGATCGAGCTAAACGTCAACAAGGCGCCTTTCGACGATGTGCGTGTGCGACAAGCATTAAACTACGCAGTTGACAAACAGCTCATCATAGATGAGATTTATGGCGGACGTGCGGTTGCTTTGCCCGGTCCTCTTTCTCCCTTCAATAACTTCGTCAATAAAAACCTGTCTCCTTATCCTTATGATCCGGATAAAGCGCTATCCTTGTTGGAGGAAGCTGGCTGGACCGATTCCAACGGAGATGGGTTGCTAGATAAGGGTGGAAGCTCATTTTCCTTCACTATTGACACTCTCGAGGAGTTCCGTGCCCTGGCTGAAGCAATAGCCGAAATGTTCCGCGCTATTGGCATTGATGCAAGTGTGCGCTTCTGGGAGTATAGCGTAGTGAGACCTCAGCTTCTGGCAGGGGAACGGATGGCTTACCTGGACGATTGGGGCGATTCAGCCTTCGATCCGGTGGGCCATTTTGAGGCCAAATGGCACGGATATGTGGATGGTTCTCCTTATGGGCGTGGCAATTTCTCCACCTACAATAATGCACGTGTCAACGAGCTGATCGTGATGGGCGAGACCACCGCAGATCCGGCAGAGCGCCAGAAGATCTACGATGAAGCGCAGCAAATCGTTTATGATGAGGCGCCGGCTGTATTCCTGGTTGTGCCCGATGAAGCTGAAGCTGCTTTAGCATGGGTAACAAACTGGTCACCGGCATCCGATAGCCGCATCAACCTGCACGACGTTTGTCTGACACCATAGTAGAACCCGACCAAGTAGTGCGGACGTCTGATGTCCGCACTACTTTCCCCATCGGGTGGCAAACCATCATAATGATGATGAGGAGAGCTAGGAACTGTGAGAGTCGTTAAAATCCTGGAACGTCTATTGGCTACGATTCCCATTATGTTTGGTGTTGCCATTATCGTTTTCTTTTTCATGCGCCTCACCCCAGGCGACCCTGTTGACATTATGATGGGTCAAGGCGGAGCGGTATCCACCGGAGAGATAGAGCGGTTACGGGAAGAATTCAACTTGGATAAGCCGCTGCTTGTGCAACTCTGGCTATTTTTGAAAGACGCGCTGCGCGGCGACTTGGGATATTCTTATATTCTAAAACGCCCCGTGACCACATTGATTGCAGAACGCTTGCCGGCCACCATCGAATTAGCATTAGGTGCGCTGTTGGTCAGTCTACTGTTCTCCATACCTGTTGGGATTCTCTCGGCGGTGCGCCAAAACTCACTACTCGACCGATTGACCATGGCAAGCTCTTTTTTGGGGATTTCCATGCCGGGTTTCTGGCTGGGGATCATCTTGATCTTGCTATTTTCCGTAAGGTGGGGCTGGCTCCCTGTACAAGGTCGTATAAGCGCTGATCTCAAACTTCAGCAGGTCACCGGTTTCTTTGTTTTGGACAGCTTGTTGACTGGCAACCGGCAAGCCCTGATAAGTAGCCTGAGGCACCTTGTGCTTCCCTCGATTACATTAGGGGCACCGGTAGCAGCAGTGGTTGCGCGTGTTCTGCGTTCAAGTATGTTGGAGACATTACGCTCTGATTATGTCATGCTGGCGCGCAGCAAAGGCGCCCACGAATGGAACGTAGTGCTCAAACACGCCCTGCGCAATGCACTTATTCCCACTGTGACTGTAGTCGGATTGCAGGTCGGTATTCTCCTGGGCGGCAATATGATCATCGAAGCAGTTTTCGGTTGGCCTGGCCTGGGTAGAATGGTCGTGGATGCCATCTTCAACCGCGACTTTCCCCTCATCCAGGGATCGGTTATGGTTTATGCTTTCACGTTTGTCATAGCCAACCTGGCGGTGGATGTGATGTACACTTACCTTAATCCAAAAGTCTCGCTGTAGCTACAGGAGTGTGGTTACTAAAAATGGAAATTGCACCCGATGTTCGAACATTGCTAGACCGGCAGTTTTACTTGCTACGCATCCGCCTGAGCATCTGGTGGGCTAATTTTGTTCAATTTCTTAATGAACTGCGCCAGCATCCACTTGCATTGGGAGGCGGCATTATCATCTTAGTTTATATCTTTTGCGCGCTATTTGCCGAACAAATCACCGTACAATCAGCTTTTCGCGGCAACCTGCGTATGCGGCTACAACCTCCAGCTTGGCTGGAAGGCGGCAGTTGGGAATTTCCCCTGGGCACGGATGCTCAGGGGCGTGATATTCTCACCCGCGTGATCTTTGGCGCACGCGTCTCGTTGATGGTTGGGGGACTCACGGTAGGTATATCTATCCTGATTGGCGTTATGCTAGGAACCCTGGCAGGTTATTTTCGCGGCAAGCTAGACAGTCTGATCTCGCGCTTCGCCGACCTTCTGCTGGCTTTTCCGTTCCTGATATTCGCCATTGGCGTGATGGCCTTTCTGGGTCCAGGGTTCACGAATATGATCCTTGCTCTTACCTTTAAAGGGTGGGTAGAGTTCTTCCGTCTGGTACGAGGCGAGATGATGGCTGAGAAGAGCAAGGAGTATGTAGAGGCAGCGCGCGCAACCGGTCAAAGCCATTTTGCAATCATCGTACGCGAGATCCTGCCCAACATCATTCACTCTGTGTTCGTACTTGGCACACTGCGCATGGGATATATGATAATCACTGAAGCCAGTCTGAGCTTTTTAGGGCTGGGCGTTCCTCCTAGCTTACCTGCCTGGGGCTCTATGGTTGCTGCGGGTCGCGACTATATGTTGGTCGCTTGGTGGGTTTCCACAATACCCGGGGTAGCATTGCTGATCCTGGTGCTGGCAATTAACTTATTTGGGGAAGGTTTGCGGGACATCCTGGACCCTCGCCTAAAAGTAGAAGGATAATTCAAACTAGCGGAAGGTTTACATTGAGCGGAACCGAATTATTAGAAATACGCCAGCTGACGACTGTGTTTCCCACCCGGAGAGGGGAGGTGCGCGCGGTAGATGGAGTAAATCTTAGATTGAAGCCAGGGCAACTGCTGGGGCTGGTGGGCGAATCGGGCTGCGGTAAGAGCACGGTGTTGCTCTCTATTCTACGATTGATCCGTCAACCAGGGCAGATCGTCCAGGGTGAAATATTATTTCGTGGTCGCGATTTGCGAAAACAATCGGGCAAAGCCATGCGCGCGATACGCGGCAAAGACATTGCCATGATTTTTCAAGATCCACTCTCCACACTAAATCCGGTGTTCGTAGTGGGGGAACAAATCCGCGAAGCGTTGCGCATACATCATATTGTATCTGGACCGCGCTGGCCCTGGCCGCTGGATATTGCTGTGCGCCAGAATGAGAAAAAACGAGTCTTGAAGATCATGGAAGACGTTGGGATTCCTTCACCAATGGATCGCTACGCCGCCTATCCTCACCAATTCTCTGGAGGCATGCAGCAACGCGCGCTAATCGCCATGGCGTTGATCTGCGGACCATCTATACTCCTGGCCGATGAACCCACCACTGCCTTAGATGTAACCATCCAGGCACAGATCATGGACCTGATGCGCCAGATTAATCAATCGCATGGCACGGCGATCATTCTAGTAACGCATGACTTAGGGCTAGCCGCTGAATTCTGCGACACGATTGCTGTGATGTACGCCGGACGTATTGTCGAGCAGGGCAGTGTTGACCAGATCGTGACCGACCCCCAGCACCCTTACACGGAAGGGTTGCTGGCTTGTCGGCCGCGCATCCAACAACGAGAACAACGAGTTCAACCCATCCCAGGCAACGTTCCCGACCTGGCAGCATTGCCGGTGGGGTGCGCGTTTGCGCCACGCTGTAAATACGCTCGCGAGCTATGTGCTCAAGTCTCTATACCGATGTTTTCTGTCGAGGATGGCCGTTTCAGCCGCTGTTTACGACATACGGATTTCAGAATTGAACCCCATTTGGGTTGGGATGAAATTGTGAGGCTCTAATGTCAGAGCTCAGGGCGATGGAAACACTACAGCCATTGTTTGAGTGTCGCGAAGTTTACAAGCACTTCCTTGTCCGGTCCAGCTTACTGGCCAGATATTTGGCTGGCGCACAGGAGAAAGTCGTCCGTGCAGTGGATGGAGTTGATCTAAAGATTTGGTCTGGGGAAACTCTAGGGTTGGTAGGAGAGAGCGGCTGTGGGAAAACCACTCTGGGGAGACTTTTGGCGCGCCTATATGAGCCCACTCGCGGCGAAATCTATTATATGGGCCAACCTGTAGCTGACAAAGTCGTTATTAATCAACAGAATGGCAAAAAGGCTCAGGTCAACTTTCATCGGATTGCTCAAATTATTTTCCAGAATCCCTACTCTTCCCTGAACCCCCGCAAAACAGTGCGCGAGATCATCGGCGTAACGTTGCAACGGCGCGGTCTTAACGATCCCCTGGAACGGGAAGAGGAGACAATGCAATTGCTGCGCCGCGTTGGTTTGAGCCAACGACATATTGACTCATACCCGCATCAATTTTCCGGCGGTCAACGTCAGCGCATTGGCATCGCCCGCGCTCTGGCTATGCGGCCTCGCTTCATCGTGGCCGATGAACCAGTCTCATCGTTGGATGTTTCCATTCAAGCCCAGGTCATCAATTTATTGAAGGAATTGCAGGCGGAATATCACCTCACTTATATGTTTATTTCGCACGACTTGAGCGTGATCTATTACATCAGCAACCGTGTAGCAGTGATGTACCTGGGGCATATTGTCGAGCAAGGAGATACCGACCAGCTTTTTAATAACCCTTTGCATCCCTATACAAAGGCATTGCTAGCAGCCATTCCCCGTGTACGCAAAGAGGTACGCCGTCAACGCATTATCCTGCCTGGCGGGGTGCCCAGCCCGATTAACCCGCCTGCGGGCTGTCCATTTCACCCACGCTGTTTCGCAAAAGTGGGGAAGATTTGCGAGCAACAATACCCGCCCTTCTTCGAGATTGACAACCAGATGGTTGCGTGTTGGATCTACCAGAACAAGACGCCGAGCGTTACTACTGCGTCAAAAACCGAACAAGGAGAGAACAACCTTTGATCAGGAAACTTACACTTAGCGGCGATCATCTTAGCATGGGACGCCAGCACGCAGCTCAGGTCAGCGACTTAAAATTACAAGTTGCGTCGGTAATAGATCGCCGACTGGCCGATATGGAAAATCTGCCGGCTGAGGCGATTCAACTAACACGCGATATCGTTGATCTATGGGAGATTAATGCCAGACCAACACTTGACATGTTGAGAGGTATCGCAGAAGTATTGGGATTTGAATGGGAAGTCTATTTGCGTTATACGCTGGCTTCCTTCCTGACGGACTGGTATCGGCGCGCGCCGGCCACCGAGGGCTGCACGGTCTGGGCAGTGGCCGCGCCTAAAACCAAACCCGAATTGCCCATGCTGGCCAAAAACCGCGACTACCGACCTGAGCACTTGAGCCTACAATGCCTGGCTTGGGCGCAACCAGATCATGCTTATCGTTATATCTACCTAACCAGCGCTGCCAGCCCAGGCGTGTTTAGCTCTGGTATAAATGAAAGGGGACTAGCAGTGGCTGATACACACGTTCAGTCGCTGAATATTGGCCCAGGCATTCCACGCTACGCGGCAATGATGGAAATTCTGGAAAAGCACGATCGAGTGAGGTCGGCGCTCGATTATCTCAAAGAAATCCAGCATTTAGGCGATGGCAACCTGGTTTTGCTCGATGCCGAGGGCGATATGGCGGTCGTAGAGGCCGGCCACTCCGGGGCTCAAGTTATCCATCCTTATGAAGGTTGCGTAGTCGCGACCAATCACTATGTATCCATTCCACTATGTGATCAGTGGGTAGACAATAGTCAGGAGAGATTACGCGGCAATTCACTTGCCCGAAATGCGCGCGTTACGGCTGCTTTGCGCGCTCCTCATCAAGAAATAGATCTGGATTGGACGATGCGCCTGTTGCAAGCGCATGGCTCATATTTAGATTCTATTTGCCGACATGAGACTCTAGAAGCTCACACAGCCACGATTGCCTCAACGATTTATCTGCCAGTTCAGAAGCAACTCTATCTGGCGAACGGGCTGCCCTGCCAGGAGACGTATCAGGCATTCTCGCTTTTCGGGGAATTTTAAACTCCAAAAAGAAATTTCACCATTCTCAATGGGGAATTTTGTGCTAAAATAGAATATATGTTCTATTTTCGACGCAATCGAGCGGAGATTTGCCGTTATAATTTATCGGCAGCTCAAGAGAATGGATAGAAAAATGTACCGCGAACGTGTGGATGAATTGACCATTGTCGCCCTCGCCTTCCTGGCGTTCATTGGCTTTAACATCGTGCGCGACCAGGGCTGGCTGGGCGGGTTATTCGATTTTAATAGCCAGCCGGCGGCGCGGGTTGAAAGCGCGGTAGACGCTCGCTCGGCTGAGGCTGCATCTATGCAGTTATCCGCAACGCCTGATATGCAGCTCACATACGATCCGGCGGCGATCGCCTATCCCTATGAGCACTTCACGCTCACGCAGGGGCCTCATGGCGTAGATTACGGTCATTTTGCCATTGATCTGACGGCGGGGAAGGGCGCGACCATCCAATCGCCGATTAATGGGGTGATTACGGGGCGAACGATTGACGAATACGGCAACACTGTTTTGGTGATCGAAAACGAACGCTACGCCATTACCCTCATGCATGGCTTATACACCGTCCAAATTGGGGAGTTCGTTTCTCTTGGCCAACCCATTGGTCAAGAAAGCAACCAGGGCTATACCATCGGTGCGGATGGGCTGACCTGCGCCGGGCGCGATTGCGGCTACCACACGCACATGAATATCTTTGATAAACAGTTGGGGACAAATGTAAATCCGCTGGAGGTTCTGCCGCGCTAAGCAGCACTTTGCGAAAACACACGCCAGGTTGCAGCGCGTTGTTTCCACCGTTTCTTCAGGTGTTTCATTTTCCGCGCGACCCATATATGCCGCAGGTGCGGCGCACCTGAGCAGCTTATCTTCGATCTGGGAAATTGGCGCAGAAATGATCAAATCGGAATCCGCCGGATACGCTTTATTGTGGTATACTAGCTCGTCTCCTCCGTAATTGGATCAATCTAATCCACTTACTTGTGCAGACAGGCCGGGTTCTGCCTGGCTTAATCTTGGATTTTCATAAGGATGTTTCGTGAGTTTCGATATTTTTAATTTCCACCCGCAAATTCATGCGGGTATTGCAAAGGCGGGTTTTACCACCCCCACCCCGATCCAGCTTCAGGCAATCCCACCCATCTTGGGCGGTCAGGATGTGCTTGGCCTGGCTCAAACCGGCACGGGAAAGACGGCTGCGTTTGTCTTGCCCATTTTACAACACCTGCTTCGGGGGCCACGCCGTAAATTGCGCGCCCTGATCCTCTCGCCCACACGCGAGCTGGCTGAACAAAGCCACAACGCTATTCAATTGCTCGGCCGTCAGACCGGGCTGCGCAGCCTGACCATCTATGGCGGGGTCAGTGCAACACCGCAGATCAAAGGGCTGCGCGCCGGCGCTGAGATCGCTGTCGCCTGCCCGGGACGCCTGCTGGATCTGCTGGGTCAGCGCGTAGTTGACCTGCGTTCGGTCGAGATCGTCGTTCTGGACGAAGCTGACCGCATGTTCGACATGGGTTTTCTACCCGATATTCGGCGTATTCTGGCTGCCCTGCCAGCAGAGCGTCAGATGTTGTTTTTCTCCGCCACCATGCCGGACGCCATCCGTAACCTGGCGACCGAGATGCTGCGGAACCCCGTAACTATCGAGATCGGCGCTTCGCAACCCGTTGAGACCATCAGCCACGCGCTGATCCCCGCTGACCCCAACCGCAAGACAGAGATGCTGCTGGCTTTACTGAAACAGGTGGACAGCGATCAGGTTTTGGTCTTTGCGCGCACCAAGCGTCGCGCCCAAAAACTCGCCGGACAGCTTGTCAAAGCTGGCCTGTCCGCCGCAGCCTTAGAAGGCGATATGACGCAAAGCAAGCGTCAGCAGGCGATGGAGCGTTTTAGAAATGGGCGGGTGCGCGTCCTGGTAGCCACAGACATCGCCGCTCGCGGCATTGATGTTGTGCAAATCACCCACGTCATCAACTATGATTTACCCGATACCGCCGAGGCGTACACGCACCGCATCGGACGCACGGGGCGCATGGCGCGCAGCGGCGCGGCGTTCTCTTTGGTGACTCAACAAGATTTACCCATGGTGCGCACCATCGAGAGGCTGTTGAATTATCGGCTGGAACGCCGCGAATTGGAAGGATTCGATACCCCACCGCTGGTTGAACGCCCTACAACCGTGAGCTATCGTTTCCAATCGTCCAAATCCGCCCCCATCATGGCGCCCAAGCCCTCACGGCGGCGGGCATTCAGGATGGCCTGAGCGGCTCATTTCCAACCTGCGGGCGTTCATAACCTGGCTATCTGAAGGTTAACAATTACCCTGTAGTAGAAAAAAACGGGATGCCCATCCGCAGCATCCCGTTTTGCGTCTGATCTTACGCTCCTATTCTACGGTAACGCTTTTCGCTAGGTTTCTGGGTTGATCTACATCCAGGCCGCGCAGAGCGGCGATGTGATAAGCCAACAGTTGTAGCGGAATCACCGCAGTCACCGGGCTGAGCATCCAGGGCGTCTCCGGCAGCCACAGTACATAGTCGGCGATGTCGGCAATGCGCTCATCGCCATCGGTAGCAACCGCCACAACCAGCCCGCCGCGCGCTTTCGCCTGTTCGATCTGGCTGAACATCTTGTCGTACCACGGGTCGCGCGGGGCAATCACCACCACCGGCATTTCACGGTCAACCAGGGCGATCGGCCCGTGTTTCATCTCGCCCGCCGGATAGCCCTCGGCATGGATGTAGGAAATCTCTTTCAGCTTGAGCGCCCCCTCGTACGCCGTAGGCATATTAATGCCCCGCCCCAAATACAGGCAATGCTGCACGTCCTTGAGGGCATAAGCCACTTTCTCGACCTCCGGCTCGCGATCCAGGCAGCGCCCGGCGAGATCTGGGATCAAGCGCAGGTCGGCTACCAGCCTCCGGCGAGACCCCGCATCCAGGGTTCCGCGCAGATCGCCGAGCAGGATGGCTAACATGTACAAATCCACCAGCGGAGCTGTATATGCCTTGGTGGAGGCCACCCCGATCTCTGGCCCACTTTGCATCGAGATATAACCGTCCGCCAGGCGCATGGCCTGCGAGCCAATGGCATTGACAATAGACCATAACAGAGCGCCTTTACGCCGCGCTTCCTCCATCGCCGCCAGGGTATCCGCCGTTTCGCCGGATTGACTGATCGCCAGGACAACCGTATCTCGATCAACGATTGGATCGCGGTAACGAAACTCAGAAGCGATATCCACCTCCACCGGGATGCGGGCGATGCGCTCGATGAGCACCTTTCCCACCATACCGGCGTGCGCCGCCGTCCCGCAGGCAGTGATAAAAATCTTTTTGATCTGGCGGGCGCGCTCCAGGGTGAGATTCAGTTCAGGCAGGCGAACGCCATGCCCATTTTCGAAATCCACCCGCCCGGCGATGGTATCGGTCAACGAACGCACCTGCTCGTGAATTTCCTTAGCCATGAAGTGACGATATTCACCCTTCTCGGCGGATACCGGATCCCAGGGCACATTGTGGATTTCAAATTCGACAGGTTCGCCGTCCAGCGTCTGCACCTGGACGCCCTGACGGGTAACCACCGCCATCTGGCGCGATTCCAGAAACACCACCTTGCGGGTGTGCTCCAGGATGGCGGGCAGATCGGAGGCAACGAACATCTCGTCCTGACCATAGCCGATAACCACACCGCCAGCGTTGCCAATGCGAGCGGCGATGATCTTATCCGCCTCGCGGGTCGAAAGCACAACAATTCCGTGCGCCCCTTTCAAATGCCCCAACGCCAGGCGCACAGCGTGGCTCAAATCGTTCGTCGTCGAAAGATACCGCTCGATCAAGTGTACGATCACTTCCGTGTCGGTGTCGGAGTTGAAGACAGCTCCCTCATCGCGCAATTCCTGACGCAGCTCAAGGAAGTTTTCAACAATGCCGTTATGCACCACCACCACCTCGCCGGTCATGCCCAAATGGGGATGGGCGTTGCGCGCGCTGGGTTCGCCATGCGTCGCCCAACGAGTGTGCCCAATGCCCACATGGCCTTGCAGGGGCGATTCGTCCACCAGGGTTTGTAAACGGGAAAGCTTCCCCGCGTCGCGGCGGATCTGGATGTGACCATCCTGCAACACCGCCAAACCGGCAGAGTCGTAGCCACGATATTCCAGACGTTTCAGCCCATTGAGGATGATGGGCGTGGCGTCGCGCGGCCCAATATAGCCAACGATTCCACACATAGGGTTCCCTCCAAAAAGTGTATTTTAGGCGAGGCGACAACGACCGACGCACGCCAGCGTGTCGCATCGCGCTTAAAATTTCCCGCTCCCTATGTTTTTGCCTGCGCTGTCGCCGGCGCAGTGTTGTCACAGGGTTAAAAATCTGGAGGGAAAGATGACGGGCGGCGGGCGCCCGGAAGGCTTCCGCTGATCTTTCGATTTTCCAAGCCGGTGAATTTTGTTGGAATTCTACCGCCTGTTAGCCTGCCCTCGCGGACAGGAACCTTCATCCTCGTCAACTGGCAGACGGCAACGCTTGTGAGCAAACCGCGCACCAGTCCCTGCGCTATCTTTCCCACTTCAAATGGTTCGAAACACCTCCTGTACTTGAAGCATTAGTTCGCAATTATACCGTAATTTGGCGGTTGCCCGGCGCGCCCAATAGTATAATCTAGAAATAAGGAGATGTGTTCCATTGATGAACAAACAACCCAATTCACGTCATTGCTTTGTTTGCGGCGTTGAAAACCCTTATGGTTTGAAATTGAAATTCTACGAAACCGCCCCAGGAGAAGTTGCGGCGGATATTTGCCTGCCAGAGACCTATCAGGGCTATCCTGGCATTGTGCACGGCGGGATCATTGCCGCCATGCTGGACGAAGCTGCAGGGCGCTCTCAGATGGGCGACAGCGGCGAGCCGCGCTTCATGTTCACGGCGCGCCTGCAAATCAATTACCGCAGGAACGTGCCGGTGGGTCAGCCGTTGCGGTTGGTGGGCAAAGCCGGCGCCGCCAAGCGGCGTACGGCAACAGCAACCAGCGCCATCCTAAACCAGCAAGGCGAAGTGCTGGCGGATGCAGAAGCATTGCTGGTCAACGTGCCGAACGAAATGTTGGTCAATAGCAACCTGGAAACCCTGGGCTGGAAAGTATATCCCGATGAGCCAGACGGCGACAGATCATAGAGGAGAAATTCAATGATCGTTGAATATCATCGTCCTGCAACTTTGGAGGAAGCGCTACGCTTATTGGAACGCAGCCAGCCGTTCACTGCGCCGCTGGGCGGCGGTACGGCGCTCAACCGCTTGATCCGAGGCGAGGCGGCTGTGGTGGATTTACAAGCCTTGGGGCTGGATATTTTCCAAGCCCAGGGAAACTCACTGTTGTTGGGCGCCACGCTCAGCTTGCAAAAGCTGCTGGAGCAGCTTGGCGCGCAACCTATGGCGGGAGAATTGCGCAAAGTCATTTTGCACGAAGCAACTTATAACCTGCGCCAGGTCGCCACCGTGGCCGGTACGCTGGTCGCTGCCAGCGGTCGCTCGCCGTTTGCCACGGCATTACTGGCATTAGACGCCGAAATGACCCTGGCGCCCGGTGAAGAAATACTCAGCCTGGGAGATTTACTGCCATTGCGGACGGAACGGTTGCGCGGACGCCTGATCACTCAGGTGGCGCTGCCGCTGAACGCTCGCCTGGCTTATGAATACGTCGCCCGCACACCTGCCGACCAGCCCATTGTGTGCGCGGCGGCGGCATGTTGGCCTTCAGGACGCACTCGCGTTGCATTAGGTGGCTACGGCAGCGCACCCATGCTGGCGTTCGACGGCGGCGAACCAGACGGGGCGGCGATGGCTGCCCGCAACGCCTACGCCGAGGCAGGCGACACATGGGCTTCCGCGGAATATCGCAGCGAAATCGCCGCCATGCTGGTCGAACGCTGCCTCGAAAAGATCAACAAGGCGCAAGAGGCTTGAGCCTTGATTGCCCAAGAGAGCGAAATATTCCATTCGATGACTATTCGAGGTTTTAATGACTGCTCAATATGGTTTTGAGTTATTGCGAGAACAGAAAATCGCGGAGATTAACACCCTTGCCCGCCATTATCGGCACATAAAAACCGGCGCACAATTGCTGTCGCTGGAAAATGACGATGAGAACAAGGTCTTTGGCATTACCTTTCGCACCCCGCCACCCGATTCGACCGGCGTCGCTCATATCATGGAACACGCGGTTTTGTGCGGCTCGCGCAAATATCGGGTGAAAGAGCCTTTTGTGGAATTGATCAAAGGGTCGCTGAACACATTTCTCAACGCGTTCACCTATCCAGATAAGACCTGTTATCCGGTGGCAAGTCAGAATCTGCAAGATTTCTACAACCTGATTGATGTTTATATGGACGCGGTGTTCCACCCCCTGATTCCACCGCATATCTTACAGCAGGAAGGCTGGCACTATGAACTGGAAAGCCCAGAGGCACCTCTCACATACAAGGGCGTAGTCTTCAACGAAATGAAAGGGGCGTATTCCAACCCGGATGATCTGTTGGGCGATCGGGCGCGACAATCGCTGTTCCCCGACACCATCTACAGCGTCGATTCGGGCGGCGATCCGCGTCATATTCCCGAATTGACCTATGAGCAGTTCAAAGCCTTTCATGAGAAATACTACCATCCCTCCAACGCCCGCATCTGGTTTTATGGAGACGACGACCCGCAGGAGCGCCTGCGCCGCATGGACACTTATTTGAGTGAATTCGACGCCATCTCGGTTGACTCGAACATCCCTCTACAAAGGCCTTTCAACCAGCCGCAGCGCTTCGTCGTTACTTTCGACCCTGGCGAAGATCCAGCCAGCAACAAAGCGCGGTTGGTGATGAACTGGTTGCTGCCAGAAACCAGCGATGCGCAAACCCTGTTGGCATTGAACATCCTGGCGCACATCCTGCTGGGTACACCGGCCGCGCCGCTGCGCAAAGCCTTGATCGATTCGGGTTTGGGCGAAGATTTGGCTGGCGTGGGATTGGAAGATGAAATCCGCCAGGCATACTTCTCCACCGGTTTAAAGGGGCTGGCTGTGAACCCCGACTATAGCCCGGCAAAAGGTAATGAGGTCGAAGCGCTAATCCTGAACACGCTGCACAGACTGGCTCAGGAGGGCATAGATGCGAACACCGTGGCGGCGTCTATGAACACGATTGAGTTTCGCCTGCGCGAGAACAACACCGGCGCGTTTCCGCGCGGTCTGCTGCTGATGCTGCGCTCGTTGAGCGCGTGGCTCTATGACAACGACCCCCTTGCACCGCTGGCGTTTGAAGCGCCTTTGAACGAGATCAAGCGCCGTATCGCCAGCGGCGAACGATATTTCGAGACATTGATCCAGAAATATTTTCTGGACAACCTGCATCGCACCACGCTGGTTTTACAACCCGAACCGGGGAAAAATCAGCGCGATGAACAAGCTGAAAAAGAGCGTCTGGCAATCGTGCGCCAGTCCATGAGCCCGGATGAAATCCTGAAAATCGCCGAAGAAGCGCAGCGCCTCAAAGAATTGCAAGAGACGCCCGATTCCCCCGAAGCGCTGTCGGCCATTCCACGCCTGACGTTGAACGACCTGGATCGGCAAAACAAGCTTATTCCGTTAGCCGTATCCGAACTGGAAGGCTGCCCGATTTTGTATCACGACCTGTTCACCAACGGCATCGTTTATCTCGATTTAGGCTTCGATCTGAGCGTTGTTCCACAGGAATTGTTGCCCTACGTTCCCCTGTTCGGACGAGCGCTGCTCGAAATGGGCACCGAGAAGGAGGATTTTGTGCGCTTTTTGCAGCGCATCGGCCGTTATACGGGCGGCATCCACTCTTCTTCATTCGCTTCGATGGTGCGCAATTCGTCGCAAAGCACAACCTGGTTGATGCTGCGCGGCAAAGCCACGCTGGAACAGGCGCCGGAAATGCTGGCTATCTTGCGGGATGCGCTGTTGAGCGCGTGCCTGGATAACCCCGAACGCTTCCGTCAGATGGTGTTAGAAGAAAAAGCGGACAAAGAAGCTGCGCTGGTGCCTGCTGGTCACCGCGTGGTCAATTTGCGGTTGCGATCTTTCTTCAACCCCGCCGACTGGCTGGACGAACAAATGTATGGCATTAGCTCGCTCTTCTTCGTGCGCGAACTGGCATCGGCGATTGAGAAAGATTGGCGCGGGGTATTGGAGAAATTAGAAAGGCTGCGCAGTATTCTGTTGACTCGCACGGCGGCATTATGCAATGTCACACTAAACGCGGATGGCTGGGTTACTTTCCAGCCGCAACTGGCGGATTTCTTGCGTCAGTTGCCCACCTTCCAGTCGCCGCGCCAGGTGTGGGGGCAAGCGAACGGGGCGCGATCGGAGGGGTTGCAAATCCCCGCTCAGGTGAACTTTGTAGGCAAAGGTGCGGATCTTTATCGGCTGGGCTATGAGCCGGATGGTTCGGCGGATGTGATCCTCAACTATCTACGCACCACCTGGTTGTGGGAAAAGATCAGAGTGCAGGGCGGGGCGTATGGCGCTTTTTGCGCCTTCAACCACCGTTCGGGCGTGTTTACTTATCTTTCCTATCGCGACCCAAACCTGCTGGAAACGTTGGCGAACTTCGACGCCGCTGCTGGATTCCTGCGCAAGCTGGATTTGAGCCAGGACGAGCTGACCAAGAGCATCATCGGCGCCATTGGCGATATGGACGCATACCAGCTCCCGGACGCCAAAGGTTACAGCTCAATGGCGCGTTACCTGGCTGGCGATAGCGATGAAAGCCGCCAACTGTGGCGGGAACAAATCCTCGCCACCACAGCGGAGGATTTTCATCGTTTTGGCGAAGTGTTGGAAGCCTTAAACGAACAAGGGCGGGTGGTCGTGTTGGGGTCGCCGGAAGCAATCGCACAGGCAAACGCGAGAAACGGCGAATGGCTGGAGATCAAAAAAATCCTATGAAAGGGGTTCTATGATACGAAACCTGTATATCAACGGGGCGGAACACGAAATCACAATTGCGCCCGGCGAAACGCTGCTGACGGTCTTGCGCCGCCTGGGGTATTATGGCGTCAAACACGGCTGCGAAAGCGGCGAGTGCGGGGCGTGCGCCGTCTTGTTGGACGGCAAGCCGGTCAATTCATGCGTGATGCTGGCCGCTCAGGCAGAAGGTCACCGAATCGAGACCATTGAAGCGGTAGGACAACACCCCCAGCAAGGATGGAAGCTTACCCCGGGCCTGCATCCGCTGCAACAGGCTTTTGTGGAAAGCGGCGCTATCCAATGCGGCTATTGCACGCCAGCGCAGATCCTGGCTGCCAAACAATTGTTGGAACGCAACCCCAACCCAAGCGAGGCAGAAGTGAGAGACGCTCTCTCCGGCGTGCTATGCCGCTGCACGGGGTATCTCAAGCCGGTGCAGGCGGTGTTGCGGGCGGCGGCGATCCTGCGCGGAGAAGAAGTGGCGCCTGTTGAAGCCCCAGAGAGTGGGGGACCCATCCCGGCGCCGGCGGAATGGCTAAGCCCCGAAGGCGGCGAAAGCGACCTCGCAGAAGGGCTTACAGAACCAACCTTCGAACCACCCGCGGGCTCGACCGGGGTTGCGACCCACACCCGCCTGATGCCGCGCATCCAGATCACGCCGCAAGCCGAAGCCTATCGCAGCGTGGGCAAGCCGGAGAAGAAAGTGGATGCGGTAAAGCTGGCGCAGGGCAAACCCGCTTTCGCCGCCGATTTCGAGAAGCGGGATATGCTGGTCGCCAAAGTGCTGCACAGCCCGGTGGCACATGCCCGCATTAAACGAATAGATGCCAGCCGCGCCCGCCAACTGCCCGGCGTGGCGGCAGTGCTCACCTGGCAAGATATACCGCGGGTGGTCTATTCCACAGCCGGACAGTCGGATCCAATTCCCGGCCCACTGGATACATTTTCTCTGGATTATAAAGTGCGGTATGTGGGCGATCGCGTGGCTTTTGTGGCCGCCGAGACGGAAGCGATCGCCGAGAAGGCTTTGGAGCTCATCGAAGTGGAGTATGAACCGCTGCCGGAATTGTTCGATCCTGCTGAAGCGATGCAGCCTGGCGCGCCGATTTTGCACGACGAGCCGGAATACGTCAATTTCGGCGAGTCGGACCCCAAGCGCAATCTAGCGGCGCATATTCACATTGATATTGGCGATGTAGAGAAAGGCTTCAAAGAAGCAGATTATATTTTCGAGGGCGACTACGAAGTGCCCAAAGTGCAACAGGCGCACATCGAGCCGCACGTGGTGATAACCTATTGGGATGAGGATGACCGGCTGGTGATTCGAACCAGCACGCAAGTGCCTTTTCATGCGCGCCGCATCCTGGCGCCGGTGCTGAATCTGCCGGTCAAACGCATTCGGGTAATCAAGCCGCGCATCGGCGGCGGGTTCGGCAGCAAACAAGAAGTGATGGTAGAAGATGTGGCTGCCCATCTGACCATCGCCACCGGCAGGCCGGTGATCTATGAGTATACGCGAGAAGAGGAATTCATCGCCGGGCGCTCACGGCATCCCATGCGCGTTCATTTGAAGACCGGCGTAAAGAAGGACGGCACCATCACCGCCAATGCCATGCGCGTGCTCACCGACACCGGTGCGTATGGCTGCCATGCGCTGACCGTAACCGGAAACACGGGGCATAAATCTATGGCGCTGTATGTGGGCGATGGGCCTTACCGCAAAGCGCCCAATATCCAGTTTATCGCGGATGTGGTTTATACGAATCACCCACCGGCAGGGGCGTACCGCGGCTACGGCGTTCCGCAAGGTTACTGGCCGCTGGAGCGGCACATGGAGAAGATCGCCCGCAAACTGGGCCTGGATCCGCTGGAATTCCGCCTGAAAAACGCCCTGCGTGCCGGCGAGCTGCATCCGTTCAGCACGGCGTGGAGCGAAGGCCGCGAACCGCGCCCGGAGATCATCGAGACTTGCGCTCTGGAGGAGTGCGTCCGCCAGGGCAAAGCAGTGATTGGTTGGGATCAGAAATATGGCCGCGAAGAGTGGCATCAGGTGCCCGGAAAACCCCATTTGCGTCGCGGCATTGGCGCGGCGCTGGTGATGCAAGGCACAGCAATCCCCTATCTGGATATGGGTGGGGCAAGCATTAAGATGAACGACGACGGATCGTTCAATCTCTTGATCGGGGCTACGGATCTGGGCACCGGCTCGGATACTGTTTTAGCGCAGATGGCGGCGGAATTGCTGGGTGCGCCGGTGGAGGATGTGATCGTCTATTCTTCTGACACCGACTTTACCCCGTTCGACAAAGGCGCTTACGCCTCCAGCACCACTTACATCTCTGGCGCGGCGGTGGCGCAGGCGGCTGCGCGAGTGGCAGAACGAATTCGACAGAGGGCGGCAGCCATGTTGAACGCGCGGGATAAAGGTTTACCCCCGATCAGCCCTGAGGAAATTCGTCTGGCAAACCGCCATGCCATAGCGCCGGATGGGCGTTCGGTCACCCTGGCTGAGGTCGCCCATAATGCTTTGCACCACGAAAACCAGGAACAAATCATGGCGACGGCATCCTATATGTCGCCCGTCTCGCCGCCGCCCTTCGCCGCCCAATTTGCAGAAGTGACGGTGGATGTTCAAACCGGTCAGGTGGTGGTGGATCGGTTAGTGATGGCTGTGGATTCGGGCGTCATCGTCAATCCCCTCACTGCCTCTGGTCAGGTGGAAGGCGGGATGACCCAGGCGCTGGGCTATGCGGTTTGCGAGGAAATGCGGTATGATGAGAGAGGACGCGCCCGCGAGCGCGATTTGCGCGACTATCATATTTTCCAGGCCCACGAGATGCCGCAATTAGAGACGATTTTTGTAGAAACATTTGAGCCCTCGCACCCCTTCGGCGTGAAAGCGGTCGCCGAAATTCCTATGGATGGGGTCGCACCGGCGGTGGGCAACGCGGTCTTGGATGCATGCGGCGCGCAGGTGGATAACAATCCGATTACGCCGGAAAAGGTTTGGAGAGCTTTGAAGCCTCAGGAGTAGACACTCAGGAAACGCTCTCAGGGTGAATATTCTATGACTACCACCTATGTCATCGGCCATGTGAATCCGGACACCGACTCAATCGCCGCCGCGCTGGGCTACGCCTGGTTGCTGCGCGAGCGGGATGGAGAAGAGGTCATCGCCGCCAGAGCCGGCCCAACCAATCCACAGACCACCTGGGTGCTTAAGCGCCTGGGGTTGGAACCGCCGGTGCTGTTGACAGACGCCTCCCCTCGCTTCGAGGCAGTGACGCGGCGGTTGGACACCACCGCACCGCAAAGCCCACTGCGCGAGGCGTGGCCGATCCTCAACCGCACAGGCGGCATCGCCCCACTGGTGAACCCGGAGGACGGCAAACCTGTTGGCATGATCACCGGGGTAAGCCTGTTCAACCTCTTGGTGCGGCACGTTGGCCCGCATCCACGTCGGCAAGAGAAGCGCATCGCAGAGATTCTGGACTTGCCCTGCCACGAAGCCTGCGATAGCTCTGTGCCGCGCTTTCAAGCTAGCACACGCATCCGCGACGTCATCAACCGCATTCTGCGCGAAGAGCACAATGACTTTCTCATCGTGGATGAGAAAGGCGCGTATGTGGGGGTGACACACCAGCGAGATGTGTTGAACCCGCCGCGCTTACGCCTCATCCTGGTAGATCACAACGAGCCCGGTCAGGCGCTGGGAGCGATCGAAGAAGCGGAATTGATCGAAATCCTGGATCATCACCGGCTGGGAAATATGTCCACCCACGCTCCAATTCGCTTTTCGGTGGATGTGGTCGGCAGCACCAGCACACTGGTTTCAGAACGCATCGAAGAGGCCGGGTTGAGCGCGCCGCCGGCATTGGCAGGACTGATGTTGGCCGGCTTGCTCTCGGACACATTGATCCTGACTTCGCCGACAACCACAGAGCGCGATCGGCGGGCGGCAGAGCGGTTAGGGCGCTGGGCATTGATACGCAATGGGCCGTTAGCTGGTGAAACTATCCAGACTTATGGGCAGCAAGTGTTGAGCGCTGGGGCCGGACTGGCCACACGCGACCCCATGGAAATCGTCAGCACCGACTTGAAGTTATACGAGGCGGGCGGCTATCAATTCATTATCGCCCAGGCCGAAGTAACTGACTTGCGACAATTGGATGAACATCTGGAGGCGCTTACAGCCGCTCTGGAGGAATTGCGCCAGCAGCGCGGGGTTGACTTTGCCATGCTCATGGTCACCGACGTGGTGGATAACATCAGCCGGTTGGTGCTGGTCAAAGCGCCGCCCATGCTGGATGATCTGCCCTACCCGCGCCAACCAGACGACACGCGGCTGGCGCCCGGCGTGGTTTCGCGCAAGAAACAACTTTTACCGGTTGTTTTGGGTCTATTGGAGGAATAAATGAGATCGGTTTTTCAAGCCCTGGTGGAATTGGAAGCCAGGAATGGAGCGGGCGCGCTGTGTATGGTGGTGCGCAGCAAAGGATCAACGCCGCGTCACACGGGAAGCAAGATGCTGGTGTACCCCGACGGCTCCATCGTGGGGACGGTGGGCGGCGGCGAACTGGAGAATCGAGTGATCGCCGAAGCGCGGCAGGCAATCCTGGATGGACGCTCGCGCCTGTTGGAGTATGATCTTTCTGATCCGGCGCGCGGCGACCCGGGGGTATGCGGCGGACAGGTGGAGGTGTTCGTGGAACCAGTGTTACCCAAACCCACCCTGATAGTGATCGGCGCAGGGCATGTCGGCCGCGCGGTGGTTCACCTGGCAAAATGGCTCGGTTTCCGCGTGGTGGTTAATGATGATCGCGCAGAATTCTGCACCCCCGAAGCCACGCCGGAAGCCGATGACTATATCCTGGCTACAATGGCTGAACTGCCGCAGCGCCTGGAGATCACTCCGTGGACTTATCTGGTATTGACCACACGCGGCGTGAATGTGGATGTGCAGGGATTACCAGCTTTGCTGGATACGCCGGCAGCCTATATTGGTTTGATTGGATCGCAGCGCCGCTGGGAAACAGCCAAAAAGCGTTTGCGCGAGCAGGGCGTCCCCGATGAAAAACTCGACCGTGTTCGCTCGCCGATTGGTTTGGAGCTAAACGCCGAGACGCCCGAAGAGATCGCTCTCAGCATCCTGGCGGAGATCGTTATGCTGCGTCAGGGCGGGGACGGCAAAGTGATGTCGGCGGCTCATGCAACAACCGCGGCGCGAGGCGAAAAAGCTCAGCGACCAAAAAACGGCTGAAATCGTCCTGATAACATTGATCGTTGCGACAAAGCGTATCACTACATAGCACAATTCTATGGAGCTTGAAAACCATGTGGCAAAATTACTATAGCGTGACCAGCATCGAAGAAGCATTGCAAATCCTGGCAGAGAAGCGTGAACGGGCGCGCATTGTCGCCGGGGCGACGGACCTGATCCTGGAGCTAGAACGCGGCGTCCGCAAAGGAATTGACACACTGATTGACATCACCCGCGTTCGCTGCCTGGATGAAATCATCATGGACGAGGACGAGGTCATTCATCTGGGTCCCATGGTCACTCACAATCATTGTGTGGCCTCCAAAATCATCCAGGAGCGGGCATTCCCTCTGGCGCAGGCTGCCTGGGAGGTTGGCGCGCCGCAAATCCGCAACCGCGGCACGGTGGCGGGGAATGTGATCACCGCTTCGCCGGCGAACGATACCATCACGCCGCTCATGGCGCTGGAGGCTCAGGTTCACCTGGCTTCGCTGCGTGGAGAGCGCAAAGTGCCGCTGGCGGAGTTTTATACCGGCGTGCGCCGCACAGTGATGGAACCTGATGAGATGCTGGTGGACATCTCTTTCCCCGCCATGAGCGCCAATCAACGCGGGATGTTTATCAAGCTGGCGCTGCGCCGCGCCCAGGCAATTTCGGTGGTGAACGCGGCGGTGGTGTTAACCTTTGGCGGGAAAACCGGCATGACTGGCCCGTTAGGTCCCTACGCTGTGCGACCCGTAGAAGCAGCCGCCATCACGCTGGGCGCGGTCGCCCCAACCATCATCCACGCCCGCAATGCAGAAATTTACCTCAAAGACCGCCCCCTGAGCGACGCGGTCATTTCCCACACGGCGGAACTGGCTATGCAGGCGGCGACCCCCATTGACGATGTGCGCGCCTCGGCTGAGTACCGCAGCGAGATGGTGCGAGTGTGCGTTGCGCGCGCGCTACAAGCCATCCGCGCCGAGCAAGAGCGCGCTGCCATGCCCGCCAATCCAGTTCTGTTATGGGGCGCACGCGATTATTCGATCCGCGAACTGCCGGAGAAGCTCTATCACAAACCGGGAACACCCATCATTACGCGCATCAACGGCAAAGAATATACTTTCACCACAGGTCAGGAAAAGACATTGCTGCATCTGCTACGCGAAGAAGCCGGGTTGACCGGCACCAAAGAGGGCTGCGCCGAAGGCGAATGCGGCGCATGCACCGTGTTTTTGGATGGTGCGGCGGTGATGAGTTGTTTGGTGCCGGCGGCGCGCGCCCACGGCGCGGAGATCGTTACCGTCGAAGGATTGATGCAGGATGGACAACTGCACCCGGTACAGCAAGCTTTTATTGACGAGGGAGCGGTGCAATGCGGTTATTGCACGCCAGGCTTGCTGATGTCGGCGGCAAAATTGCTCGAGGAGCAGCCCAGCCCCGGCCGAGAGGCAATCCAACAGGCGATCACCGGCAACCTGTGCCGCTGCACCGGATATTACAAGATTGTGCAGGCTATAGAACGTGCGAGCGCTTTGCGCTCCGCGGCAGCACGGAGGTAAAGAATGGCAAAATATGGGAAACTCAGCCAGCAGGTCGCCCCGCCGCCGCGTCCCTGGCAGGTTCATCCGATCTGGCGAGGGATTGGTTGTCTGTTTGTGCTGATCGGGCCGGTGATAGCCTACGCAGCGGCGGATCTGCTGGTCAGGAGCAACATGGACGCGGGTTGGGTGCCAGCGCCGCCGGAGCTGATGCGCACCATCCGAATTCCGATGGTCAATATCCAGATCGAGCATGCCCTGGCCAACCTGGCTCTGACCATTGTTTTGCTGTTGATTGGATTTTCGGTCATTATGGTCGTGTACGCGGTCGTGTATAGCATCCTGGGGCCGCCCCGTTATGGCCCACTGGATTCGCCTCCCATACGGGATTCTTTGCCGCGCCGCAGACGCTAATCGTCTTTGGGACGTTATCTCTTCTAATGCCAGCGCAAGCCATGCGGGTAGGCGTTCTTCAGCCTGCCCTGGCTGGCCTTGCCCCACCCCAAGGGAAACCCATCCACACCAACCAACGTCCAACCCTCGCCCCAATCCCAGGGAAGGGCTTCGCCGCGAAGATAAGAGAGTATCTCTGACGAGCTGACGGCGGCGTTAAACTGTTGTTTTGCCGCCTCAGAGCGCAGCCCCAGCGCCAGCGCATGTGAGGGTTCAAAGCGGCTTTCGCCGCCCCTGGCGCTCTTGATCGTCCCTAACCACCAACCCGGATGAACGATCTTCAACCCAGATAGCTGCAGGGCGGCGCGTGGGATGGCGTATAACCGCGCCCCCACCCGCCGCACAACGCTCTCCAGGTCTCTCAGCGGATCGTCTGTTAGGAATTCATTGCAAAACTCGGAAAAAATCCGTCCCGCTTGTTCGGGTCTGCCAATGGATGGTCTTGGGGCGCGACGCCGAACAGGCAGCTGCTCTTCCCCTTCGCAGCAGCGGATCGCAGCAATGAAGTGCCCTTCGCCGGGAGAGTGATGCGGCCACAGGCGGATGGTTTTCTTCAGGTTTTCCAGGGGCGGCTCAACCCATTTGGCGCGCCCAGGCGAAAAACCTGGGTACGATTGAATTTCAAGCAACTCGCAGCGCGGGTGTCTCGCCAGAAAGCTGGCAATCACCTGTTCGTTCTCGATTGGATTAAAAGTGCAGGTGGAATAGACCAAACGCCCACCAGGACGCGTCAGGCGCAATGCATCTTCCAAAATTGCAGATTGACGCAGAGCGCAACTGCGCACCAGCCTCGGTGACCAGTCGCGGCGCGCCGCCTCGCTCTTGCGGAACATCCCCTCCCCTGAGCAAGGAGCGTCCACCAGAACGCGATCGAAGAAGCGCTCCAGGCGCTGGGCTAATCGCGTCGGCGTCTCATTGGTGATGATGGCGTTGCGCGCCCCCCAGCGCTCCAGGTTCTCCGCCAGTTCCCACACCCGCTGTGAGTGGCTCTCGTTGGCGACCAACAAAGCGCGATCGCCCGTTAGCGAGACGATATGGGTGGATTTTCCCCCAGGCGCAGCGCACAAATCGAGAATGCGCTCGCCGGGTTGTGGATCGAGCGCCCGCGCCACCGCCATGGCGGAAGGTTCTTGTAAATAGTATAGACCAGCGGCATGATAGGGGTGTTTACCCGGCGGCGGGGCTACGAGCTCTGGCGTGGTCTCTAACAAAAACCCCTCCGGCGACCAGGGCAGCGGCTCCAGGCGATAGGGCAGTCGGTTCCTCAGCGAGGGTGCTTCTATTTTTAGCGTATTGACGCGCAACCCTTGCCTGGCGGGAGCAGCGTAGCTTTGCAGCCAGGTCGGGTATTCATCTTCCAGCAGTTGTTGCATCTGCTCCAGGAAAAGCGGCGGTACATTTATCATCGCGGCGAGAGCGTTTACGGAACTGGCTTTTCCTCGGCGCGCGGGGGTTTCAACTTTGAACCACCCGATCGGTGATTTCCAGCGCCTGGTTTAGCACTGCAAATCCTTCCGCAAGCTGTTCCTCGGTGATGATTAATGGCGGGATGATCAAAACCGTATGCCAGTGTGTATAGAGATACACGCCGTGGTCGAGCATATACTGACGCAAGGCGGCCATCTCTGGGCTAGCGCCATTATAGGGCACCATCGGCTGCCGGGTCTTGCGGTCGCGCACCAATTCAATGACGCCGAACAAACCGATCGAACGGACTTCGCCGACCGAAGGATGCTGCTCGCCCAGGTCGGTCAACATGCGGTGCAAAACCGGCCCCATGGCAGCCGCGCGTTCAACGATATGATCCTCTTGCATCACCTGGATATTCGCCGCGGCGGCTGCCAATGAGATGGGATGAGAGTTGTAGGTCAATCCGCCTTGATAGACACGCTCGTTGAAGAATTCAGCGATCTGCGGGCGCATGGCGACCGCGCCAAGCGGCGCATAAGCCGAAGTCAACCCTTTGGCCATGGTCATCAGATCCGGCACCACATTCCAATGATCCACGGCGAACCATTTGCCGGTGCGCCCAAAACCGCTCATCACTTCGTCGGCAATGAGCAGGATGCCGTAGCGGTCACACAGTTGACGCACGCCTTGCAAATAGCCCTGCGGTGGGATGATGACGCCATTGGTGCCGGTCACCGTTTCCAACAAAATGGCGGCGATGGTCTGCGGCCCCTCGTATTGGATGATCTCCTCCAGGTGATTGAGATAATCCAGGGCAAAGTCGGCCTCGGAGATGTCGGGGTTAGTTCGATGGAAGGTAGAGCGGTAGCGGTAGGGATCCAGGAAATGCACCACGCCGGGCATCAGGTTCGGTTCCCATGCCAGGCGGCGCGGATCGCCGGTAGCGGCCATGGCGCCCGCGGTTGCGCCATGATAGGAACGGTAACGGGCGAGGATCTTGTGCCGCCCGGTATAAGCGCGCGCCAGTTTGATGGCGTTCTCATTAGCGTCTGCTCCGCCCAGGGTAAAGAGGAAACGGTTCAAGTCCCCTGGTGTGACTTCCGCCAATAACTTACCCAGCAAGGCGCGTGGCCGGGTGGCCATCGGCGGGCCAGCGAAGGGCAGTTCGCGCGCCTGTTGTACAATGGCATTGATCACCCGCTCATCGCCGTGGCCGATGTTAACGCACATGACCATCGAATTGAAATCCAGGTAGCGTTTCCCGTCCACATCCCAAAAATACACGCCTTTTGCGCGCTGCACAGGAATGGGGGAAACTTTCCCCTGGGCTGACCAGGTCCAAAAACCGTGTTCCAAAGAAAGCGGTAAGATTTCAGCATCGGTGATGGTTTGCATAGGAACTCTATCTCAAATTGTTTGGGGTCTTTTGCTTGAATCCTATCACAAAAGAGGGCTGACGAGCGAAAAAGCCTTTACATCTCGGCGCACCTCTGGTAATATCGAGGAACTTACCGACCGGTCAGTAAGTTATCGGGAGAGTGGCAATGTCTGAAACGACGCGAATCTGGATTGAAATTATTTTCAATGTAACCTATCTGGTGATCGTATGGGGCCTGGTGGCAATTATGTGGCGACGAAGGGAAGCATTGGCCGGGTCGCGTCGCCGTCTGGCAGATTTAGTCACCGGCGCGTTTGCTTTGCTCGCCTTTGGAGACACCGGCCATGTGGGTTTTCGTGTATGGGCATACGCTTTGGGAGGTTTGGAAAGCCAGGCCAACATATTCGGACGACCGATCAGCCTGGTAGGCGCGGGTGCGCTGATGACCGCGGTGACAGTAACCTTGTTCTATATCGTCATGCTTGAAGTCTGGCGAACACGATTTAATAAACGCTATGGCTGGTTTGAATACTTTCTATTGATCATCGCCAGCGCCCGTCTATATATGATGACTTTACCGATCAACGAATGGTATCGCGTTGTACCAGCACAGCCCTGGTCCACCATTCGGAACATTCCATTGATGCTTCAAGGCTTGGGCCTGGCATATTTGATCTTGCGAGACGCAACAACGGTCAAAGACAACACTTTCCGATGGATTGGCGTGTGCATCTTGATTTCATACGCCTGTTATATTCCGGTGATTTTGTTCGTCCAACAGATCCCTGCCATTGGGATGTTGATGATCCCAAAGACGATGGCTTATGTGGCAATCGGCTTCCTGGCTTATTTCGAACTTTATCGAGGAGGTGCAGGTTATCAAACCTTGCCGGCCAACAAATGACCCTCCATATCTTCGAATTTGCTACGCATTCCCCTGCTATCGGTTTGACAGCAACCGAGAGAAACATTTTTATCAATAATATTCCGTTGTTTTGAGGAGGCGACAATTTATGTACCCGATTACATTGGCTTTACATAATCTCGTCCGTTGGGTTGCGCTGATCCTGGGCATCCTGGCTGCGGCGCGCGCTTTTTCTGGTTGGTTTGGAAACCGAGCATGGAGCGAACGCGATCGCAAAGTGGGATCTTTTTTTAGCATCGCCATGGATGTTCAATTGCTGCTCGGTTTGTTGCTTTATTTTGTGTTCAGCCCACTCACACGCACCGCTTTATCCAACTTGGGCGCGGCGATGGGTTCCGCCGATCTGCGATTCTTCGCTCTTGAACACGCGCTGTATATGTTTCTGGCGGTCATTTTCGCTCACCTGGGAAGCATACTGGCGCGGCGAGCAACGGATGCAAAGGCAAAGCACCAACGCGCGGCGATCTTCTTCGGCCTGGCTATGTTGTTGATCCTGCTGGGTATGCCCTGGATGCGCCCCTTGCTGCCCAGCCTGTAATTTCGGTTCGATTTAAGCATTGAACGATCTCAGAGAACAAATTCTATCCACCGCCAAACGGCTATTTATCCAACAAGGCTATTACGGTCTGGCGATGCGCCAGATCGCTGAAGCGTTGGGCGTCTCAAAAGCCGCCCTGTATTATCACTTTAAAGATAAAGAAGAGCTGTTACTGGCGATTCTGGATTCTTATTTAGATGAGATGGAAGCTGATTTGGCGCGCATCCAAGGCGAACACACCAGCGCCCGCCAACGGGTGCAGACGCTGGTTAAGATAATCCTCTCGCAGCCAGCAGAGCAACGGGCTGTGATTCGCCTCTCCAGCCAGGAAATGGCGCATCTCAGCGAGCCGGCGCGCCAGGCTTTCAATTCGGCCTATCACCGCAAGTTTATCAACCATATCGTTTCGATCTTGCAGGCTGGTATGAGCAGCGGCGAATTACGCCGTATGGATGCGAACGTGGCGACCTGGGCGCTGTTAGGGATGATGTATCCATATTTTTATCCAGCGCATTCCAGCGACCTTCCGCCTGCGATGGAGGTCGCTGAGCGCCTGGCTGATATTTATCTGGACGGGCTGGCGATCTCATAGCTCGTCGCCGTATCGGCGGAAGCAGATACGGCATTTTTGTAAAAGAAGGTTGTACCATCCAACATTGGGAAAATCCGATATACTTTCCAGATTGATTCTCATCTCTGGGAGCGCCGATTGAAGAAATCCCATACCATGCCTATGATTGAAGCGACCCTGGCAGCAACCGCCTGGGGCGCTTCGTTTGTCGCCACAAAAGTCGCCTTGCGCTATGTCTCTCCAGCCAGCGTGGTATGGCTGCGCTTTGCCATGGGAGTTGTGATTCTGGGAGGGGCGGTCTGGCTGCGGCGGCAGTTTATTGCGCCCGGTTGGAAAGAGTTGGGGTATCTGGCGTTCCTGGGTTTTTTGGGCATCGCCTTCCATCAATGGTTGCAATCCACCGCCCTGCTCACAACCCAGGCGACGAATTCAGCCTGGATCGTGGCTACCACGCCCATCTTTATGGCTTTGCTGGGTTGGGTCGTACTGCGCGAGAAGCTGACCTGGACGCAGGCGGCAGGCATCCTGACCGCTGCTCTGGGCGTGTTGTTGGTCGTCTCAAAAGGCGATCTATCATCCCTGGCGGCAGGCAAGATCGGGACGATCGGCGATCTACTGGTATTGGTCAGCGCGCTCAACTGGGCGGTGTTTTCAGCGTTGTCGCGGCGCGGTCTGCTCCAATACCCGGCTACATTGATGATGTTCTACGTGATGGCCTTCGGCTGGCTATTTATCTCGTTGCTCTTCCTTAGCGGGCCAGGGCTGGGGGAAATTGCCCATCTGAATCGAGAGGGCTGGCTGGGGGTCGGCTTTCTGGGGGTCTTTTGCTCCGGCTTCGCCTATATCTTTTGGTACGACGCGTTGCAAAAATTGAGTGTGGCGCAGGCCGGCGTATTTATCTACTTCGAACCGCTGGTCACAGTGGTTGTTGCAGCGTATATTCTGGCAGAGCCGCTGCTTTTGGCTTCGCTCATCGGAGGCGCAGCTATCCTGCTGGGCGTCTGGCTGGTCAACCGGCAATAAATTGCCTATTTGCGCGCAATCCGATGACGCGCCAAAACCTTCCCCCGCTCATGGAGGCGAGGTCATAACAAAGGGAAACATCCGTTTCTGACCTTAGTGACCGTAATCGCTGCCCAAAATATATTTCTCTAGCTGATCAATATGCTCTTGTTTCGAGGAGATGATCGCTTCCATGACATCACGCATGGAAATGATGCCGATCAGATGATCGTTCTCCTTGACGGGCAAATGGCGAATATGATAGCGCGCCATCAATTCCATGCATTCTTCCAGCGATTGATTGGGCTCCACCGTGATCATGTTTTTGGTCATGATGTCCTGAATCGGCGTGTTGAGCGAAGAACGTCCCATCAAGATGATCTTCCGGCAATAGTCTCGCTCGGTGAAGATGCCCACCATCTGGTCATTTTCGCAGATCATCACCGCCCCAACATTGTTTTCCGCCATAAGCTGCAAGGCGCGATAGACGGTATCCGTTGGCGACACACGCACGCTGGCGCTGCTGCCTCTCTTCTTCAGGAGATCTTTTGCAGTGATCATAGTCACCTCTTTCCAGGACAAACCACTTCATTTCGGTTTATAAGGAGCGATGGAACAGCATTACATACATTATATATTACTCTATCACATTATATATTACTCTTTTGTCAATGGTCAGAGGCTTTCCCAGACGCCCTGGCCATTTTTCAGTTCGTGATAAACCTGAGCCACTGCATCTCTGACGGCGGTGGACATGGGATACCCAAAAGCCACCACCTCGGGTTGGATGCCCAAAAGATCCACCTGAGGAGCAAATTCTCGCAAGGATTCGATCAGAAATGTCAACGGCAAGGTATGCGTGGTGAATATAAATGGATCCTCCAGTCGCTCGACAGGGATATAGCGCACCGAACCGGGGGCGAGATCCATATCCGCAGCATCCACCACCAGCACCCGTTCGGGGGAAATTTCTCTTACCCGATGCACAAGGCTCTCCGGCGAGGCGCCGCCATTCAGAACCTCCCATTCTTCCAACGGCGACTGGCGCATCATTTGCGCCAGGAAAGCGCCGGCGCCATCATCGCCCATCATTCCATTCCCCACCGTCAGCACCAGCTTCTTCTTCATGGGCGTTTCTTTGCCATCAAATAGAAAGCCGGCTCCTGGATCATGTCCAACAGGTTTTGTCTGAAAAGGGTCAGCCAGCCCGCGCTTTTCTCTGTATCCAGACCCAGGAGCGGCAGCAGGATATTGACATGGCTGCGATTGATCTCGATTTCTCCCCACCTGAGCACGCCTTCCATTTTGCGCCGTCCAGGGCTATCGGGCAAGCTCCCCAACCAGGCTTGAAAATCTGGCAAAGGGATTTCCGCCAGAGGCGTAAAGCAGTCCATCACACCGACATGATGTCCCACCGCCAGCGTATAGTACACTACCTGACGCGCCGTTTCAGGGACATTCTGGCGCTGGTTGACGAACTTGCGGCTAAGACGATAAATCACGATAGAAGGGGTCATTTCAATGTGCAGCGAACCAGGCCAGATAAATCTCTTCCAGTCGCCCCATGATCTCAGACAGACGCGGATCATCCTGGGCGACTAAATATTCTTGCAGTGTTGAAGATAGCTTGAGCGGATCGCCGTTCTTAATCATCGTCAGGAAGACATCGGCGATGCGTCGGCCATGCCAGTAACCAGCCATACGCCGTGCGGCGCGCTCGATTTGGATGCGCAGGTCTAGCGGGACTTGCGGATGCAATAATTGAGAGCGCTCGTCATCTTGTAGGGAGTGATAGCCGGCTTTCATCTTCTGATTTAACAAACCCAACGCCACCGCAAAGCCGTGGATGGTGGCTGGCGGCGTCGGCGGGCAACCGGGGATATACAGGTCAATGGGCAGAATCTTATCCGCGCCGCCCCAAACGCAGTACAGGTCGTGGAAGATGCCGCCCGAACAACCGCAAGCGCCGTAAGCCACACAGACCTTCGGCTCCGGCGCGGCGTGGTAGGCGCGCAGAGCCGGGACGCGCATCGAGCGCGTCACTGCGCCTGTAAAGACCAGCACGTCCGCGTGACGAGGTGAGGAAACCACCTTGATACCAAAACGTTCGGCGTCAAAAATGGGAGTGATGGCGGCAAAGATTTCGATCTCACAGCCATTACAGCCGCCGCAATCCACGCGATACACGTAGCAAGAGCGCTGAATATCTTTGAGCAGCGCGCCTTTCAGCCGATCAACGGCTTCGTTCGGGCGGACAGCATAGGCGCTGTCGGTCTTGATGTTATACTCGGCCATTGAACGCCTCCTGTACCAGGGGTTTGACCCGCGGCAAATCCATCTTACGGCGACATTCCGGGCAGGCGCGCAATAGCGCCTTGCGATTGGCAGCATCCTCCGGCGGCAAACCGGCCTGATCCAACAAAGCCAGCACATGTTCCAGTTCTTTGGCCGAGGCAAAATACGCGCCGCACAAGTTGCACGCCGCCAGGCGGAATTCTGCGCGGATCGTCAGATCCTCTCGGCTAAAGGAAGCCAGCTCGAAATCGTGGCCCAGTTTGATCGCGCCCGTTGGACAGACCTCTTCGCAACGAGCGCAAAAGATGCAACGACCATAGAAAAGCGACCAGGTGCGCACCCCTTGCTCCAGATCGGTGTGCATGGTCAAGGCGTTGGGTGGGCAGGCGATGGTACAAGCAGCGCAGGCGATACACTGCTGCGGATCATATTCCGGCTTACCGCGAAAGCCTGGCGCCAGCTCCACCGGGGTGAACGGGTAAGGAAGCGTGGCCTGTCCAACTTTGAGGACTTCCCTGATGAGTTTCAGCACCATGTAATTCTCCTTAAGGCTTGACAAAGCGCCGATTCATTTCAGCGGCGAATGCTTCCGCTCACGGCAATACCGCTCAAGCTCTTTATAAGGCACAACCTGCGCCTTCTTCTTACGCACATCCACCACCGTCACCCGTTCGGTGCACGAATAACAGGGGTCAATGCTGGCCACGATCAGGGGTGCGTCGGAGATGGTATTGCCGCGCAGCATGTAGCGCAACGGCGGCCAGTTGTTGTAACTCGAAGCGCGGCAACGCCAGCGATACAGTTTTTGGTTATCGCCCAGCATACTCCAGTGGATGTCCTCGCCGCGCGGCGCTTCGACGTAACCTAACGCATAGGCGTATGGTTTATAGCGGAAGCCTTCGGTCAGCACCGGTCCTTCCGGCATGGTATCCAGGCAGCGCTCCACCATGGAGAGCGATTCGAAGAACTCCTCGGCGCGGATCAAGGTGCGCGCCAATACATCACAGCCGTCCTTATAGGTAAGCGTCCAGGGCACGCGGTCATACGCGCAGTAGGGATGAATCACGCGGATGTCGCGGGCAAAGCCTGAGCCACGCAGCGTTGGTCCCACCGGGCTGTAATCGCGCGCCACTTTCGACTCCAGGCGACCAATATCTTGAGTGCGCTGTACGATATAAGGCGTCTCCAGCAGCATGGCTACCAGATCGGTCACTTCCTGGCGCAATTCCTTGATCCATTGCAGGGTCTGTGTGCGCTCTTCCTTGAGGATGTCTCTTCGCACGCCGCCGATCAGGTTCATACCATAGGTTTTGCGCGTTCCGGTGAGCAGTTCAGCCATCTTCATGGATTTTTCGCGCACGCGGAAAAACTGCATGAAACCGGTATCGAAACCGACAAAATGGCACGCAAGCCCTAAATTGAGCAAGTGGCTATGCAAACGCTCCACCTCCAGCAGAATGGTGCGGATGTATTGCGCCCGCTCCGGCACAGCAATGCCCAACGCCCTTTCAATGGAGGTGGAATAAGCCACGTTATGCGCGTACCCACAGATGCCGCAGATGCGATCCGCCAAAAATGTGACCTGGTCATAGGTCATACGCGTTTCGGCCAGCTTCTCCATGCCGCGATGGACGTAAAACAGGCGATAATCTGCGTCCACGATGTGTTCACCGTCCACGTACAGGCGAAAATGACCCGGCTCATCCGAGGTGATGTGCAGCGGGCCCAGCGGCACCTGGACGATCCCTTCGCCTTCGACATCTATAAATTCGTAGGTCTCATCCTCGGTAGTCGGCTCAGGGCGGTAACGATAATCCATGCTGTCTTTGCGCAAGGGGTACAAACCCTCCGGCCAGTCATCCGGCAGCACCAGGCGGCGCTCGTCGGGCAAGCCAATGGGCTGCAAGCCGAACATATCGCGCACCTCACGCTCGTACCAAATCGCCGCTGGCACGCGCGGGGTCACCGCGGGGAATTCCATCTGGTGCGGCGGGATCAGAGTGCGCACGACGAAATAACATTTTTCACGTTTGTTCTCCGGCGCTTGTTCGTCTCCCTCGACCGAGAGGACATAATACAAAGCGAAATGACCGTTGATTGGGCGCTCATCGTTGCCAGCCACCACCGAAAGCCAACCGCCGTGCTGATAGTAGAGCGTCTCTACCACCGATGGCAGGCTATTCAACTCCACCGTAACTGTCACCTGGTCTGGGGCCTGCCAGGCTTCCTCCTGGATGGACCAGCCAAACTGTTGGCGCAGAGCATCTACATACTTTTGCCCGATTTTAGGTTTTTCTTCTGTCAGCAGCATCGCGAATGGATCTCCTCATCTCACCATCTTGTAAACCAACTCAAGGCGCAATACCCAGTTGCACCAGAGGCAAGAAAGCGCCGCCCCGTTCGGCGAGCAGGTTCAGCGCGTCAACCATCGGTTCGCCGACCAGGGCGACCTGCGTCGCCTGGTTCAACAACAAATGGATCTGCGGCGGCAGATAAAGCCCCAGGACAACAATCAGAGCCATCAGAATTGCGACAGGCGCCAGGATGTAGGGTTTGAACTCGCCTCTTGCCACGCCCTCCGGCAGTTCTCCAAACACTGTCGAGCTGATCACTCGCAAAAAGGCTACGAAGACCACTGCCAGGAACAACAAACATACAATCATCAAAATCAGATGTCCGGCGTGGATTCCGGCGCTGATGATCGAAAATTTGCTGACAAAGATATTGAAGGGCGGCGAACCGACCAGCGCCAACGCCCCCACCATCAGCAACAGGCTGGTGAAGGGCGCAGCCTGCAACATACCCTTCACTTTGCCCAGATCACGAGTGTGGTATTTCATCAAGATATTGCCGGAGGTGCAGAACATAAGTGACTTGACCAGGCTGTGGTTAATGGTGTGCAACAGAGCCGCCAGGACACCCGCCGCGCCCCCTATGCCCAACCCCAAGACGATGAGACCGATATTTTCAACGCTGGAATAAGCCAGCAAGCGTTTGATGTCTCGTTGCACGAACATAAAAAGCGCCGCAGAAGCCACAGAGAGAGCGCCGAACACCAGGAAAATGTTGTGCGTAAATTCTGGGCCGATCCCCTGATTCAGGATGATCGAAAAGCGGATGATCACCAACAAAGCGCATTTGAGCAGCACCGCAGAAAGCAGCGCGCTTACCGGGCTGGGCGCTTCGCTATGCGCGTCCGGCAGCCAGGCATGCATGGGGAAAATGCCAGCCTTGGTTCCGAAGCCGATCAGCACAAACACAAACGCCAGTTTCAACAATGTGGAGTCTAAGGCTTTGGCGTTCTTGACGATCTCGGTCCACAAAATGGCTGCGCCGGGCTGCTGCATGAAGTTCACTGCATCTGAATAAACCAGGATGGTGCCGTACAGACCGAATGCCACGCCGACCGTGCAGATAATGACATATTTCCAGGCTGCTTCCAGGGATGACCGATGACCGTAAACACCCACCAGAAAGGCTGAACCGAGCGTGGTGGCTTCGACCGCCACCCACATCATGATGATGTTGTTAGCCGTCACAACCAATAACATGGTGAACAAGAACAGGCTGAACAAGGCGTAATAAACGCTGACGCGGTCTTCGCTCAATTCACCCGTTTTTACGTCGTTGCGGATGTAACCAATCGAATAGACGCCAACTAAGAATCCCACAACGATCACAATAAGCAAAAAGACAGCAGCCAACGCATCTACATGCAGCCAATCGCTCAACGCGATCACACTGCCTTGCGTCATCACGCCGCGCAAGACCAGCAATCCCAACACCAGCGCCGATGAAATACTGACCAGATGCAGGATTTCAACCAGCAGCATTTTGCGCCAGCCTACCCGCTGGGCGGCGATGATCGCCAGGGAAAGAATGACGGGAGCTAAGAGCAGCCAGGACAAATAGGGTGTGTACATATCAGACCCTCTATCCTTTCAGTGAGGTCAGGCTGGCGGCGTCCAGAGTATGCAGGTTCTTGTAAATCTGGACAGCAAGCACAACCATAATCACCACGCCAAACACTGCATCGGTGGCGATGCCGATTTCCACCAATTCCGGCGCGTCGTGAGCCAGCAACGCCAGGGTCAGGTGGGAGCCATTTTCCATCAGACAGAACCCCAACACTTGCTTGAGCAAATTTCGCTGAGTGAGGATGCACAACTGACCGAAGAAAAAGTGCGCCACAGAGACGGCCAGCGCGGGGCGGAATTCGGCGGCGATCTTTAAGTCCAACTGGTTGATGACAATAAAGGAAATCACCAGGGATACAGCCGCCAGCAAGAGCGAAACGGAGGGACTAACCGCGGCTTTGGGCGGTTCCGCATCCGCCATGAGGCGCTGCGCTCGATTTAAGACATACGGCACCAGAAGCGCCTTCGTGATGAAAGCGCTGGCCGCCCACCAGTAGAGCTGTTCAGCGTGCATAATGGTTGCCAGGGCGAGAAAGATCAACACCAACACCAGGGATTGCACCATATAGTAGATGGCGGAGAGGCGTATCTTTTTCGTCTCGATCACCAGCAGAGAGGTAAGGATCAACAAACCGCTTAAGCTGTTGATCAAATCATACGGATTCATGCAGTCCCTCCATTCCCCATCGGTTTATCCCATCCAGGCAACGGCGAAAAAGCCGGAGAGCAGAGTCAGCGCCGCCAGGGTGACCAACACGGCTTGCATGGCCGGCGCCAGGGGTGTGGCGGCAGCCACTTCTTCTGAAGGCTTGCCAAGCCCGGAGGCGCTAAAGATCCAAAAAAGCCAGGCAAAACTGCCAATCGATTCCAGGATTGCAACCCCCACCAGCGCCAACAACAGCGGGTGGGCGCGAGCCGCTTCAAAGCCGCCAGCGAAGATGCTGAACTTGCTAAAGAAACAGTTGAACGGCGGCGCGCCAACGACCGCCAGAGAGGCGGCGGCGAAACTAACGCCGACCACCGGCATCTGCCCCATCACGCCGCGCAGCGAGGGCAACATGCGGGTGCCGGTAGTGTAACTGAGCGCGCCAGCCACCAGGAAGAACAAACCTTTGGCAAAAGCGTGGTTGAAGATATGCATCACCGCCCCATTGAACGCCAAGCCAGAACCAAATACAGAAAGCGAAAGGGCGAAAAAGATATAAGCCAATTGGGTGATGGTGGAATAAGCCAGCAGCTTCTTGAAATCTTTTTGCGGGAAATACATGGCAAAACCATAAATCATGGTCAAGATCGCCATGATGCTGCCGATGACGCCGATCATCTGGGGCGCGCCGCCGGCGGAAACCAGGCAGCGAGCGAAAATATACACGCCCACTTTCACCATCGAGGCAGCGTGCAGGTAGGCGCTGATGGGGGTGGGCGCGACCATGGCCTCCGGCAACCAAAAATGGAAAGGCAGTTGCGCCGATTTGCCAAAGCCAGCGATCAAGACACCGAGGAAGATAAACATCTTGGCGCTTTCCGTTAGCGAAGCCAGATCCGATAAGCGCAGGCTGCCGGTTAGGGCAAAGAAATAGGCTGTGGCGGCATATAGCCCAAGTGAGGCGACCTGAGTGGTAATGATAGCCTTGAGCGCCGCACGGCGCGCCTTTTCATTGTCGTAATAGCCGATCAAACCCCAGGAACAAACGCCGGTCAACTCAAAGAACACCAACATCCCCAACATGGTGGACGAATAGACCAGACCGGCCATCGAGCCAATAAAGGCAAGCAAGAAGAAATAATATCGGCGGGAGACTTCCCTCTCAGGATGTTCGCGATTCTGGCTGGACAGGTAGCCAGTAGAATATACGACAATTAAAAAGCCGACCAAAATCACAGCCAGGCCGATCAGGATGCTGAGTTTATCGGTTACTACGCCATAGACCAGCCAATCGCCCAAATAGAGAAGATCCACACTGCCCGCCGTTTTTCCCTGCATGGTGAACACAATCAGGGCGAGCAAGCTGCCAAGAGACGCTAACAGGGCAGCGATTTGGCTGACGCCCTTAATCCAATCCCGCGGGATGACCAGGGTCAGCAGGCAACCGGCAAAGGGCAGCAAGATGCTTGCAACAATCCATCCTGTCATGCTTGTTCTCTCCTCTCGGATGAACTCCTTAGAAAATTCGATGGAACGATCATCCTAGACATGAGCCAAGTAAAACACAAAAGACAGCACCGCCGCCCCCAGAGCAAGCCAGATCGTGGCGGGGGATTTCATAAACCGTATCCGCGCCATGGCGTTTTCCAACACCGCGGCAATGAAATAAAACACGACCGCTTTCAGCAAGAAGGCTGCAATTGCCAGCAAAGCGCCAGCGGGCGATAACACCCTCATGCTGCCAAAGGGCAGGAACAACGCCAAAAACAGCGCCGCCAGCACCAATTGACGGAGATAGAGGCCCCATTTCAAAATGGCCAGCGAACGCCCAGAATACTCAGCCAAAGGCCCTTCTTGCAACTCTTGCTCTGCCTCAGCCAGATCAAACGGCAGCTTGCCCATTTCAATGAAAGAGGCGAAAGCAAAAGCCGCCAGGCCAAGCCAGAACGCCATGGAGGGAGGCAAAGCGCCCGCGGCGACTTTGCCGCTGATCGTTCCCAGGTTGGTCGAACCTGCCAATAATGCCATGACAAAAACCACCAGCAGCAAGACCGGTTCGACCAGAGCCGAAATAAATAACTCGCGGCGAGAACCGATTCCGCCGAAGGGGCTGCCGCTATCCAGGCCAGCCAGCGAAAGGAAAAAGCGCGGCAGGGCAAACAAGTAGATGAGCAGGATCAGGTCGCCAGCCGCGCCCAACGGCGATTGGACTGCCAATACAGGCAGAAGCAAGGCGACCAACAGCATGGTAGACATCAGGACATACGGCGCGGCATGGAAGACCCAACCCGCCTGTTCGGAAACCACCTCCTGACGCTTCATCAACTTGGCAAGATCGAGGAAATTTTGCAACACAGGCGGCCCTTTACGGTTTTGTATTTTGGCGCGTAATACACGAGCAAAGCCCGAAAAGAGCGGGGCTGCCACCAGCAATAATAGAGCCTGAAGGACGCCAACGCCGATTAATCCAGCCGGGGTCATAATCCACTCCTTCCAAAAATGGCAAACAGCAAGACAGCAAGCGTCAGGATAATGTACAGGCAATACACCCGAATATCGCCCATCTGCAACGCTTGAATCCACTGTCCGGCGGATTCCACCAGCCGGGTAGCAGGCCGTGTGACAATCGTCTCGATCGCTGGTTCGGCGCGCAGGATCTGTCGCACGGTTGAGCGAGAGAATTCGGCAATGGCCTGGAAAGGTTTATTCAGGCGGGTGCGCAGCCAGTAGAGCAATTGAAAGGTCGCCTTCACGGGTTGATCGAAGCTGCTGGCGGTAAGCGACATGCTGCTGGAGTAACCATAACCGCAAGCCCAGGGTTCCACATCGCTGCGCCTGCCGGCGCGAAAGCCGCCATACAGGGCGATGATCAGCAAAGGCGCCACCAGCAGACCAATCAACAACAACGCCGCCAGCAATGGAGAGAACACCGCCTGACCTGGATCCGCCGGAAATACCTGCCAGCCGCTTGAAACTGCAATCGCCGGAACATGAGTGATTTGGCTGACAACGCCGGCTATCCATGAGACGACCCACGGCGCTCCCAACCCTAAAATCAGACACCCCAAAGACAGATAAAACAAGCTGAATAAGGCCGCGCTGTTGCTTTCTTGAGCCGCGGCCGCGGGCTGGCTGCGCGCCGGGCCGGCAAAAGCGCCGCCATAAGCCTTGATGTAAACCATCAGGGCCAAGGCGCCAGCCAAAGCTAACGAAACAGCAAACAGCGGCGCAAATACCCGCATGGCAAAGAAGGGAATGGCGCTGGCGGTGAACAGCGCTTGATACGTGAACCATTCGCTGACAAAGCCGTTCAACGGCGGCACGGCAGCGGCGGCCAGCGCGCCGACCAGAAATGTCAACGCTGTCCAGGGCATTCGCCGCGCCAGCCCGCCCATACGATTCAGATCTTGCGTCCCCGTCTGAGCGATAACCTGACCTGCGCCGAGGAATAGCATCGCCTTAAAGAAAGCGTGATTCAATAAATGATACAAAGCAGCCAACAGCCCCAACGTTGCCAGAACTGGTTGTTGCACAGCCAAACCGAACATGCCCACGCCCACGCCCATCAGGATGATGCCTACGTTTTCTACGCTGGAGTAAGCCAACAAGCGTTTAATATCTCGTTCGGTCAAGGCGTAGAATGCGCCGATCACCGTGGAGGCGACGCCAAATAACAGGATCACAAAACCCCACCACCAGGCTGAAACGCCCAACAAATCCACACAGAAGCGAAGAAGGCCGTAAACAGCAGTCTTTTTCATGACCGCTGACATTAAAGCCGAAGCGTGATCAGGAGCTGCGCTGTAAGTTCCAGGAGCCCAAAAATGCAACGGCGCCATTCCAGCTTTAGCGCCAAAGCCCACAAAGATGAGCAAGAAAACCACAGTTTTTACGCCAGGAGAGACCCAGGCCTGATGCCACAAGCGGAAACTGAAGCTATCTGTCTGCCAGTAAAGGATTAAAAACGCCGTTAGCAGCAACGCCGCCCCCACATGCGCGACCAGCATATAGAGATAACCGGTTTTGACCGACTCGCGATCCTGATATTTCCAAATCACCAGGAAATAAGAGAGCAGCGTCATCAACTCCCAAAAGAGCAAGAAGAAAAACCCGTTGTTGACCGAGACGACCAACAGCATGGCAGCCAGGAAGGAATAAGTGAAAAATCCCACTGCCCCGCTCACCGATGGGGAAGACATGCTATAGAGGCTGGTCGCGGCGCCGATCAGCCCAATCAAACCGACAAAGAACGCTGAGAGCGGGTCAATTTGCAGCGCCAGCACCCCAAAAGGCGGTAATTGCAACAAAGCGATGGTGGGAGAGTCGCTAGCAGCGAACGCCATAGCTGCAGAAACCACTCCAGCCAGCGAAGCCAACAGTGAGACCCAACCAGCTGCCAGACGGGCAGCCCGGCCGCCGCCGCCAAGCAGCGCAACCAGCGCTGCACAGCAATAGAGCAACAGGGAGAGCATGATGAATTGGATTGCGTCCATGAGCCTATCTCCTAAGCCAGCGGATTTCAGCCAACGGGCAGGTTTTTTTCCGCCAGCGTCGCGACCTGCTTCATCTTCTCAAATAACTGATGACGGCGTGAGGCAGTTGTCTCGTCAGTCACAAGATACAGCGCCCGGTGCGGGCAAGCGCTTACACAGGCTGGACCCTCCGGGCGGAAGTAACACAGGTCGCATTTCACCGCCACGGTCTTTTGCCCGATATTCCAACCAAGCAGCGATAGCTGTTCCTGGTAACTCAACTGGCGCAGATACATGGGGTCGGGTTGGAAAGGCGTGTTGATGAAAGCATAATTGCCGACATTGAGTTCCGGGCCAGGGACCGGCGTGCCACCCGGCAGGATATTGCCGTATGGACACGCCAGCGCGCACATCTTACAACCAATGCAAAGGCTTTCGTTGATTTGAATAGAATTGGTTTCATGCGTAATGGCGTTCACCGGGCAAACCAGCGCGCACATCGCATCTTCGCAGTGTCTGCATTGGATGGGCATGATCCCGGCCGGGGTGTATGTCACAAACAGTCGTGGATAAGCCTGCAAGCCAGCCTGGCGGTGGCTCTCAGTACATGCAGCGACGCAGGCGTAACATCCAACGCATTTGCGATTGTCCGCAATCACGAAATGATTCATGGCTCCACCATCGCTTGTGAATTTCAACTCAATTTTTATTTACATGAAAATGGGGTTTCTGTCATTGGATAGGCGTTGATTTTTAGAGACAATGTACAGATGGAAAACTTGCACGGTTGTTATAGCGAAGGCTCAACGATTGCGGATTTGGGGCTCAACGAATTTTAAAAACTCGCTCTGCCTTTTGTGCTATACTGTATTCATTCGATATTGTCTGGAGAGGCTATGTCCCAGATCGCTGTGAAGCGGCTACTCATTTCGGCGGCGTCTATACTGGTTGGATTGGCAATTCTGGAAGCGATTCGCCGCAGCCCGCTAAACACAGCTCCTCCCTGGCTATGGTTTATTTTCATACTGGTCGCCCTTTTGGCGGGTGGGCTGAACATTTTGATCGAGTTGCGTCTGATCAGACCAACGTCGCTGAACTCGGAGAATCATCATCGCGAGCGACGACGTCTGGAGGCGGAAATATCTCAGCTCAACCAGGAGATGATCTCGCGGGCGCAAGAGCAGACAGCAGAGTTAAGCCGATTGAACCAGGAACTGCAACTCCAAATGGCGATGCAAAAACAAGCGGAGGAGTTGGCACGCGCCAATGAGGAGAGATTCCGCAATATGGCGGACAATATTCAGGATGGACTGACCATCCTGGAAAACGGTCAGTTGGTTTATCTCAACCAGCGCGCTTGCGACATCTTCGGCGATTGTCCGGAGGGCGATCTGGAAGCTCGCATTTTTAAGTTCGCTGCGCCGGAGGAACGGGAGCGACTGCGGAGAATTATCGGTGGCGCAAAGCAGCCTGACCAATTCCCAAACGAACTGGAGTATTGGATCTTGAGAAACGACGGCGAGCGGCGCTGCGTGCGTGAACGATATTCCACCAGCATTTCCAATGGCGCAGCGCGCATCTTTATCGTTACTTCTGACATCACTCAAGCTGTCCAGGCATATCAAACGCTGGAAAACGCAGTCAACGAGCGGACGCGCGAACTCTCTACGGTGATAGATGTATCGCGCAGAATCGCATCCACATTGGAGTTGGAGCCATTGTTGCATTTGATCCTGGATCAAATGCAAGAAATCATCCCTTACAGCGGAGCAGCGATTTTTACGCTGGAAGACAACCAATTGCGCGTGGCCGCGTATCACGTGCCGCGGTTGCCGACGCCGGATCGAACGTTGAGCCTGAGCCTGAAGAACGCCGGCCCTTATCAACAGGTTGTTTTAGAGAAAAGAGTCCTGATCCTGGAGGATATTCAGGGAGATACGCCGCTCTTAAGAGCGTACCAGGAATGTTATTCAAACCCATCAGGCTATACATTCGACCACGCTCATTCCTGGATTGGTATTCCTCTGATTGTGCGCGATCAGGTAAGCGGAATGCTCAGCCTGACCCATCATCGGTCGGGATTTTACACTCAACGTCATGCCCGCCTGGCAATGACCATCGCCGATCAAATTGCGATGGCTATCGAAAACGCGCGCCTCTACGAACAAGCCCAAAATCTGGCAGTGTTAGAGGAACGTCACCGGATCGCCCGCGAGCTGCACGACTCGGTGACCCAGTTGTTATACGGCATCTCTCTGTATTGCACGGCTGCCAGCCGTTCGTTGCGCAATGGAAATACCAAGCAAGTCGAAGAAAGCTTGAAGGAAATAAAGGACGACGCGTTGCAAGCGTTGCAAGAGATGCGGTTGCTCATCCTGGAACTGGATCCGCCAATGCTGCAAAAAGTGGGGCTGGCCGCTGCGCTGCAAGCCAGCCTGGAGGCCATCGAATCTCGCACCGGCCTGGAAACAGTGCTGACGGCTGAAGGCGTCAGCCGATTGCCCAAGGCGTTGGAAACAGAGCTGTATCGGATTGCGATGGAAGCGCTGAACAATTTAGTGCGTTATGCGCGGGCGAAAAAAGTGAGCGTTGATCTGCGGTACGGCGATGGCTGGGTGTGGATGGATATTTGCGACAATGGCGTGGGGTTTGATGTGACGCAGGCGTTGAACAGCGGCGGTATGGGATTGCAGAATATGGAAAAACGCGCCCGTCAGCTCAAGGGTCGGCTGGAGATTATCAGTAGCCCTGGCGCAGGGACGCGCATCCACGTGGAGGCGCCGATCTACGGTGCGCGAGCCGAACTGGTCACGAGCTAAACCTTTAGAGAATGTTCGGAATCTATCTTTCTCACCCATCCCCCCTGACCCTCTTTCCCGCTGGAAAGGGAAGTCAGGGGCAGGGAGAATTTCCGAACGCTTTCCTATAATCTCAACATATGGATTGGAGCAATTATGGGCGAAGTCATCCGTGTCCTGGTTGTTGACGATCACCCGGTGGTGCGCAGAGGGATTCGCTCCTTGCTGGCGGAAGAAGAGGGTTTGGAAGTCGTCGGCGAGGCGGCGAACGGCAAAGAGGCGCTGGAGCAGGTCGAGAAGCTGCATCCAGATGTTATCTTAATGGATCTGGTGATGCCCGAAATGAGCGGGGTGGAGGCGATTCAACGCATCACGGCAGATCACCCAGAAGCCCGCATCCTGGTGATGACCAGCTTTGCCGCAGATGACAAAGTCTTTCCTTCGATCAAAGCCGGGGCTTTGGGTTATCTGCTCAAAGACTCGGACCCGGAGGACTTGCTGCGTATGATCCGCCAGGTTTACCGGGGGGAATTATCTATACATCCCACCATTGCGCGGAAGGTAATTCAAGAGCTGAACCGGCCGGCGCAAGAACCTCTCACCCCTTCCCCGCTCACTGAACGCGAGGTGGAGATTCTACAGCTCCTGGCGCAAGGGGTGGAAAACAAAGAGATCGCTCGTCGCCTGGTGCTGCGCGAAGCCACCGTGCGCACTCATGTAAGCAACATCCTCAGCAAACTGCATCTTGCCAACCGCGTGCAAGCCACGCTCTACGCGCTCCGCAAAGGGATCGCATCGCTGGACGACAATCCAGCGGGCAAGTAAATTTTGCATCTCTTACGGACGATCTAGCGACCTGACGGTTTGCAAAATGTCATTGCGAAGAAGCGCAGCGACTGAAGCAATCCCCTGCCAAAGTCGTTTTCTAGCTGCCGGAAGATTGCTTCGGGGCAAGAAACAC